>JAFWPH010000014.1 GCA_017509605.1 Bacteroidaceae bacterium | reverse complement strand
GTAGGTTATAATTTTTTATCTCATTTTTTTATAATTTTGAGGCCGCAGGCCGACCCTCCTTCCCTCCTCCCCTCCTTAGACAAAAAGCTAACGTCTAGCGCCTACTTAGGACTCTCGACTCTTTACCCTTGACCCTTGACTCTTGACTCTCGACTCTCGACTAACTTGTCAGACGTATAAGACCTCACTCCATTTGTCGAGTTGGGAATGTATGAGTTTCGTGTTGTCATCTTCAACGCCGAAGTCATCCAAGATGAAACAAGCTATTTCATATTCATTCTCACAAGTGTCCAAATCATTCTCCTGATAAGCATGATTGATGATTTCCAATTTATTGATCAATAAAAGGACGGTGGAATTGTACGCTTCCTTGCCAACGTTCTTCCGTACAGTGACATTTCCTTCTGGGGACGGGATGTTGATGATGCGCAGGATGTCACCAAATCCCACTTGAGTTCCATACTGCTTTTCCCACACTTTGCTCAGACGTTCTTCTTGACTCACAAGGCATTTCTTCAACACCTCCTTCTCTTCGTTCTTTCCTTCTCCTTTAATCGTAGAAATCAAATCGCGGCATTTCGCCAATCTTTCAGCCACCTCTTTTGTCTGTCCTTTGTCGAGCAATTCGTCATTCTCAGACAACATACGGAAGATAGTCCTCTTAACAAGGACATTGTGACGGATGATGTGAAGACTCTTCACTACATCTTCAGTCTTTGGCATGGAAATGCTTGCCCGTAACTCATCATCCGACTGATTGAGAATGGCCTTCACGTCATCAAGCAGACTCCTCAGTTGTTCAACCCTCTTGAGTTTCTTCGACAAGTCACCAGTGACAGAAGACATCATCCCGGCTAACTCTTTCAATTCCAGTTCGCAGACATTCAGAAGGTCCTCCGCTATTCCCACATGACCGAACAGAAGAAGGGTCTTGACCTTATTCATCCTTTCAACGATGGTCACGTTCACAACAGGTTTTGGTGCTTGCACCACCGAGCCTTTCTTGGTGGACAGAAGGCTTTCAAGACGTTGCTTGTCCAGTTCGTCTAATTTTTCACCGACAAGAGTAGAACGGATGCTGGTCACATGATAGCCTCCACAGAAACTACAATAGTAGCTTCTCACAGGAGCCCTGCCATTCTCTTCCAAAATACCCTCACGATTGTATTTGATGAAATTATCAGCTTTAGACTTCGTTTCGAACAGCATTTTGCTTCTACGGCTGCCAACGCAATAATAATGATTCTTTGTAGGTTTCATAATAGTAGGTATAGATTAAGTTGTTTGACACGCAAAAGTATTCTTTTTCTTGCAAGAACAAAAAAGAAAAACACCTTAATTTGGTCATGAACCCCATTTTTATCCGAAAACAAAACAATAGTAGCTGAAAAAAACATTAACTTTGTATATTGGACCAAAATAGAGGGAGGAAAACAGACAGATGATGGACAATGTTATTTTGAAACTATAGAAACATAGATTTTCAATATGCGAAAGAAACAACTTTACGACTATCTGATAGACTATTTCAGTAGGGAGATGCCAGAGGTGGAGACGGAACTGCGGTACGGAAACAACTTCCAGCTGCTGGTGGCGGTCATCCTGTCGGCGCAATGCACCGACAAGCGAGTGAACATGGTCACACCGGCGCTGTTCGAAGCCTACCCCAACGCCGAGACGATGGCGAAAGCCACGACAGACGACCTCCTGCACTTTATCCACTCCGTGAGCTACCCCAACAGCAAGGCCGAACACCTCATGGGCGCAGCCAAAATCGTGGCCGAAGAATATGGCGGTGAAGTGCCCTCCGACATGGACCTGCTGCTGCGCCTTCCAGGCGTGGGCAGGAAGACAGCCAACGTGGTGCAGGCTGTGGCTTTCGGCAAGGCCGCCATGGCTGTCGATACCCATATCTTCCGCGTGAGCCACCGCATAGGACTTGCAAGCAAACGGCAAACCACACCCTACAGCGTTGAGAAGGAACTCGCCAGCCATTTTCCCCCAGAAATCATCCCAAAAGCACATCACTGGTTGCTGCTCCATGGCCGTTATGTTTGCACAGCCCGAAATCCCAAGTGCGCAAAATGTGGCATCAGCGAGGTGTGCAAGAAGATTTTATAAATATTTAGTAACATACATTTTGCAGATTGCCGAGAAAAAGATTATATTTGCAGTATGAATGCGGTGGCAACATGACTAACCTCGCCAAAATGGCGTGTTTATAGATGTCGTCCACGGCAAGTGTGTCTATTATTATTATTTACAAACAACAAATAACTAAATCATTCAAAAAACAGAAAAGAGTTATGAATATTAACGATTACAACTTTGCCGGCAAAAAGGCAATCGTACGTGTGGATTTCAACGTGCCCATTCAGAACGGCGTCATCACAGACGACACACGCATTCGTGGTGCAATCCCCACCCTCAAACTGATTCTCGAGAAGGGCGGCGCACTCATCATCATGTCGCACATGGGCAAACCAAAAGGAAAGGTGAAACCCGAGCTCTCACTCAAGCAGATTGTTCCTGCTGTGAGCCAGGCACTCGGAGTTCCCGTACAGTTCGCAGACGACTGCCAGAAAGCTGACGCTCAGGCTGCTGCCCTGAAGCCAGGCGAAGTGCTCCTGTTGGAAAATCTCCGTTACTATCCTGAAGAGGAAGGCAAGCCAGTAGGCGTGGAGAAAGGCACCCCCGAATACGACGAGGCCAAGAAGGCCATGAAGGCCAGCCAGAAAGAGTTCGCCAAGAAATTGGCTTCTTACGCTGACTGCTGGGTGATGGATGCCTTCGGAACAGCTCACCGCAAGCATGCATCCACTGCTGTCATCGCCGACTACTTCGACAAGAAAGACGTGATGCTCGGCCTGCTGATGGAGAAAGAAGTTCAGGCTGTTGACAACGTGCTCAACAACATCAAGCGCCCGTTCGTTGCCATCATGGGTGGCTCTAAGGTTTCCACCAAGATCGGTATCATCGAGAACCTGCTCGGAAAGGTGGACAAGCTCATCCTCTGTGGTGGTATGACCTATACCTTCATGAAAGCTCACGGAGGCGAGATTGGTAACTCTATCGTTGAGCTCGACAAACTCGACGTGGCTCTCGGCGTGGAGGAACTGGCCAAGAAGAACGGTGTCGAACTGGTGCTTGGAGAGGATTCCGTTTGCTGCACAGGCTACGACTTCTCTACTTTCTCTGTGAAACCAGGCGCAGAAATCAAGACTTTCCCATCCAACGCTATCGAGGCAGGCTGGGACGGACTTGACATCGGTCCTATCAGCCGCGAGAAATTCGCCAAGGCTATCGAAGGCGCAAAGACCATCCTTTGGAACGGTCCTGCCGGATGCTTCGAGTGCGAGGAGTTCACTGCCGGTTCACGTGCTGTGGGCGAGGCTGTGGCTAAGGCAACTGAAGAAGGCGCATTCTCCCTCATCGGTGGCGGCGACTCTGTGGCATGTGTCAACAAGTTCGGTCTTGCCGACAAGGTAAGCTACATCTCCACTGGTGGTGGCGCTCTGCTCGAGGCTATCGAGGGCAAAGTGCTCCCAGGTATTGCCGCTGTGCAAGGATAAGACGAGAACTACCGAGCCAAACGGCTCCTGACTAATACGGGGGTGCGCCTCTTAGACAGGCGCATCCCCGTCTTGACAAATACCACACATCCCTTTTCAGTCCCTAAGACTCCAACAATGAAAAGACTCTTATTCGCTGCCCTACTGCCTCTGATCCTGCTGATGGGACACACTGGATGCACCACAACTCCACCCTCAGCCAACGACAGCATCGACAGCCTCAGCCTGCGTGTGGGCCTTCTTCCCACACTCGACTGCCTGCCCTTATACATCGCCGAAGAGAAGGGCATATTCGACACTTTGGGCCTCAACATCAGGCTCATCACCTACAGTTGCGCCATGAACTGCGACACCGCCTTCCTACGCCACCATCTTGACTGCGCGGTCAGCGACATCGTGAAAGCACAGGTCTGGAACGCGGAGAACGACAGCGTGCGGGCTCTGATGACCACCGACCTGCGCCTCTACCTGCTCACCTCACGGCAGGCACGCATCATGAACACAGAAAGCATCAAAGAGAAAATCATCGCCATCACACGCAACTCGGTGTGCGACATGATACTCGACAACATATCCAAAAGCGTGAAACTCTCCTCGTTGGAAGTGAACAAACCACAAATCAACGACTTCGACCTGCGCTTGAGCATGCTGGTACAAAATCAGTACGACGGAGCACTGCTTCCCGAACCCTACGCCAGCATGGCCCAGCAGCGCGGCGCACGCCGAGTGAGCGACAGCGACCGATTCTGCAAGGACCTGTCACTGTTGGTCGCCCACCTTTCGACTGTGGAACAGCGACAAAACGACCTGAAATTGTTGGTCAAAGCCTACAACATCGGCGTTGACAGCATCAACGCCCGCATCGACCAAGGACAAGGACACGACTTGATTGCCGCTATGCCTGTCAACGACATCGAGAACGACACCACACTGACCCTACGCCATTTCAGACACGCGTCACTGCCCAACGACTCATCACTGACCGCCGCGCGAACCTGGGCGACCGGACGGCAGTTGATACCCGCCAAGAAAGCTGCCGGACAACTGATTGACAGCACATTCGTGAAAAATACAAACAGACACTAAACCCTCTCTAAAAGAAAGAACATGCAAACCACAGCACTAATATCAGGACATCAACTACTTGACGCCTTCGATGAGATGAGCATCCGACTCCAAGGCCTCAACAACTGGACACTCAACCAGGCGTTCGACGAACTCAACCACACCTACACCATGATGCTCGAATACATACGGCGAGGACAGGACGACCCGATGAACAACAAACTCTACATCCAGGTGGTTCAGCAGGCACACGACCTCAACGACCGCATCGCACAACAGGAACGCCTCAACAACCCCAAATACGAACTCTACAAGAACAAGCATATCAACTTGGGCGCGACAGTGACACTGTCCAACATGCTCATTGCACTGGAAAGCTATTGGGAACAGAAAAAACGCGGTTTCGTCACAGACAGCCAGGCTGAGGAAGCCGGACAACAACACGACACGAACCTATGCAACCTGTTCTCGTTGATCTGGACCTCCGCAGCATGGAGCAAACCCGAAGCGGAACAAGCCTCCGAACTCATCTACAGCGACAAGATTGACGCCAAGGACAAGGCGCTGGTAATCAGCGCAGTGACGCTTTCGGTGATAGAATACTTCGACGAGCGGAAGATCATGCTGCTCTTCGACGCCTACCTCAGCAGCAACGACCTCGTAGCCCAAAGGGCACTTGTGGGCTTGATACTCTCGCTCATCCGACACAACGACCGACTCAGTGACTACAGCGAGATCCAATCAAGGCTGTCGCTCTACTGCGAGAACCCTGAGTTCATCAGCAATACCTATGAAATCCTCGCACAGTTGCAGAACAGCCTCGACACCGAGAAGGTGAACGAGCGCATGCGCAACGAGATTATCCCCAACATACTCAAAAGCCATAACTTCCGACGCACACCCATCGGGTTCGAGGAAATCGACGACATGCTCATGGGCAAGGACGAGAAACTGAGTTGGGAGGAGAAACGGGAACGCGACGAGAACCAGGACAAACTCCGTGAACAACTCACAGAGATGGCACAGATGCAGATGGACGGAGCAGACGTCTATCTCAACACCTTCGCACACCTGAAGAACACACAATTCTTCAGCGACATCGCACACTGGTTCACACCCTTCTCCATGAACCACCCGGCAGTGGCACATTCCAAAATCGCCACCAACAGCCAGATGCCCAAGGTACTCTCCCTGTTCCTGCAGGCCCCGGTGCTATGCGACAGCGACAAATACTCCTTCTGCTTCATCCTCGACACTTTGCCCGAGAACTCACAGGAGATGATGGCAAAACAGCTGGGCATGAACATCGACCAAGACGAAATGGACCAACTGATGGAGGAAGGCAAGTCACCTAAAACTAAACCCTCCGACCTCAGCCTGGCATACATCCACGACCTCTTCCGCTTCTTCAACGTCTTCAAAGGCTACACTTGCCCATGGAATCCCTTCAAGACCATCAAAAGCTTCTCGCCATTGCGCTTCAGCGTGTTCACCGAGTTGCTACAACACACGGAACAACTTCAGCAGCTGGGCGACACGATGATGAAAAGGGAGCAGTACGAGGAGGCGCGCGACATCTACCTACACCTCGACCCAAAGGAACGCGAGGACGACTGCGACCTCATCCAACGCCTGGCCTTCTGCTGCCACAAACTGATGGACACCCGCGCCACACATTATTATGAGATGGCCAACAGCCTGCGCCCAGACTCTGTGTGGACGCTGACACACTATGCCCAAGCGGCTTTCGCACTCGGTTCGTTCGACACCGCCGCACAATGCTACGACAACCTGCTGAAACTCGACCCCGAGAACGTGAAATACATCTCACGCAAGGCACGCTGCCACATCTGCCTGGAACAATACGAGGAGGCGCTGCCCCTGCTCTACAAGGCCGCCTATATCGACGAGAAGAACCTGAACACCGTGCGTTCCATCGGTTGGTGCCTCATCATGTTGGGTGACTACGCCAAGGCTGAGGAATATTTGACCAAGATTCAGGAGGAACAACAGAACTACAACGACCTGCTGAACCTCGGACATTGCCTCTATGCCCAAGGGCAGATACAAGAGGCTTTTGCCGCATACAGGAGAGGGCATGAGCTCAGCCAGCAGAAAGAGAACGGACACAACGACTTCATCACTGATTTCAAGCGAGACTACCTCGCGCTGAAACTACAGGGAAAAGGCAACCATACCTCCATGCCGTTGATGATCGACGCCATCTGCGATGTGCCTCCCGTCAGCTCATAAACCTTTTTTTCTCGAATTAGAGAATTTGAGAAATTTTTCCCCGCTGCATATTATTCGATAATTCGATAATTCGGGACAAGAAAACAAGATGAACTCCACCTTACCCTTAATCCGCCACCGTGCACTGCTCCAACTGGAATACGAGGCCGAGAAAGCCGAATACAAGGAGCAATCCGAGCGCATGGGCCTCCAAGCCCGTGTGCGCCGTGGCTTGTGCTGGTACCCCATCCGCAGCGGACGCAGTTACTACAACTCGCTCAACCAACTGGTGGTGGAGATTGAGAACACCGAATACGACGAGGACGACAACACCTGCCTCTTTGAATACGGCAAGCCCGTCTGCTTCTTCCGTTTGGGCAGCGACGGCAAAAGCCACTACCTAAGCCATCGCTGCACGGTGAGTTACGTGGAGGACAACCGCCGAATGGTGGTGGTGCTGCCTGGTTCCCAGGCGCTGATCGATGTGCAGAACAGCGAGAATCTTGGCATTCAGCTCTATTTCGACGAGACGAGCTACCGCACCATGTTCCATGCCCTCGACGACGCCATCAACGCAAAGAACAACCGCCTGGCCGAACTGCGCGACATCTTCGCCGGCGAACGAAAGCCACAGAAACTGACCTTCCAGCCCTTGTCATTCCCCTGGCTCAACCCCACACAAGAGCAGGCCGTGAACGAGGTGCTGATGGCCAAGGACGTGTCAATCGTCCACGGCCCTCCAGGAACAGGCAAGACCACAACCTTGGTGGAAGCCATCTACGAGACGCTGCACCGCGAGACACAGGTTCTGGTGTGCGCACAGAGCAACATGGCAGTGGATTGGATCAGTGAGAAACTGGTGGATCACGGCGTGAACGTCCTACGTATCGGCAACCCCTCACGCGTGAACGACAAGATGCTGTCGTTTACCTACGAGCGCCGTTTTGAGAGTCATCCCGACTACCCTACCCTCTGGAGCATCCGACAGGCTATGCGCCAAATCCGTGAACAGAGGAAGAAAGGCGACTCCACACACGAGAAACTATCACGTCTGCGCGACCGAGCCACAGAACTGGAGATGCGCATCAACGCCAGCCTCTTCAGCGAGGCACGCGTGATAGCCTCCACTCTGGTGGGCTCAGCCAATAAGGTGCTGGTGGGACACAAGTTCTCCACCCTCTTCATCGATGAGGCGGCACAGGCCCTGGAGGCAGCGTCGTGGATAGCGCTCAGACGAGCCAGCCGAATCGTACTCGCCGGTGACCACCAACAGTTGCCCCCCACCATCAAATGCTTTGAAGCCGAGCGTCAAGGACTGGCCGAAACACTCATGGAGCGCATCGTGAAGAACGTACCTGAATGCGTGACACTGCTCAAGGTACAGTACCGCATGAACGACACCATTATGAAGTTCTCGTCGGATTGGTTCTACAACGGGCAAGTGACAAGTGCGCCCAACGTGAAGAACCGCGGCATCCTCGACCTCGACATCCCCATGCAATGGATCGACACCTCGGAGGAAGCAGAGAAAGCATGTGTTTCGGACAGTCCGGAAAATCCTGATATTCAAGAAATACCGGAAATACTGGAAAATCCGGAAAAGATCTCTTTTGAGGAACAGGTCATGGGCCACTCCCACTCCAAGATCAACAAGGCGGAAGCCCAACTCACACTCACCACACTCAAGGACTATATCCGGAAAATCGGCAAGGAGCACTTCATCAGCGAGCACCTGGATGTCGGGGTGATCAGCCCCTACAAGGCTCAAACGCAATACCTGCGCTCACTCATCAAGCACGACGACAAGCTACGACCTCTGCGCCGACACATCAGCATCGACTCCATTGACGGTTTCCAAGGTCAGGAGCGCGACATCATCGTCATCAGTCTGGTGCGCTCCAACGAACGGGGCGACATCGGTTTCCTTACTGACCTTCGACGCATGAACGTGGCCATAACACGAGCCAGAATGAAACTCATCATCATCGGCAACGCTCAGACGCTTGGCCGCCACAAGTTCTACCGCCAACTGCACGAATACGTCATGAAACTGCATGAAGAGACCACGCAGAATAAAGACTAATTACCTAAACACAAGGAAATACAGAAAGTTGACTGTAAAAAAACATTTTATATTTTGTTCTATATTTAATAATTCGTAACTTTGTCTGTAAATAAATACAACTAACCCCACCTCTTGCCAAACAGTGTAAAGAAGCAAACTATGATTTGGCAAGTGGCATAAAACAAAGCGAACTATGAAGGACCCCAAAAAAGAGATGAACCGCAGAGAGTTTCTCCGCCGTTTAGGTTTTGGAACTGCGTCTGCCATGGCGATGATGGCCATGGAACCTTTGGAAGTTTTCTCACGCGACAAGGAAACATCCCAGAAACCTGCCGATATCCGCATGACCTACCGTGTGCAGCACGGGTCAGGCGAACAAATCTCACTGCTGGGCTTCGGCATGATGCGCCTGCCCGACAGCCAGGAAGAGGTGAACCAATTGGTGGATTTCGCCATCAACCATGGCGTGAACTATTTCGACACATCCCCCATGTACAAGGGCGGACGAAACGAGACACAGACTGGAGAGGCCCTGAAGCGTCATCCCCGTGACAAATGGTTCGTGGCCACCAAGATGTCGAACTACGACCAGCGCTACTGGACAATCGACGGCGCCAAAAGCATGTACGAGAACTCTTTCAAGGCGCTACAAGTCGATCACATAGACTACTACCTGATGCATGGCATAGGGCAGAACGGCATGAAAGATTTCAACCCACGGTTCATCAACAACGGCCTGCTCGACTTCCTGCTGAAAGAACGTGATGCCGGCAGAATCCGCCATCTCGGATTCTCATACCACGGCAACGTAGAGGTGTTCGACTGGTTGCTCGACCACAACGACAAATACCATTGGGACTTCGCACAGATCCAAATGAACTATGTGGACTGGCGACATGCCTCTCTCAAACGGGGATGGAACAAAGACGCCGACGCCGAATACCTCTACAACAAACTCGACAAACTGGGCATCCAGTGTGTCATCATGGAACCTCTGCGCGGCGGAGCGCTGGGCCGTTTGCCTGATGAACTCTCCAATCAACTGAAAGCCGTCCGTCCTGACGACTCCATGGCACGATGGGCCTTCCGCTGGGTAGGGTCGCGTCCAAACGTGTTGACAACCCTCAGCGGGATGAACAACGCTGACCACCTGAAAGAGAATGTACTCACCTTCTCACCACTCGAGACCTGCACCGAGGCAGAGAACATGTTGCTGGCCAACATCGCCGACCAAATGGCTGGTTTTCCCACCATACCCTGCACCACATGCCGCTATTGCATGCCATGTCCCTACGGCGTTGACATCCCTGGCAACTTCGCCTACTACAACGAGGCGGTACACAACCACATACTGCCACTCCCAGAGAAAGATGCCGCAGATTACAAAGAACGACTCCAAGCCTTCAACGACGGTCTTATCAAAGCCCTGCCCGACGAAAAGACATGGGCGCACAGTTGCATGGACTGCGAGGAGTGTCTGTCAAAGTGCCCGCAACAAATCCGTATCCCCAACCAGTTGGCTCGAATCGTGGAAACCTTGCGAGGCTAAGCATTCCCTTCAACCTGCCCATGATTCATCTTTAATGAGACGTCTATCGCATTCACTCCGGTATCTGCTTCTGTCAGGAGCGTTTTTGTATTCCGTTCTCTCTTTTTGCGCACCAACGAGAAAAGAGCGGCTATACAAAACGCTTGATTCCCTATTAGTGGTCCAACCACAGATCACGAAAGAGAAAGAAGACAGAATCAATTTTGTGCGTGAATCTCTGAAACGTCCCAACCTCAGTGATGAGAATCGCTATCAGGTTTATTTGCGCTTGTTCGAAGAGTATCTCGCTTTTCGTTTCGACTCCGCCTACAATTGCATTCATGAATGTATTGATATCCAGCTAAAGACAGGCGACAAACAACAACTGAATTATTGCCAGTTACGGTTGTCGCATATCCTTGCTGTGACAGGCCTGTTCAACAAGACACGAGAACTGCTCGAGAATATCGATGTGAACCATCTGAATCCAAACAATCTGGCAGAATACTACAATGCCAAGCAGGAATTTTTCCTGTTCCAGTCCGAGCAGGCGATGCATACCCCTTATTTCGAGACTTATTTGGACAGTGCCATTCTGTATCGTGAGAAATTGCTCTCGCTAAAGAATCTCGACAGATACACCGACACTTTCACACGTGCTACTTTCTTAGGTGAGAAAGGTGACCTGCAACAAGCCATCCAACTTCTGGAACGATACCTCCCCGAGGAAAAAGACGCTCGCCACTACTCCATCATCACCTCCACACTCGCTTACCTCTATGGCAAAAATGGGAACACCGACTCACAGGAGGAATACCTTGTCCTTTCTGCCATCAGCGATGTGAAGAACGCCATCCGTGAGAACAACTCACTCCGGGAACTCGCAGCACTGCTAATGAAGCAAGGCAAGACCGACCGGGCCTTTCGATATCTTCAGGCCAGCAGCGAGGACGCCACATTCTATGGTACACGCCTGAGAAACATGCAAAGCGGACTGCTCGGCCCCAACATCATCACTGCCTACAATCAGTTGCGCGACCGATCACGCTATATCAACTGGGCACTGCTCTTCGCCATCTCGCTTGTAGCCTTGTCACTTTGGATCAGCCGTATCTTCCGTTCCCGACTCATCCGCAGACTGAAAGACGCCGACCAGCAAAACAAGGAAGTCAACGAGAAACTCAGCCAAGCCAACGCCCAGTTGTCAACCCTCAACGCCAGTCTCAACACTGCCAACGATGAGTTAGCAAAGTTGGGCCGTGTGAAAGAGGAATATATCGCACGTCTGTTTGAGGTGGGCAGTACGTTCATCTGCAAAGCCGACGAACGCAACAAGAAATTAAATCGTCTGGTACGTAACCACAAAATAGAGGAGTTATATAAGGAAATCAAGGATACAGATTATCTGAACCAAATATCAGAGAGTTATCTGAAACAATTCGACTTGGCTTTCCTCAATATCTGTCCCAACTTCGTCTGCGAAGTCAATAAGTTGCTCTCTCCCGACAATCAGTTTGAGATACGCAAAGACTCGCTAACCACCGAACTGCGCATCCTCGCACTCCTACGCCTCGGCATCAACAACAACCAGAAGATGGCTGAGATATTGAATTCCAGCATCACCACTATCTATACCTATCGTTCGAAAATAAAAGCACGCGCCATCAACAAAGATACCTTCGAGGCAGACGTTGCGGCTATCTAATGCTGAAAAACACCCATGAAGGAGTTTTGATATTATTGTATTCAGTATTCAATAACAATACTGATAATCAACCAATTACAAAAATATTGATTTAGATTTTTCTTTGACACACTTGTATAATGGGATTTGTCGCCGTACTTTTGCAAGCGAAAAATCTCATGCAGGGATATGATAAGCATCGACATCGATTTTCGCGTCTCATAGCCTTTATTTCTTTGCATAGTTTTTTCTTCTATCAACTAACTAAACGAGAAGATAACGATGAAAAAGGCTTGTGCAAAACGACTACTTACCCTCTGTGCCATTCTGGCATTGAGCGTATCCGTATGCCAATCAAAACCGCTCAAAGTCAGTTCACCCGATGGCAAACTGACTGTCGAAGTTGGACTGAATAAGAACAGACCTTTCTATTGTGTGGATTACCTGGGCGAACGTATTGTGAACGAATCGCATCTCGGATTCCAGACAAATATCGGGACTGTGGGCGACAACTGCAAAATCAATGGCAGCACACGTAGTCAGAAAGACGAGACTTGGACCCAGCTCTGGGGCGAAGACGAAACCGTCAGAAACAATTATAATGAATTGTCCGTCAGTTTTCAGGAGAAGACAGTGGGCAAGATGAAAATGACTGTCGTTTTCCGGGTATTCAACGACGGTGTAGGTTTCAGGTATATACTGGGCGATGCCAATCAAGGTAAAGAGTATTGTATTCAGGAAGAATTGACCGAGTTTACCTTGGCACACGACGCCAAGGCTTGGTCAATTCCATCCAACCACACCGAGTACTTCGAAGGCATTTACACCAAAGACTTGCTGAGCAAGAAAGACACCGTCTGCACACCACTCACCATCGAGTACGCCGAACACCTTTTCCTTGCCATTCATGAGGCTGCTTTGGAAGACTACGCCAGTCTGAACCTCACACCCCGCACTTCAGACAGAGGCGTAAAACTGCTGTCGGCCCTCACCCCATGGCAGAACGGAGTGAAAGTCTATGCTACGGGAGAAAAGAAAACCCCTTGGCGCACCATCATCATCGGACAGAGTGCCGGCGACTTGATCACATCCCACCTGATGCTCAACTTGAACGAACCATGTAAGATCGACGACACTTCATGGATAGAGCCAGGACGCTACATTGGCATCTGGTGGAGTATCCACAAGAAAGCCAACACATGGGAGATGGGACCCACACATGGCGCCACCACAGAAAACGTGAAGCGCTATATGGACTTCGCCGCCCGACATGGATTCAGTGGCGTGCTGGCCGAGGGCTGGAACTATGGCTGGGGAGAAGGCGAGAAAATCAGTTATCTGAAATCCTATCCCGACTTCAACCTTGAGGAGGTTTGCCGATATGGCCTCGAGAAAGGTGTACG
This sequence comes from Bacteroidaceae bacterium, assembly GCA_017509605.1. Classification (GTDB taxonomy): domain Bacteria; phylum Bacteroidota; class Bacteroidia; order Bacteroidales; family Bacteroidaceae; genus RUG11857. The sequence continues at coordinate 57,441 of JAFWPH010000014.1, read as the reverse complement.
ATTTATCGGCCACACCGAGACATGGGGCAACACCCGCCTGCTGGAGAGCCAAATGGACGAAGCTTTCGCATGGTTCTCTCGTCTGGGAATTCGAGCGGTGAAGACTGGCTATGTGGGGCATCTGTTTGATGGCAAGGAACTGGCCAAGTCGCAATACGGCATCCGTCACTATCGAAAAGTGATTGAGACAGCTGCCAAACACCATATCATGATTGACAACCACGAACCTGCAATGCCGACAGGCATACAACGCACACTGCCAAACCTGATGACTCAAGAGGGTGTGCGTGGACAAGAATACAACGCATGGGACAGGAATGGCGGCAATCCCCCGAGCCACACCGTGACACTGCCCTTCACACGGGGACTGGCGGGCCCGACCGACTTCACGCCTGCCATCTTCAATTTCTCAGAGGTGGTTAAAGGCACTCACCCCCACTCCACCCTCGCCAAACAACTTGGAGAGTTTGTGGTCATCTACAGTCCGTTGCAGATGGCAGCCGACGCCATTGAGAACTACGAAGGACAACCCGCACTCACCTTTATTGAAAGTTGCCCTACCACATGGAGCAAAACCCTTGTCACCAACGGCATCATCGGAGAATATGTGACCATAGCACGAAAGGAACGTGGGGGCGACCGTTGGTTCATCGGCAGCATCACCAACGAACAGGCACGCCGACTCGACATCAGCCTTGACTTCCTCGACGAAGGGGCCTCATATCGAGCCATCATCTATGAGGACGGGCCAGAAGCCGACTATGAGACCAACCCTTATCCGATGACCATCCGCCAGTTAGAGGTTGATAAGACCACAACACTTCACATCAAACTTGCCCGCAGTGGCGGAGCCGCCATTCGGATTGAGAAATGCCAGTAAAGGAAAGTGATTCGAAAAACGGACAAACCACCAACAATCCTAACGTCCCATTTAACTTCCATGAGCGAAGCGAATTAACTCCCATTTTAACTTCCATGAGCAAAGCGAATTAACTTCCAATTAATATATTCATATTTATACTAACTTAAACTAAAAGAAGGATGAAAAAAACGCAAAACCTTATCTGCCGCATGCTGACGCTATGCGCAGTTGCATTCTTCTCCATGAACGTCATGGCACAGACCACCATCAAAGGTCATGTGAAAGACAACACGGGAGAAGACCTCATCGGAGCCTATGTGACGGTGAAAGGCACACAGACGGGTGCTGTCACCGACATCACAGGAAACTTCCAAGTAGAGTGCAAGCCCGGTGCCACACTGGTCTTCAGCTACATTGGCTTCGTGCCGCAAGAACTTAAAGCTGCCAACGGCATGGAGGTGACACTCCATGAGGACGTTGCACAACTGGAAGACGTGGTTGTCGTGGGCTACGGTTCTTTGGCAAAGAAAGAAATCTCAAGTTCCGTGGTTCAAGTCAACAAGGAACAGTTCAACCAAGGCGCCGCCACAGATGCTATGGCATTGGTGGCAGGTAAGGTGCCTGGACTGAATGTTTCCTCAACAGCCGACGCCAACCCCAACTCGATGACTAACATCCAAATCCGCGGTGCTGGGTCATTGACTGCCTCCAATGGTCCGCTGATTGTAATTGACGGTATCGCTGGTGGCGATCTCCGCAACATCGCCACACAGGACGTGGAGAGCATCACCGTCCTGAAGGATGCAGGTTCGGCTGCCATCTACGGTACACGTGGAGCCAATGGCGTGATTCTCGTCACCACCAAGAAAGGCAGTGGCGCACAGGGCGTGACCACCGTGACTTACGACAGTTACGTCGCCCTGAATTTCCAGAAATCAAAACCCGACATTCTCTCCACTGAGGAGTTCCGCCGCTCACGCCGCGGACAGGACTATGGTGGCGACACCGACTGGTGGGACGAAATCACACGACCCGTCAGCTACAGCCACAATCAGTACATCTCTATCGACAACACTTCGAAGAACGGTTTCTTCAGCGCCTCGCTCAACTATAAGAAAGGAAATGGACTTGACATCGTCAGCGGACGTGAGGAATACGGTGGACGCTTCGTAGGCGAACAGCGTGTGCTCAACAACCGTGTACAGTTCAACTCCTCCATCTCTGGCCGAAAGGTGCATGAGAAATGGGGCAGCGACGGACTGTTCGACACCGCTCTGACCATGAATCCCACCCTTCCCGTGAAGAACGAGGACGGCAGCTACTACCAGCCCGAATCTCCCTCTGGTATCCACAACCCCGTGAACGACCTGAAAGAGAACGTGAGCAACGGTGACCGCATCTATCTCCTCGGCAATGCCGACGTGAAGGTGAACATCCTCTCTACTGAACATCACTACCTCAACACCTCGTTGAGTTACGCACTCCAGTACAACGATTTGAAGTCGAACTTCTATTCACCCACCACATCAAGTGAGAGTTATTGGCAAGGCTATGCAGGACATGCCAACATCAACTACCAGAAATGGTGGACCAACCGTCTGGAATGGCTTGGCAACTACACGCTCACCCTTGAGGACCATGAACTGAAAGCCGTTGTGGGCTACAGCTGGGAGCGCAGCAACTGGGAGCAGAGCGGTTCTGAAAACTATGATTTCGTCTATGACAACCTGAGTTACCACGGCATTAGCAACGGTGGCTACTTGCAAGATGGCAAAGCCAACCTCTGGGCTGGACGAAGCGAATCCACATTGATTGGTTTCTTCGGACGCGTGAACTACAATTTCAAGGACATGGTCTTCGTCGCCGCTTCAATACGTCGCGAAGGAAGCACCAAGTTCGGTAAGAACAAGAAATGGGGTAACTTCCCCTCCATCTCTGCAGCATGGGAAATCACTAAGACTCCGTTCGCAGAGCCTCTGACAAGCGTGTTCCAGAGCCTGAAACCACGCATCTCTTATGGTGTGACCGGTCGTTCCGACTTCGACGCTTACCGCTCGCTTGCCACCTATAGCGGTTATGGTGCCTACTACATTAACGGTAGTTGGGTAAACGGATACGCTCCATCACTCAACGGTAACAACGACTTGGCTTGGGAGAAATCCACTGCCTTCAACGTAGGTATCGACTTCGTGGCACTCGACGGACGCTTGCGCGGTAGTGCGGAATATTTCGACCGTCGCTCGAAAGACCTGCTTTACAACTACACAGCACCACAGCCACCGTTCATCTACCCCAACATACTCGTGAACGTGGGTACTACCAAAAACACTGGATTCGAAGTCAGTCTTGATTACGATGTGCTCGCCAAGAAAGACCTCAAGTGGACCACCGGCGTCAACTGGAGTGTCGGCACCACCAAACTGTCCAAACTCTCAAGCGATGTCTATCAGATGGCATACCTCGACCTCTACCAGAAACCAGGTCTTGGCACCAGCGAGTATTTCTTCCGTGTGCAAGAAGGCGGCAAGATGGGACAGTTCTTTGGCTATGAGCATGCAGGTATCGACGAGAACGGACTGCTGCTGGTCTATGACAACGACGGCAACGCACAGCCAGCTTCTGTCGCCGACGCTTCATGGAAGCGCAACATCGGCAACGGAGCCCCCAAGCATTTCCTCAACTGGACCAACTACTTCCGTTACAAGAACTGGGATATGAACATGCTCTGGCGTGGCGCTCTCGGTTACAAGATCTTCAACATGCGAAAATACGGTATGGGGCTGCAGGGCTGCGGTACAGACAACGTGCTCCGTACCGCCTACACCGACTATCCCGACGTGAAGGCTGGCGGAAGCGTCATCAGCAGCTTCTTCCTGGAGAACGGCAGTTACTTCAAACTCGACAACATCACCGTGGGCTACAATTTCTCGCCCAAGAAACGTGACACAGTGGAAAGCCTTCGTGTTTTCCTCACAGCGAAGAACCTGCTCACAATCACTGGCTACGACGGCAACAACCCTTCTATCGTCACCTCCACAGGCATCACTCCTGGAGTGGATTCCAACAGCGCCTACCCACAGGCCACACAAGTCAGCCTTGGCGTCACACTGCGTTTCCATTAATCTTTATGGTCAATGCCTAATGAAAGAACGAAATAACAAACCTATAATAGAACCATATCATTATGAAAGCAATCAAATATAGCATCATAGCAGTGGCAATGGGAATCGGCTTGTCGGCATGCACCGACCTCGACGAGAAGGTTTACGACCGCATCGACGCGAGCGTCTATTACCAGAACGAAGCAAGCGTGATCGGCGCAGTGGCTGCCATCTACAACCAGACCTCTTCTACCCTTGCCGGCGAACATTTCTTCCACCTTTCGGAATACCCTGCTGACCAAATCACTTGGCGCGCATGGAATGGCGGCCTTTGGGGATGGGACGAAGCAGAGAAAATCACACTCTCATGGCATAACTGGACCGAGGAGTCCAAGATTGTGCGCGACGCATGGTCCAACGCATGGACTGCCATCGGACTGGCCAACCAGTTGCTGGGCGACCTTGAGGGACTCAATGCCTCAAGTCTCGGTATGAGCGACGCTGCACTGGAGCAATATGTGGCTGAAGTGCGCACCATCCGCGCGTGGAACTACTACTGCCTCTTCGAGCTTTGGGGAGGCGCACTGCCTTTGAATACAGCTGTCACCAGTGAGGTGCCTGGCACAGCCGATGCCGACTGGAACACCTCTTGCAAGAAAATTTTCGACTTTATCGCCACTGAGCTCGACGAGAGTTGCCCCGCGCTGGGCATGGATGACGCCAAACACGCACTGGTCAACCGAGCCAACCAAGGCATGAACAGAATGCTCAAGGCCCGTCTGCTGCTCAATGCCCAACTCTTCATCGGTGAAAGCAAATTCGATGAATGTGAGGCCCTGTCGAAGGATATCATCAATGGTAAATACGGCACTTACGGTCTCGCCGAGAACTGGCGCGACATCTTCTCCATCAACAACACCAGCTGCCCAGAAGTGGTTTTCGCTCTGGCTGCCAATGATGGCATAGGTGCCACCAACGCGCTCTGCAACGTACGTACCATGGTGATGATGCCCTACAACTACAATGTCTATTGCAACAACATGGACCTCTACGGTGGCATCGGAGCATGGAACTGCGTCTGCCTCACACCATCATACGACAACACCGGCACCGTTCAGCCATTGGGTGGAAGCGAAGGAGCCAAGAGTTTCCTCGCAGACTATGGCGACAAGTTGGGCGCACCCTACGAGCGCTTCGACGACCGCGACATCCGCAAACAGAACTATACATTCGACGCCGCTACTGGCACACATGGCCCGGGCATGTTCCTCAAAGGCACCATTCGCGCAAACTATGGCACTGGTGAAGTACTGAAAGCCGACGCCGACCGAGACGGACAGGACCTCGTGTATGTGGACCAAATAGGTACCTTCCTGAATTTGGGACGTACGCTTGAGCCCGTGATGAGCCCTCGCTGGGGCGAGACCAACTCTGGTGTGCGCATGATGAAGTATCCGCTCTATCCTGCTGAATCGGGAAGCGGTTTCAAGGACATCGACGACGTGCAGTTCCGCCTTGCAGAAGTGTACTACAACATCGCTGAATGCGAGATGCGCAAGGGCAACAGCGGAGAAGCCAAGAAGTATGTGGACGCTGTTCGCAAACGCTATTACACAAACAGCGACGCCCTCTCTGTTCCAGGTCCTGGCTTCAGTGAGTTCAACATGGACTGGATGCTCTCTGAATGGGGCAAGGAATACTTGGGCGAGGGCAACCGCCGACGCACAGACCTTCGTCGTTTCGACAAGTTCACACAGGGCACATGGTGGTTCTGGGGACGCGCTACAGAAGACGGCGTGAACCTTCCTGCCAAGCGCGACAGAAAGTACGAATGGTATCCACTCCCCGCTACGGCAATCGCCGTGAACCCCGGTCTGATACAGAATCCCGCTTACCAATCCAAATAAATTATTCGGGACAACTAAAATCTTTTATTCGATCAATCGGGATTAATAACGATTTCGACTCATCGAGATATATAAAAGAATCATTCTATAATTCGCAAATTCGGGACAATTATAATCCAAATTAATAAATCAGAACATTATGAAGAAAAATATATTATGGTTCTTGGCACTGTTGCTTCCTTTCATTGGATTCATGAGCAGTTGCTCAAGCGACGATGACATCGTGTTCGACCACGAACGCCAGCAGTTCGAGACACGTGCCGACCGCATCCTCCTCGAGTTCATCGCTCCCTTCGGAACATCAGTTGACGAGGAAATCTATATCATCGGTGCTTTCAACGGAGACAGCGCCGCAATTGGCAATCCTGCCTACCTCCTCACCAAAGCCCCCAAGAGCGACATGAAATGGGGTGTATATATCGACCCTAACGCTTATGTCGGTGGCAAGACCCTGGCCGACGGCTTCCGCTTCTATTCTGCCACTCAGGGCATGGAATACACCATCAAGGGAGTGCAGGCCATACACAACGACAACCCTGCCGTAGGTACCTTCACTAATGTCTGGGGACAGCGCTGGGAAAGCTACTACAAGAGCGCTGATGACGAACCTACTGTTGAACACGACGGTTTCGTGGTGTATGTGATCGACGAGACGGGTTGGGACCTCCACCTCTACCAGTGGGGCGATGTAAACAACCTCAACGGTGACTGGCCTGGCGCTGCTCCTACAGGCACACAGACCATCAACGGCACGAAATACCTCTATTGGGACATGGGCGCAGCCAATACCGGACTGAACCAGAACCTCATCTTCAATGACGGCGGCCAGGGACAGCAGTTGGCCGACTTCGCCTACACCATCAACCACGATGTATATCTGAGAGTTACCACAAGCGGTGTGGAGGAACTCACAGCAGATCCTAAGCACGACGGATACGTGGTTTATGTCATCAACAAGACCACATGGGATGCCATCACACTCTACCAGTGGGGTGACGTGAACGACCTCGGAGGAGGCTGGCCTGGAGCCGCTCCTACAGGCACACAGACCATCAAGGGAAATGAGTATCTCTACTGGGATATGGGCGAGGCCAACACTGGTCTGAACCAGAACCTCATCTTCAACAACAACGGTGGCGGCACTCAGTTGACCGACTTCGCATACACCATCGACCACGATGTCTATCTGGAATTAAGCGATGGTGGTGTGACAGAAATCAATCCTGCCAACTACGCTGGCGCACACAAGATCTACATCGAAAACCAGACGGGTTGGGATGCCTTAGGCCTCTACGCTTGGGGCGACGGACTGCCCGAACTCTTCGGAGAATGGCCTGGCAAGACCAACTACAGCAAGGAGACAGTGAACGGCACTGAATACGTGGTGTTCACATACGAAGGTAACGGTCAAGAGTACCACCTGATACTCAACAATGCTGGTGCTGGCTCGCAAGTTGACGGACCTGCCTTCATCACTGGCAGCGATTTCTTCTTCACCGTGACTACCGACGGTTGGACTGCCAAGTAGCACACTCACCCTAAACGAAAGCTACAATTATGAAAAGACACATCAATACGTTCCTGACCCTCGTCGCAGTGCTGCTTATCGCAGCCTGCGACCCGGGAAAAGGGAAACTGAAGGTTGACAACACTGAACCTGTCAGTGCAGACAACAGGGTGATCTACCAACTGAACGTCGGTGCGTTCACCCCTGAAGGCACGTTCAATGCAGCTCTACAACGACTGGGCTACCTCGACACACTCGGAGCCGACATCCTCTGGCTGATGCCTATCTACCCCCGTGGCGACATGAAGCACAGCCCATACGCCTCAATGGACTTCAACCAAGTAAACCCATCTTATGGTACGGTGGACGACGTGAAGGCATTCGTGGCACGCGCTCATGAACTGGGCATGAAAGTATGGCTCGACTGGGTGCCCAACCATGTGGCCAACGAGAACCCCTGGGTGGAGTCGCATCCCGATTACTTCACTACCGACAAGAACGGCAAGATGATTCATCCCATGGGCTGGATGGACGTGCTGGAACTGAACTACAAGAACCCCGCGCTCGTGGAGGAGATGAACAACTCGTTGAAATTCTGGATTTCAGAAGTGGGTGTGGATGGTTTCCGCTGCGACTACGTGAGCAGTCCGACCATTCCTGTCAAGTACTGGCAAGACATCATACAGGAACTGAAGAAGATGAAAGGCACGGAGTTCATGAGCGAGACCGACATCACCGACCCCAACAACCAACGCATCGACTCCTGCGGCTTCGACTACGACTACGCATGGAACTTCCAAGGCAAACTTGCATACAAGTTCGGTGGAAAGGGTACAGTGGCTGACTCACTGAAAGCCATCTGCGAGAAATTCCTCGACGACTCGAAACTGATTCGCAACAAGCGTATGGTCTATCTGACCAACCACGACCAGAACTACAACGACGGTGGACACACACTCAAGGATTTCTATGGAGACAACCGCTACGCGCTCTCTGTATTGGAGTTCACACTCTATGGCATGCCACTGATCTACCAAGGACAGGAAATCGGAGACCCCGACACCCTGAATTACTTCACCGACGCAAAAGTGAAATGGAACGAGGTGGACAAAAAGATGCAGAACACCGTCCGCACACTCATCGCCCTTCACCACAGCCAACCCTCACTGGCTGCCGACAGCCCTGTGGAGTTCCTGAACACCACTCACCAATCCGTCCTCGCCTACCGGCGCGGGCCTGTGGTTGTGGTGATGAACCTCGGGTTGGAGTCCATCTCTGCCAAAGTGCAAGGCATTGAAAGCGGCCGCTACCGTCAGTGGCTCAACAGCGAGACCATCGCCGACGGTATCAGCAGCGCCAGAGTGAAACTTGAGGAACAGACCCCAATAGCACTCGCTGCCAAAGGGTTCGCTGTCTATGTGAAGGAATAATCTCTTCTGTATTTGACGAAGAATCAGATAATTATAATATTAGAGCATTATCGACACTTGTGATTAATCAAAGTTAGTTATGTAATGACGGGATGGCTGCTCTGTGAAGAACGGCCATCTCAACCTTCTAAAAAAAACAAATAGAATGAAACATTTCTCTCTTCTCATATCATTGGTGCTGGCCATGCTGGCACAACCAATCCACGCACAGGACTACGTGGATGACATCAACCTCTCTTCCTCCAACACTAAAGGACAACAGGTAATTTATGAGATGAACGTCGGTTCTTTCACCCAAGAAGGCACCTTCGCCGCAGCGGCCGAAAGACTGAACGCGCTGAAGCAGACGGGTGTGGACATCGTCTGGCTGATGCCCGTCTATCCCCGAGGCGGAGGCATCAACAGCCCTTACGCTGCCAAGAACTTCCGTCAAGTCAACCCCACTTACGGTACAATCAGCGACTTGAAGGCGTTCGTGAGCAAAGCCCACGAACTCCACATGCTGGTATGGCTCGACTGGGTGCCCAACCACACAGCAACCGATGCCGACTGGGTAACCTCACATCCTGAATACTACACGACCCGAAACGGACAAATGGTCCACCCCAACAACTATGGCGATGTGTATGAACTGAACTACGGTAATGCAGACTTGCAGAAGGAAATGAACGACTGCCTGAAATACTGGATTGACGAAACCGACATCGACGGTTACCGTTGCGACTACATCAGCAGCCCGTCCATACCGGCATCCTATTGGCAAAGCACCATCCCGCTCATCAAAGGCTACAAGGCTGGTAAGAACATCACTTTCCTCGGAGAGGCCGACATCGTCAACGATGCCAAGAAACTCTTGAACGTTGGCTTCGATTACGACTATGCGTGGCAACTCCAGTCTCAACTCGTCAACTACGGGCCTAACGGCAACACATCCGCACGCTTGAAAGCCTTCGCCAACACACTGATCGAGACCTCTGCAAATGCGTCGTTCGGCCGCATGGTCTATCTCACCAACCACGACCAGAACTGGAACGAATCGAAGCAGACACTCACGGCTAAGTATGGCGACAACCGATACCCGCTGACCGTTTTCACCTTTACCATCTACGGTATGCCTCTGATTTACAACGGACAAGAAATTGGAGGCAACCAGCCTCTCAACTATTTCCAAGACACGAAAATCGACTGGAACAGCACGGACAAGAAAATGCAGAACACCATCCGCACGCTCTGCGCCCTGAAACACAATGTGGCTGCCCTCAACGATGACGCGGCTGTGGATTGGGTGAACGTGACAAACAACAGCGGCGTGCTGGCCTACACCCGTACCAAGGGGGACAGCAAGGTGTTGGTGTTGCTCAACATGAACGCCTTTGGCACTTCTGCCACTGTGACTGGACTCGAAGCTGGTGACTGGAGCCTCTGGCTCGACAGCGAGACCATCGGACAAGGCACAAGCCGACAACAGATGAAACTGAACAGCACCTACGTGTTCGCTCTGGGTGCCAAAGGTTATCAAGTCTATGTGAAAGGGACTTACTCCGAAGAAGAGCTGCCACCAGTAGAGGCCTACACCCCTACCCTTGACAGCGAAGACGAGATTTCCATCTTCTTCGAAACACGCAAACCCGATTCCTACAGTGCATGGGTATGGGGTGAGCTTGGCGGAGGCGAGGCCTACTGCACCAACACCTCATGGCCAGGCGACGCGATGCAGCTGATGGGACAGAGCCTGACTGGCAGTTGCATCTACAAGTACACGGTAAGTCGTGTGGCTACCGCTCCTGAATACCTCATCATCTCGAAGGATGACGGCAACACGAAAATCTACGATGGTGTGGCGTTCGTCAATCACGGTTACTATGTGGAAGGCGACCCTACTCCAACTCAAATAATCTCCGCCACATCGGGAATCACTGCGCCCAGCCTTTCAGGTCGTCATTCTTCTGGCATCCGCTACGACCTCAACGGCAGACAGTTGCAAGGCGAACCCGCTCCCCACTCCATCTACATCCAGGACGGACGCAAACACCTCCAGCCATAACCCTCAAACTCCCCTGAAGAGAATCCCCAACCCTCAACTGAGGGTGTGTCAAGATGAAGTGAACCCCAGAAGTTGGAAAAATACTTCTGGGGTTCACTTTAATTACATAAGATCCACTTCCATATCATTATTCATAACTTTGCAAACCAAATCTATTGATGTGAAATCATTTTTACGCATTTCAGACACACCAAGTACCATGTTTTCCGCAACGAATCACTACTTTTGCCGAAAATAACACAACTCAACTTTCTCTTTTTAAAATGGAAATAAACTCGTTGCGCTCTATGGAGTTATGTGCTATTCACAAGAATATGGAACTTAATTGTTTCTTAACTCTTAACTCTTAACTGCCGTGTATCAGATGATCGTTGACACTTTTGTATCAGAAGATCGTTGACATATAGGATTTTATATTTTTTTGTTTATAGAGATATATTTTTCTGATTTTATGATGTGAACTCCTTAGGAATCAGCATGCTGAATAGGTTTTCTTAGCGGAGGGGACCCATCTGGATACTGGGTGTGTATACTTTTATGACCCCCTTCTAAGGGATACAAAAAGTGTAAACGATGTCCTGAGCTACGATATCTAGGCATTAGCTGTTTAGACTCTTGACTCTCGACTCTTGACTCTTGACTTCAATAACCAATAACCCTTCTAAACCTATGTATAGAACAATCAGAGCAACGCAGCCAACGGATATGGCTGAGATCATGAAAGTCATGGATGCCGCAAAGACAATCATGCGGCAGTCTGGCAATATGCACCAATGGGGAGATGGTTATCCGTCGGAATCTGCCATTAATGCCGATATAGAAAGAAACGGTAGTTTTGTGGTTGAGGACGACGGCAGGATTGTCGGCTATTTTGCTTTCCTGCCATCGCCTGAACCTACCTACGACATCATCTATGATGGAGAATGGCTCGACGACCAACAGCCCTATCATGTTGTCCATCGCATCGCCAGCTACCCTGACGCTCATGGCATCTTCACCACCATCATGGATTATTGCTTCTCCCACGACACCAATATCCGCATTGACACCCACCGCGACAACACCATCATGCAGCACGTCATCCTGAAGTATGGTTTCACCTATTGCGGCATCATCTATCTGCTCTCGGGCGATGAGCGATTAGCATACCAAATGCTTAGGCCTTAGCTTTTGAATGGTTATTGGTTATTGAATTTAGGCTTTGCCTAAGGTCGAGAGTCAAGGGTCAAGAGTCCTTAGTAGGCTATCGCCTTCGACGGACAATTGGCCTTGCCTAAAATGCTCACGCTCTGCATAATCCGAACCAGTTCGGCTCTGCTCTCGCTTAATCGCATTATTCTAAAATTCAATAATTCAGGATAAAAAACATCCGTGGCGGCTGCCACGGATGCTTTCGTTTCTACTAGTATCTAAAGCCTAACGCCTATTAAGGACTCTCGACCCTTGACTCTTGACTCTTGACTCTCGACTAATAGAGCCTAAAGCCTAACGCCTATTTTATCCTGACGATATTCAGAGAGTAGGGAGGAACATCAAGCGGAACACAGTCGCCATCGGGAGAGAGCAGTTGCTCCACAGGATGAATGTGGGTGGGCGCTTGGAGCGTGTTCTCGTCCATGCCGTCGTTGGCAGCCAGACGCACCACACGGGCCTGTCTCGGGGTGAAGTTCTTCAGGTTCAAGGCTGCGGTGGTAGCCACCTCGCTCGTGTTGACCACCTTCACAATCAGCTCGCCTGTGGCTTCATCGATGGTGGCGGAAGAGAAGATGCCCTTAGTGTCGTCGTGCTTGAGCACCGTGTCGAAGACCAGTCTGTCGTCGAGCCACGCCTTCACGCTGTCGCCTGCCACCTGCAGGGTGATGTCGTACCAGCGTCCAGACTCCACATGGCCCCGTCGGCCGGCGGTCTGCAACTTGCCTCCATTGCTGATTTGCTCGATGGCATGCTGGGTGTTGCCCCATCCACCGAAGTTCAGCCAGCAGTAGTTCTGCTTGTCCACATAGTTGAAGATGATGAGGAAGCCCTCGTCGCCTTCGTCCTTTCGGGCGCGGTACTTACAAGTGTAGTGGTCGCTGTTGATGACATCCTTCTCCAGACAGATGGTGGCTTGCTCGTTGCCAGTCTGACGGATGGTGTTGCCTTCCTTCTTCCAGTCGCCATTGACGTATTCCAAGTTGTCCTGATTCGTCTCGAACGTGGCTCGTGTAGCCCATGTGCCGAAACCAGCGTAACTCTTCTTGGGTGTCAACTGTTTGTTGTTCGCTCCCTCGTAGGGGTTGTTCTGGACAACCTTCACCACTTGCGTTCCGATGTGCTGTGGCATGAGTTGCTGCACGTAGTAGGAGGGAGTGCCCATGACGCGGCTGCTGCTGAAGCGTATCATGTCGGGGCGCCAACGGGCGTCGTTCTCGTTGACGAAGATGGGTGCATAGGATGCCAGTTCCACCACGTCGCTGTTGTTCTCCATGCCCATCATATAGACGGCCTCGCCCAAGGCGGCGTTCATGTTGCCTAAGTTGCCGAATCCGTTGGTCACGGCGTATTCGCCCACATAGATCTTTGGCCCTTTGCGGTCGTAGCTGTCGTATTTGTGGAAGGCTCCTGCAAACCAATCGGGAGACCGGTAGTAGTGCTCGTCCAGCAGGTCAACGGGCAGTGGGGAGTTCCACTTGGGGTTGTCGTCGCCCCATGCCACTACGTTGCCGATGATCTTCATCTCGGGGTACTTGGCGCGGATGGCCTTGTAGAACTGGTCGTAACGCTCGTAGTAGTGGTCGCTCTGCTGTCGTGGGTCGGGTTGGTTGTTCTCGTTGCCCACCTCCAGGTATTCCAGGCCGAAAGGCTCGGGGTGTCCGTTCTTGGCGCGCATCGCACCATATTTCGATGTGACGGGGCCGTTGGCATACTCTATGGCATTCAGGCACTCGTCAATCCAAGGCTGGATGCTGTCGTAAGGCGTCATGCCGCCGTGCCATAGTCCGACGTTCACCACGAACAGCGGTTTGGCGCCCAGGTCCTCTGCCAGTTGCAGGTACTCATGGTAACCCAGTCCGTCGGTGGTGCGGTAGCCCCAGTTAACGTTCCAGTGGCCCTCACGTTCCTCGATTGGGCCGATGGTTCGTTCCCAACGGAAGGCATTGTCGGGACTCTCCTGTCCCTCCACGAAGCAACCTCCAGGGAAACGCATGAACTTCGGGTGCATCTGCCAAAGCATGTTGGCGAGATCGGGACGCATGCCGTTCTCTCGGTTCTTGAAGGTGGGCGGGAAGAGGCTGACCACGTCGAGCTGCACTTGTCCCACGCCATCGAAGACGAAAGCGAACTGCGCCTGAGGGTCGTTGTCGTTGACGGTGAGTGTGGCCTCATACTTCGTCCATCCTTTGGCTTTGGCAGGAAAACCGCTCACCGCGCTCTCGGCATAAATACGGTCGCCGTCCTTCGAGCAGAGCGTCGCTTTCAAGGTCCCTTGGTACTTCAACGTCTTGGCCCAAAACGACAGTCGGTAGCTACGTCCTTGCACGGCGTTGATGCCCCAGTAACCCTCGTTCACCAAGCATACGGGCATCGAGGGTGAGGCCTTGATGTCGAGCTCCAGGGCGTTATGCTGTACGGCATTGAGCAAGGGCGTCTTTTTCGAGGACTGTATAAGCCTTGCGTTGAGTTGCGACGGAGCGGCGGCATAGGTTGACCAACCTTGCATGTCGGCTGGCGCACCAAAACGTGGTCCGTCCTCGAACGAGCGGTTGCGGATGAGTTCGGCGTAAAGACCGCCGTCGGCCGCGTGGTTAATGTCTTCATAGAAGATGCCATAGAGCATGGGACTCACCTTCGGGCCACGTTCGTTGGCATCGATGTTGATCGTCACTTGTGCCTGTGCCGCGAACGAGCAAACAACACAGCCAACAAAAAGAAGTACTTTTTTGTAAGTCATAATTCAAATATTTTTACTTTGATGCAATTTTTCCAAGAATTGATGTAAAAGAAACAAGATTACTCTTCTTCATCTTCATCGCAGTGCTCTTCGTAGTCTTCATCTTCAATCTTCTCAGACTTTGAGAACACCGGCTTCATGCCGTCCCATTTGAAATAGTGTAAGAAGTGTCCTTGTGAACCAAATTCAGAAATACGCAAATCCTTGCCTTCTTCTGGCAAATCATAGTAGAATTTCCTGTCTTCCGTCGTCCGGAACCCATCGATGATTTGCGGCTCTGGAGTAAGGGTGTGCCTCTTCACGTCGTAGTCGTAGAAACACACGAAATGTATGTTGGGGTCGCTGTCTGTACCACCGAAATAGATGCCGAGCAGACGGTGGCCATTGGAACGCTTCCAGTAACATGCACGCATGAATTCGTGTCTTTCGGCTTCCCCCCACCAGTTCACCTCAACAAAACCGTTCTTAGGTTTATTGCGTACAACGATTTGGTCATCGTTGTAAGTTTCTCGTCCGTCCACTCCTTTTTTCATCGTTTTGACAGCAGAATTAAGCATCCATGTGGGCCATCTCTTGTTGAAGCAGTCGAGCATGGTGACGAGTGAGCCGTCGGCCACATTCTTCAAGGTGATGTCCTCCCATTCGTTGGCGATCACCTCCAAGTCTGTCGAACCACTGAACAAGCTCTGTCCCGCAGCTGCCGCGCAGGTCATCAGGGTTATTATAGTTGTCAAAAAAAGTTTTTTCATAATTATTGAAGTTTTTTTGGATAATCATCGTTCTTTCATTGCAAATTTAGTTCTTTTCAATCACTCTTGCAAAATATTGCTTGGTTTTTATTGGAAAACAACTTGGCACACCGACAATACAACTATTTTTTTCAGAGCAGTTATGCGAGGGAAACGACATAAAACTGCAGGACCACCCTGTTTTTTTCAATAATTGTTTGGAATCTGTCAAAAAAAATGTACATTTGCAAACAACTCAGGCCAAGCCTAAACAGACTCTTGACTCTTGACTCTCGACTTCAATAACCTATAACCCTTCAATAGCCTATGGATTTTGGAAAAATATTGTTGAAATTGGTGGACGTCGCCAAAGACTACCTTGACAAATCGTCCAAGCAGGCCGAACCTACTCAGCAGCCTGCACGTCAGCCCCAGTACAGACCGAGTCCAGTGGAACCCGTCATTCCCGAAAGGACTCCCGCAGAGTGGGAAGCCTATTTCAGGCAAATACTTCTGACTGAGTTCTCCGACTACAGCATTCGTGAGAAGGTCCCGGTAACGGATCTGGTGGGATTCGCCAACGATGAGTTCAAACTCTACAGGAAACGTCCTTATCAGGCTTACAAAGCCGAATGGGGACAGCCCTACACCTTCGTGCTTGAGAAAGGCGGGAAGGCTGAGGGAGTGGTGATGCTTGGCAATGGCCACAGCCACTACAACAATGTCAAGTACCTCATCGCGAGGGTGTATGCCAAGAAACTGGGCATTCCCTACATCAACTTCTACACGCAGATGGACAATGAGAGAGACTATGTCATCAGTCGCATCAGCAAGTTCTTGAACGGGGAGGCATAGGAACCGAAGAGTCAGAGAAAAAGGGGATACAGCACAGCTGTGCCTGCGATGGAGGCAGCCTTGAACATTACTATTGTTTTGCAGGCCGACAGGACAAGGTACCCTCTTGTGATCAGCAATTTTGCCGATTCAAAATCTTTCCCCTTTTTCTTCTTTTCATCATGGAAAGCATCATCACCCAACTGACCCAGCAAAAGGCCTGGGAGAATTTCCTCAATTACCGACTGATGAAGTGTCGTTTCAACTGGCATGAGTTCGATGCCGCCGACACTTATGTGGAGCAAGAGAAGTATCTTCACCTGGCACAAAAGATTGTGCGGGGTGAGGGCTTGGGTATTCCCCGGAAAATGATGGTCAACAAGATGGGTGCTGGTAAGAAACGCGTGGTTTATAGTTTTGCGCCCGACGAGATGACCATACTCAAGTTCATCGCCTACAGTCTTTATCATTACGACGACCTGTTCGCCCCAAACTGCTATGCCTTCCGCCGGGGTGTGAAGGCACACGACGCCATCCGCCGCATCAACCATGCCATCAGCCATCGCGCCATGTGGGCATACAAACTCGACATCCACGACTATTTCAATTCCATCTCCATCGACATCCTCCTGCCGATGTTGGAGGAGATGTTTGCCGACGACCTGCCTTTGTTCCATTTCTTTGAGAGGATGCTGACCGACAATCGCGTCGAATACAATGGCGAGGTCATCCTTGAAAACCACGGTGTGATGGCAGGTGTCCCCACCTCGCCCTTCCTGGCCAATGTCTATCTCAAGGAGGTGGACAAGCATTTTCATGATTCGGGTGCCATCTATGCCCGCTATTCCGACGACATCATCATCTTTGCCCCTGACCCTGACACCCTTGAGGATTATAGGTGTCAGATGGAGGAGTTTCTCAGGCAATACCGGCTTGAGGTCAACCCCGAGAAGGTGAATGTTTACGCACCCGACGAGGCCTACGAGTTTCTGGGATTCAAATGCCATGGCAACGACATTGACATCTCGGAGGCGGCCAAGAAAAAGATGAAAGGCAAAATCAGGCGTGCGGCAAACTCACTGCTGCGCTGGAGCAGACAGCAACACCTTCCGCCCGAAAAGGCGATGAAGGGACTCGTCAACCGTTTCAACCGGAAGTTCTTTGAGGGTGACGATGCCGAAACCCTCTCGTGGTCGCGGTGGTTCTTCCCCGTCATCAACCAATCCGAAGGACTGAGGGAAATCGACCATTACCTTCAGCAGTATATCCGCTACCTCGCCACGGGCAGACATTGCAAGGCGAACTACAAAACGGACTACGCCCAACTGAAACAACTGGGATACCGAAGTCTCGTGAACGAGTTCTACAAGTTCAAGGATATAGACTCTCGACTCTTGACTCTTGACTCTTGACCTCAATAACCCATAACCCATAACCAATAAAGAATGAATAGTTGTGTCAAAAAAGGATGTGGTTTCCTGTTGGGAGCCGTTTTGTTGTTATGCATTGCAGTGGCTATCGCTATATATGTGAATAAGCCCAAGTGGAAAGACGAGTATGGTCAGCGGTTTACTGATGTAGCTTATGGCAGCCGTGAGCATAACAAGTACGACCTGTATCTGCCCAACGATGCGGCACAACAGGACAGTCTTCCGCTCATCCTATATGTCCATGGAGGTTCATGGATTGGTGGTGACAAGAGTGAGCACACATCTGATTGCTTCACATGGCTGAAGAAGGGGTATGCTACCGCTACCATGAACTATAGTCTGCTAAATGAAGACGGAGTTTCGATCCCCACCATGCTCGAAGAGATTGGTTCATGCATACGCCATATTGAAGGATTTGCGTCCCAAAAGGGTGTCCATATCCGACAAATGGCTATCGGCGGCACATCGGCTGGCGGGCATCTGGCCATGATGTATTCCTTCGGCTGTTCCCATGTCATTCCGCTGCGTTTTGCAACCATCAAGGTCGGACCCGCTGATCTGCGCATCTTGTTTCCTTACGACAGAAACGCTAAGGCCGAAGATGCCGCGAAATTCGCCTTTAGCTGTACGGGACAGCATTGGGAAGCTTCCACCTTTACACCCGAATTGCTCGACAGTATTAAGTTGCAGGCCTCGCCCATTGCATACATCAACGACTCGACGGCTCTACCTGCCATCTTTGCCTACGGGGGAAAAGATGGTTTAGTGAAACCGGGACACTATCGGGAGTTGCAGGCCCTGTACGATAGTCTTGGCAGGACTTACGACCTGATTGTCTTCCCTCATTCCGGTCACTTACTGATTGGCGACAAAGATTGTAGCGTAAGATATGACAGCACAATGAATGTGTATTGTAAGAAATATTTCGGTTATTGATTTACATGCAAGAGTACAGATTTGTACAGAGTAGATTTACAGATTTGTTAGATTTGAACCGATTTGTAGGATTTCTCGCCGAAGGCGACTCCCATAGTCTTGGCCGCTTTAGCGGCAAATTTAAGTGAAAGACTTGCAATAGACAGATAAATAGGAATTAAACGATGAAGATTATAGCACTTGTCACCATCAGCCTGCTGTGTTCAATAGTACTTCAGGCACAGGACATACAGGGGTTCGTCCATAGGCAACAGCAGACTTATCCGCAGTTGCGTTTGCTCGATCTGTATAAGTCGTGCTTTCAGGACTTCATGGGAGCGGAGCATCTTGTTTCAGACAGTCAAAGAGTGAAGGCTGCGAGTAAGCGAGAGGAGAGCAAAACCTATTTTGACTCTCCCGAGCGTGAGCAGGCTCGAACGAAGTTCAAAGCCTATCTTGACGAGGAACTAAGCACTACCACTCTTGATGACCTCATGCCCTGGTACTATGAGCCTTGTGGCATAGACAGTAATTACTATCGTGTCAGCATCAGAAGTATCAAAGAGAATATCATCTCAGAGGAAATGCTTATTGATGCCTTTATCCGTAGTGCCAACAGCAAGCGTCCTACGGCAACTATGCTATCAGCCATTCTCCTGAATATCGTGAAGCATACCGTCCTCATTATAGGATAGTGGAACGTTCTATCTTTGAACGTGAGTTAAAGCCGTTGATAGATGGCAAGGGTTTACAAAACCAGAACAGCCGCAATAAATGAACCGGTTAGTATCACTAACCAGTTGAAAATAACGGTTCTTGACGCAGATAGCGTATCTTTTCCACCCCTAAATGACTAAAATTGTTTACCTTTGCACAGAAGAATCCATCAACTTAACAACACAACCGACCATGTTCAAGTTCATCCTCCTCTCTTTAGCCCTGATGGCACCCAATCCTACGCAAGACACCCCGAACTTGCCGACCCCCTCTCGTTGTGAAGCTATTACCAAGAAAGGCACCCGTTGCAAAAACAAGCCCCGTCCCAACAGCAAGTATTGCTATGTCCATCAGACTAAGGACTCCAAGGTCAAGAAGTGTAAGGCCACGACCAAGGCCGGCACTCAGTGTTCCAGAGCCGCCAAGACCGACGGTTACTGCACCCGATGCAGAATCTGTCTATGATGGACCACGTCAGACATTAGGCGGTAATCTTGTTGATGAAAATTTAGTACCGGAAGACTTCTTTATCTCAGAAGAAGAACTACCCAAGTGGGAATACGAAAAAGGCGCAAAGAAGATTGAGCGTGTTTCCAAGGAAGGGTATAGATACATGTTTTCTGAGGGGGGCATGGCTTTCCCTGACTATCTTGATCAGCCTTCACGTACAATTATCACAGGCGAAGGTGGTTCCGCTCCTTCTCGTTTCAAGCATGTGGTCAAGACAGAGTCAGGACGCTATCGTCGCCTTTTGCCTATCGAGCTGGAACGCATGAACATGTTCCCCGACAACCATACTTTGCATCCGCAAGTATCTGATGGCAGACGTGCATTCCTCATGGGAAATGCATTGGTATGTGGTATTGTGGAACAGATAGGCAAGAGCCTTTATCAATTCATCTATGATGAGGCTCCTTTTTCTTCACGTCCCATCTTTACGAACCGCGATGCAAATCCAATGCTTGATTTAGGACTGTTTGCTAACGAAGAAACTCCACTGGTCGTTAACCGTCCTAAGAAACAATATTCATTAGACCCGGCAAAGCACCTTTTAATCTGTTTTGTTAAGAAAGACAACGAAGATTATTTCTTGAAAGAAGAACCAACGAAGATCTATTATACAGGAAAGACAAAAACATTTCCTTCTACTGTTGCCATTAATAAACTCTATTACTTCATGCCTTATATCAAAGAGAAAGGAGTTCGTGATTTATACCTAATTCGGGTGGCCCGTATTGGCAATAAGGCTGAAATTCATCCAGAGTCTAATGATGAAGAACCTCGTTTGGTATTTGAGCTAGAATATTTGGAGAGTTTGCCAGAGTATGAAAAGGTAACACTGACAAGGCATTGGTACAAGGATACGTTATTGGGGAGTATTATACAAAGAGAAATTAAACCCTAATCTGCCTTCTTCCCCGAGGAGGTGGCGGTCTGCTCCAGCGGTGATCCTTTCGAGGATGTCTGCGACGACATCTACAACACCCTCAAGGATGCAATCAATGAATGGTGCGGGAAAATGAACGTTCAACAAGGCGAACGCACTGACGAGGAAATGGTGCACTTCATCAACGGCTATGACTATGATAATGAAGACACCTACTTCTACATCCATCAGTTCACATACGAATAATAGACTCTCGCCTCTTGACTCTCGCCTCTTGACTCTCCGGCTTTTCTTAGTTGTTATTTTTTTGTGAATGTTGTTTACTATAAATACTGTAGTTAGCGATGGCAGTCCTAATAGTCCTCAAAGTCCGTAGCCAGGATCCTCCTTTACTCCTTGACTCCTTAGAGCATAATTAGACTTTAGACCAAAATTCAATAACCAATAACCCTTTAACAATTCTTGCCTCTTGACTAAATATGGCTAAAGCCTATTAAGAATTCTTTCCTCGTTCTCAATGAAGTAAAAAAAAAGATGTAATTTTTTTGTACTTTCTTGTGAATAATTGTAAATTTGCAGTGAGATGCCCTTACGAACACGTTTTTTCCAAAAAGACTTCCCAGATTGTATTCCGAAGCCGATGAAGAAATATTGAGATGTTGAGTGTGAGCTATCACGGGAATAGTTAGCCTGGAAACAACAGATGATGACACATATTGCTGACTTAACTTTTTTATAACCTAATTAATAATCAATGCTCAACATGAAAAAAATCCTTTTCGCCTTTATGGCAATGATGGGGGTCCTCGTTTTCACGGGATGCTCCAACGAAGACGTGGTAAGTGTGGACAAGTTCAACAACTACCAGGCCAATTTCGAGAAGACCTTCGGTAAGGTGAACCCCAACCAAGACTTCAACACCCAGCGTGCCGTGGGCATCGACGTGTCCGTGGCCAACACCCAGGGCAACTACACGCTCCGCGTCTTCAGCGCGATGCCTAACATCAAGGGTGCAAAACTCCTCGGCAAGTTCGAGAACCTCAATGCCGGCCAGGTTTCGACCGTAAGAGTCGATGCCCACAAGGCCGCCAAGAACATCTACTGCATGGTTGACGACGGTGTGAACAACATCACCAAGACCGTTGCCATCCCTTCCGCAGGCAAGGCTTCCGTGAAGTTCGACGGCATCGCCAATGCCCGCAACGCCTCCACACGCGCAGACGGTGATGAGGTGGTCGATATCCTGGTTGATGGAAATCCCAACACTGCGACCATCGCCTTCGAGGACCTCGGTGCGAGCGACGACTTCGACTTCAACGACGCCGTAATCAAGGCAGAGTATGTGACGGGTACAGGCAAACTGAAGGTCACCTTGATGGCCGTGGGTGCCGTGCTGCCCTTGAAACTCTACTGCGCATACCCTCAATTTGATGATGATGAGCCTACTCTAAGAGCCATTGATGACGGTTTAACTTTGGTTCCCCTCTTCGATGGTCAGGAACTGCATGCAGTCATGGGCGAAAGCCAGAACACGATGATCAACACCAATTGGAAGGGCGATGGCATCACCAAGGGGAAAGACAAGGTGCCGTACGTTTCTTGCGAGATTGACGCACCCTATTATCTGAGCCTCTCTGACGACGGCTTCCCATTCCTCCTCGAGGTGGACGGCAAGAAAGAGGGCGAGTACCGCATCACCAACAACGGTTCCGGTGCCATTCCCCAGGTGATTGTGATTGGTGATTATTATTTTGAAGAGGAAGATGATCCTCAGCCGCTGGTGGCCACGAGAGCCTTAGGCGATAATCCAGAGTTGTTTGCCTTTATGTGGCGTTGGCCAAAGGAGCGTGTCCCCATTCAGAATGCTTACCCCAACATCAATACCTGGATTGAGGACGACCCAGAAGACTTCAGTTTCATGATTGACGGCGTGGTGGAAAACAATCTCTACGACGGCTACAATCCACTTGCCGCATACGATGATGAAGGCGACATCGAACTGCAGGCAGTTGACCTCGGTCTGCCCAGCGGTACGCTGTGGGCGAACATGAACGTGGGTGCCACCGCTCCTGAGTTAGCTGGCGGCTACTACGCCTGGGGTGAGATAGAGGAGAAAACCTCGTACAACTGGGATAGCTATCTCTACGACGGTGATGACGGAAATCCTTACTTCTATGACTTTGGCGACATCTGCGGCACGCAATACGATGTGGCTCATAGCGTGCTGGGTGGCGATTGGGTGATGCCGACAGCAGTCCAGTTCGAGGAGTTGTTCAACGAATGTGATTTTGAATATGTAACGCGCAAGGGAATACCTGGCTACAAGTTGATAGGCCCCAATGGCAACAGCATCTTCTTACCTCTGACTGGTTGGTATTATGAAGATGAACTTAGTTCTTTTGGCAACTCTGCTTACTATTGGACATCCGGAACAGATATTGACATCTATAATGATCCTTGTGCATTATCGTTTTATATAATGGGACAATATAAATATACAAGTTATGACGCCCCATACTATGGTCAACCCGTTCGTGCGGTCATCAATCAGAGCCAAACTCCCGCAGGCCCCGTGGCTGTTGACCTCGGTCTGCCCTCAGGCACACTTTGGGCAAACATGAACGTGGGTGCCACCACCCCCGAGGAATACGGTGACTATTATGCTTGGGGTGAAACGACAACGAAGATAGTTTACGATGCAGAGTCTTATCTCTATTGTGATGCAGGTGATATGTTCGGAGACAATCATCAGAATCTCGGAGAATGCATCAGTGGTACGAGCTACGATATCGCCACGACATTAGGTGATGGTTGGCAAATGCCTACATCAGCGCAGTTTGATGAGTTAATAACAAATTGTACTGTTACCTATACCACTCAAAACGGTGTCAAAGGTTGGAAGTTCACAGGAAATAATAACAACAGTATCTTCTTGCCTGAAGCTGGAGATTTTGAAGGCACAACCTGTGGTGGCGAATATGGAGCCTACTGGTCGGGAACGATGTCTGGCTTCGAATCTGCAGCAATGGGATTAGTGTTGATGGAGGAGGATAGTTGGTTTACGTCCGAAATACCTCGTATTTACGGAAACACCGTCCGTCCCGTGAAGGTTGTAAAACCGTAGGCTGTTGACCTCGCTCTGCCTTCCGGTACACTCTGGGCCAACATGAACGTGGGCGCCACCGCTCCTGAGGAATACGGCGACTACTTCGCCTGGGGAGAGACGAAGACGAAAGATGTATATTCATGGGATAACTACACCCACTGCAACGGCACATACAACACCTGCAAAAACATCGGTGTTGACATCGCCAGAACAACTGAATATGATGCTGCTACCGCTAACTGGGGATCCGACTGGCAGATGCCGACCTTGGAACAGCTCAACGAATTGATGGACAACAATAACGCCACGAGTACCTGGACTACCCAGAACGGTGTGAATGGTTTGTTGATCACCTCCAAGAGAAACGGCAACAGTATCTTCTTACCCGCCGCGGGCGAACGTACGGATGTCCTCGATTATGTCGGCCAATATGGCTATTACTGGACGTCCACGATGTCCCAGGAACTCCAAAACCTATATTATTTGGCCTACCAATTCTGTTTTTGGACGGAAGGCATCATGACCAATGAAAACCAAGGCCAGCGCTACTCAGGCCAGCCTATCCGTCCTGTTCGCAGCAAATAGTGCATCCTTAACAAAAATGATATTCTATCTTTCGCTGCGGCTTCTTTGAGGCCGCAGCGTTTGTTTGTCTATGAAGGCAACCGTGCTTATCAGAATCGAAAAAATAATTAGAAATATGGAGCACAAGTTGGTGGTCTTATTGAATTTTTGTACTTTTGTAATTTGATAGAAGCGATAAAAGAAAAGATATTAACCATTCTAAAACTTAACAATTTATGAAAATCCTGATTCTACAAGCTTCGCCACGTGCGAACGGAAATACCGCTTGGATGGCGGAAGAGTACAAGAAGGCTGCCGAGGCAGCAGGTCATGAGGTGACATTGGTGAATGTCGCCAGGAAGAAGATTGCCGGCTGTCTGGCTTGTGAGTACTGCCACAGTAAGGGTAATGGCGCCTGCATCCAGAAGGATGACATGCAGGAGCTCTATCCGCTGATGAACGAGGCCGAGGTGCTGGTGCTGGCTGCTCCCATCTACTATTTCACTCTCTGCGCACAGATCCAGGCACCCATACAGCGTATGTACTGCGTCAATAAACCCGCCAAAGTGACGAAGATGGCCCTGTTGATGTCGTCCTATTCGCCCGGTGTCTATGACGGAGCAACTGCTGAGTTCCGCGACATCTGCAACTACTGGGGCGTCGAGAATATGGGCGTTGTCACTGCTAAGATCGACGAACAGAAGACAGAGGAAACCAAACAGAAAGTGGCTCAGTTAGCTTCTAACCTTTAGCAATATTTAGTCAAGAGTCAAGAGTCGAGAGTCGAGAGTCCTTAATAGGCGTTAAGCTTTAGAATTTGGCTTTTGCCAACACCCCTATCGTCCATTTTAACTCCCATGAGCGCAGCGAATCAACTCCCACTTTAACTCCAATTTTAACTCCAATCGTATATTATGAAAAAATTTTTATTACTTGCGGTGACGGCACTGATGTTCGTCGCCTGCGGACAGAACAACAAAACAGAAAAAGCACAGCACATAGAAAAAGGCGCTACGGTCTATCTCGTTAAGGAAATCACGCCTGAGGCTTTGGTGAGAATCTACAAGGCGCTGGACGTGGAGGCCAAGGGCAAAGTGGCGGTGAAAATCTCTACGGGCGAGGGCAGCAACCCCAACTACCTGAAGCCGGAACTGATCAAAGACCTGGTGAATGAGGTCAACGGCACCATCGTGGAGTGCAACACCGCCTATGGCAATGGACCCGAGGACAAGCAGGACGAACGCAACACGTCGGCCAACCATTGGAAGGTGATTGAGCGACATGGCTTCACCAAGTACTTCACCGTGGACATCATGGATGAGGAGGGCGAGATGCATATCCCCGTACAAGACTCGACTCACTTGAAGTACGACATCGTGGGCACTCACATCGCCAACTACGACTTCATGATTGCACTCAACCACTTCAAGGGACACCCCATGGGCGGGTACGGAGGCGCGCTGAAGAACCTAAGCATCGGTTGCGCCAGCCAGAACGGTAAGGCCTACATCCACTCCGCTGGAAAGATGGAGAAACTCGACATGAGCAAACTCTGGACGCCAGAATACATCGGCGACCAGGATGGCTTCCTCGAGTCGATGGCGGCTGCCGCCCAGGCGGTGGTGGACTACTTCCAAAAGAAGCAGGGCATCATCTATATCAGCGTGATGAACAACATGTCGATCGACTGCGACTGCGTGGACCATCCCGAACCTGTGAAACTTGAGGATTACGGCATACTCGCCTCTACCGACCCCGTGGCGCTCGACCAGGCATGCATCGACATCATCAACCAGCAGAAGGTGACCGCCAAGAACGACCCCACCGACTTGCTGAACCGCATCGACAAGCAGCATGGCACACACACCATCGACCACGCCGAGAAGATAGGGCTTGGTTCAAAGCTTTATTCACTGGTGGAACTCGACATCGTCAATAAATGAACACACCTATCGTCCAGCACGAAAGTGCTTAACTTCCTCTTTAACTCCCTTTTTAACTCCCAATATAATTAATAATTTAAGAAGCATTATGCAATTTGTAGTTAAAGCCCTTGACGGAGAGGGCAAGTTGGACAAAAGAATGGAAGTCCGCCCCCGTCACCTCGAAGGAATGCAGAGAATCAGGGAACACGTCATCTGTGCAGGTGGCCTTCTGGACGACGAAGGAAAGATGAAAGGTTCGGTGCTTGTCATGGAGTTTGAGAGCCGTAAGGAACTCGACGAGTACCTTGCCCAAGAACCCTATGTGCTGGAGCATGTATGGGAGAAGATCGAGATTGAACGGATGAATGTGGTCATTCGTTAGCAGACAGTAGCTACCATCATCCTCCCAGAGAAGTAGGGGAGTTGTGGAAACATGAATCCAATCGCCATCCGACTGCTGAACCAACAGCTGGTTTCGCCCCAGTTCAGCGACCCCGCTGAGGTGGTCGGTGCTATGGGTGCCATTCAGGCGCAGGAATACCGCATGATGCGATGGGCTGTGGAGATGCGCACACGACGGCCATCCCTCAAGACCTTCAAACGAGCGTTTGATGAGGGCAGGATCATCCGTCTGCACCTCATGCGCGGCACATGGCAACTGGTGGCGGCCGAGGACTATTGGCCCATGCTCGACCTCTTCGCACCAAAGGCTGTCGCCGTCACGAAAGGGTGGATGAGCAGCAACAAGATCACCATCCCGGACGAGGAACTGACGCATGTCAGGGACATCCTTGCGCAGACGGCTGACGAAAGGGGAAGCGCGACTAAAGAGGATTTCGTCCAGGCTCTGGCGGAGAAAGACCTGCAGATGGACGACCATCGCCTGTCGTACCATATCCGCATGGCCGAGATGGCCGGCGTTCTTTGCAGCGGGGAACTCCTGCCTTATAAGGCCACTTACGCGCTTGCAGCCAACAGGGTGGGGCAGAGGACTGAAATGGACAGGGATGAGGCCCTGATGCGCTTCACCCGTAAGTACTTCTTAAGTCGCCAACCTGCGACGTTGGAGGATTTCGTGTGGTGGTCGGGGCTGAACATCAGCGACTGCCGCAGAGGCATTGCGCTTCTGGGCGACTCTATCCATGTCGAGAGGTGGAATGGCAGAGACTTTTACCTGACGGACGATGGACGCACTCGAGGATTCCGACGAGGCAGGCTTCTCCTCATTCCCCCTTATGACGAATACCTCATCAGTTACAAGAGCCGCGACATTGTGCTACCGCCCGTCCACAGGCACCGTGCCCACAACAACAGCGGCATCTTCCAACCCGTTATCGCCCTCGACGGAACAATCTGCGGCAACTGGGCTCCCTTCAAGGACTGCTGCCAAGCGACCTTTTTCGATGAAAAAGGTGACACAGAAGACATGAAAGAGGTGTGGCAAGCATATAAGGACTACCTGAGATCTTAGGGCCTAAAGCCTAAAGCTTGATGATAAAGGGGAGTTAAAAGGGAAGTTAAAGTGGAAGTTAATTCGCTGCGCTCATGGGAGTTAAAATGGACGATAGGGTTGTTGGCAAATGCCAAATTCTAAAGCCTAACGCCTATTAAGGACTCTCGACTCTTGACTCTTGACTCTTGACGACATAAAGCTAAAGCCTAACGCCTAAGGCCTAAAGCCTAAATAGACTCTCGACTTCAATAACCTATAACCTATCAAAAGCCATAACATCCGAAACTTAAAACCAGATTAATATGAAAAAGATTACAATGATTCTGGCGGTATTGGTGGCAATATGCCTGACTGCCTGCTCACAAGCAAACAAACAAAAGGAAAACAAAGTACCGAAAAAAGTGTTGGTGGCCTATTTCTCCGCATCGGGAGTGACGAAAGCCGCTGCTGAGCAACTCGCCAATGCAGCAGGCGCTGACTTGCATGAGATCAAGCCTGAGCAGCCCTACACTGATGCTGACCTCGATTGGCGCGACAAACAGAGCCGTTCCACCATTGAAATGCAGGACAGTACCTCTCGTCCCGCCATCACTGACAAACTGTCGAACATGCAGGACTATTATATCGTCTTTGTGGGTTTCCCCATCTGGTGGAACACCTGTCCGACCATCATCAACACCTTTATGGAGTCATACGACTTCACGGGCAAGAAAGTTATTCCTTTCGCCACTTCTGGTGGCAGCGACATCCAGAAAGCTTGCGAGGACTTGAAAGCCGCTTATCCCGATATCAACTGGAAAGAGGGTAAACTGCTCAACGGCGCATCTGAGCAAGAGCTGAATGAGTTTTTAGGCTTAAAGCGTTAGCTTCCTTAGGCGTTAGGTATTAGCTTTTTGAAGGCGTTAGACCCTTGACTCTCGACTCTTGACTCTCGACACATGACTCTTGACCCTTGACTAATCAAAAACAATATGGAAACACAATTAATTGACAACTGCATGAAACTGGGTTTCGGCATGATGCGACTGCCCAGAGTGGAAGGCACAAACAACATCGACCTCGAACACACCAAGAGAATGGTGGATGCCTTCATAGAGGCTGGCGGAAAGTATTTCGACACCGCATACGTGTACGAGGGATCGGAAGAAGCCACCAAGGCCGCGCTCTGTGACCGCTATCCACGTGAACGCTATTATTTGGCCGACAAACTCAATGCCTCTGATTTCGCCTGCAAGAGCGAGGAAGAAGCCAAGAACGAAATCAACGTGAGCCTCGAACGCACAGGGGCTGGCTATTTCGACTTCTACCTACTCCATGGCATCGACTCGGGGAATAAGGAGAAATACGTACAGTACGGCATCTGGGATTATATGAGAAAACTCAAGGAGGAAGGACTGATCCGCCACTATGGCTTCTCTTTCCATTCCACTCCCGAACTGCTCGACGAGTTGCTTACCGAACATCCCGACACGGAGTTCGTACAACTGCAAATCAATTATTCCGACTGGGAAGATCCTCTGATCCACTCGCGCGACTGTTATGAGGTGGCCACCAAACACGGGGTACCCGTTATCGTGATGGAACCCGTGAAGGGAGGCAAACTGGCTGATCCACCTCAACCGGTCAAGGAGATCCTGCTAAAAGCCAATGCGGATGCGTCCTTCGCCTCATGGGCTGTGCGCTTCACGGCATCTCTGCCCAATGTGATGATGGTGCTCAGCGGGATGTCGAGTATCGAGCAGATGGAAGACAACCTGTCGTTTATGCGCCAGATGAAGCCCATGGACGAGGAGGAGCAAGGTGTGCTGAGGAATGCCTGCAAGGCCCTCTCGCAGTATGCCGACATCGCCTGCACCGCCTGTCACTATTGCACACCGGGTTGTCCTATGGAAATCCATATCCCTGAGATTTTCGCGGTGATGAACGTGTACAAGATGTATGGAAACCTGAAAGAGGCTCGGATCGAATACGGTTGGCGTCCGGGTGGAGAGAAAGCGTCCGCCTGTATTCAGTGTGGACAATGTGAGGATGCTTGTCCTCAGCATCTCCCCATCATCAGTTTGCTTGAAGAGGTAGTGCAGACTTTGGAGGAATAAGAAGCAAGGCCATCAATCTGATTGCCCAAATCTCTGGACAGATAGAACGATACGAAGAGTTCGGTGTAAACGAAAAGAACTAACTATAGTTTAGGAAGGTATAAAAAGGAGTTAAATAGGGAGTTAAGTCAGCCGTGCTGACTGGAAGTTAAGCACTTTCGTGCTGGACGATACTATTTAATTAAGAGTTAAGAATTAAGAGTTAAGAATTAAGAGTTAAGAAAATAACTATTGTCCTGTGCTTAGCACATAACTCCCATGAGCGTAGCGAGTTTACTTCCATTTATACTTCCATTTTTACTTCAGAAACTTAGGACTAACTATAAAACCGATACAATAAAACTAATGATTATGAAACATTTACTGATGTCTCTGCTGCTCATGACGGCAGCGTCTGCTTATGCGCAAGAAAACCCAGTATTGACGATTGAAGGTGGACAGGTGCAAGGCGTGATAGCCGACGACCATCCCGACGTGTATGTCTATCGCGGCATACCTTACGCAGCTCCTCCCATCAAGGAGAACCGTTGGAAGGAACCACAGCCCGTTGTGCCCTGGAAGGGCGTGAAGGTCTGCGACACCTTCGGTCATCCCAGTTATCAGGCCATTCAGTATCCCGGTGGCTATTTCACGGAGTGGGGCTACGGCAAAGAGGCTCCCTATAGCGAGGACTGTTTGTATCTGAACGTCTGGACGAAAGCGCCGGGCAAGGTATCGAAGAAACTCCCTGTCGCCCTTTGGATTCATGGTGGTGGCTACCGCGAGGGATGGGGCTCCGAACCTGAGTTCGATGGTCAGGAATGGGGCGCCAAGGACGTGGTGCTCGTCTCCATCAACTACCGACTTGGGGTGTTCGGCTTCCTCACTCACCCTGCGCTGACAGAGGAGAGTCCTCACAAGGTGTCGGGCAACTACGGTATTCTCGACCAGATTGAGGCCCTGAAATGGATCAAGAAGAACATCGCCCAGTTTGGTGGCGACCCCGACAACGTCACCATCTTCGGACAGAGCGCCGGCGGTGGCAGCGTGCGTACGCTTTGCGAGTCTCCGCTCGCTCGAGGACTGTTCCACAAGGCCGTCATCATGAGCGCTCAAGGACTGGCCATACCCGATGCCAACGGCAACATGGTCGGTGCGCGTTATAGCGGCGGCACATTTGTCGATGCGCAAGCCAACGCCAAGAAGGTGTTCGACTGGGCTGGTCTGACCGACCTGCAGAAGATGCGTGCAGCCAGCACCGAGACCATCTTCGCACTCCCAACCCTCTACTATCAGGTGAATGACGACGGACAGCAAGCTGGTGGCGGTATGCCGTTCATGCGCAGAGGACTGCCCTTCATGCCCATGATCGAAGGTTATGTCAGCGAGAAGAGTTTCGATGACGCCACACGCCAAGGCACCTTGGCCGACGTGCCTTATATGATTGGTTTCACCCTCAACGACATGGGCAACATGGCTCCCAACATCGCCGAGTTCTGCAAGGTACGCGAGAGCAAGGGCGGCAAGGCATGGGCCTATCAGTTCGCCCGTCCGTTGCCGGACGATGGCTCTCACCCTGAGGTGACACAGCGTCTGAGGGGTGCGTTCCATTCCTCCGACCTCTGGTTTGTGTTCAAGTCGCTGAAACATTGCTGGCGTCCCTGGACCAAGGGCGACTGGGACCTCTCGGAGAAGATGTTGACAGCATGGACCAACTTCGTCAAGTACAGCGACCCGAATGGTCCGAAGGGTGGGGTATGGGCTCCCTGCACGGAGAAGAACCCCAAGTTCATGGTGTTCAAGCTCAACGACCAGGATGTGGAGGCTTCATTCTTCGGCGAACCAGAGAAAGCGCCTCAGCAGTTTAGGCCTTTTTAGGCTTTAGGCCTTAGGCCTAAGGCCAAGTGTCAAGTGTCAAGAGTCAAGCGTCAAGAGCGTTAGCTATTTTCGTCCCGTATCCTCCGAATTATCACTCCGTCGCTGGCGACGGAAAATTCTCAAATTCGATAATTCGGGATAAATAAACATCCGTGGCAACTGCCACGGATGTATCATTTCTACGGACTATACATAGGCTTTAGGCCTTAGGCCTTAGCTATTTAGCCTCTCGACTCTTGACTCTTGACTCTTGACCTATTTAGGCATTAGCCTAAATTCAATATCCAAAAACCAACAACCCTTCAAAAATTCTCGACTCTTGACTCTTGACTCTCGACGAATTCACCTTCAATGAAAAATATGGACAGAAATAGGAATAATCTCAAAAAAAATGTTATTTTTGCAGAAGATTTATGAGAATGATAAGCACATACGAATGACAACAAAGATATTAAGACACCTTCTGACTATCCTCTTGGTGTTTTTACCCACAATCCTTTTCGCCCAACAAGTCGATATAGAATCGCGTTACAGACAGATTGACGAAGCCATTGCCGAATCCCCTCTGTATATAGCCCAACGCGAGGCTAAGATCACAGCAGCGAGACACGCTTTCGAGCAAGCCAGCGGAAAACAAAAATATGATGAGGGCTTTCGCCTTTACGAACTCTACCGTCCTTTTGTAGCCGACTCAGCCATCTGGTTCCTCCACCAGTGCATCGACTTGGCTGAAAAGCAAGGCGACCGTGCCTCATCCATCCGTTGTCGGTCCCTGTTGGCTATCCGCTGTTCCAACATCGGGCTCTACGACGAGGCACTCTTGATCCTTGACTCCATCCATGTAGATGACAGTCTCGACAAGACGGTGCTCGGCACTTATTATGAGGCATACGACAATGTCTATGGCGAACTCAGCTACTATACGCTTCTTGACGATATGCGTCAGGGCTATCAAGAGAAGGAGCAGTACTACAAGCAGTTGATGTTCAAGCATCTGCCAGCTACCAGCGAGTCGTGTTTTCTGCGGCGAGAGCAGGCAGCGCAGAATAATGGCGACTTAAAGGCAGCGATAGCCATCAACGACGAATGGATGGAGACAGTGGAGACCAACAGCCATCCTTACGCCTTGGTCGCCCTCTACCGCTATATTGAATACAAGCTTCAGGGCGACACCACTCAGATGATGTACTGGCTGACGGAATCGGTGCTGACCGATATCCGCAATGCTGTGATGGACCAGGGTTCTATGTGGGAACTCGCCAACGAGCTGATGCTCAGTGGCGATGTCGCTCGAGCCTCGCGCTACATCAGCTACACCAGCGACTGCGCCAACCGCTATGGCTCACGACAGCGCAACTGGCGCATCGCACCGTTGCTCTCCCACATTGCCAATGAATACAAGTTGCAGAGCGAACGCACCACCTCTCAGCTTTGGGGAGCGCTGGCCGCCATCAGCGTGCTGGCCCTGCTGCTGTTGGTCGCTTTCTTCTTCGTTCGCCGTCGAAACACCCAGTTGCACTCTGCCCGTAACAATCTGAAGATCTCGAACGACGAGCTGGCGTCCGCCAACAACCTGCTCGCCACACAAAAAGACGAACTCGCCGCACAAAAGGACGAACTCGCCACCCTCAACACACAATTGTCGGCCGTCAACTCACAGTTGTCGGTGGTCAACTCACAGCTCACAGAGAGCAACCGAGTCAAGGAGGAATACATCGGACGGTTCATGAGCCTCTGCGGACAATATATCGACAAGCTCGACAACTATCGGAAGATGGTGAACAAGAAGATCAAGAACAAGCAGCTTGACGAACTGTTCCAGATATCGAAATCAACAGAACTGAAAGAAAAGGAACTGGAGGAACTGTATGAGAACTTCGACATGGTCTTCCTGCACCTCTTCCCCAATTTCATCGATGATTTCAATGCCCTGCTTCAGCCAGAACTACGCGTGCGTCCCAAGGAGAAAAACAGACTGACCACCGACCTCCGCATCTTCGCGCTCATCCGATTGGGCTTTGAGGACTCGTCCAAGATTGCCGAGTTCCTCCACTATTCCGTTAACACCATTTACAATTACCGCGCACGCATCAAAAACGGTGCCTTAGGCAACAGAGAACAGTTCGAAAACATGGTGAAAACCCTCTGAAAAGACAATAATTGTCATTTTTACACCTTTATATTCCATCCACTCTTTTTTCAATACTATGAAAACACAATAGTTTGAAAATGAGTTTCTTGTGATGTCGGACACCCCGAAGTCGTCCACTTTTTACGTACACACCCAAAAGATGTGTATATTTATTTCATATCTTTGCAACGTCGATACCACTTATCGACAAAATCTTTTAGGCGCAACAATTAACCGACACAATCATTACTCAATTTCAAATAAACAATTAACTAACAAAGTATGAAAAAAAGCAGGTTTCTATTGTTGTTGTTGACACTGATGTTGTCAATAACCACGAACGCCCAAAGCATCATGGGAACTGTGACAGATGACAAAGGTGAGCCCTTAACGGGCGCCACAGTCGTCGAAAAAGGAAATCCACAGAACGGTGCCATCGTTGACATGAACGGAAGGTTCAACATCCGTGCGAACGAGGGCGCTACTCTTGTGTTTAGTTTTATGGGATTCAACACCCAAGAGCTGAGAGCCAGACAAGGCATGAAGGTTGTCCTCAAGGATGACAACCAACTGCTGAAGGATGTGGTGGTCATCGGTTATGGCGTACAGAAGAAGAGCGTTGTGACCGCATCTATCGCTAAGGTCTCGGCCGAAGACCTGGACGGAAAGACACGTCTGCGCGCTGAGGATGCCCTCAAAGGCATGGTCGCAGGTGTCAATGTCACCTCTGCCTCCGGACAGCCAGGAACAAAGTCGATGATCCGTATCCGCGGTATCGGAACCATCAACAATTCCGAACCCCTTTATATCATTGACGGTATGCCTACCGACCAGAACGGCATGGAGATTCTCAACCCCAACGACATCGAGAGCATCGAAGTGCTGAAGGATGCCGCCTCTGGCGCCATCTACGGTGCAAGAGCTGCCAATGGTGTGATTCTCGTCACCACCAAGAAGGGAAAGATAGGCAAGGCCACCATCAACTATGACTTCAGCCATGGCTGGCAGAGCGCATGGAAGAAACGCGACGTGACGGGTGCCACCGACTATGCCATCCTCCAGAACGAACGCCGTGTGCAGAATGGCATGGCACCGCTCTACAACGACCCATACAATCTCGTGGATGCCAATGGCGACGCCATCAAGGGCTTCGGCACTGACTGGCAGGACCTTCTTTTCAACGACAACGCTCCTATACAGCAGCATGACCTGAGCGTCAGCGGTGCTTCCGAGAAGGTCAACTACTACCTCTCCATGGGTTATTTCACTCAGGATGGTATCGTTGGCGGTAACTTCGGCCAGTCGAACTACGACCGTCTGACCTTCCGTTCCAACAACCAGTTCAATATCATCGACGCCACACAGGAACGCAACTTCCTGAACAAACTCGACTTAGGCGCAAGCCTCTCTTATTCGCGTGTGCACAACACGGGTATCGATCCTAACTCCACATGGGGCTCACCCCTCGGTTCCGCACTTTATCTGGCACCCACACTGCCTGTGACACTGAAGGGAGATCTCGCTGAGAGCCAGATTGACCGTTACTCCCAATACGACCTTTATACCGATGCAAACGGCAATCCTTATACTATTCCCGGTTTCATCGGAAGCTATCAGGAGCAGAACAACCCCATCGCTATGATGCAGAACAACCCCAACAGGAACTGGAGCCACAAATTCAAACCCAGTTTCTCGCTTGACCTCCAGTTGTACGACGCTTTGAAATACCATTTCACTTACAGCGCCGAACTGAACTTCTGGGGCTACGACGGAGCAACACTCCAAAGGTACTATCTCTCTGGCAACAACAACAGTGACCATACACAGGCCGCTGCATATAAGGGAAACAACAGCACATGGCAGATTGAGAACACGTTGACCTACGACAAGACCTTCGGCAAGCACACCATCGGCGTCGTGCTGGGACAAAGCGCCCTCAAGACCAAGGGTGACGAGTTGGGCGGTTCGCACTGGTACCTCGTGAACCCCGAGAAGCCCAGCATCGACTACACCACCGGCGGCAACCTCGAACTCACAACCGATGCCGATGGCAAGGTGACGGGTGCCAAGAGCCTTGTAGGTATATGGGGCGCTCCTTACACACAGCATCGCGTGTCGTCTTATTTCGCACGTTTCAGTTATGACTACGAGGAGAAGTACATGCTTCAGGCCACCATACGCCGCGACGGTTCAAGCCGCTTCGGTTCCAACAACAGATATGGTACCTTCCCCTCCTTCTCAGCTGGTTGGAACATCATGAACGAGCCGTTCATGGAGTCCACACGCTCATGGCTCAACACCTTGAAATTGCGCGCCAGCTGGGGAAAGAACGGTAACGACAATATCGGTGACTTCGCCTATACCACGCTCACAGCGCTTGGAGAAAGCAGCAACTACTACTATGGCCGCACGGCTGCCATGGTCTATGGCTCAAAGGCCAACCGTCTGGCTAACGAGGACCTGAAGTGGGAAGAGAGCGAGCAGACTGACTTCGGTATCGACCTCAGCCTCTGGAACAACCAGCTGACTTTCAGCGTGGACTACTATATCAAGAACACCAACGGCATGATCATCGATATGCCTATCCCCAGCTATGTGGGTGAGCAGCGTCCTTTGGCCAATGTCGGCGACATGAGGAACAGCGGTTGGGAATTTGAGCTTGGCTACAAGTGGAACATCAGCGACGCACGCTTCGCTGTCAATGCGAATGCCGCTTATCTGAGGAACAAACTGAAGAATCTCGGTAACGACACCGGCTTCTTGAACTACAGCATCAACCAGTTCGCTGATGGTGGCACTCGCGCCGAGAACGGACAGCCTTTCCCCTTCTTCTACGGATACAAGACCAATGGCATCATCCAGAACCAGGCTGAGGCAGACGCCTATAACGCCCAGTACGGCGCAACATCCAAGCCCGGCGACTTCCGCTTTGTGGATACTGATGGCAATGGAGTGATCAACTCCGACGACCGTACCAACATCGGCAATGGTGTGCCAAAATGGAACTTCGGTATGAACTTCAGCGCTGAATGGCGTGGCTTCGACCTGAGCGTCTTCTTCCAAGGTGTCAGCGGTGTCAAGGTGTTTGATGCCACCTACCGTCAGGATGTGGCTTCTGGCAACTATCCTACATGGGTGCTCAGCCGTTGGACGGGAGAGGGAACCAGCAACACCGTGCCTACACTTGGCGATTCCAAGAACTGGGTATGCAGCGACATGTATGTGCGCGACGGCAGCTATCTCCGTCTGAAGAACCTCACCATCGGCTACACCCTGCCACAAACCCTGACCAGCAAGATCGGTATCAGCAAGTTCCGCGTATTCGGACGTGCTGAGAATCTCTTCACCTGGACCAAGTACTGGGGATTCGATCCTGAAATCGGTGCCGGATTCGACGATAATACCCAGAAGCACAACACGCAGTCCACAGGTGTCGATTATGGCGTCTATCCACAGGCCCGCACCTACACCATCGGATTCAACATCTCTTTATAATGAATAATCGAATAAACAAAATATAGAAGTTATGATTAGCAAGATATTTAACAGACTCCTGATAGGTTCCTTTATCATCTGTCTTTCATCATTCAACATGATGCTCTCATCCTGCAGCGACGATTTCCTTGAGGTGAAGAACCCGAAGGGTGAGCCTCTGGAAGAATACTACACCAACGAGCAGACCCTCAACGAGGCGCTCACTTCGGCCTACGCTCCACTGCACTGGCCCGACTGGGACAATGTGGCCTACAACGACCTCACAGTCGATGCAGAGATCATGGGCGACGACTTCTGGGTAGGCGGGGCCGACAACACCGACAACCAGCACTGGCACCGTCTGTTCAACTTCGTTGCCGACGGCAACAACACCCTGGCCACCCTCTGGGGCGACTTCTACAGCGGTATCAAGCGTTGCAACGACGCCATCAAGTATGCCGGTTGGAACGTAAAGGCCAGCGACTCCTTCCGCCGTTCCATGGAAATGCAGGCCCGCTTGCTCCGTGTATATTATTACAATATCCTGTGGCACTACTATGGCAACGTGCCTTTCTATCTGGAGAATCTCTCGCTGCCTTACACCGCACCGCAGATCTCTGCAGATGAGATCTACAGCAAGCTGATTCCCGAACTGGAGGAGATCATCAACTCCAACGTCCTGCCCATGCGTTGGAAGGCAGCCGAGTCAGGACGCGTGAGCCAGGCTTTCGCTTACATGCTCTATGCTGAGATGGTGATGTATCAGAACGACGCCGCACGCTATCCACAGGCGCTCAATTACATGAAACAGATCATCGGTGACGAGGACTATTCACTCAACCCCGACTATGCCAACATCTGGCAGGAGAGTGGAGAGTGGTGCTCAGAGAGCATCTTCGAGATCAACTACAACGACGATCAGGCACAGCGCGACTGGGGAACGGCTGCACTCAATGCCGGCGGATCTGTACTGCCCACACTCATTTCTCCCAATGGTTTTGCCGACGAGGAGTGGTCGAGTATGGATGGTTGGGGCTTCCTGCCCATGCGTGTGGAAACCTACAACATGTTCGCTGAGGGCGACGTGCGTCGCGATGCCACTTGCTGGGATGTGCGTGGAACTACCTACACCGAGCGTTATCAGGACACGCATATCTGGCTGAAGAAATATCGCCCCACACTCGAGAACTGCAAGGACTGCCCAGGATCGAAGAACCTGAACTACAACAATAACAAGCGTATCTACCGTTATGCGGAAACGCTGCTCAACGCTGCCGAACTGTTGTTGCAGACGGGTGGCAGCCTCTCTGAAGCTACAGGCTACGTGAACGAGGTTCGCAACCGTGCCGGACTGGCATCACTCAACGGCGTGACCATCGACGATATCCTGACAGAGCGCCATATGGAGTTCTGCGGCGAGGGCAAGCGCTACTTCGACCTCGTTCGTGCCGAGGGTATCAGCGGTGCCACACAGAAGGCCAGCACTGTGCTTGTGCCAGATGCTTACGGCTACCGTACCAACAGTTGGACGCCCAGCAAGAAGCATATTCCTCTGGCTCAGTCAGAGCTCGACGCTGACCCTACACTCAAGCAGAACAATTACTAAACAATCATGAATTAAGAAGTTAAGGAATTATGACAACAAATATGAAAACATTATTCCGCGCAGGACTTGTAGGTTGCGCATGCGCCGCATTCCTCACTGCCTGCTCGCCTGATAGCTTCGACGGCGCGGATCCCAACAACATACCGACTATGGAGGGGGTGGATTTCCAGATGACCGTTGACCAGGAAACCAACCAGATGGTGGCTTCCTACAACCCCGCACCAGGGACATACCCCGTCTGGATTCTTGACGGCACCCAATACTCGACACTCAACGAAGTGGGTTATAAGAACGACGAGGCTGGCAGCCACACCGTGGAACTGAGACTCGGCAACCGCAATGGATTCAGCCAGGGCAGTCTGAAAAAGGAATACGCTTTCAACGAGACGAAAATCGACTATTCAGCCGACTTCCGCCGTATCACTGGCAAAGAGTGGCGTATCGCCAACAAGGAAATCGCACACATGGCTTGTGGACCTGCCGGTACTGCAGGCACCGATTGGTGGTCGGCACAGGCGGATGAGAAGAAGGCATTCGGCGTTTACGACGACCGCATCACATTCACTGCCGACACGCGCAAGGGTGGAACTTTTACCTACAGCGCAGGTGCTGACGGCAAGACATACGTGAATACGGGTACGACCCTCTGGGGACATGAGGATGCCGACTGGGACACCACTATCGGAGACCAGACCTCGACTTGGAATTTCGAGGAACTGGACTGGGCCGACGTAGATGGCAATGTCACCAAGCAGCGCTTCATCAGACTGGCGCCCAACACTCCGTTCCCCTACATCTCCAGCGATGCCCAGTACCAGGATCCGCTCTTCCGTGTGGAGCAGCTGACCGCCAAGAAACTGGTGCTCGTCTATGATGCTCCTGACCGCTCGATTGCATGGCGCTTCATCCTCACCAGCGAGGAGGGCGAGAAGGAATGGAACGGCTTCGACCCGAACAGTCAGTTCAATATGTGGAAGGGTATCACTCCTGTAATGGAGTTTTGGTATGCTCCAGGATGGGCACAGATCGCTGACCCAGAATTCAAGGATGCCGGCAACGACTACACCATCTCTCTGCCTGAGGCCACCACAGACCAGTGGCAGGCACAGGTGAAATTCCACACCGACCTCACCACATCGGCTGCCAACAACTACGACTTCTCCGCAATCTTCAACAGCGACAAAGACCTGAACGGCGCAACAGTGAAGCTTGTGCTCGACGGTGACGATGGCGTCTTCTACTTCACCGACCGCATCGACCTCAAGGCTGGTCAGGATTATATCTTCTGGAAATCCAACATGCCAGGTATTGACATGGCCAAGGTGATGTTGGTACTTGACTTCGGTGGTTGCCAGGCTGGTACAGTTGTCAATGTATCGGGCATCGTCCTGAAGAATCATGCCGACGACGACGGCACCGTTCCTCCCAATGAAGAGAACAACGAAGATCCCGACAAACCCGTGATGGATTGGGACTACGAGAGCAGCACCAACCTCTGGAAGGCCGTTGACGACGGTTCGCTGTTCGATGCCTTTGGTTATTGGTTCGCTGATAACGGCTGGTCGCAGATCCCCAATTCCGACTGTGTCCAGAATGGCGATACTTATGAGATCACGCTGCCTGAGGGTATGGGTGGCTCACAGTGGCAGGGACAGTTCCATATCGACACTAAACTGACTGCCAGCGCTGCCAAGACCTACAACTTCTACATGGTGATGGAGGCCGACCAAGACTGTCCGGCTGTCACCTTCAAACTGACTGACAGCGGCGACGGCAACTACTTCTTCGAGGAGCGTAACGATGTCAAGGCCGACGAACCGTTCATCTTCAAGAGGACCGGTCTGACCCTGAAGGAGGGCGCTGATGCCTCTGCCATCCGCCTCTTCTTCGACTTCGGTGGCTGCCCTGCAGGCACAAATGTCAAGATCAGCAAGATCTACTTCGAGGAGGCTGTGTCAATCAATTACGACGATGCCGACAACCTCTGGAAGGCCGTTGATGACGGCTCGCTGTTCGATGCTTTCGGCTATTGGTTTGCTGATGACAGCTGGTCGCAGATCCCCAATTCCGAGTGTGTCCACAATGGCGACACCTATGAGATCACTCTGCCTGAGGGTATGGGTGGCTCACAGTGGCAAGGTCAGTTCCATATCGACACCAAACTGACGGCCAGCGCTGCCAAGCAGTATCACTTCCAGCTGGTGATGGAGGCTGATGCCGACTGCCCGGCTGTGACCATCAAACTGACTGACGCCGGCGACAGCAATTACTTCTGCGAAGGACGCCACGACATCACAGCCGACGAGCCGTTCGTCTATACCTTGAAGAACGCTACGCTCAAGGAGGGTGTTGACGCCTCTGCCATCCGCCTGTTCTTCGATTTCGGCGGCTCTCCCGCAGGCACAAAGGTGAAGATTAGCAAGATTGTGTTTAAGGAAGCACAGTAATCGATGAACACAATGGAAACAGAAAGATGAAACAGATGATATTATTTGCTTTCATGATGACTTGCGGAATGATGCTTGCAAGTTGCGACGGTGACAATGACAGCCCAGTCGAGGACAACATCATCATCACGACGGACGTGAAGACCATCAGCGTGCCAGCAGATGGTGGCGAATACACCATCAATGTCACCACCACTGGTAAGGAGTGGGGTGCATACACCAACGACGCTTTCATCAAAGTGGCAACTCAGAACACGATAGGCAAGTCGGGAAAGGTCACCGTCAAGGTTGAGGCTAACCCGGAGACTAACGCGCGTCAAGGTTCTGTCATCATTGAGTCGGGTACGGCGCGAAATATGATCCCCGTCAGCCAGGAAGCAGCCGCCACATCGGCCTACAATGCCCCTGAAGGCTACCACCTTGTCTGGAGCGACGAGTTCAACGAGGGCTCGGAGCTGAATGCCGACAACTGGACCCACGAGGTGAAGAACAGTGGTTGGGTGAACAATGAACTGCAGAACTATGTCAACCACAAGACTCCTGAGGGAGCCTTGGTCACCGAGGTGCGAGACGGCAAGTTGCGTATCACCGCACGCAAGGAGAACGGCAAGATCTACTCGGGCCGCGTGTATGCCAAACAGAGCGAGGGGTGGCAGTACGGCTATATCGAGGCTTCCATCAAACTACCCAAAGGCAAAGGCACTTGGCCCGCTTTCTGGATGATGCCCGTCAACTTCCATTCGTGGCCTGGTGATGGCGAGATCGACATCATGGAGGAAGTGGGATACCATCCCAATTACGTCAGCAGCAGCCTTCACGCCAATGCACACGTCCATACTAATGGCACACAGGTGACTCACGAGATGCTGTGTGAGGGTGCGGAGGACGATTTCCACACCTACGCCATCCTTTGGACTGCAAAGAACATCACCACTTATGTGGATGGCAAGGTGCAGCTCTCTTACGACAACAAAGGCAAGGGACGCGACGACTGGCCTTACGACGACCCCTTCTACGTCATCTTCAACCTCGCTTGGGGTGGTGACTGGGGTGGAGCCCAAGGTGTTGACGAGAACGCTTTGCCAGCTACGATGGAAGTAGATTATGTCCGTGTCTTCCAAAAATAACTACAGGATGAAAAGAACCATCACAACACTGATGCTGACACTGTCCATTGGGGCAGTGTCAGCACAGCAGGGGAAGGTCTATCTGGACGCGTCTTATCCGCTCGAACAGCGCATCGACGATGCTTTGCAACGGATGACACTCGACGAGAAGATCGCCGTCATCCATGCCCAGTCGAAGTTCTCGTCGCCGGGTGTCAAGCGGTTGGGATTTCCTGACCTCTGGACCGATGATGGACCT
Source organism: Bacteroidaceae bacterium (assembly GCA_017509605.1). Taxonomy (GTDB): domain Bacteria; phylum Bacteroidota; class Bacteroidia; order Bacteroidales; family Bacteroidaceae; genus RUG11857. Next base: position 14,624 of record JAFWPH010000014.1, on the reverse strand, counting down.
CATGGCGTGCGCCCTGATGTGCTGTGGGACGAATGGGAGCAGGCAGGACAGACCAACGACTCCTGCGTGGCCTTTCCGGCGCTGACCTGTCTGGCTGCGACGTGGAACCCCGACCTCGCACGGCTCTATGGGGAGAGTCTGGGTGAGGAGGCGCTCTACCGCAACAAGAGCGTGATGCTGGGACCGGGCGTGAACATCTTCCGCACACCGCTCAACGGACGCAATTTCGAGTATATGGGTGAGGATCCCTGGCTTGCTTCCCGCATGGTCGTTCCCTATGTCCAAGGTCTGCAGTCGAAAGGTGTCGCAGCCTGTGTGAAACACTATGCGCTGAACAACGACGAGGAATACCGTCATCAGGTGAATGTCATCGTCAGCGACCGCGCCTTGCACGAGATCTACCTGCCTGCCTTCAAGGCCGCTGTGCAAGAGGGCGGTGCATGGGCCATCATGGGCGCCTACAACCTCTATAAGGACCAGCACAACTGCCACAACGAAATCATGCTCAACAAGATCCTCAAAAAGGACTGGGGATTCGATGGTGTCGTGATTTCTGACTGGGGTGGTTGCCACGACACGGATGAGGCCGTCCGAAATGGTCTTGACCTGGAGTTCGGCACCTGGACCGACGGACTGACGATGGGCAAGACCAACGCCTACGACAACTACTACCTCGCCGATGCCTACAAACAGGCCATCCGCCAAGGCCGTTACACCACGAAAGAACTCGACGACAAGGTGCGCCGTGTGCTCCGCCTCTTCTTCCGCACAACGATGAGAAAGGACAAGCCCTACGGATTCCTTTGTTCTGAGAGCCATTACGACGCAGCGCTGAAGATTGCGCAGGAAGGCATCGTACTGCTGAAAAACGAGACCGCTCCAGGTCTCTCCAAAGGTGAGGGATTGCTGCCTTTGACCAAAGAGAAACTTGACAGGCTGTCGTCTGCCGCTTCCCGTAAAGAGGGTAGGGTAAGGCTGCTCATCGTGGGTGAGAACGCCATCAAGATGATGACTGTCGGCGGTGGATCTTCCTCCCTCAAGGCACAGCACGAGATTCTTCCATTAGACGGTCTCACGCAACAATTCGCGGATTGTCAGATCGACTTCGCCCGTGGATATGTCGGTGACACCATCCAAAGCTACAATGGAGTGACAGTAGGACGTTCGCTCTACGAGACCCGCTCCCAGGCAACGCTTACGGCTGAGGCTGTGACGAAAGCCCGTGAGGCTGATGTCGTCATCTTCATTGGCGGCCTCAACAAGAGCGACCATCAGGACTGCGAGGGCCACGACCGCCTGAGCTACGACCTCCCTTACGCGCAGAACGAGGTGATTGAGGCCATCCTGAAGGTCAATCCACGTCTTGTTTACGTGAACATCTCTGGCGATGGCGCTGTCCTTCCTTGGCTGAAGAAAGTGCCCGCCGTTGTGCAGGCTTGGTTCATTGGCTCTGAGGCTGGAAAGGCGATTGCAACCGTTTTGTCTGGCGAGGTGAATCCTTCTGGAAAACTGCCATTCACCTGGTATGCCTCCCTTGACCAGTGTGGCGCGCATGCTACTGGTTCCTATCCTGGAACGTGGCGCAGCGACCACAAAATCATCGACGAGGAATACAAGGAAGGGTTCTATGTGGGCTACCGCTGGATAGACCGTGAGCAGGAGAAGGCAAAGAGCAAGAGCGTGAAAGAGAAAGCGGCTCCATTGTTCGCTTTCGGTCACGGTCTGAGTTATACGACCTTCAAGATTGGTCAGGCCACTGCCGACAAGCAGGAATTGACTGCCAATGATAAGATCACCTTCACCGTCCCCGTTACTAACACTGGCGGTGTGGCTGGTGCGGAAACCATCCAACTGTATGTCAGCGACCTGAAAGCCTCCGTCGAACGTCCTGTCAAGGAACTCAAGGCTTTCCAGAAAGTATTCCTCCAGCCGGGCGAGACACGCCAGGTGACGCTGACGCTTGATAAGACCGCCCTCAGTTTCTACAACGACCAGACTGGTCAGTGGACTGCTGAGCCTGGTGACTTCAAGGCGCTTATCGGAACATCATCACAGCACATCGTCTGTGACAAGAAGTTCACGCTCAAGTGACCCATTCCCATCGTTCCATAAACGCCAACATCACAAACCCGAAGGGATGGCAGACCTCATCTCTGCCGTCCCTTCAATGCGAATAGAAGGTGTTTCATAAAGAAAGGCCTAAAGAAACTTCCATTGTGGTTTTCTGGACCTTCATGCCCATATTCCTGTAGAAACTCAATGCGGGGTCGTTGCCCTCCCATACATTGAGGGTGATGTTGTTGCAACCAATAGACATGGCGTAATCACGGACATATTCATACAATGCCCTCCCGACGTGTTTGCCACGGGCCTTCTCATCCACACAGATGTCATCAATATAAAGGGTTTTGATGTCCTGGAGCAGTTTGTCGTCCTTGACCTCTGTGATCAGACAGAAAGCATGTCCTAAGACTTGTCCGTCATCATAGACGAAAACGGGTTTGCTGTCATCGCCCAGCAGCGCTTCAAGTTCTTGCTCGTTATACTTGGTGGTGTAGGGTTTGAACAAGTCGGGGCGAATGTGATGATGCACCATATCCACTTGATGCAACAGATCGATGATGCGCTCAATGTCGTTTATAGTTGCTTTTCTAATCATTTTTATTGAAGTGGTAGTTTAAAAGGGTGTTAAATGGGGAGTTTAAGGAGGACATTTCACTCTTTGATGTTGGGCAATAGATAGGTGACGATACCCAAAAGCGGGAGGAAAGCCGTCACTTGGAACACATACTGGATGCTCGTGATGTCAGCCAGCCAACCGAAGATGGCCGAGCCTATTCCACCCAATCCGAAGGACAGACCGAAGAATGCCCCTGAGATCATGCCGACATTGCCAGGCAAGAGTTCCGTTCCATAGACAAGGATGGCCGACATGGCCGACGACATCACCATGCCCACGAGGATGACGAGGATGATGGTCCACGTCAGGTTGCAATAAGGGAGCAAGAGCGCAAATGGCGAGGAGCCAAGGATGCTCACCCATATCACATACTTCCGTCCGTACCTGTCGCCTACCTCACCACCGATGAGCAGTCCAATGGCGGTTGAGATTAGGAAGGCAAAGAGCACATACTGCGATGCGGTGACAGACAGTCCGAACTTATCCATCATGTAGAAGGTCAGGTAGCTTTGGATATTGGCCGTATAGAAGTCCTTGGAAAACATCAGCACCAGCAAGACCAACAGGGCGATGACGATTTGACGCCTCGATAGATGGCTCTCGTTTGTCATGTCGAATTTCGACTTGCTCCGCCCGTAAAGTTCGATTTGCTTCTTATACCATCGGCCGATCTTAGCCAGCACCCATATCGCCACGACAGCCAGCAGGGCAAACCAACGAATACTGCCCTGTCCGTGAGGAACCACTATCAGCGCCACAGCAACAGGACCGAAAGCCCTTCCCACATTTCCACCGATCTGGAAGATGGACTGTGCCATGCCCTTTGCACCGCCGGATGCCAGTCGCGCCACCTTGGAGGATTCAGGATGAAGCACCGAGGAGCCAACACCGACAAAAGCCACAGAGAACAGCACCAGGGGGAAGCTATCAGCCATCGACAGCAACAACAATCCTGTCAACGTGAAACACATGCCGACAACCAGTCCGTAAGGTCTTGGGTGCTTGTCAGAGAAATAACCCACCATCGGCTGGAGCAGCGACGAGGTGATTTGGTTGGTCAGCGTGATGGCTCCAATCTGCATGAAACTCAGTCCCAACGACTCCTTGATCATTGGGTAGATGGCAGGTATAACCGCCTGGAACATATCATTCAGAAGATGTCCCAGACTGACCATCAGCAGTACGGACAACGCCGCTTTATTCTTCAAGTCTTTCATTTGCTATCAATCGACCATCCTTGCTCTGCCATAAGCCAGACAACGATATCGCACGCGAAGTTACAACAAAAATATGAACAACTTGTATCTTCCTCTTAAAATTGTTAGGGCATTGGCCTCTCGACTCTCGCCTCTTGATCCTCGACTCTTGGCTCTTGACTTTAGAAGACGTTATGTAAAGTTGGAGTTATGATAAGAATGATGTAACTTTGTGGCAAATTTAAAGCAAAAAGAAAAATGAAGAACAAATACTACCTATCTCTCCTGCTTACACTTGCAGTTTGTCTTCCCGTATCTTCACAGTCTCCGTCTCACCTTCCGATGTGGGAGCGAAAGAGTGCTCCTGCCGTTATCCTGGGGCGGTATGTGGACTGGAAAGAAGGCGATAAGGACAAAATGCCCAGTTTCTGGGGGAACAAAGAATCGCTGAAGGGTGAAGATTTTCCTGAAATGACCACTGACACCATTGCACATACGTTCACTTTCGTATGGGACATCTGCTATCCGCTGAGACATCAATTTGATGGATGGTCAATTTTCCTCTTTCCTGGCGATACCATAAGGCTTGACATCAACAAAAGAGCTTTCGCTGATTACAATGACTATAAAAAACGACCAGCCGACAGCATTTCCACGCCGAAGTTGCAGGAACTGTGGAAGAAGGCCGTACATATAGAAGGTGGTACTTTCCCTCAACCCTTGCCCATGCGGATGAAGGAAATAAAACGTGGTATAAGTCGAGAATACGCTCAGGCTCATGCCCGTGACTCCTACGACGAATGGCGCGAAACGTGTTGGGTAGAGTATCAGGATGTGGTGAAACAGTTGGACTCTCTGGGCCTTACACCACAAGAACGGGAATTCCATAGGATGACGATTGAACAGGATTATCTCAGCAAACTAAGAGATTTCATGTTCGTCAAGAAAAGTTGGAAGGCCATCACGGATGAAGACTCATTGGCGATGTTCGAGAATCAATTTACCTTTAAGGACCCTCATGTTGGCGAACTGACCTACTACCGCAACGTCACCGGCTTTTACGCTTGTCTAACGAATCTCTTTAACGAGGGAAAAGAGTATATTGAGGCCAACAATCTGGAAGACTCGCCTTTAGGACGGTGGTACAAGGAACTGGACGAAGCCAAGGCCGTGATGACCCGTGTGAAAGCCCGGTTGTCGGTGTCTGAAAACCAACTGAACGCCCTCTCACCAGAGTTCCAGGTGCAGATCAGGGAGATAAAGGATCTGATGGAACATGAGGTTGATGACAGTAAAGGCAAATGTCGGGACTTGCCGGAAGGTGAGCCACAGGAATGGTTGCCGAAAATCGTTGCCGGACACAAGGGACACATTGTCTTCGTCGATTACTGGGCCACTTGGTGCGGTCCGTGCCGAACGGGTATGAAGGCGATGGAAGGTGTGAAGGACGAATTGACGTCAAAAGGAGTGGATTTCGTCTATATCACCGACACCAGCAGCAATGCCGACGAATGGTTGATTTACGTTGGCCGACACGCTGGCGACCACTACATCATACCCAAAGACAAGATTCAGGAGATGCAAATTCCGGATTACGCCAATGCCATTCCCCATTACCTCATCTATGACCGCGAGGGCAAACTCGCAAAAGCCATTAAGGGCTGGCCTGGTGTGGAGGAAATGAAGGCGAATATCGAGGAGGTCTTGAAATAGGTGGATGTCGTCAGCCATCTCTTTGCTCTTGCTTAATCGGGTTGTTTGTGTCAAATTCATGGTCATTCATGTATAATATCAACATAAAGAGATAGAAAATTCTCATTAATTATCCATTATGGGACATTCGTGTTTTTCGTGTTCGCACCTGTCCTTTTCGTGATAGAGGCCCCTTCTGAATAGAGTGTCAATCATTTTCAATACTTTTGCACCATACTCCTTGAAGTTGGTGTATCCACATGGAGATAATATAACTCAAATAATCCGTATGAAAATGAAAACAATTCAGAAGACAATTTTGGTGTGCATCGCCCTACTTATGGGTGCAACCACCATCCATGCTCAGAAGCACGGCATTAAGGTGCTCGTGCTATGCACTGGTAACACCTGCCGCAGCCAGATGGCTCATGGCTTTCTCCAATCCTACGGCAAAGACCTCGCTGTCTATTCGGGCGGCGTCAAGGCCGAACCACGTGTGAATCCCAAAGCCGTGCTGGTCATGCGTGAGATGGGCATCGACATCAGCGACCACAAACCCTGCCAGGTCGATGAATACATCAACGAAGATTGGGACTATGTCATTACCGTCTGCGACAATGCAGACAAGACCTGCCCCGTCTTCCATGGCAACGTGAAGCATCGTCTCCACATTCCTTTCGAAGATCCCAGCAAGGTGACTGAGGGCACCTACGAGTTCAAAATGAACGAGTATCGTCGTATCCGCGATGAGATCAACGATAAGTTCTTCAAACTCTACTGGGATATGGAAGAGAGAAAAGCACAGTAACCAAAAAGGACTTTCTTTCTAACAGGCCTCATTATTCACTAATGAGGTCTTTTTTTTGTATCATGGCTTTCAAGGGGGATTCGTTGAAAGAATCTGGCCATTCGTTGAATAATATTTCTAAATCAGGAAAAAAGTTGTTATTTTGCACTCAAATCGTGTGATGCAGCTGGCCATGCTGGCTTATCTCCTCCTGTAACTCCCATTTTAACTCCCATTTTAACTCCCATTTAATAAACAGTTTATGAAGAAATTTTTATTAGCGGCTTTGGTCATGGCAGGTACATTGCAGGCGCAGGCTGATGACTATCCCTATTTGACTTTTGAACTGACGGATGGCGCGAAGGCCTCGGTCAACGTCGAATCGCTGACATTGACAATTAGCGGAACAACGTTGAAGGTCGGTTCACAGACGTTTACCCTTTCCAACCTCTCTAAGATGTATTTCTCGATGACCGACGAGACGAGTGCGGAAATCAACGCCATTGAATCTTTAAAGATTGACGATATACTGTCGGACGACGCCGAAGTTTATGACCTCAATGGCCGAATCCTTGAAAAAGGAAAAGTGTCTGACGGCAAATTACCTCGTGGTGTGTATATCGTCAAGACCAAAGAAAGAACCTGTAAAATTGTGGTGAGATGAAAAAGGTTTTTGCTATCCTGACAACCCTCATGCTGACTACTGCAGGCATGAGCCAGACACTGAATGTGAAGGTGGGCAGTGTCACCTATCAGTATCCTGCCGCACAGACTGGAGAGATGACCTATACCGACGGAACGAAGCTGACCATCATGGGAAAGACCTTCACGCTCAGTGATGTCGATGAGATGAAAGTTGATGACACGGAAGTGACCGACAACCTTGTGACGGTGGAATACGACGCCTCGTCAGCACAAGTCTATGTCGCTGGAAACGTGGCGCAATATGTGACACCTGCTGTCGATGGCGCACATGTCACCATTGAGCAGAGCAACACTGATGCTGTGGATGACGACGAGATTACCTATCAGCTCTCAGGAACGTCATCCAACGGCTCACTGACACTCTCCGGTTCCTACAAGTGTACGGTGTCGTTCGCAGGAGTGACGCTGACCAACCCTGATGGCGCAGCCATAACTATCACCAACTCGAAGCGCATTCAGTTGAGCGCCAAGAAAGGCACCACGAACACGCTGACCGACGGAGCGAACGGTTCGCAGAAAGCCTGCATTTACAGCAAAGGACAAATCCAGTTCCAAGGCAACGGAACACTGAATGTGGTGGGCAAGGCCAAGCACGGCATCAAGAGCGCCTCGTACATCTCCATCAAAAACTTAACATTGAATGTCACCTCAGCTGTCAACGACGGCATCAACTGCGAGGAGTACTTTCTGATGAAAAGCGGTGTGTTGACCATCAGCGGTGTGGGTGACGACGGCATACAATGCGACTTGAGCGGTAGCACCTCGACGGGTGAGACCACAGACCACGATGATGAGGACAGTGGCAATATCTACATCGAGGATGGCACACTGACGGTGACCACTACGGCTGCTGCCACCAAAGGCATCAAGGCCCAGGGCGAACTGCGCATCAGCGACGGTACGCTGAATGTCACGACAACAGGCAACGGCGCCTACGACACCGACGATAGAGATGCCAACGGATGTGCTGGTTTGAAGTCTGACGGCAACATGACAATCAGCGGTGGCGCGTTGACGCTCAAATCGACAGGTACAGGTGGCAAGTGCATCAAGGCTGATGGCACGCTCACCATCACTGGCGGTGTCATCGGGGCAACGACGACAGGCAAGACTTATTCCTATAGCAGTGCCAAGGCGCAGCCGAAGGCTATCAAGAGCGATGGCAATATGACCATCAGCGGTGGCAACATCACTGCCACGTCAAGCGCTCACGAGGCCATCGAAACAAAAGGCACACTGACCGTCACCGATGGGGTCGTTTATGCCCTCAGTACATCTGACGACGCTATCAACTCCGCCAGCCACATGTATCTGAAAGGTGGCACAGTGACTGGTGTCAGCAACGGCAATGACGGTATTGACAGCAACGGCAACATGTGTATCTCAGGTGGCACCATCATCGCTTGTGGTGCCGGACAGCCTGAGTGCGGACTGGATGCCGCCGAACGCTACAACCTCTATATCACTGGTGGCACAGTGCTGGGCATTGGCGGTGGCAACAACGCAGTCACCTCTACCACTGGTTCGCAGTGTGTGCTCAGCACCACGGGTAGTGCCACGGCTGGCACAGCGGTCAGCGTGAAGAACGGCGGGACAGTGTTGGCCTCCTTCACAGTACCAACAGGCTATTCACCATCAAGCGGTGGTGGTGGCGGACCTGGTGGTGGTGGCGGACCTGGCGGTGGCGGCGGACCTGGTGGTGGCGGCAGGCCAGGCGGCGGTGGCGGTGGTCAGAGCAGTGGCAGCTTCAGTTATCTGCTCAGCTGTTCGGGGCTCACCTCGGGTACAAGCTATACCGTGACCATTGGTTCTTCGTCCACTTCGTGCAAGGCAGCCACCAGTTCTTCGGGAAGATAACGTTACAATAATATTCTGTTTCTTACGTTATTAGATATGGCAAGAAGAATCTGGATGAAACAGTCACGACAGGAAAACCTGATATACTTGGCAGTGTGGGGCTTGCTCTTCGCAGCCCCGCTGCTAAGTTTGTATGTGCGTACGGTCAACGACCCGAACATCGAGTTCGATTGGTCGGAGGTGTTCTTCGCGTGGAGACTGTTCGCTGTTTATCTTTTGCTGTTTCTCATCCACAATTTCTTGTTAGCGCCACTGCTTGTGCATGGAGGTAAACGTGTCGTGTATTACGCTTCAGTAGCCGCAATGCTGATGGCGTTCACGCTTTACCAGTGCAACCAGAGGCCGGAAAGACGGAATCACAGACGGCCACCTATGGAACGGGTCAATAACCATCAGCCGTCTTTTGCAGAACCACATGCAGAATCACCGACAGCATTCGATGGCGAACGTCCGCCATTACCAGACGACGGGCATTTGATGAAGGGCAAACGTCCACGAAATAGGGATCATAAAGCAGGCCCACGGCCACCTTTTGTTGGTGAGCGCGACATTCTGACCATTGTGGTTCTCGTCCTGATGTTCGGCGCCAACCTCGGCATCAAGTTCTATTACCGCAGCAGGGATGACCAGAAGCGGTTGGCAGAATTGGAGCACGAAAACCTGGAGCAGCAGTTGGAGTATCTGCGCTACCAAATCAATCCTCATTTCTTCATGAACACGCTCAACAATATCCATGCCTTGGTAGATATAGACCCAGAGCAGGCAAAGGACACGATATTGGAGCTGTCGAAAATGATGCGTTTTGTACTCTATGAGGGCAACAAGAAGGACGTGCCCATCTCACGCGAGTTTGACTTCATACGTCATTATGTCGCCCTGATGCAGCTGCGCTATACCGAGAAGGTGAAGATAACGCTCGATATGCCTCAGGAATCGCCCGACCGTCAAATACCACCGTTGATTCTCATCACTTTCATCGAGAATGCCTTCAAACATGGTATCAGCTACCAGCGTGAATCGTTCATTGATATCAACGTTGCAGTCGAGGGAGAGAAACTGAAGTTCAAGTGCAGTAACTCAAAAGCAGACCAAGCGAATGAGGAAAAGGGTGGGGTAGGTCTTGACAACGTGCGTAAGCGTCTCAACCTGCTTTACGACAACAACTATACATTAGACATCAATGACACTCCCGACATTTACCACGTTGAACTTGTCATCCCTCTCAAATCATAAGAATAAATGATACGTTGCCTCGCCATCGATGATGAGCCATTAGCGCTCAGGAAACTTGTCACCTACATCAATAAAGTTCCTTTCCTTGAACTTGCCGCCCAGTGCCAGAGTGCTTTGGAGGCCCGCGCTTTTTTGGAGAACGACACTGTGGAAGCCATATTCTGCGACATCAACATGCCCGACCTCAATGGCATGGACTTCGTGAAGTCGCTCGCTGTGCCGCCGCTTATCGTCTTCACTACCGCCTATTCAGAGTACGCTGTCGAAGGCTTCCGTGTGAATGCCGTGGATTATTTGCTGAAACCCTTCGGGCTGCAAGAGTTCCAGAGAGCTGCACAACGGCTACAGGAAAGGATTGAGAGCACCCCTGTCGTAGTTGACAGCAATCCCGTTCCACAAGCGGAGACTCTCTTCCTCAAAACCGACTACCGCATTGTTAATGTGAACATCCCTGATATCCGCTATATCGAGTCGATGAGCGAATACGTGAAAGTTTGGCTTGACAGTCAACCCAAACCCATCATTACCCTCCTTTCCATGAAGAAAATGGAGGAGAACTTGCCAAACTACTTCATGCGCATACACCGTTCCTATATCATCAATCTCAAGAAGATTCAGGAAGTCAATAAGAGCCGTGTCATCATGGACGAGAACACCTATCTTCCTATAGGCGACCTGTACAAGGAAGCCTTTCAGCAGTATCTGAACACAAAGTTCTTAAGTCGATAATCGTTCAATGCGCAATCAAATAGCTCACGCACTGCAGGGAATGGCGAGCATGATGCTTGAATCTGCTTCCGTCTTTTATTTGCCTCTCAATTGGTTGATCAGGTAGTTGGATACGATGTCGGTAGTGCGATAGATGTTCTGTGAGAAACCGTGGTCGAAGTATTCCTGTATGACCAGCTCGCTTTCGGGCCAGATCTGATGGAATCGCTCCCCATAGGTGTAGGGTACGACGCGGTCGGCGTTGCCGTGGATGATCAGCGCCGGTCCCTGATACTTTGCCGCAGTCTCATAGATAGGTAGGTTGAAGGCGGTGCGGATATACTGGCCACCGAGTTTCAGACCACCCCACAACTCCACATACTCGCCTGGATCGAAGGGGTCATACTGCTTGCCCATTGTGTTGCCGCGGATGGCGTCGTCGCGCAGGACAGCGGCTGGAGCCATCAGGACCACCGCTTTGAATGCTGGCTCACCCAGTTCCTCGCTCAGTTGTCCCGCTGTCATGGCGGCCACGACACCGCCCTGCGAATGACCCGCTATGGCCAGTGAACTCACGTATCTCAGGTCGCTCACATACTCCACTACTTTTTTTGCATCCTCGATTTCGTTGGGAACGGTCATGTCCTTGAATTCGCCCTCACTCTCACCGTGTCCGTTGAAGTCGAAGCGGATGCTGGCTATGCCATGAGCTTGCAAGGTGTCGGCCACAAGTTCAAACAGCGGACCGTCTTTCGAACCGCTGAAACCATGACAGAAGATGACCATCGGACACTTCTCGCCCTGTTGCAGCTCAGGCTTCTGGATGATGGCTTTCAACCGTCCGTGGTCACCGTCAATCCACAGAGTCTCGCCTTTTTTGGATGGCGCATACGAACCTGTGGTCAATTCCTTCAGGTACTTGTCCACCTTATATGTCAGCACCGTGGAGAGTTTCACCTGCCCGTCTGGCCCAACGACCACCATCGAGGGAATCCAGTTTACACCGTAAGACTTGGCGATGTCGGTCTCCTTGAACTTCTTCAGTTCGCTTACCTGGGGATAGGTGATGCCATACTTCTCAATGGCCTTCTTCCATGCTTCCACATCGGTGTCCATAGAGATGCCGATAAACTCAATGCCATACGGATGGTAGGCCTTATACAGTCGCACCACTTCCGGGGCATCCTTTCGGCAGTCAGGACACCACGATGCCCAGAAGTCGAGCACCACGGTCTTGCCTTTGGCATACTTCGACAACTGTACGGTCTTGCCGTCGGGTGTCTTCATCTTGAAGTCTGGGGCAGCCGTGCCAACCTTCACCAACTCCGTTGCATACTTGTCGTCCATGTCCGACTGTGCGGACTGTGCCTTTGCCACTGTTGCCCCCAAGAGCAGTGCAAACATGATAAATGTCGTCTTTTTCATATTCTTTTCTTTTTTTCATTGATGCAGTATCATCTTCTCTTTCCTCATCTCCGCCACATCCTCTTTTATGAGATGCAAAATTACAACAATCATTTCTATTATGATGTAGATTCTTCAAGATATTAACGTCGGGACCATCCTTGTTTATGATAATATTGATAAGCAGCAGATTATCCCATAACGACATCGAGCACCATCATCAAGACGAAGCCAATGGCAAAGCCGATGGTACTGAGATTGGAGTGTTGGCCCTCGGAGGCTTCAGGTATCAATTCCTCGACCACAACATAGAACATGGCGCCAGCTGCAAAGGCCAGCATATAAGGGAGAGCGGGCATGAGTAACGAAGCCAGCAACAAAACGGCAATAGCCCCAACTGGTTCTATTGCTCCGCTCAGAGAACCGATCAGGAACGAGCGCCAACGACTGTTGCCTGCGGCTCGCATTGGCATGGAGATAATGGCACCTTCGGGAATGTTCTGAATGGCGATACCCAACGAAACGGCGATGGCGCTGGCCAATGAGATATGAGCGGCTCCATTCTCCGCTCCAGCGAACACCACACCTACGGCCATGCCTTCAGGGAGGTTGTGTATAGTGACAGCAAGGGCAAGCATGGCTGTCTTTGAAAGGTGCGAGCGCATACCTTCTGGCTTGTCCGTTCCGATATGCAGGTGCGGTGTCAGTTCGTCGATGAGCAACAGAAAGCCCATTCCTAAGAGAAATCCCACAGCAGCAGGCATTACCGCCAATTTTCCGCTATCGGCTTCCATCTCTATTGAAGGAATTAAGAGCGACCACACTGATGCCGCCACCATTACACCCGATGCAAAGCCCAGTAATGACTTTTGCAGTCGAGGCGAGATCTCATCCTTCATGAAGAACACGAAGGCAGCCCCGAGCATCGTACCAAGCAATGGAATCAGCAGTCCTATAATCAATGTCGTCGTCATAAGCGGGTGGATTGTTGCGATTTAACGGGAGCAAAAGTACTTCTTTTTCTTGAATTGCGCAATACCCATAAGAAATGAAAAAGGAGAGCCGAAGCCCTCCTTTCGTTTACAGTTTCATCACGCGCTTCATCTCCAGATTCTCGTAGCCCTCGGGGCAATGGGTGGAGAGATAGACGGTAGAATTGCTCTTGATGAACTCACGCACGCGGTCGAGGGTCTGGCGGGCTGCGTCAATATCCTCGAAAACGATGCTGAGCTTGTTTGCTTTAAGTGCAGCGTCGCAATAGGTCACGTCGCCATGGAACATATAGTAGATATTGTCCATCTCGGCGATGATGATGCTGTTGCCCTTGGTGTGACCTTTAGCTTCGATAAACCAAACACCATCGGCCACCTGCTGCGCATTGGGGAAGTTCTTGAAGGGCTTGCCGTATTCGGCGCGGATGATGTTATCGCCCTCCAATTTCATGGCGTCGGCATCTTCCGGCGAGATATAGACCTTAGCGTTGGGAAAATATTCCAACGCTCCAGTGTGGTCGGGGTGCTTATGGGTGATAAGAATCTTCGTCACCTGCTCAGGCGTGTACCCCAATGCGGTAAAAGCCTCCATGTAGTCCTTCAGTTTCTCGCCCATATAGAGGGGTGCGCCTAACTTTTTGGCAGGTGCGGGGAATCCGTTCTTGAAGCCAGTATCAACAAGTATCACCTCATTGCCCATGTCGATGAGGAAATTCTGTAGCGAGCTGCGGTATATGATTTGTTCGTCTGCACCCTCTTTACTTTCTCCTCCAAAGGCGAATTGCTGGTTCATAAACCCGCCATCGAACATGCGAATTGCTTTGATTTCCATAGCTTCCTCATTTAGCGGGTTCCCACTTGCAGCGTACGGGCGATACAATCGCACCTTCCTTCTTCAATTCGGCAAACGCCTTGTCAACTTCCTTGCGGTCAATGCCTGTGATTTCCGCAATCTTGCCAGCGTTCACGGGTGCACCGTACTCACGCATAGCCTGTAATACCTTTTCTTTCATAGTTTTTAATCGTTTTTAAGTTGTTAATGTTAGCATTGCTTGGCAAGCTTGTTTTCTATGCCTTTCTTGTTAATCCCTTGAGCCTTGAGATCTGATTTTGTATCATCAGAAAGGCTTGTGATAACATCTGAGTGCAAATATACATATAATTATTGATTAAATTGCATACCCAAACGAAACAAATAGCGACAGAAACGGACCACAGTAAAGAAATTATTGTATCTTTCCTCTATAAATAGGAAACAAATTGCCCCGCAGAATTAACTAAACACGCGTAATTCGTTGGCATAGAGGCATGACAGACCTATCACGGCATTGTATTCGACACCGTGTTGATATAGTTGGTACTTTCCTCTT
>JAFWPH010000046.1 GCA_017509605.1 Bacteroidaceae bacterium | reverse complement strand
TTTTTCGTTTCCCCCAAAACAGGCCGTTCCAAAGCAGTTTGGGGGATTTTTAGTTGTCTTATGCAAAGTTATAAAAAATATATGACACTGGCAATCAAATCGTTATGTTTCTTCTGACTATTTGACGACATTCCCTATTTAATCTTCCCTCGTAACCCTATTCATGGTAACCTTTGAATTTCATTCATCTCCTCCTTGGTTAGCACCTTCACTTCCCTCAATTTTGTTGCTTCCCTCATGCGGATGACAAGAGGAGTGTCGGTGGGATGTATTTGCTGGGGTATATAGCCTGCATGGTTCACGCGGATGGCGGCATCACGAAAAGGCATCCACAGGTCGAAGTGACCTAAGCTATCGGTGGTAACAGCGTCCCAGGGGGTAACGAAGCCTATGCCGACGTTAGCTTCGGCCAGCGGCTCTCCTTTCTCATCGGTCACTGTGCCTTCCACATGGCGGCGGTTGCTGAGCAGTTCGGGGCAGTTGACGGCGTAGAGCTTGTCAACGGAATGCAGATGCATCCACAGTTGGCGCTGCGACGCGGTAGAGTAATAGGCCTCGCCCCACCACCAGGACGGCGCATCGGCATCGAGCTTGAACGCGAAAGAGCTCGTCTTTACTTTTGCGTAGAGCTGTTTCTGCATGCCACTTAGCAGATCATTCGGCTGTCCTTCAGCCACCTTTCCTCCGAAGATGAATGCCAACCTGACGATGCTGTCGTCGTTCGTCACCACAGATGATTCAGCGCGGGTGGCCGTCTGTAGGATGTCGTCAACAATCTGATTGAAATGCGGGTCGTCTTTGAGTATGCACACTTCGCCGTTCTCCCACCACGCATCATCATTGGTGGTCAGCACCACATCGCGAATCAGGGGGACATAGACGCCGTGGCTGTCGCTGCCCATAGGACCGAAATACTCGTGTTGCTGTCCGTAACTGCGGCACTTGGCTGCCGTCAGGCCGAAGAGACGCTCCTCAGCGGGGGAATCGTAGAGGTCGGACGAAAAGTATTCCGGGGTGCTGTTCTTGCTGAAGCCCGCGCGATACTTGTTCTGGAGGTAAGCCAAGCGGCGCGAATTGATCTGTTCTTGAGTGAGCTGACTGACGGGTGTGAACGGCTTGGTCAGGTAATCTACAACCAGCCTGATGTCGCGGCCTTCAAACAGGGACGGGTCGTAGAGCACAGCCTGTTCCTCCTTTGAGGGAAGGGATTGCATGAGGAACATCTGGTTTCTTTCAAAGAAGTAGTCGTAGATGTTGCTCATCGACCAATGAGACATACCACTCAGATAGCGCAGGAAGTCCGAGTCTTCTTTTCCGTTGACCAAGGTCAGTACAGTGTCACGCTCCCATAAGTGAGGCAATGCCGGTCGATCGTTTTCCCCTACGAAGTGGAAGGGTTTGTCATCCAAGTTCAGTCCTGCGATAAGGCCTTGCATGCTTGGCACGGATTCATTTTCTTGTGTGTTGGATGCAAGTTGCATGGTAGCCTGTGAGTTCTTCCTGATAACGGGACGGGGATTCTCGGAAGGTTGCAGTGTCACCATGGGTCGTTCTTTTGCCTTCTGTATCACCAATATCGGTTCCGTAGTTTTGTCTATATTCAGAATAAGCAGCAACGCAATAGTAGCGGCAATACCGATACCACCTGTCCATGTGGCCACACGCCAAGGCTTTCGCTTGGTGTCTTTTCCGATAACCTCGCGCTCAAACTTTGCCCACTCCGCATCTACGTCAGGCATTCCTATTTTCTTGTCAATATCTTCCCTTTTCATTTTTACTTTGCACTTTTAAGGGTTTGTCTGATTTTTGCCAACGACCGTGAGATATGCTTGTTCACTGCCGAAGCACTGATACCCAGCACAGAGGCAGTTTCCGCGTATGTCAACTCTTCATCGTAGTGCAGACTCAGCACGCGCCGGTCTTGCTCCGTCAGATTGTTGTCAATGACTTGTTGAAGTTGCCGCAGCAGTTCCTTGCGTTCCTCGTTCTCGCTGGCGGCAATGTCTTGCCGAAATTCATCCTCAATCTGTCGCTGCAACTGCCTCGACCGTAGCGTGTGTAGGCACTGGTTCCGCGTAGCCGCCAGCAGATAGCCACGAATGCTGTCATCAGCCACCCGTGGTTTGTTTCGCCAGATTTGAGCAAACACATGTTGCACCGCATCCTTGGCATCGTCGGCATTCTCCACCATCGAGAAAGCCATGCGATACATGTGTGGATAGCTGTCCTTGAACAGGCGTTCAAACTCTTGTTTACTGTAATCCATAAATGTCTTTGGCCTTTAATCGTATATAAGACCCTCGGACGTTCAAATCAAATACCCCTTATTGCAAAAAAAATGGTCTTATGTGAAAAGGTCACCCCATACAACTTCCTGGTTAACATCCTTGGAGTGTTCGTTTGGGGTCACACCAATTGTCGTAACCATGACAAGTTGAATGGAGTGTGTCTTGGTATGTTGTTTGCAGTTTAAAAATTCGTCAATCTTATTGGCCAGTTCCGTTTCATATTACTTGTCGATGGTAAAGTCGTGTTCGCTGAATTTCATCTCGCAGATATAGTCGGTACGTTCGCCATTCCATTCCAGCTGTTGGGACAAAGTGTGTGAATCTGGGATTAGAAGATGCGTCCCGCAAGTCGGAGCTTGAGGACGGGATAGCATTTCAGCTTGTTGAGGTCATCGAGGGTATCGGCATACTTTTTCTGGATGCCCAACACTTTGAGAACGGCATCAGAGCAGTTGTCGGATTCGAGTTTGTACTTACCCGAGAACTGTATGCCCAGCTCACAGTTGAATGCCAGTCGGTGGCGAGGCACAACCCTGCCATAACCAATGCCAAGGTAAGGCCGGAAAGCACTGGTCTTGATATGTGCGTTGACATGTCCGTCGGACTGCATCATCTCCGCATAGTCGGCTGGCACTTCCGGCATCTGCTTGTCGGCAGACTGGTAATAAGCGGCAACTCTGTCGTAGAGTCCGCGGACGGCATTGATGTCGGACACGAGGTCTTGACTGGAACCATTCATGTCCAAGATTTTATCCCCCCCGAAGTAAGCTCCGCCTGCGACATAGAAATCGGCATTGCGGAAGGGATAGACATTAAGCACGAATGCCCCCTGCACACGCCCTACTCCACCCTTCATGTTCAGTGTGTGTGTTCCTGATTCCCACTTGCCCAATCCATATTGGGTCAGATCCTGGTAAAGATAGTATTGAATGTCGTCGGTACGTCGGAAGTCGGGCATCCAATCGACAGCCGCCGTGACAGCGAGGTAGTCAGTGACTGGCGAAGCAAGATTGAATGAGAGACCAGTGGTTCCGACACTGACTCCCGCGGCGAGGTGGTTGAACACGCCCATCTCTGCTTCCTGTGCCTTCAGGTCGGTCAAGGCCATTGAGGCGGCAATCACTAAGAAGGATAAAGTTTTTCTCATAGGAAGTATAGTTATAGATTTGAGCTGTCCTTGCTTACCCCGCCAAGGATTGGCGTGGAAAAGGGCAGGACGGCTTTTCGGATTAATACCACTGGATGTTTCCGGAGTAGCTGCTCTTCTTGTCGTACTTAAGTGCGTCGGTGAGTGTTGAGGCCTTCGCCCTAAGTGTGATGTTGTAGGATTGGTAGGTACCGAACACAAGTCCAGCTGAGATGTTGAAACAGTGCATGTCTCGAGTGAGGCTGAATGTCGTCATAGAGATGTCCTTCCTGTTGAAGTCCCATCCGGATGAGAAGTTGATGTTCCAGTTGTTCGACAACTTGATGTTTCCCGAGAAGTTGAGGTTCTGTGTGAACTTGTAGGGGTATCTCATGGTCTTGACATTGATTCTGGCAGAACGGTCCTCAGCCATGGTGATACCATAAGATATGGAGAAAGACCAAGGTATAGCGAACTCCATGTATCCATCTTCATCAAGTCCGTTGGTAGAGGACTTCTTACCCATGTCCTTTCCGTTTCCGGCAGTTTTCTCCTCATTGGTCTCGAGATCCATGTCCTCTTCGTCCTCTTCGTCCTCGTCAGTGGAGTTTTTGTTGTTTTTCGCTTCGAGGTCGGTGTCTCTACCCATCAGTCTGTTGAAAGCCTCCACCCACTTCTTCCATGTTCCGTTGTTGAAGGTGTAGGACAAGTTCTTGCTCGTTCCCTGGAAACGTCCGAATCGTCCGTAGCTCCATTCCGTTCTGTTTCCGACCACCACGTTTCCATTTCTATCGAACTCGTAGGCATAGGTGGCGAACACCGCATTCATATTGAAAGTGAACGACTTGCCGAACTTGAGTCGGATTCGTGTGGAGAGGTTCGACCAAGGCTGTGTCTTCGCCGACATGTTGTAAGAGAGGGATGCGCCCAGTTCGTCGATGATGCTCATTTTCCTGATGGAGTCGTTTCTGTCCTTGTATTTCATCTCGACATTGTTCGACAGATCCATGCTGATGGAACCCGACTTTCCTTTTCCCGGCACGCCATAAAGGGCTCCCTGATAAGGTGAATATGAAACAAGAGAGACATTTCCATTGGCATCGGTCTTGGTGTATGTGTCCCAGTAGCCGTATCGTGAGGCGCCGAAGTCAGGTGCATAACTATAGCTGATGGAAGGTGTGAGCACATGTCTCACCGTTTGTATCTTGTCGCCGAAAATCTTCTTGTTGGGCTTGTAGAATCCGTAGAGTTTGGTGTTCGCAGACAGACTGAGGTTGTAATTATAGACACGGTTGAAGCCATAAATGGTGTCGTAGATCACCTGGTACTTCTGCGGGTCGAAATTCTGCATGATTTTCTTGGTGTACCAACGCTCCGTGTAGTTGAACATTGGGGTGACGTTGATGTATTTGAGCAGGTTGAAGGTGGCGCTGACGGGAATGGTGTGTTTCATACCATTACGCCAGTCCTTAACGAGGTCGGATTTCAGGATTTTGTCCTCTTTGGTGGAGATACTGTTGCTGATATTACCTGTATATCTGACAGATATCTTCTCATACCACCTTTCCTTGCCCGCCAGTTTTTTCTTTTTGAAGGGATAGAACTGAGCGAGGGAAATACTCACGTCAGGCATGGTGAGAGCCAGTGTGGAGTCTTTCATGTTCTGAGAGATATTGAAACTGGACGAGATTGAGAGTCCTATCTTCGGGAAGGTCCTGGAATAGCTGAGAGATGATGTACGTGTAGATTGAGAGTAGGATGTAGGATTGTAAAGGCTGGTGAGGTTGTTCTGCTCATAACTCTGTGTGGCGAAGTTGATGGAAGCGGAGAAAGTGCTGTTGGGGTTGGCCTTGGCATCCTGCCGGTGTGTCCACTGCACCTTGAAGTTCTTGATCTCACTGTAATCGGGCATGTTTTTCTCCCCAGTCTTAGTGACCTGGTAGTTGAAATAGAAGTTTCCCGAGTATTTGTATCTTCTCCTGTAGGTGGATTGGGCTGCTACGCCCCATGAGCCTTTAGTGAAAATCTCGCCTGTGAGTTTCAGATCGACATAGTCATTGAAGGCGAAATAGTAACCACCGTCGCGCAGATAGAATCCTCGCTTGTTCTCATCGCCGTAAGAGGGCATGATGAATCCCGAGGAGTACTTGTCGGTGAAGGGGAAATAGGCGAAAGGTATTGCCAGAGGAAGCGGCACATCCTCAACGACAAGCCAAGCCGGTCCCGAATAAACGCTCTTACCGGGATAAACCTTTGCCCTGGACATGGCGATATAGAAATGAGGGTGAGGCTCGTCGCAGGTGGTGTATGTCGCTTTGCTGAGATACACTTCCCCCTTGTCTCCACGCTTGGACTCCTGTCCTCTGAGGAACCCCTCCTGTTGCTCGGTATAGACATTCTCGATGAATCCCTTTCTTGTCTCGAAGTTATAGTCCAATTTGTCGGATTCGTATTGCTCGTTACCCTGCTTGAAGATGGGTCTCCCTTGTAGTTGTCCGAGTGTGTCGCGTACACCAGCCGCATGGACGACCGAACTGTCGAGATTCACCACGATGCTGTCTGCGAGCAGCTCGATGTTGGTGTAGTTGACCTTCGCGTCGCCATACAGGTATGCGTTCTTGCTGTCGAGATAGAAGATGATGGAGTCTTTGGCCTCGTAAGATACGGGATGGTCGAGGGCTTTCTTTTGTGCCCGTTTGATGGAGTCCTCAGCAGCTGCTATGGAATCGTTCCACTGGGTGGCGAGTGGATTACCTTTTACGACTGTGTCTGTCGGTTGGAGTGTCTTGGCTGTATCGTTGGCCAGAGAATCGGCGAGGATTTCCCGCCCCGTTGCTTGCAGGAGTGAGTCGATTGTGTCTGCGGCATTTACCATGATGCTGTCCTGTATGGAGTCGTCGGACAATGTGAAATTGGAGTGACGTTGCCAATAGGTATGTCCTCCACTTTCAGGCACTGCGAACAGCGCGAGCAGCACGATGAGTAATATGCAGAATCTAATCTTCAATGCCGGTAATCCGTAATAAAGGATGATAAAAAGTTTCAGAGGAAGCACTCACACCAACCGAGGAATCTGTTGACCCCCTCTTCTCCGAACTTTCTGAGACTGTTGGTGGCTTGTTCCACCGTCTTTCGTTGTCCGAGTCGGGTTTTGGAAAAGAACTTGTCGGCGAAACAGACGATTTTCTCCTCGACCGATTGTGGAGTGAGTTCTCGGTGTGGCACGGGGAGGTGCTGTCGTTCGATGTCCTCAATCGTCAATCCAGCCCCTGTATGTCGTTCGCAGACGAGTGCGTGTCTTGGGAACCCTTCTATACGCATCAACTCCGCCCCGATGGTGCCATGACAAATGTAAGGCTCAGTACCGAAACATTGTATGGTTGGGGCATCGCATTTGAAGATACCGATGTCGTGAACCATGGCAGCCTCCTCGACAAACTGTGCGTCAGCATGCAGCTCGGGGTGCATTTGTAAGATCTCGAGCGCCATGTCGGCTACGCACCGGCTGTGCGAGTAGAGGATGTGGTAGAGTTGGGTATCTTGCTCGTAGTAGTGAGCGATGATGCTGTTGTAGTCCACAATCGTTTAGTGTCTATGGATTATCTGAATTCACGTGAAAATCTTTTGACCGCCTCGCCTCTGTTTGATGAGAAGAGTGAGATGTAGGCAGTGAAAGGGCTGATGGGAACGAGCCATCGGTCAGTGACGCCGCTTTGTGTAATCGTGTTGGTATGTGCGTCGAAGATGGCGCTCTTGATGTCGTCGAGGCTGACTCCTTGCAACACTTTCGCATAATATTCGAAGGCCATAGAGTCGCAGATGGCCACAGCCATAGGCAAGGTGGCATTCTCCACTTTGGCTTTCTGGGTGAAGAGAGAGGCTTGGCCCGCCACTTTGATTTTCTCGCTGCAGAGCGCCTCTTCAATGAATTTGTAATAAGCCGTATCGGCCTGATCGGTTAACCGAATAGAATCGACCACTCCGACGTAGCCGATTTCAGCCTCGGCATGGTTGTCATTGTCATCGAGAGAGCATGAAGAACAGGCTAACGCGGCGAGCAATACCACTACACAAATAGAAAGATATTTATTCATCTTGTCGTTATTTATTGATTATCACGTGTTGATACAATCATTGGGGGCCTTTAGGGAACAAATTCCCCTGGTCCTCATCCATTCAAGCTACAAAGTTAGCACAAAAAAGGTGGATAGCGAAGAATTTAATATTATTTATGTGTTTGCCCAAGCAAACGAGGTGTCAAAGACTGCGCTTCAAAGTTACGAATTACACTGCAGGGAAGTAGGTTTGACAGGAAAAGGCGAAAAAAGAACGGGACCCTCACTTCCACAGCGATGGTCCCGTCGATCGAGTTATAAAAATAACACACAATGTAATTAGAATGGGGAAATTATATAATCACGGCAGTGCCGCTGGATGTGACCATGAGCATGGAGTTTCCTTGTCCAACGGTCTCGTAGTCGAGGTCGATGCCGACGATAGCGTTAGCTCCCATTTGCGCTGCTCTCTGTTGCATCTCAGCCAGTGCTGTGTCCTTGGCCTCGCGTAACACATCCTCGTATGCAGCGCTTCGTCCTCCGACGATGTCTCGAATACCAGCGAAAAAATCCTTGATGATGTTAGCTCCGATGATTGTCTCTCCTGTGACTACACCTAAGTAGTTCTTGATGGGGTATCCTTCAATGGAAGGAGTTGTTGTGAGTATCATAATCTTCAGTTTTTAGATGTTACAAGAATCCAGTTTTTAATTGTTACAATAATAAAGATAAGCAAGAATGTCAAAAACTATCATCTCGCCCTACTTTTTTGTCTTTTCGTCACCCAAGGTCGAGAGTCGAGAGTCAAGAGTCAAGGGTCGAGAGTCAAGGGTCGAGAGTCAAGGGTCAAGAGTCAAGGGTCAAGAGTCAAGGGTCAAGAGTCAAGGGTCAAGAGTCAAGGGTCAAGAGTCCTTACGTAGGCTTTAGCTTTTTAATGGGTTATGGGTTATTGATTTTGGCTGGTGTCAAATGTTTCATAGTAAACCGTTAAAACATGAATGATTACCTAAGTTCAAGATAGAAGTGCAAAAAACGTAGTGTGGCGCAAGCCTTAAAACTATGAAAAACACTGCGGAGGTTTGCCAAGCGGCAGGAGGCGCAAAGCCTCCTGAGAGCGAAACCGATGTGACTAGGAGAGTGAAAGAC
>JAFWPH010000013.1 GCA_017509605.1 Bacteroidaceae bacterium | reverse complement strand
CTGGATTGGCATCCTGAATGGCGGCATAGGTGCCGAGCCTCTGCTTTACGACGCATCCCTGTTTGCCATGCGCATTGCCAAGAAATGGCAGAACATGGAGACGTTGCGACTGAACGACACGGGATGGAATCCCAACAGTCAGA
Source organism: Bacteroidaceae bacterium (assembly GCA_017509605.1). GTDB lineage: Bacteria > Bacteroidota > Bacteroidia > Bacteroidales > Bacteroidaceae > RUG11857. The sequence goes on along the minus strand of JAFWPH010000013.1, from coordinate 54,704 downwards.
GCCAGAGGCATACTGACTACACTATCCTTAACAGTGGCTATAATGACAATCCATGGCCTGATTATATCGCCATCGGCATCACCTCTGCGCCGCTTGACGAACTGCGCACCCGTGACAATCTATCGTTTCTGGCACAGTCGAGCAATGCCCGTCATGTGGCCGATGGGTTTGATGTCAAGTTGAATGCTACCTATCAAGCTGACCGTTTGGACTTCACCAATTCCTGCACCACTCGCTATTTCGACAAGAACATACCCTCGTTCTTAGAGCAGAACACGATGCGAAACCACAATCACCAACTAAACGGCGAATGGTCACTGCAACTGAATCGGCGCAATAACTATCTGAAAGACAATCTCAACGTGGATGCTCTATGGAACCCTGCTACGTCTGCCGTTAATGGTACACAAGCATTACGCCAACAGTCTGACCTCCCTGTTCTCGACATTACCAACGATTTGCAACTGGTTTACCGTATCGACAGCCACCTACTGACCATCTCGTCGCACAACCGCTACTCACATCGGCCCCACTCGCTTACTGCCGACACTGTTCTGCAAGACCTCACCACTGACGACTTCCGCTCTGTTACTGAAGCCCGCTATGGCTGGCTACTCCGTCGTTGGTCGTTCTACGCCCGTGGCGGCATCGACCTTAATCTGCACCGTTTCCAAAGCTGTCTCAGTGGTCTCATGCTGCCCGACTATCCTTTAGAGGGTCGTCGAAACTTCACCGTCCTCAAAACTTATGCCTCGCCTGAAGCCCGCTATCAGCACCGTCGCTGGTGGCTGACACTCTCACTGCCCATTGGCTACTATTATTATCATGGTGCAGACCGACTGGCCGACACCTCTACGGGAAAGCACTTTATGACCATCTCGCCAATGGTCTATGTTCGCCACCAACTCACGGCGAAGACCGAGTTCTCTGCTTATCTCAACTACAGTCTCCAGCCAATCGCCCCAAGCAGTTACACGCAAACCGTCGTCATGTCTGACTTCCGAAATCTCACTTTTCAGACACCATCCACAGAAAGCATACGGCAACGTTCGGCTTTCGTCAGACTACGCTACCGAAACCCTATCACCTCGCTCTTTGCTAATCTCTCAGCCAAATACGAACAGGACTATCAGCCCCTGATGCAAAACCAGCTGTTCATCGGCGAGCGCATTCTTACGACTTTTGTTACCTGTGGAAACAACATTTCCGTCACTCAACTCAATGGCGGCATCAGCAAAGGTCTTTGGGCAACCAAAATCACCGTAGGCATTGATGCGTCTCTTGGACACTCCTGTGCCAGGATGATGCGTCAGAACGTGGAACAGCCTTACACCTCCACCTTCATCACCCTTGCACCCAAATTCTCTGGCAAATTCACGCGCTGGCTCTCCACAGACTATCGCCTGACTTACACAAACAATCAATACAAGGTCAATGCAGTGAAGGCCATCCACAGTGCCTTACGTCAGAACCTCTCTGTTACGTTCCTACCTACCGACCAATGGCATATTGCTTTCGGCGCAGAGCATTACTACACTCGCTTTTCCACCGACCAGACGGCCAGCATCATTTTCCTCGATGCCTCTGTCCGCTGGCTTCTTTCCAAACGCATTGACATCGCTCTTGCCGCCACCAATCTCCTTAACGAGACAGACTATCGCTACACCTCCTTCGGCTCTCTCTCAGAATCTTTGTATTCCTTCAACATACGACCAAGAAATATTATCATCAAAATGCAAATCAAGATATAGTATATTACCAACATTCAGGAAGATAAACTGTAGTAGTCGTTAGTATTTTACCCAAATAGCAGTGCAAGTATAGACCATAATCTATAAGAATCCTTTCCATGATTCGCCGAATGAATTTTCCACAAACAACCGAATAAAAATTCCACAAATCACCGAACACTTGTCATCTTCTATGTACGGATCTAAAGTTTCGGAAGTTATAAAAAGGAGTTAAATAGGGAGCTAAGTCAGCCGTGCTGACTGGAAGTTAAGCAATTTCATGCTGGACGAAACGACTGCTATTAAAACCTATTGTCCTGTGCGTAGCAAAAATCACTCCCGCCGCACGTTGCATCGATTGCACCTTGCGGCGGGAGTTTCTTCTCTACCCGTATGGATATTTTTGTTTATAGTTGTGATAAGTTGTTTCCCCCCAAAAAACCAACAACAACCCAAAGAGAAGCAAGCTATATTTTTTATTTCTTCATTTAATGACTTCCAAAAAAGAGGGAAAATGAAATAAAAAAATATTATTTTGCTTAGTTTTTCGGATTGCTGAATCGTCCTTATGATATATGACTGATTGAAAAGTCTGCTTATGACAAAAGAAGAATTTGAAAACATATACCGCCGGCATTATGCACAGATGTACCGTCTGGCAAGGGTGATGCTATATGACCCCCAGGAGAGCAAGGACGTGGTGAGCGAAGTGTTCACCCGTCTACTTCATGCCAAACAGCTACCAATGGAGAATAAGGTGGAGGGGTACCTGATGACCGCTGTACGCAACCGTTGCCACGATGTGAATAGTCACAGGTCGATTCGGGAACGTGTGGAAAAACTCTTCTTACAGGAGTCAATGCAGAACAATATGACCACCTTGGATGATGATGACCGTCTGGAGCGGCTGATGCAATTCATTGAGGCAGAACTGCCACCGCTTAGCCAACAGATATTCCGACTTCGATTCCTTCGCGAAATGAGTTATGAAGAAGTGGCACATGCTATTGGTGTGAGCAAAGTGACGGTGTACAACCATCTGTCACAATCGCTACAGCGAATCAAGGAACATTTCCGTTAAGCCAAATAAGCAGAGTAAAACTCGCTTTAACTTTGCAATGGCAAGGAAAAGAAGACAAATTCAACATTTTCAGAAACAAACAGCAAAACGATAAACGTTATGGAACAGAAAGGAATAATAGACCAGTTGGTAGCAGAGAACCAGGAACTGCTCGCACTGACCAAGCAAGCCTTTATGAAGCGCGAAGTCAAAAAGGAATCCGTCCCCGTGGACGAGGAGTGGGAGAAGTTTTATGCTGAACACTATGAAGAAATTGAAGCACTCGGTTCAGATAATAGATTCGAGCCACATACTGCAACCATTAAGGCTTCAATTAAGCGAGAGCAAAATGATGCTTGCATCAATTTTGCCGAGCGTGAGAAGGCTCGCCCAAATGACAAGAAACGGTTGGGTATACTTCCCAATAAGGTGGCCGCAAGTGTCATCGGCATCCTCTTCACGGCAGGAGTGGCCTTCGCTGCCATCCATATCGTACGCATGGTCAGCAGTAGCAAGTCGCAAACTACACAAACACAACAGATTACTCCAGTTCAATCAACCAGGGTAATACCAACAGATACCATAGAGACTGATTCAACAACGAATACCCAACCTGTCATCTTTGACAATTTGACGTTAGACATAATATTGCCACAGATTGCTACACACTATAAAAAAGAGGTGGAATTTCAAAATACAGATGCCCGCTTGCTCCGTTTCTATTTCGTATGGAAACCAGACGATGGACTTGAAGTCACTTTGCACCGACTCAACCTTTTTGAAAGTATCGACATAGAACTGAAGGACAACAAAATTGTAGTGAAATAAGACATGAGACGAATCATTTTTTTAGTTGTCTGCTATCTCATTACTATCGGAGTTCAGGCGCAGAAGATAACCCAAGAATACAATAACGTGTCGCTCAGCCAAGCCCTACGCCAACTGAACGAGCAAAGTGAGGACTATACCATCAGTTTCCTCTACAACGAACTGGAGGACTTCAGCATCACCACATCAATACGCCACAAGTCCATACCTGACGCCATCCGTCAGATGATAGGTTTCTATCCCATCCGCATGACCGTTGAGAACAAGGAAATCATCGTGGAGTGTCCTCAAAAGACTGCCTCACGCTACAAGGGTACCATCATCGATGAACAAGGCCACCCCATTGCCTACGCCAACATCGCACTGCTCCTACCTGAGGACTCCACACTGATTACGGGTGGAGTGTCCAACGAAAGCGGCCTCTTTGTCATTCCATGCGAGCAGAGTCCCGTCGTTGCACGTATCTCGTATGTCGGCTACAAGACTGCTTATGTCATAATGACGACAAGAAATGCCGGTCCTATCAGACTCGAACTTGAGAACATCAAACTGAACGGAGTGCAAGTGACAGGGGAACACATCATATCGAGCACAGAAAACGGCCACCTCGTTTACAACATGCCCTTTCTACTGCAAATCTATCCTGCCGACAATGCTTACGACGCATTGACCAATATCCCTGGCGTAAGCGAGATGAATGGTGGCATCATGTTCTCTGGTCAGGCCGTCACCCTCATCATCAACGGCAAGCCTACGACGTTGAGTACCGACAAAGTGGTGGAAAGGCTGAAACAGATGCCTGCTGCTATGATAGCCAAGGCCGAAGTGATGCCCTCTGCTCCTGCAAGATATCATGTACGAGGAATGGCCATCAACATTGTGACTAAAGACTTCACAGGAACAAACCAACTCTCAGGACAACTGATGGGCGGTTGGCGGCAACACAAATATGGAACGGGCTATGCGGGTGGTAGTATCATCTACAATCACGGCAAATGGGGAATAGACGCATCATACACCTACACTAATGGCACTGGCTACGGACAAGTAGAACATGAAGCCAACCACCCGCTTGGAGAGCAACGTATGGCATACAGCGACAAGACCCGCAACCGTAGCAACGGCCTTGACCATGAATATCGCATTGGAATGGACTATACAATCGCCGACAACCACCGTCTGAACCTTGCCTACACGGGACAATGGAATTCCACCTGTTCTACCAACACCACGACAGGCACTGCACTGTCTGTACAGAATTCCCGACAACACGACTATCTGCACAACATTGATGCCAGTTATTCGATGCCATTCGGTCTGCAGATTGGAGCCTCTTATACCAACTATCAGGAACCTCGCACACAGAACCTTGACGGAGAGTTGAATGAGATGAGCCGAAACCTCTATGTCGATAGCCGTCAGAAAGTTAGCAAATGGCTCTTCACAGCTGACCAAACCCACTCTTTACCGAAAGGATGGGAGCTGAGCTATGGCGGCAAGGCACAGTTCACGAATAACAACAGCTATCAAACCACACTCGATGAATACCAGCAACCCCTGCCCGACGCCACCTCACACGTGGACTACGACGAACGCATCATGAATGGTTACGTCGGGCTGAGCAAGCAAATTGGCACGACATTGAGCCTTGACGCCTCTGTGACTGCTGAACAATACCACGCCACCAAGTGGGATGGATGGCGCATTTACCCACAGTTCAATGCGATGTGGAACATTAACGAAAAGAACTTGCTCAACTTCGCGTTCAGCAGCGAGGCCATCTACCCCTCCTATTGGAGCACAATGAGCAGTATCTACTATGCATCGGCTTACAGCGAGATATGGGGCAACCCCGACCTGAAACCAATGTCGGAATACGACATCAACCTGATGTGGCAACTCAACCACAAATACACCTTCACGGCCTTTGCCATGTTGGAGCCCGACTATTTTGTGCAAATGGCCTATCAACCTTCTGACCGCATGGCTGTGGTGATGAAGGAGACCAACTTCGATTATTCCAACAGTTTCGGTCTGCAAGCCTCGGCGCAGTTCCATATTGGAAGTTGGCTCAACGGTAACGTTATGGCAACTGCACTGTATCGACATGACAAGACTAACAATTTCTTCGACCTTCCCATAGACCGCACTTGTCTCTCGGGCATTTTTAGTGGCACAGTTGTGGCTCGGCTGTCATCAAAGCACAACATCCAACTCATCCTCAATCCATTCTTTCAGACGAAGGCCATTCAGGGCGTTTACGACATCGAACCGCTCCTACGACTGAATGCCACACTACGCTACACTACCGCTAACGGCAAATGGAGCCTTGTGGCAAAAGGTGAAAACATATTGAACGACCATATTACCACACACTCCTCAATAACCAATCAAGACTACACTATGCGTGTCTGGATGCCATACACGAACTATTCCCTTACCGCCATCTACCGTATCGGCAACTTCAAGGAGAAGAAAAAGAAAGAGGTCGATACTTCCCGAATGGGATATTGAAATGAATCAACAATAATTCCCTCATTCTCACAGGCAGCTGCTGGTCGCGAACCAACGCTGCCTTTTTTAGGAATAATAGTATCTTCCCTCCTAAAAATGCTTTTTCTTTCGTTGACAGGCATGTGAATCCTTTTTTTTATATAAATTTGTAATTATGATTTCAAGAACAAAATCGGACGATACTTGATATTCCAACAATAACCAACAACAAATGAAAAACAAGATTCTTTTATCGCTGATAGCCGTCATGATGACGATTGCTGTCAAGGCACAGGAGGTGCCGCAATTAGCTAACGTATTGAGTCGTGAGACCATGTCGCTGAACGGAGCATGGCACTACATCGTTGATGTGCAAGAAGAAGGTTACTACGACTACCGCATGAACCCCACCCAATGGGGGTTCTTCCGCAACGCCAAACCACAAAAGCCAGAGGACCTCATCGAGTATGACTTCGACAAGGCTGCCACCATGCAGATTCCAGGCGACTGGAACACACAGGATGAACGCCTCTTCTTCTATGAAGGCACGGTGTGGTTCAAGACCAGTTTCCAAGCACAAGTACCCATTGAGAACTGCCGTACCCTACTCTACTTCGGCGCTGTGAACTACGACTGCCGCGTTTGGGTGAACGGACGTGCGGCAGGACACCACATCGGTGGTTTCACTCCTTTCAACTTCGACGTGACCGACATGCTGAAGAACGGAGAGAACATTGTCATCGTGAAGGTGGACAACAAGCGCAAGGCCGAAGCCATTCCCACACAGATTTTCGACTGGTGGAATTATGGTGGCATCACCCGCGACGTGCTAGTGGTCAAGGTGCCGGAAACCTACATCGAGAACTACAAACTGGAGTTGCAGAAAGCCGACGTGAACGCCAAGCAACGCGAAATCACCATGACCGCGCATCTCAACAAACCTGAGGTTGGCCAGACACTCACGCTCACCATCCCAGAACTGAAGGTGAAGCAACAGTGTGTGACCGATGCTGAAGGCAATGCAAGCCTCACCCTACGCATTCCGTCCAAACGACTCTCACTCTGGAGTCCCGACAACCCCAAGCGCTACAGCGTCACACTCGCCTCTGACCATGACGTGGTGGCCGACAGCATCGGTTTCCGCACCATAGAAACCCGCGGGAAGCAACTCCTGCTCAACGGCAAACCCATCTTCCTCCGAGGCATCAGCATCCATGAGGAGAAACCCTTTGGCGGTGGTCGAGCCAACTGTACGGCCGATGCCCACACCCTCCTCTCTTGGGCCAAGGAACTGGGTTGCAACTTCGTGCGCCTCGCTCACTATCCACACAATGAGTACGCTGTCAGAGAGGCCGAGCGAATGGGCATACTCGTATGGAGCGAGATTCCATGCTACTGGACTATCTCCTGGACCAATCCCGACACATACAAGAACGCCGAAAGGCAGTTGACAGACATGATCCAACGCGACCAGAACCGCGCCAACGTCATCATCTGGTCTATTGCCAACGAGACACCCCACTCCGCCGAACGCGACCTGTTCCTCAGCCGCTTGTCGAAGCACGCGCGCAGCCTCGATTCTTCACGCCTCATCTCGATGGCCATGGAGGTGACCTCGGCCTCGAACTACAAGAACCGCTTGCAGGATAACATGAACGAGTACGTCGATGTCATCTCGTTCAACCAGTACATCGGCTGGTACCGCGACGTGAACGACGCACCGAAGATGGAATGGGAAATACCTTACGACAAACCTGTCATCATCAGTGAGTTCGGAGGTGGTGCAAAAGCTGGTCTGCATGGACCCAAGAACCAGCGCTGGACAGAGGAATTCCAAGAGAACCTCTACCGCGAGAACATCGGTATGATTGACAAGATCGACGGTCTGGCAGGCACCACACCATGGATTCTGAAAGACTTCCGCTCACCACGACGTGTGCTCGACGGCATACAGGACTACTACAACAGAAAAGGCCTCTTCTCCGACAATGGCGAAAAGAAGAAAGCCTTTTATGTGTTGCAAGAATGGTATGAGAAGAAAAAGTAAGTCAGGAAATCACTTGACAAAGACCTTCTTACCTTGATGGATATAGAAGCCTCTCTCTACTGGTTTTCCTATTAGTCTTCGGCCATCGAGGGTGTACCATTGACCATTGTCCATTGAACATTGACCATTGACCGTTGACCATTGATCATTGTCGTCCACTCTCAAGATAATAGTAACCTCGTCAGCATCGAAGTTCAACGAGAAATTGTTCACTTTGGCTGACGGGGTTCCTACATATAAACCGTCGAGTAGTTCAAAATATGCTCGGAATGAACCTATCTTCACATTTTCATCCGGATAATAGAGCGTATTCGTAGCGCCAAGATACAGTTTCTTACGGTCGTTGGCAGATAGCGTGAGCGGGGAGTAAATGCCATTGAACGAAACGATATCATCCTTCGTTACCGGTTGTGGAGCGCTACCGTTAATGGTGACACCAGAGAACGCAGGATTGTCAATGTCTCTCTCAGTGTCATTGCTTTCCCACTTCACAAGATATGGTCGTCCAGCCACAATGGAGTAGGCTTCACTGAAATCCAGCGTAAGCGTTCCTCCCGAAAAACTTGCCTCGACAAGTTCCATCACGGTGGCATCGCTGAACAAAGTGCCACTGAAATCATCAATCTTGAAAGGCAGTGTAATGGTGTTCCACGAATTGTCCTTATAGAGTGTACGTCCGTTGATGACGACATCACAAGTCTTTCCGTTGTTGTTGGTCAGTGAGGTTGCATTGTCAGCGTCATCCTCGAGGACGAGAACGTAGGAACCGAGGGTCAGTGTAGGCAACAACCCCATGTTGAACTGCCAAATGGAATAATCACCTTGAGTGTTGAGACTGCCGTCGAGCGCAAAGCCTAACATATCGCCCGTGGCGTATGCGTTCTCCACTGTGCCATGATTATCGCCGACAATACCACCCTGATGAGCCGCATTGCTTACCTCTGCGCTGGAATAGACATGACGAACTGTTCCGTCGTTGAGACCGACGATGCCACCAAGATAGTTGCCATCAGCAGAAGTTCCTGTAGAGGTGAACACCTCTCCTCGATTGTAACAATTCTCGATGAGGGCAGAGGTTGTTCCTCCTCCAATGTTTCCATTGGCACCGGCGATACCCCCGACATGGGCCATCTTCCAGTTGCCTAAAACCACTGCGAAGTTGGCACACTCATAGATACGGCCTTGATTCAGCCCCGCGACACCTCCAACGTAGCAACTCATATTATCGGATGATTTGGCACTGATATGGATGTTGCCGCTGCGCACACCCACACGCGACACAGTTCCACTCTCACCGACACAACCGAAAAGGCCTGCAACATTGCCTGTGTCGGAACCGCTGACATTCACCTTCAGGTTGTCCACCCAATGCCCCTGCCCGTCGAACGTGCCTTGAAAAGGATAGGCAAGGGTGCCGATAGGCATCCAGTCAACATTGTTCAAGTCGATGTCGGCAGTCAGTTTGACTGTCACACCGGCATAGGCATTTCCGTCCTTTACGCTGTAGGCAAAATCACGGAGTTGAGATGCTGTGGCAATCTCTATATCGTCGGCCTTGGCTGACGATATAGAGATGAATGAGATCACAATGAATAAAAAACGTTTCATATCATTCGTTAATTTACTTGACGACAACCTTCTGTCCGTTATGAATGAACACACCCTTCTGTACGGGCTTGTCATTGAGTTTGATGCCTTGCAGGCTATACCAGCCCTCGCTCTCGGTGGCATCGAACGGAATGAAACTGATGACAGTGGGCTGATTGAGCGTTCCTGTAACACCGTTATCAACGTAGTTCATCTGTTGAGCGGTGGTCGCCACAATCTCACCGTCACGCTCAATGGCGAAACCGACACGTCCGTCATCCGTATCCGCCACACTGAGGAAGAAGAGCCCTTCCTCGTCGGCCTCTGCCACACCGCGGGTTTCCGCACCGGAGATGGCCACCAACTTGTCACCTTCTTTCAGATCAAAACCGTCAACCTGAGCAATGACGCACATCGAAGAACCCGTGTTGTTCAAGTAAAGCGGTGTGCGTTCTGCCACCTGCTGACTCGCACTGTTGTTGTAGATCGTTCCACTGGAGTAATAGGGATAATAGAACTGGACATCATCGTCCGCACCACGTTTGAGCATATATCCTTCTCCAGTCCTCATGTACTTGAGCGTACCCTTCCATGAGCGGTTACCTGACTTGTCGATATTCAGCACGGCGAATTCGCTCTGAGTCTTGATGATGTCGCCCACTTGCGCCATTTCGGTATAGTCTGACAAAGCTGTGGTGAGTGGCAGATTCATGAACGACAAGTAACTGATGCGGTTCCAGCCTTTGTGGACGGGAACACCTACATACGAATAGTTATCGCCCGACCAATAGATGGTCTTATCATTATGCACGTAGATACGATACATCCGCTGTACACTGAGTTGGTAGGCCTGGTCGCCATGATCCCAGTAGTACTTCTCAGTGTAAGTCTTCGGGTCATAGACGGCCTTGTAGGTCAAGAGCTCATACGAACCGTCGTCCTTCAGGATTTCTATGCCGTCACCCACTTCCCATGTTCCAAAACTGTTCATGAGGTCAGACATCTTGGCCTTCGCTGGCTGGATGTAGGACGATACCCAGTTCCAACCTTTCTCGAGTTGCAAGGACTGTACTTCCTTGAAGCCCGAATAGAGATTGATCGGGGCACTGGCACTGCCTAAAACGGTGTCGGCCTTGAAGTAGATGGTGTCTGGAATCAAGGCAACGTCAGCATCTATCTTCTTTTCTACCACAAAGATGCGATTTGAAGACGCGTCGTAGAATTCGAAGGTCAAAGGTGTGTGTTCATCCGCATCACTGGTGTTGTAGATGGTCAGATAAACCAGACCGTCGTTGGATTCAGTCTTCGGGTCTGTGTCCACGTGAGCCGTACCCAGTATCCTGTGTCCTTTGCCCACGGCTGAAAGCATGTCGTCAGATTCACGGGCTATTTCGCTTCCAAGGTTGACACGAGCCACCATATACATCACGTTGGAGCTGGCTTTCAACTGCTCATCAACTGCCCATTGCGGTGCCTCGCCACGGACTTTCACATTGATGGGCAACGGTTCTGTAGTGCCGTTCTCACCTACGATATAAATGATTTCCTCGTAATCTCCCACATTGACGTAGGGCGAGATGGTCATCGTCACGAACGCTTCATCGAGGGCTGAGATGGAACCACTCTTGCGTGAGACTGTCATCCAATCCGGCAGTCCCTCCAAGGTGAATTTCTGTGTCTTGCCGCTAAGATTCTCGATGGCCAGTTCAAAGGTCGTCTCCTGACCATACTCCACATCCACCTGCTTGCGTTTCACATTCCAATGCAATGGGTTGCGATAGACGTAGAGGTTCATCGTCAACGGCGATGCCATCAGGTTGCCCTGCAAATCGGCCACCTCCTTGACGATGATGAAGACGTTGGTCTTCTCTATCTGGTAGTCGGGCACGTCGAGGTTGATGAGTAGGTCCTTGCCGTCGGCAACGAATGAGTACTTGATGTTCTCCAGTTTTCCACCATCTGTCATGGGCGCGTACATGCTTCTGTCTGCGTATTGTTCAATGACGTCAGGGCTGACGATGGTGTCGCAATGACCCTCTACCACTTTGCCGTGGTTGTCCTTGTACTTCTTCAGACTGATGCCTGTTGGCATAAGACGTTGGCTGTTGTCTTCCTGTTTCTCCGACCTGCTGAACGACAGGTAAGCCAGCAAGCCCATCTCCTCGCCCGTCGGGGTCTGGTTGGAGAAGGTCTTCAACCCGTTTTCGGTAATCTCCATTTCAAACATGGCCACCTCATCGATGTTTCCCGTCAGTTGTTTTGTGGCCGTGCGCGCATCGGTATAGGTGGCGCCCAAATAGAGGTTGTTGCCGCTGATACCACCCAACGTATCTACAGGGAAACTCTGGATGAGCGACTGGTCAACATAGATGTTACCCACATTCCTTGAGCGGTTGACCGTGACGGCCAGATGATGCCATGCTCCGTCGTGGAAATATCCTCTTGTATTCACCTGCTGACCTCCTGAGCGGAAGAAGAGCTCACCATTCTCAAATCCAATGTTGAAGTGGTTCTTGTTATCCAGTTCGTCGCGAGCTTCACCATTGGCCATGAGTGTACCGTTGGCGTCGTTGGTACGGAACCAGAACATGAGGGTGTAGTCGTGGTAGTTGAGGCGGTTGAAGTTGTCGGAAGCCAGCCGGATGCCTTTCTCGCCGTCGAGTTTCATACTGATGCCTTCTGGCGATCTCCATGTCACACCCCTTAATACCAAGTCGTTGCTGCCCACTGCCTTGTCATAGCAATATGTGCCTCTGCCTTCGTTCATGGGGTAGTTGTCGATGAGTCCAAGTTCGTAACCCGTCAACCGCTTCATGGAGTAAGTGGCGAGTTCTGCCGTCGTCATGGCTTTGTTCCACAGACGGGTCTCCAGCATCTCGCCTTCATAGTCGGAACCGAACGTGAGACGTCCTTGTCCTGTATAAATACCTTTGAGAGTACCCTCACCTATCACGGTGTTGCCTTCATAGAACACGACTTTCGTCTCGTTCTTCTCATCATCTACATCGAAGACGTATGCCACTTGCCGGATTTCTGTGAAATCAACTGCCGTTTCACTCTTCACGACGTTGCCACTGATATCAACAGACAACTCACCGGCAGAGGTCACACCCAGTTTGAGATAACTCGTTTCCTCATCTCCTTGGTAAAGCACGGTCATGTCCTTGCCGTTATGTTTAGGCTTGAGCATAAGATCAAGTGTGAAGTCCTTGTCGGCCAGATTACGTTTCGACACGGACATTGCCAGTCCTTTTCCGTCGAACTGCAAGGCGGTGGACAGTGAGATGCTGGTGGTATTGGTGGTGCCTAGCACTTCGAAATTGTTGACCGAGGATAGGTAGTTGCCGGCTATTTGCTCCGAGAAAGCAATCTTGATGTCGTCGCCTATGCCGAGGATGCCGTTGGTGGGCTGAGGTGTTCCGAATGGTTGTGGACGCCTTGTGTCCTTGATACCAGTCAGGATATTCGACGAACTGGTCAGATAACCTCCGTCGTGGCGGCAGAAGGTGACAGCCCTCAGGTCGTAGTACTGCTCCACGGGATCTGTCTCGCCATAGAAGTTGGCGTCGATGAAACCGTCGCTGTCCATCAACTTGCGCTCTCCCGAAGCACGAGCCATGAGTGCCTTCCCCTCATCGTTGTTACGGTAGTAGGAGCAGACATTCACCCATTCCTTGTCTCCTTGATTGGATAGCTTGTATTGCAACTCAATGTGGTCGAAGTTTCGGTAGTTCACATCGAAACCGTCGATGTGGACGGGCAAATAGTAGGCCTGGAGGTCCTTGTCGTAAGCCGATTCGGTGTTCACCACCCATTTGTCGCCAGGTTTAGAAATGTTGATTTTACCTGCTGAAGGCACGAAATGTGCCGAGATGTTTACCCTGTGTACGCGTGTGATATCGTCGGGGTTACAGAAACCGAGAACGAGGTTCTCGTAGTCGTACTCCGCACCGGCATAAACCTCAAGTTTCTTCTCCACCACGTCACCCGGGTTGAGCCATACCATGATGCCATCACGTGTGACGGCAGCACCATCGATATACAACTTGGCGCCCTTGGGGTTTGATTTGTCATCGAGGTAGAACCTGAAAATCCTGTTGGTCAGTTCGGGCATCGGACTCTCGTTGGCGAGGTAGATGGTGAACCTCGCAGGCTCACCGTAAGGCACGTTGGAGACACTGGGCTGGTCTGCCCAAATGCGCAGTTGGTCTATATCCACTGTCTTTTGGTCGAGCACGGTTCCCGGACGGTAGAAGAGGGTGCGGCGCTCATTTTCGTAAGGCGAGCAAGTGGCTCCGCCAAGTGTTCGATAGACGAAGTTGCGGTAACGTCTGGCACTGCCTGTACCATTGAGGTAACTGTTGGTATTGGTGCCGAGCTTACCATTGTAGATGTCCTTGATGTTGCTCTCTACGTTTTTGTAAAACACACCCAAATCACCTGCTTCCTGCAATTTGGAGATACTGTCTGCGCTGATTTCCTTCGCAAGATAAACGCCCACGCTGAGGTTCGAGGTGCGGGAGCAGACAAGGTTGAAGCCTGATGATTTGGAATAGGCTTCACTCTTGCCGTTCATGTAGTTGAAGTCGAAACCGAAAAGAGGGGCTATACTGAATGAGACTTTCAGTCCACCTCCTACGTAATCCACTGAGTTAATCTTTCCTTGATTATCCTGTGTATAACGATAATCTCCCGGAGTCTTCTGGTATCCCGTTCCTTTGCCTGGACCACCGACATCTATGCTGACGGGCAGTCGCCAGTAGCGGTGAAGTCCCTCTGATGTGGCGAACGACTCGTTGTGGCTGATGTTGGTGATGCCATCGAAATCATAAACCTTCAACAGATTACCGTTATTGACTTCCAGTTTCTCCTTCTCATTAGCAGCGATGAATCCTACCCATGTCTCTATCAAGTTGTTGATTGACTGGATGGTGTCGTTCCACTGGTCGTCCATGCCTGTGGGTAAATATCTGGTGTATAGTGTATCCGACGCGGCGAAGAGGGGATTGTCGGGAGCCATCTTGCTCACATAGACAGGTTGCTTCGATTTGTCGGCCAATTGCTGTGCGTAGGTCGAGGTGGTGGTGGAATCCAAGATAATGGAATTGCGCGTCTTGATGAGGTCTGGGATGATGGTGTTGAGGATATAGGCCTGCGAGTAGGCGAATGTGGAATTGGTTTGGTTGTAGGCCTGAATCACATCGTCGCGTACGAGATAGACGGAGTCACCATTCGTCGCATCCCATCCACGGGCGAGCACCTTGGCCGAACCGTTCACATTGTACTCATGTCCGTTCACAATGGTCTTGCCTCCCATGCCAGGCATGAGCCTTTGCAGTGCAGAGGAGTTGACCACGCGTACGGCAATGGCATCTTCCATAATGACATCATCGACCATACCTATATATACGTCGGCATCCATACCTACATCCAGGGGGTTGGAACTGGTGCTGATTCTATCCTTGGTCTCGAATTCGTAATTATATGCCCAGTCTTCATAGTAGGTGGTGCCAAGCGTGTAGCTCAAAGAACCATAGTTGGTGCTTGTCGTAGTGGTTCCTGCGGTGGATCCGAAAGCTGTTCCACCTGCAGGAGGAGTCACACCTGCCCACATACCTACATAGAAGTCGGAGCCGCTTCCGAGACCGACGTTGAGCTTCACGCCACCCGTGACGGTCAGGTTGGCGGTATAACTGTAACTGAACTTGCTGCCTTGTTCAATATAAGCGGAACTGTTCGCGCCTGGTGGGTCGCGAAGGATATCAACCAGATGGGCGTTCTTACCGACCGTGATATGCCTTCCCTCAGACTTGGGTTTGACTGCCATAATGTAAGCCTGTAGGGGCTGGCAGTCGTAGTAGCTGCCGTCGTACTCCAATGTGAATTTCAGGGTACGGAGCGCCAGGTCGTCTTCTTGGGTGAACGTGGTGTTCATCGGCACGAAGACGTAGGTGCCCTCGCCTAGGCTGTCGAGTTCTATTTCGTCGGTCTGGTTGTCGGCCACCAGTCCGTTTCCGGCAATGACCCTACCGCCATTGAGTTGAACGATGTCGAGTTCGCCCAGCGACTCATTATTAAAATAATATTCCTCACGAGCGGACAGCACTAAAGGCACTGAAGCACCGGCCATGAAGACGGGATGTCCGAGCGCGTACTTGCCGTTGTCCCACAACACGATGGTGTCGTTGATACCGGCATTGTCGCGCGAGATGTAGCGCTTCAGTCCGTAGTATCTGTCGGACGTGCCGTTGAATTGCCATACATCGAGTTTGGGCGTGGCGTGGTAGATGCGCGAGTATGTGGCGGTATCACCATCTGCATAAGTGGTCAAATCCACGGTCTCGCTTACCATACCCGTCTGGAAGAGTGTGGGATAGCCCTGGGCATAAATCTCAGTCACCTTGTACTTCACGGGATAGAAAGGTACCTCGTACTCTCCTGTGTTGGGGTCGGGATGCACTTCTATGCGGTGGCGGTAAGCATCCACTCGGGTGGTGTCCTGGCCGTCCTTGCCGTGGGAATGGGGGTAATGCAAATCCGTGACGGTGGGGTCAAGCTGGTCGCGAACTATCCACGAGGTGTTGTCGCCCTCAAGCTGAAAGACCATGGTCACATCCTTTCCGAGGTTGTTTTTTGACAAGGACTGACCCAAAGGCAGCAGTCCCTGGTCGTTGCCGCCCACGACGCGTCCCTGCAGCTTGACTTTCGTCTGATCCCAAAGGTAGATATCGCTGAGGTCTTTCTGCCAGTTGTGGTCGCGTTGGTCGCCCTCTTCCTTGTCGAGGTCGATGTAGTAGCCGTCGTTCTTGAAGACGTGTCCTTCCTTCACCACCTGGATGCTGTGGGTGCCCTGAGGAACGCTCACCTCGAAGGCGCCCTGGTTATTGGTGGTCACGGCCTTTCCCGAGGCATTCATGACGGGTTGTCCGTCGCGCAGGAAGCGCACGCCTGCCACAGGGATACTTGAACCTTCATACAGCACGAAACCAGAGAAGGTGAAGTAGTTCTGCTGGTAGAAGTTGATGTTGGTGAACAGATTGTAGTCATCATCGAACTGCACCGACTTAGGCTCTGCGCCCGGAATGGTCAAGGTGTATTGTCCTGCGCCTTGATAGAGCAGTCCTCCGATTTCGAAATAACCGGCGGAGTCGGTGACACAGGAAACCACATTGCCCACATTGGCATCGACAGGGGTGGCGGTGACGGTCACACCAGGCAGACCGATGCCGTTAGCAAGGCGGACGTAGCCACGCACCATGCCTGTAGGCTCGCAACAACCCTCGCGACTAATCTCGCTCACGTGTTCTCCCTCACAAAGGGTCACTCCCTGGATGGTATAGACATAATTGTGCTGGGGGCGAACCGTGCGGTCGATATAGACGGTCTGGGTGTATTCGCTCTCGAGTGTCTCTACCTTATCTGGTTCCAGTTTGTCGTAGCGGAGGATGCGGTAGAAATCGACTACTCCTCCATCGGTCTCCCAAGAGAGCGAAACGGCATTCTGCATGGTGTCGGCCTTAAGCGAGGAGAGTTTGGCGTTGCTGTCGAACCGATAGAGGGCCAGTTCACCTGCATCGGTCTTCTTGACCTCTACGCCAAGGGTATCGAGAAGGGGGAGAGTGGAATTCCGTGGATCAACCCTGAAGCGGAACTGATGATCGACGCACGAACTCGTCAGGTCTATCTGCAGGTGGCCACCCTGACGCTCTTCTTCTGTGAGTTCCATCTGTTCGGTGTATTTCACCTCGTTGCCGACAGTCTTTTCTATATCCAGCACCAGTTTGGCCAAGGGATCCCAAACGATGGTCTTGTGGTCCTGTTCTTCAGAAATGGTCATCACGGGCAAGACGGCATTGCCTGAGAGCACCCAATCTTCGCCTAAAGCCATGGCAAGTTGGGGCTTGTCCATGCCAAAGGCCGAACTCCCCTGCCCCACATCGGTTGTAGTCAAAACGGGAAGGACATTGCCCTCGTCGTCGGAGGTCCATTTGGAGGAACCCAAAGCTTGAATCAGTTGGGCAGCGCTCTTGCCCTTAGCCTTGTTGCATTCATTCCAGTCGTTCATGCTCCAGTTGTTCGTTCCTCCCCAGTTGTGCGGATCAGTATATTTGTAGTTGGCTCCTGGATGACTGAAATTATAGTAGCGTCCGTTTTCGAGGTTGGCGCTCACTTCGTTGCTCGTGCCGCCGTCTTCCCAACCGATGAATGCACCGACGTAAGTGTCGTCGTTGAAAGCTCCCGTATTGGTCGCCGAACCGTCGAAGAGGCAATAATGGATGATGTTCTTGGCAGAGGTGCCATGTCCGATGAATCCTCCGGCATAGCGGTCGCTGGTGGTGATGTTGGTGGAGACACGGCAGTTTTGTATGGTATTGGTACCAACCGCACGACCCACAAGTCCTGCTGTGTGACGTCCTCCGCTGACATTACCCATAACGGTGAGGTTGTTGAAAGTGGCGTTTTTGATATGTTGGAAAAGGGCGGTATGAGTTTGGTCCGACGAGATGCTGACGGAGATGGTGTGCCCGTTTCCGTCGAAGTTGCCCTGGTAAGGGGCGCTTTCGCTGCCCACCATCGTCGAGACGCTGATATCGCCTCCAAGGACAGCGTTAATATTGGAGCCTTTGGCTTCTTTCACCAAGTCGAGGAAGGTGTTCCAATCATCGGCATGATAGATGATGAAACGTCCCTGGCTGTCGTACTGGTTGCCGCCGTAAGGCACGGTGAAATAACTGTTGACAAGCTTCAACCTACTCTCACTCTGCATACGGACAAATGTACGGCAGTCTTTCATGGATGTGGTGATTTCCGCAGGAGCGAAGAGGCAGTTCTCCAAGGTGGCCTTGTACCAACACCAGCCCACCAGACCTCCGTTGCATGAGCTGTCGTCGCCTGTCAGACGACCGTCGAAAAGGCAGTTTTTCATGTTGATGAAAGCGTCCTCCATCACGGCTCCCACAAAACCGCCGTTGGTGGCGTCGCCCGAAATGGAGCTGCCCACAGTTACTGTCGAGTGGCAACGCTCAATAGTAAGGCTCTTCCCACGTAACACTTGTCCGACAAGTCCGGCTGCGAACTTACGGCGCGAACAGATGGACCCTGTCAGATGGAGGTTGCGGAATGTCGCTGTGCCAACGTATGCGAAGGGAGCGGCACACTCCACGTCAAGGGTGTCGGGACTGAAGTTCAGGACATGTCCGTTGCCATCGAACGTTCCATTGTAAGCATGGGAACTGCTGTCTCCCACCCTGACAAGGTTGGTGCCAAGGTCGATGTCGGCTGCCATGATGGCATTAAGGCTGGTTTGGCCCTTGTTGACCAACTGGGCGAAGGTGGCCCAGTCGTCGGCGTTGCGGATCACAAAGCGCTCTTGGCTGTCGTACTGGCTACTGGCGCCTACACTGAAATCAATAGCGACCTCATGCTTGCTGTCGCTCCACTCTCCTGCTCGGTGGACGGTGGCTTGGGCGACTGTGGGCAAGGCGATGGTGGCTGTCAGTTCCGACATGGCCCATCCTGTCCAGTCGCTCCATCCCCAGATACTGGTAATGACACGCCTCACACGGTAATAGACGTTATTTCCTTTATAGGCTGAAAGGAGGGTGTTGTCCGTGTATGTATATTCCGTTTCTTGGTCGTCGTAATCCACTTGGCCGATGGTGACCCACTGCCCGTTGTTGGCTTCACTGCTGCCCGACACATTGCGCTGTATTTCCCAAGTGTCGCTGGGAGAGATGTCATCCCAACGGGGATGGTTGATGCCCCAAGTGAGGACGACCGTTCCGTCGGACTTCAATACCGCACCCAGTCCATAGGGCTGGTGGAGTACCGGCACATCAATGGAGGGGGAAACACTCGTTTGTTCCGTGCCTTCAGAGTCGGTATAGGTTGCTTCAAGGTAGAAATCGTGTATAGGGTTATCGGCTGTCAGCCAAACGAAATCGGAAGCCGAGTTGCCCAAGTTAACCGTCTTCTCGAAATAGATATTCCCGATGATTTCCTTGTAATGAGCTTTCATGGTCTTGACATCGTTGGTGGCAATCATGTAGGGAACCACAATCTGGTTGGGCTTACCAGCATCAAAAGAGATGATGGGATCCATAATCATGGGAGCCTGCACGTCAGGAGCATCGGACATGTTGATCGAGGTTGCGTCAATAGGAAGCCATCTGTTGGGCTCATTCGAGTTACCGTTATGGCGCATTGACCAAGTGATGGTGACCTTCTTGCCTCGATACTTCTTGGGAACATCCCACAGAAGGTCAACGAAGGCGTCGTCGGAGTTCTCCTTACATGGGCAATTCACCTTCGACGAAGTGGTGCCAATGGTGGTAGTGCTGTAGCCGCGTTGACGGAAAAGACGCATGGTGCCATCAACGCCTTTATAACATTTCATCCAAGGATTGTAGTCGCTACCATCAATGTCGGTCTCCGACTCACAATGGAAGATGACCTCCTTGGAGTCTGAACCGTCTATCTGGATATAAATGGTGCCATCGGCTATCCAACAGTCGTGACCTACTTTACTGTAGAGAGGGAATTTGATCCGCAGTTGGTTGCTACCTTCGAGCATCACTGAGTAGTTGCTGAAAGTCTGCAATGTACACTCTGCCCATGTCCTTTGGGTGCAAAGGGTCATGAGCGCAGCAAACAAGAACGCTATAGTCAACTTGCGGTCACAGAAATTGTATGTTTTTTTCATAATTAATAAAGGTATAGTCGGTTATTAATCAAATTTGTATAAAATTGAAAGTAACACTTTGAAGAAGAAAATAAAGTACAAATATAGGTATTTTTTTCTCAAATCAAATGAATTTTCTCGATTTTTCAAGGTATTAAATAAAGTTTCTGTAATTAAAAGCCGTTCTGCCACTATTCATAGAATAATTTGTTATTTTCTGCCCAAATGCGGAGGAAGATTGTTAAAACCACGAACAAAGCCCCAAAAGCGACATACCCCCTACTCCTCCACAAACTCCCTCAGTTTATCCCAAACTTTCAGCCACAGGTTCTTCGGACATTGGCAAAAGGCTTGACACAAAAGCCTTCGGACTGAAGAAGAGCAGCAGGATCAAGGCCTTCGTCTTCAAGTTCATCAGCGTGCCAGCAAAATGGATAAGAACATCCAGACACTACGAACTGAACATCTATACCAGCAACCATTCATACAAAAACGCTTTTGCAATTGCGGATGGATGAACATATTACATCGAGGGTCCACAAACAGCATAAAGCCCCTTTAATGCCTGATGGGGAAAGGGGAATTTATACACTGAGAAGACATTTTTAATCGCCTTTGTCCGCATATCATAGCACAAGAGAGGTCAAAAATACCCTTAGTTGGCAAATCCGCAACCAAGGTGCAAGGTTGCGGATTTTAGGTTTATCAAAAGACTGATTAGACCTTGAAAAACTATCATTGAAATGCTGAATTAAAAATTTGCAATTCAAAATTAGGAAGAAATCAGCAAAAACGTATCAATATTAATGTTTTTTTCGTAATTTTGTGTTCTCTTTTACCTACAAAAAACAAAAGGCTATGAAGTCAATACTAACGAGTCTCCTTCTCACTATCGCCCTTCACACTCAGGCACAAGGACGCTACTGCACGAACTATGATGATTATATAGCGGGCAACTGGATAGAATTGCCTGAATTGACATTCACCAGAAGTAAGAAACCCAAAAAGAATCCTGCTGCAGCGGACATTATATTCACGACAAAGGACAAGACCACCGACGAAGAGTTAGACAATAAGGCTGTCTTCATCCAATGTGGCGACTCCCTCTTTATTAACCTTCGCGAATTCAGATTAGGCCATGCTTTTTTCACGAATCACTATGCCTTGGCATATCCGTTATCAAACAATAAAATACTGTTCATCAGCTCTAAACCACAAGAAAGTAAAAAAGTGAATTATGTCGCAATAGGTCCCGTACCAATTATGTTTAGTGATAAACCCTCCTCAAATACATATTGCTTTATCATAGAGGATATTAAACTCGGAGACTTTTCTCCTATCCACCTCATCAACGACGAATCAATTTCAAAAGTCCTGAAGGGACATGATGACTTGATTGACGAATACTTTTTCTCTGAGAAAAACAAGAAGAAGCGCGAATTATCAGATTATATCCTTCCACTGCTCAAAAAAGCCGGTATGATAGAATAAGATACAAACCATTGGTCACGGCCTTTTAAAGAGATTTTTACTTAAACAGATGCAACCCCATCCCGATTGCACATGCCGAGGCATGAAGCTAAATAAAGTATATAGTTAAGAATTAAGAAAGAGTCTAAAGTTCACCCTTTTCAATAACCAATAACCCTTCAGAGCCTAATGACTAAAGCCTAATCCCCCCACAGGAAAAGAAAAATCATACAGATTTACGCACTTTGCATTACAAATATTTGCAGAGTGCGTAAATTCGTTTTAATTTTGCCTCGTCTTAACCAAAACAAGAACAACCATGGACAAAACACCAGAAAAAGATCTTGAGCAGAGCGCCAAGAACATCAACGAGCAAATCATCGAGGCGTTGAGAGAGGTACAGGCCACATTCGCCAGCCAACAGACAACGGAAACCATGAAGCAGGACAAGCCTGAAAGCACCGCCGAACCGACATCGGATCAAGAAGAACCCGCATGGTTCAAGAAGTACCGTGAAGAACAAGCACAACTCTACCAGCAGCTGCGCAACGACAACGAGACACTGAAAGCCGCCAAACTGCATGAGGAGCAGCACACACAGATTGCATCCGCAGCTGAGCGCATCGGCATCCCCGACTACCTGGTCAGCCACCTCAACATCGACCCCGAAGGCGACATCGAACAACAACTGACCCACATCAAACAGGAAATGGTCAACCACAGCCTCCTGCCCATCGACGCCCAACGCGAAACCGACGCCAACCGCACCCTCATCGAGAGCGACGCCGACGAATGGGCAAGTAAGCTTTAGCTTTTCGGTTAATCGAATAAACGGTTAATCGAATAAACGAAATCATTAACCCTATCAAATCAACTACAACCATGAGTATCAATTTCAAAGAGAAGAGTTTTTCGGGCCGTAAGCACGCCATATGGCGCGAGCCCAAGGTGCTGCCAGGCGGCTTCGCCGTGGCACAAACCTTTGCCGCAGGCACATTGCTGAAGCGCGGCACATTGGTGAGTGTGGATATGAGCCTGATGAAGGCCGGCATCGTGAAGATTGGCAAGGTGCTGGAAGGTGGCACCACCACCGCTCCACGTGTGAGCAAGGACAACTACCTGATGGCAGGCGACACCGTGATGAAGGTGGGCGGCAACACAAGCGGCACCGTCGCCTCTGTGGATCGCAGCCATGAGGAATACGACGTGGTGACCCTCACCTCCGCCATGAACGGCCTGGCTGCAGGCGACTTCCTTCAAGAGGCCGACACAACAGGCAACAGCCCCGTGGCCGCCTATACACCCAACGCCGTCCTCGCTGCCGACCGAACCATCATGGAGAACGACCTACCGACGGTCGATGTGGCATGGCAAGCCCTCGTCATCCGACCAGCCGCACAACCTTTCCCCGACAGTTTCCTGACCGGAAACATCGCTTTAACAAACAATCACAACATCTTGTTTATCAATCAGTAATTATCTCTACTTTCACAAGTGGTAAGATAAAGTTAAAAGGGAAGTTTAAGAGGGAGTTATGCACTTCGCACAGGACGACAGGTATGTTCATTGAACCTAAAGACCTAACTATCGTCCACTTTAACTTCCATGAGCGCAGCGAATTAACTTCCTTAATTGATTAACTCCAAGAATTAGTTTTTTATTTCACCAACAATCATCATGGACTACACATCTATTTTCGGTGAACTGACACAGAGCGTGCAGGCCCGCATCGACGCCGCGTCACGGCACGGCAAACAAATCTTCGACCACGCCATCTATCCCCAATACCTCACTTGGGACACCCCAAGCGTAGGACTGAACTTCGAGGAACTGATCGGCAAGTACAACATCACCGTCGCAGCTGCCACCATCGGCGACAACTCCAAGGAACCCGAACTGGACACTGAGGGACTGAGCACCATCAAGCAGAAGGTCCTCAACCACGCAATCAGCCGTCCACTGACCATCAACGAGTACCGCAACATACTCGCCCTACTGGATTCCAAACAACTGACCAACCGCCAGATGAAACGCGAACTGGTGAACATCCTCTGGGGAAGCGTGGAGGAGGTGGTGAACAGCGTGCAGAGCAAAATCGACATGATCTTCCTCTCCTGCCTGTCGAACTGCGGGGTGTTCAACTTCGACGAAAGGACTAACCCCGAGGGCGGTGTGAAAGGCACAATCGACTTCAACCAACCCGCCGACAACATCTTGACCGTCGATACCGCCTGGACAGAGGAGAACATCGCCAACGTCGATCCCTTCCAAGACCTCAGCGAGATGCTCGAGGTGGCCGACGAGACCGTACCGGTGAGCAAACTGCTCATCTCACCGGCCAAACTGTCCTACCTCATGCGGGCACCCAAGATGCGACAGGCCGTACTCGGCAGCGACCGCAGCAGCAGCCCCTTGACTCTCCAAGCGCTCAACAACTTCATGGAGAGCAACGACCTGCCCGTATTCGAGAAGATACGACGCAAGTGCAGGGTGCGCACCACTGAGGGCTACCACATCATCACACCGTGGGTGCAGGGCAACATCGTGGCTGTGCCCGAAGGCAAGATCGGCGTCATCAAGAACGCCTACAGCAACAACGAACTGCGTCCTGAGCCTGGCGTGGCCTACTCCAACTACGGACGCATCCGCATCTCCGAATGGGGCGTGGGCGAGAGCCAAGGCATGAACGGCTCGGAATATACCAAGGCGGAGAGTCTGTCACTGCCCGTGATCACCGCCATCAAAGGCATCTTCACCCTTAAGACCGAACCCGAAGGATGACCAACTACGAGACCCTGAGATCACGCTGCAAACTGATCTGCAACACCTGCTACGCCGACCGCGACGTGCTGGAGTCGGAACTGCTGCGCCACATGCTGGTACCCAACATGACATACGACCTCAACTGGGACCGCACGATGATGATCTGCGCCCTGAACATCGTCGGCGGATGGGTGGAGACCTCACGCAGCGAGGGCGGCTCGCGCAGTCACGGCGGCATCAGCGTCGGCACCGACATCGCGGCGGTGGAGCGCAACATGCTCCGCTGGATACGACGTTACGACCTTGACCCCTCGGCTTTCGGTCTGGAACCTTCCGAGATCGACAACGCTTCGAACCGCTGGTAATTATTTGGCGTTAGTGGTCGGCCTACGGCCTCAAAATTATAAGAAAATTAGTTTCAAAATTCTGATTCTATTTTTTAAATTTCAGCGTAGCGACCAATTAACAGATTCTTGGCTCCAGGCTTTAAGGGAATCGGCCTGCGGCCTCAAATTATGGATAATTTGTTTCTAAATTTTCTGATTCAATTTTTTTACAATTTTGAGCGTAGCGACCAATTAACAGATTCTTGGCTCCAGGCTTTTTACCCCCCCACTTTACCATGCGATTCAATGGATACATGAAATACAGAATCTTGCCTCAGGCAGAAGGTGACGCCATGAGCGGCGAATGGACACCCCGCGAACCGCGCGGCGTCACCTTCGACGCCGACGGCTGCCCCATAGACGAACCACCGGTATGGTCGGAGCCAGTGGAGTGCTTCATCTCTATCGGCGAGATAACGCTCATCAACACCGAAACCGAAGGCAGTTACACGCGCCAACGCTACGAACTGATCACAGAACGCATGGACATCGACACCGACCGAGTGCAACTGTCGATGCAAGGGCGGCTGTTGGGCGAGTTCGAGGTGGTCTATATCCAGCAGACCTGGCTCGACAGGGTCAAGTTCGTCGTGGAGCATTGAACATGGAACAATGAACATTGGCTTCGCCTAAAATGCTCACGCTCGGCAATTCAAGTAAACTTGATTGCCCTCACTTAATCGCATTTTTGAACATTGAACATTGAACATTGGCGTCAGCCAAAATTCAATAACCAATAACCAATAACCTTCCATAAGACTCTTAACTCTTAACTCTTAATTCAACAAGTATGGAAAAATACATCTACAGGCTGATGAAGTCGAGCGCCTTGATGGCGGAATTGGACGGGAATGTGTATCGCCACGGTATGCGTCCCCGAGATGCAAGAACCGAGGACATTGAAGTGAGGTTGGTCAGCGGCAACCTTGGCCAGCACCAACAAGGCAAGGTCGAAATCCTTGTCTATGTCCCCCAACTGAGTGTCGGTAGCCGCACCAACAAGGTGGACGACCTGGCACGCATCCAATGGATCTGCGACATGATCCGCGTGACCATTGACGAGCATACCAACCCACGCGTCCACCTCAGCATCAATGAAGAACCAACCCACACCAGCCTTCCCGACCGCAAGCAGACACAAATTAAAGTAACACTTGAATATAATTTTGTAAACCAATGATTAATGAATAATTATTGATTATGAATATATTATCCGATTAAACGATTAAACGATTAAACAAAAAAATATTGACTATGGCAAAAATCATTATGGCATGGAGTAAATGCAAGATCGAAATCGGCCAGACCGGCGCCAACGACACCATGGCCGAGACCCTGACCGACATCGGAGTGATCCTCAACCAGTCGTCGTCGCTGGAGGCTGAGGAAGGCGACACCCTGCAAGCCATCGCCACAGGCGGCGAGGTGGTGGCGGAAGAGGCACAGGAAGGCACCCTCCGACTGGAAACCACGCTGATAGAGCCCAGCGAGAACCTGGCCACCCTACTCGGCATCGGAACAGTGAGCGAAGGCGAGATCACCGTCAGCACCCACATCGTGGATGGCGACTGGTCGGTGAAGGTCACACCCAAGAACATCGGCGCGAAAGGCATCGCGGCTCCCAAGTGCAGCATCACCTACACGCCTTCGTGGGACGAAGAGCACGGCAATCAACTCACCCTGACCTTCAACATCCACAAGACCACCGAAGCCAACCCCAACTACTGGTACAAGCGCTTCACCACGAGTTAGGCATTTGGGGTCGGCCTTCGGCCTCAAAATTACAAGAAAATTAGTTTCAAAACTATCTGATTCAATTTGTTTACAATTTTGAGCGAAGCGACCCCTAAAAGGTTTCAGGATTTAGCTTTATGCCTTCGGCAGCATACCTATCGTCCACTTTAACTCCCATGAGCGCAGCGAATTAACTCCCTTTTTAACTCCCAATTTAACTCCCTTTTTAACTCAAATTTGAAAGAACAAGATTATCACTATGACCATTGAAAAACAGACAGCCGACGCCATCCTCCAGTCGGCAAAGGAAACCATCGAGATCGGAGGACAGCAGTGGGAAATAGGAAAGCCCACAGTAGGAACCATCATCATGGCAAGCGAACTCATCTCGCAACTGCCCAAGTTCAAAGACGAGATGACCGGCAAGGACATCATCCCCGAGGTGATGCGCGTGGCGAAAGACGCGAAGGTCATCGGCAAGATCGTGGCATTGCTCATCCTTGGCGCCAAACGTGTGCAGGAACACCGAAAGAGCGGCAAGCGCTCGTGGTGGCGCTGCCTCCTGGACTTGCTGTTCCACCGCAAGGAGGTGCGTGAGGAGATCGACGCCCTCGCTGACCTCATCCTGAAGGAACTGGACCCCGACCGCATCTTCTCCATCATCAGCAACCGGCTGGGCAACTTGCAGTTGGGCAGTTTTTTCGGCATTACCACTTCGCTGTCGCAGAGCAACATCCTCAAGGCAACGAAAGACGAAACGGATGCCTGAACGACTCCATCTGGGCACTGGTGCTGTGCGTGTGCAAGAACCTTGGCGTGACACCCGACTACGTGCTGCACACCCTGACCTTCGAGAACCTCATCCTCTACAGCCACGCCACACCCGTCTATTCCTCCCCGGAAGGACGCGACACCTCGCATTGGAACGACCGCCTCGACGCTAACCAACCAGGCAACATTACCCTACCCGACGGATTGGTGACGGAAGTATTCTGAGGGCATCATCATCCCTTCTCTCTGAAAGGGGCGACAGACCATCTCCACTTATGGTCTGTCGTCCTTTTTGTGCCTTCAGGACCAACTGTATCACTCAAAAAATAAGTGCTGAAGATATTTTTTTGAGATGCGATAAGGAATAATTCGTTATAAATCTATACTTTTGCAGTATAAATACCGCAAGCCGGTGTTTCAAAAAGCAACATCAACAACCAAAAGAGAGAATTACATGGCAAAGATTGTTACCATGGGCGAGATTATGCTCCGCCTGTCGCCGGAAGGCAACTACCGTTTCGTGCAAGCCGAGAGTTTCAAGATTATCCCAGGTGGAGGTGAGGCCAACGTGGCCATCAGCCTTGCCAACTACGGGCATGAGAGTGTGTTTGTATCCAAACTTCCCAAGCATGAGATTGGTCAGATTGCTGTCAACGCCCTTCGCAAGTATGGTGTGAACACCGACTGCATCGCACGCGGCGGCGACCGTGTGGGTCTGTACTACGCAGAGACAGGTGCCTCAATGCGCCCGTCGAAAGTGATTTACGACCGCGCCCACTCCTCCATAGCTGAGGCCAAGCCCGAGGACTTTGACTTCGACAAGATCTTCGAAGGTGCTGACTGGTTCCACTGGTCGGGCATCACACCCGCCATCAGTGACGCCTCCGCTGAATGCCTCCGACAGGCTTGCATCGCCGCCAAGAAACACGGCGTGACGGTGAGTTGCGACCTCAACTTCCGCAAGAAACTGTGGACAAGCGAGAAAGCCATCAGCATCATGCGTCCGCTGATGCAGTATGTGGATGTGTGTATCGGCAACGAGGAAGACGCCGAGCTTTGCCTTGGCTTCAAGCCCGATGCTGACGTGAATGCCGGCAAGACCGATGCCGCTGGCTATGAGGGCATCTTCAAGGCCATGGCCAAGGAATTCGGCTTCAAATATGTGGTATCGACTCTCCGCGAGAGCTTCAGCGCCACCCACAACGGCTGGAAGGCCCTCATCTACGACGGCAAGGAGTTCTACCAGTCGAAGCGCTACGACATCAACCCCATCATCGACCGTGTAGGCGGTGGCGACTCTTTCTCTGGCGGTCTGATCCACGGCCTGCTGACCCGCGGCAACCAAGGCGCGGCTTTGGAGTTCGCAGTGGCTGCCAGCGCCCTGAAGCACACCATCCCAGGCGACTTCAACCACGTGAGCGAGGCCGAGGTGGATGCCCTCGCAGGTGGTGACGCCAGCGGCCGCGTGCAACGTTAGGCTATAGGCGTTAGGCCAGTTCAACTAGTTTTGACTAGTATAACTAGGCTTGACTAGAGAAATCCGTTTCAATCGACAATCATCAAAGACAACGATAATTATTATGGCAAGATTTGACAAGATAGCAGTATTGAGCAAGATAGGAGCCACAGGTATGGTTCCAGTGTTCTACCACAAAGATCCCGAGGTAGCGAAGAAGGTCATCAAGGCCTGCTACGACGGAGGTGTACGTGCTTTCGAGTTCACCAACCGTGGCGACTTCGCCCATGAGGTGTTCGCCGAGTGCGTGAAGTTCGCCGAGAAGGAATGCCCCGAACTGGCATTGGGCGTAGGCTCCATCGTTGACGCACCTACAGCGGCCCTCTACATCCAGCTGGGCGCATGCTTCATCGTCGGACCGTTGTTCAACCCCGACATCGCACCCGTGTGCAACCGCCGTTTGGTGCCTTACAGCCCCGGATGCGCCTCTGTGAGTGAGATCGGTAAAGCCCAGGAACTGGGCTGCGACCTGACGAAGGTGTTCCCCGGCGACGTCTATGGCCCCGCTTTCGTGAAGGACCTCAAGGCTCCCTGCCCATGGTCGAAAATCATGGTGACAGGCGGTGTGGCTCCCACTGAGGAGAACCTGAGCGCTTGGTTCAAGGCCGGCGTCTATTGCGTGGGCATGGGCAGCAAACTCTTCCCCAAGGACAAGGTGGCCGCCAAGGACTGGCAGTACATCACTGACAAATGCGCTGAGGCACTCGCCATCATCGCTAAAATCAGATAGGCCCTTTAAAGGACCTAAAGATTTAAGGGCCTAAGGTCCTTAAAGACATTCTATAAAAAAGGCGGGAATCCCCGTCTTTTTTCATACCCCTTCCTGCCTCACCGTCATGAGGACGCGATAGACACCTCGGATGATGGTCTTGGGAATGGGCTGCGGCTCATAGGCAGGGTTGTAGCTGCAGAGCATGTACTGGGTGGTGTCGTCGGCTCGACGCACCACCTTGAGCAGTCGCCGGCCGTCCTTGATGTCGATGACGTAGGGATTGTTGAGCTCAAGGAACTCGCGCCAAAGCTCAACCTTGCGGATGAGGATGAGACTGCCGTTGGGAAACTTCGGTGACATGGAATCGCCAAAGACATTGATGACCACGTCGCCCTGCTGTGCCGTGGAACGCGAGAAGGGGATGTAGTTGATGACGTACTCTGGCTCGACCACATCGTTGGAGAGAAAACCTCCCCTGGAGTCGAGATTGAGCACGGGGATGTTGATGACATTGGCGTTGGTCATGTCATCCGTCTGTTTCTTCACCAGGGCCTTGTCGGATATCATCATATCGCCCTCCCCTGTAAGGAGCCAGTGAGCCGACAAACCTACGCATTTTGAGTAAATACGGTCAAGGTCGAATGTATTCCGGCTGATCCATGAGCTGACGGTCTGCGGAGTCACTTCTATCAGTTCAGCAAATCGGCTTTTATTGCCTTCTGTATAATAGTTGATGAGCTGTTGCAGTATTTCTTTCTTTTCCATGGCTTCCCCTGTTTGATGGTTGAAAAAATGATTGAATCGTGATTTTTCTGTTAAAAAACTTGTTTTGTATTATTCAATTTGCGTAATTTTGCCACGTAAATCAATAATCTATACGCAAAATTAGGAATTATTTTTATAACTACGAAACAAAACAAGTATTTTTTTTACTATTTTTTCATTAAATCCAATCAACCATGACAAATTTCAATTCAACAGAGATGATTGTGGTTCCCGAAATGGTGAACCGCTTGAAGCAAACCGACTTCGACTGTGTGATCTACCAGGGCATCGTCTCCGACGGTAACTGCCTGGCCATTCACGATTACAGTTTCCGTGAACTATTGGCTATGGAGTTGAATCTGGCGTCAGTGCCGATGCCGAGCGCTTGGAACGTGATGGAATGGCTGCGGACAAACCACGGCTATCATTTGGCGTTCTTTTTCAATCGGGAAGACAAACAATGGTGCTGGTGCATCTACCGGCTATGGTCGCTCGGACACCGCAAAGCGGAGGAGCGCATACTCAAGAACCCCATCTTGGCACGTACCTGCGACAGAGGCTTCGACACCTGGCATGAAGCCTGCAAGGCCGGCATCGAAGCAACCCTGGACCTTATTTAGACTATTGGCTCTTGACTCTTGACCCTCAACTCTTGACTCTTGACCCTCGACTCTTGACCCTCGACTCTTGACCCTTGACTCTTGACCCTCGACCCTTGACCTTAGGCGCAGCCTAAACTCAATAACCAATAACCAATAACCAATAACCATTCATAGACTCTCGACTAAAAAAACATCATGAAAGACAAAGACTTATTTCCCGACGTGACTTATCAAGTGAGCCACGACAGCCACTACAACCTCGTCATACACATGATCAACGGCGACAACATTCCGATTGAGCCCCACCATATCGACGAGAACCTGACTGCCATCAACCAACTGCTAAAAAAGGGCCTTCCCTACTACTTCTATGAGGTGAAAGGCATCCATCCTTACCGCACCACATACTTCACAGCCACCAAACTACGGTTGTTGCGCGACGCGCTGGCTGCTGCGATGTTGGTTGTTAATTGATTCTACGGACTAAAAGGACATTTTGTCCAAATACGAACCAGGAACCAATTTTATCATTTTTCTCCTGATTTTCTTATCATTTTGAGGCCGAAGGCCGACCAAGACAACCAACTACCGACGGGATTTCTTCTTCTTGGAAGTGGAGAGCTTCTCACCGATGCAACCGTAACGGTGGGTGCGGGTGGAATCACCGATGACGAGGGAGTCGGGAGTGAGTTTGAGGATATCCATGGTGTCGGAAACGGTGTCGGTGCGAGCCTTGCCATTGTTGTGACTGAGGACGAAACGGCCATTCACCAACGCCCAACCGTGATAGAGCCTGCCTGTCGTGTTGTTGATGGCTCGGATCTTCCCGTCAGCCTCAATGGCGAATCCATGAGGCACCTTCACAGAGTCGCGCGTCCCCCACTCCTGCATCAGCGAGGTGATATCAACCACACGATTGGCCATTCCATCACCGCATGGCACCACTGCCACACGGTCGCCTACCGTATAACGACCCACAATCTGGGGATTGACAAGCTTGAAGGTCATCGTGTCGTCGTAGGTGTAGAGGAACAGTGTCTGCATGCTCGACTTGTCACCGATCGTGCCGTAGATGGCCTGGTCGGCCTCACCGATGATGGTGTCGGTGCAGATGGTATCGAAGATTATCAATTTGGGCTGTCGGAAACGGTCGCATGAATAGGTCATGGCCAGCACCAGAAACAGAACCATCAGTAAAGGTAAACGTCTCATCGTCAATATCATTCTATTGTTGCCAGTTCCTTATACAGCCGTTGCACGGGCAGGCCCATCACATTGTAGAACGAGCCTTCAAGCCTGACCACACCGATATAGCCTATCCATTCCTGTATGCCGTAAGCACCAGCCTTGTCTGTAGGATGGAAATGGCTGACATAATACTCAATGTCATCCTCGGAGAGGTTGTCAAACTCCACAAGACTGGTGGTGGCAAACACACGGTGGATCTGCTTGGTGATGATGCTCACGCCAGTGATGACCTGGTGCGCCTTGCCACTGAGTTGTCGGAGCATCCTTGCCGCATCGGCATCATCGAAGGGTTTGCCCAGCACTTCGCCATCGCAATAGACGATGGTGTCGGCCGTGATGATCAGTTCGTCGTCGGCCATGGTCGGCAGATAGGCCTTGGCCTTCTGTCCACAGATATACATGGGGATTTCCTCTCCTTTCAGCGAGGAAGGATAACTCTCGTCGATACCTTCCAAAGTCCGGACTTCGAAGTCCAGCCCAAGTCCTTTCAACAACTCGCGCCGACGAGGCGAGTTGCTGGCGAGGACGATCCTGTATTTTTTCAGATGATCAAGCATAATGATTTTCGTAATAACGATTTTCGATATCCCGTTATAACGAAATAACGATATAACGAATAAAAATAAAAATCGAGCACAAAAAGGTTTTCACCACCCGAACGCCTCAGCATTGTGCATCCAGAGGTTCTGCGCCTTGAGGATCTGCTCCAGCACATCACGAGCGCAACCGTCCCCACCAGCGCGGTTGGAGATATACTTGCTCACCGCCTTGATCTCTGCCGCGGCGTCAGCCGGACAACAAGGCAGACCGCAACGGCACATCACCTCATAGTCGGGTATGTCGTCGCCCATGAAAACCACTTCCTCGTCTTTCAGTCCGTATTTCTCGCACAACTGGTTGTAGGCGTGGATCTTGACTGACGCGCCGAGGATGATGTCGGTCAGTCCAAGATTCTCGTAACGCACTCGGGTGGACTCGGTCCTGGCACCCGAGATGATGGCGAGGCGCAGCCCGCACTTCACGGCGTGCTGCATGGCATAACCGTCCTTGATGTTGACCGTGCGCTGCGGCACACCGTCGGAGGATAGGTTGATGGTCTGACGGCTCAGCACACCATCGACATCGAAGAACACTGCCTTTATCTTGGTTAAGTCGTAGTTGATCATAATGGGAATCAATATTAGTTTCCAGCGTTTCCTGATTGTTCAGAGTTTCCGGAGAAGTTCTGGATATCCTGGCTCATGAGGCGGTAAATCTGCTGCCAGACAGGCTTGTCTGAGAGCATCAGTTCCTGGCGGCGCATCACATCGTGGTCGTTCCTGGCGGCAGGGCCGGTCTGACCGACAACAGGCGACATGGTGTGTGCTTTGGCTGCCGTCTCGTCGATGAGGGGCAACATCACCTCAAACGGCACGCCATGCTCCTGGAGCAAGCGCTCCGCAATGGCATAGCAGTGGTTGGAGAAGTTGCAGCAGAAGACCGCAGCGAGGTGCAGGTACATCCGGTCACAGCTCGAGAGCGCATAGACACTGCCGGAGATGCTGGAAGCCAACGCACGCAGCAGTTCCTGGTCACTGTCGGAGGACGCCTCCACAAAACAAGGCACATGCTCGAAATCGACGAGGCGTTCGAGCGAGAATGTCTGCATGGGATAGAACACCCCCCGTCTTCGACACGTCAAGGTGTCAATGCTCATGCTGCCGGCGGTATGGACAAACAGGCAGTCCTCCCTACCCTGTGTGATCCAGGATGCGAGTCCAGACAACGCGGTGTCGGTGAGCGCGATGATATAGACGTCCGCTCCTCCGACCAACTTGTCGATGTCTGTGGTGTAGTCTGCCCCCAGCCGGTCGGCCAGGGCCTTCGCCGATGTCTCGGTACGGCTATAGACCTGCAGGATGTGGTGACCCGCCTTGGCAAGGGCCAGTGACAGGCTCGTCGCCACCCTACCGGCCCCGACAAAGACAATGTTCATAGAATCGGCGGTAAGGCTATTCGGGCTTCTCATAGATGTGAACGTTCTCCCATTTGAGCTTGCTCTCATCCTGCTCCTTACGTTCGATGGACGGATGTCCGAAAGCCACAATACATACCGCGCTGAGACTGTTGCTGTAGCCGAGCAACATGCGCAGGATGTCGTCAGACTGGGTGCCGTCGGCCATCATGCGCTTGCGCACCTGTGCCCAGCATGAACCTAAACCCAGTTCTGTGGCCTGGTACTGCATGCTCACAGCGGCGATGCTGGCGTCCTCCACCCACACATCGTCGTTCTCAGCGTTACCCAGCACCACGATGGCGAGAGGAGCAGCCTCGATAAACTCGGAACCTGCTGCCTTGCAGCGCGATATCTTGTAGAGCATGTCCTTGTCATCGACCACGATGAACTCCCATGAGCGGCAGCTTTTCGATGTCGGCGACATGAGGGCGGCCCTCAGAATGGTTTGCAGTTCTTCTGGTGCAATCGGATCCTCTGTGAATTTGCGAAAACTCCTTCTTTTCTTTACGATATCCTTGAAATCCATATAATCGATGGTTTATATTATAGCTAATGCCTAATCACGGCCAGTAGTGTGAGAAGGGCCTGAACGGATCGCGCGGATAATTGTGGTATTCCACATTCAGTTCCACACTTGTCGAGGGATTGAAGTTGTACTTCAACGCCGCGCCGATGCGGTCGCCCATATCGCCGATGTGGTAGATCGGTAGAGGCATCTTGCTTTTTGTCAGCGATTTCTGTCCATAGAGGTAGGCCTCCCAATGCTGGTCGAACATATAACCGATAACGGCGTTGATGCCGGCGTCGTGGAATCCCCGGTGCGCCCAGCTGATGTGGTCGTAATAACCTCCGACGGCGAGCGACAGTTTGGAGGTCAAAGGCACGGCGTACATCGCCGCCACGTTCTGAGTGAATCCCACGCCATGGTAGGCATGACGACCGAACTGCGAGAAAACGCTGGTACCGAGACTGACGTTCAGCCCCTCATGCAGGTTCCAGTCCCACAGGCCCCACCCCATCAAGGGATAGAGCCCGATATAGTGCCGGTGACCAAGCATGTCGAGCGTCGGTAGATGCAGGGAGTCGTTGAGCGCGCCAAGATAGACCGCTTCGTTGTCGTCCTCGGGCAGACTATTGTCTATCAAGTAGTTACTTTCGGACTGGGCGGACGATACACGGACATCCTCAACGGGCAGTTGCTGGTTGGCACCCACCTCGACAGGCATATCCTGCGCCTGCAGGGCTGAACAGCCCATAAAAGCCAATATGTAGGTCCATTTTCTCATCAAGGGGCAAAGATACAACTAAACGAGCGAAACGCAAAGCGTATTAACGAGTTTTATGTTTTTTAAGCGAAAAAACAAACGCCTTAAACATGTAACTACTTACTCATTACTATGATAAAGATAAGCTCATGGGAGTTATGCGCTACGCACAGCACAATCGTTTTTTTCTTAACTCTTAACTCTTAATTCTTAACTCTTAATTCTTAACTCTTAATTAAATACTAAACTTTCGAAAGTTGTAAAATGAAGTAAAAGAGGAAGTTAAATAGGGAGATTAATAGGAAGTTAAAGTGGACGATAGTCTTGCTTTCGACATCATTATGGCAGATGCTATACCATCAACAATGTAACGTCCTTTTTAACTCCCATGAGCGCAGCGAATTAACTCCCATTTTAACTTCCATTTTAACTTCAGAAACTTCAGTTAAATAGTATCGTCCTGCGCGAAAGCGCTTAACTCCCTCTTTAACTCCCTTTTTTTACTCCCTCTTTAACTCCAATTTTAACTCCAATTTCTTAGCAAATAATCTAAAAGTGTCATTTTAACAATAAAAAACACAAAAAACGAAGGTGAAAACGAAAATTGTGCTAATTTTGCAGTTAATTTATATTTATAAGGTAAAAAGCTTAGGTAACCCATCACAAAATCTACCAACGAGATGAAAAAATCATTATCCGTAATCGCATTCCTCAGCATTTCCATGTTGATGACTTCTGTTCATGCCCAGGAAACTAAAGCATGGATCGACATCACCAACGAGTACATCAAGAATCCAGGCTTCGATGGCAACTCTGCTTCAGGCTGGACCTGGGAAAGCGATGCCCAGTCACAGAATGTCCGTGTAGAATGCATGGAATTCTGGAACGGCAAGTTCAACATCTGGCAGTCGTTCGACAACATGGAAAAGGGTAAATACCGCATGAGTGTGCAAGCCTATTTCCGCGCAGGGGAAAACGACCAGACTTACAACGCCCATACCAACAACACGGAGAACATCACTGGCTATATGTATGCCAACAGCACGAAGAAGAAGCTGGCGAGTATCTATAGTTACGAGTTGCCGGAATACGTTGACGGTTGCTGGACCTACACTTCCGGTGGCGGCTGGTGGTGGGGCGACTGGGGCGAGACCAAATACTTCCCCAACTCCATGGAGAGCGGACGTGTGGCCTTCGACAATGGCGCCTACATGAACTCCATGGAATTTGAACTTACCGACAATACGCTGGTGATGGGTTTGATCAACGAGACTCGTTCCAACAACAACTGGTGTCTGTTCGACAACTTCAAACTCGAGTACTACGGCAATGTGACCCGTGTGACCGCCATCAACTTCGAGGCACCGAGACTCAGTCTGTATGTGGGCGACCGCTATGCTGTCAAATACGATGTAGAGCCTGCCGACGCCACCATCAAGACCTTGAAATGGACGAGCAGCAACACACGTGTGGCAACCGTTGACCAAAACGGTGTCATCATACCAATGGCTACCGGAACCACCACCATCACGGGCACAAGCACCGACGGAGGCAACGTGAGGGGAAGCGTCCAGGTGGCGGTCAGCAACCCAAGCCTGAACAAGGATCAGTTGGTGGTCAACGAGGTGATGTCATCGAACCTTGACCAGTATCTCGACCCCTCGACCAACTACGGAGGATGGATAGAGCTATACAACGTCAGCGAGAGATCAGCTGGTCTGAACGGCTGTTACCTGAGCGATGACCCCGAAAACCTGACCAAATGGCGCATGCCGATGAACATTGGCGCTGTATCGCCCAAGAGCCACAAGGTCATCTGGTTCGACCACTCTGACATCTGCCAGACCAACGCCACATTCACCCTCGACTGCGACGGCGGCACACTTTACCTGAGCGACTCTGACGGCAAATTGGTGCTCACACAACAATACCCCGCATCCAAGCAACGCATAGCCTACGCCCGCACCACTGACGCTGGCGACGAGTGGAGCTACACCGGCACACCCACACCTGGCTCCTCCAACAACGGCAACGCCTACGCCATGCAGCAACTGCCCGCACCTGTGGTGGACAAGGACGGACAGATCTACTCTGGCTCTCTCCAAGTGGTGGTCAACATCCCTCAAGGCGCTACACTCCGCTTCACTGAGGACGGTTCCACACCGACCATGAAGAACGGCGAGACCAGCACCACAGGCACTTTCATGGTCTATGGCAACGCCAACTTCAAGTTCCGCCTCTTCCGCGACGGATACCTGCCAAGCGACGTGGTGACACGCTCCTACATCGGCGACGGACGTTCCTTCACCCTGCCCGTGGTGTCCATCACAGCCAATGACGACGACCTCTACGGCGACTATACTGGCATCATGGTGAGAGGAACCAACGGAAAGACAGGCTACGGACAAAACTCACCTTGCAACTGGAACATGGACTGGGACCGCGCTGCCAACATCCAGTACCTCACACCCGACAATCAAATGGTGCTCAACCAGGAGGTCGATCTCTCAATGGCTGGAGGATGGAGCCGCGCATGGACTCCCCACACCCTGAAAGCCAAGGCCAAGAAGAAATACGGCATCAACAGCCTCGACTACCAGTTCTTCCCCATCAAGAAGAACCTGAAGACCAAGGCCGTGAAGTTCCGCAATGGCGGCAACGATACCAGCTGCCGATTCAAGGACGCATGCCTGAGCCGAATCACACTGCTCTCCGGCATCGACATCGACGCACAGGACTACCAGCCCGTGATGGAATACATCAACGGACAATACATCGGCTTGCTCAACCTGCGTGAGCTCAACAACAAGGACTACGCCTACTCCAACTACGGATGGGACGAGGACGAGATCGACCAGTTCAAGTTCGACCCCGACTCGGGCTATATCCAGAACTGTGGCGACGATGTGGTGGTTCAGCGCATCTACGAGCTCTCTTCCAATGCTGAAGACCCCGAGATCTACGACTCTATCAAGACGATGCTCGACATCGACGAGTATATCAACTACCTGGCCACCGAACTCTACATTGCGTCCAACGACTGGGCATCCAACAGCAACAACATCAAGGGATTCCGCAACCGCAACAACGGACGATACCGCTTCGTGATGTTCGACACCGACGCCGCCTTCAGCCTCTCCAACGCATGGACATCTCTGGCGAGCGCCACCAAGAACCGTCAGCGCTTCGGCCCACTCTTCGTCAACATGCTCGACAACGAGGAGTTCCGCAAGCAACTCATCGACACCTACTGCATCGTCTGCGGCAGCGTGTTCGAGCCTACCCGCTGCACCAAGGTCATCAACGAGATGGTGGACAACGTCTCCGACATGATGCGCATTGAGGGCGCCTCACCCACCAGTTCGGCCAACTCGATGAAGTCAAGCATCAACAGCCGACTGAACACAGCCATCAACAACATGAGAAGCTACACCAAGATGAAGCTGTCGAGTGTGGGCCCGATGAATGCGACACTGACCGTGAACAACCAGAACGGACGCATCCTCATCAACGGCATACAGGTACCCAACAACTACTTCAGGGGCAAGCTGTTCGCACCGATGCGCATCAAGGCTGTGGCACCCGGCGGACTGAGGTTCCTCGGATGGAAGTCGGGAGCCGACAACCGTGTGACCTCCACCGTCTTCTCGAAGGAGACCAACTGGAAATACTACGACACAGGCTCGCTGGACGGTCAGGACTGGAGCAGCACTGACTTCACCGACACCTCCTGGAAAGCTGGCAAGGCACCCCTGGGCTATGGCAATGACGACTCGAAGTTCGCCACTCGGCTGGACTACGGTGGCAACTCCAGCAACAAGAACCCCACCCTCTACTTCCGACGCAGCTTCTACCTGTCATCAGCACCTGACGCCAACGACATCATGGAGCTGAACTACACTGTGGATGACGGATTCATCATCTACGTCAACGGCAAGGAAGCAGGACGATACAACATGCCTTCAGGCAAGGTAAGCTTCAGCACCTTCGCCACACAATACAACGACGAAAACCCTGACGGCACACTCGAACTCGACCCGAAACTCTTCCAAAAAGGCACCAATATCGTGGCCGTGGAGGTGCACAACAACGCTGCCAACTCCACCGACTCCTGGTTCGACGCAGAACTGACAATGAACAAGGTGGCCACTCCTGACGACGACTACTACTCCAAAGACGAGGAGATAGAACTCACCTCCAACAACCTCAGCCTGATGGCATGCTTCCAGACCATCAGCGAAGATGAGCGCGAGACCGACTCCATCATGCCGGTACGCATCAACGAGGTAAGCGCCGCCAACAGCATCTACGTGAACGAGTACTTCAAGAAGAACGACTGGGTGGAACTCTACAACACCACCGACGAGGCCATCGACCTCGAGGGCATGTTCCTGAGCGACAACCCCAAGAAACCACAGAAGTTCATGATCACCAAGGGTGAGACCAAGGTCAACACCGTGATACCCGCACATGGCTACCTGATGATCTGGTGCGACAAACTGGAAACACAGGACGAACTGCACGCTGACTTCAAACTCGCCGCCGAGGGAGGCACAGTATCCATCCAGGCCAGCGACGGCAGTTGGACCGACCAACTGACCTATCCCGCTCACGATGGCAACAGTACTGTGGGACGCTATCCCGACGGCAGCAACGACCTCTACCTGATGACTGTGCCAACCTTCAACAAGTCGAACGTGCTGTCGAGCTATACGAAGGAAGTGGATAACGGAAAAGAGACAGTGGGCGTGAAAGACGTGATACTGGCCACCAACAACGGACTGCGCATCTACTTCAACTCGCCTGGCACTCTGCTCATCAAGAGCGACGACACTCGCCAAGCCGACGTGAGGATCTTCAATGCTGCCGGACAGACGGTGATGACCGACAAGGTGGAATTCAACGACCGACGCGCACAAGTGGAGGTGTCGGGACTGCAGCCCGGCGTCTATATCGCCAAGGCCACCGACGAGGAGGACAACACCTGCGGTGTGAAGTTCATCATCAGATAACACAAGTTATAAATGGGAGTGAAATAGGAACTTAAAGTGGGAGTTAAAATGGGAGTTAAAGTGGACGATAGGTTTGGCCATTGACCATTGAGCCTAAAGCCTCTTGACCCTTGACTCTTGACCCTTGATTCTTGACTCTTGACCCTTGACCCTTGACTCTTGACCCTTGACTCTTGACTTCAAAAAGTTAAAGCCTATTTTAAGAGTTTGACTATATGAATATCAAATACAGAATCCGTCGATGGTCCGCACCTTTGGTCCGTCGAGTGTTCGCACCGATGTTCCGTCGAGTGTTCGCACCCTTGATGCTGGCAATGGCATCCTACAACAACGCCATGGCACAGGACGTGGGCTACCTTTGCAACCCACCGCTGCCCTACATGCCAGTGAAACTCGACATTCTCTTCATTGGCAACTCCTTCTCCATCGACACCAGCAGCGCACTACCCTCGATATTGGAGTCATTGGGCGTCTCCACAGTCAACGTGTATGTGCTCTACAAGGGCGGATGCTCCATGAAGCAACACTACGAGTATTTCATGGGCAACAAACCAGTGTATGAACTCTACAACTACAACTACCTGGGTGAACGCAAGATCTCGAACAGCATCAGCCTCAACGAGGTCATCAGCACCTACACCTTCGACATCGTGGTGTTCCAGCAGTTCTCGCTGGAGTCGGGCAACTACGACACCTACGAGCCATACCTGTCGAAACTGATACAGGCCTACAAGGTGACGACCTTGAGTCCGCGCACCACCTTCGCTTTCAACCAGACATGGGCCTACTCGTCGAAGCACAAGAACATCAGCCGATACAAGAACCAGGAGGGGATGTACAACAGCATCGTCGCCGCCTGCAAGAAGATGAAGGCACGCTCGGGCATCGACGTGATCATCCCATGCGGAACTGCCGTGCAGAACGCTCGCAACGTGGATGCACTGAAGACCGAAAGTGAACTGACACGCGACGACCTGCACATCGACCTCTACATGGGACGATACCTTTTGGGATGCACCTTCTACGAGGCCGTCATCGCTCCATGCATCGGGCGCAACATCCACAACGACATCAGCATCCTCGGCAAGTCGGGCGCACCCAACCAAGTGAACAACTCCAACCGCCGCCTGCTGCAGGACTGCGCGAAACTGGCTGTCGCCAACAACTGGAGCGTCTCTGAAATACCTGTCCCCGATAAATAATCAGGCGTCAGGCCATAGGCCTTAGGCGTTAGCTTTTATCATCGGCAGCATTCTTTCATCCGTGGCAACCGCCACGGATGTTTTTTTATCCCTGATGCCTAAAGCCTAATGCCCAAAGCCTATAGTTAGGAATTAAGAGTTAAGAATTAAGAAAGAGTCTAAAGTTCACCCTTTTCAATAACCAATAACCAATAACCCTTCATAGCCTGAAGCCTATATCCACTAATATCTAAAAAATTTCAAAAAAAGTCGTTTTTATTTCGTTTTTATCAAACAAAGCACTATCTTTGCCATATCTATTGTATATATCCCTTCCTAACGTGGGAAAAAGCTCAGAAAACACAAACGGACAAATATCAAACCTAAAAATACAACGCTTATGAAGAAACTTTACCTCGTGGCAATCATGGCTTTTGTCTGCCTCTTTGCCAATGCACAACAGAAACTCACACTCAGCACTGCAGCAGGCACAGACCTCCAGAATTACACTGGTAAGGTGTGCGACGTAACATCCAACCGCGTGGTCTTCACCGGATGGAACACCATCTCATTGCCTTTCTCTCTCTCTGAATCCGAACTCAACAACATCTTCGGCGAGGACTGCCGGCTTGAGAAACTCGTCGGCGTGGAGAGCGCAGGCGGAGCACTGGTACTCAACTTCCAGGACTGCAAGGCACAGGGACTGCAAGCCAACGTGCCATACATCCTTCACTACACAGGTGTCAACACATCGAAGAGGATTGTGAAGCAGACCTTGGTTGAGGCCGGAACATCTGCCCTCTCATTCGATGTTGACGGCGTGACAGTGACCATGAAGGGCCTCGACAAGCAGATGGCTTCCGACGGCCTCTATGGTATTCTGGCCAAGGACAACGCTGAAGCACAGTTCGTATCTGTGGGAAACGTTGCCAACGGTTTCCATGCCACTCGCTGCTGCATCAGCATCTCCAACGGCAACACCGCCATCCTCAAGACCAACCATCTCGCTGCCGGCGAGGTGACCAGCATTCATGCTGTGGCTAAGGCTAATGAGAAAGTGGATGTGTATAATGTTTCAGGTATCAAGGTGGCCGACAACGTCAATGGTCTCCAGCCTGGCATCTACATCGTGAAGGGCCGCAAGGTGCTTGTGAAGTAACATCCTTTCAACACCCAACAAAAGAAAGCGTGCGGAAATCTGTTTCCGCACGCTTTCTTTTTTTCATTGTCCTTTAACTGTTGCCCACCATGAAATCCACAATAAGACTGCGGATGATTCTGATTGATCTGATATTTCATCACGAATTAAAGAATGGAAAAAGAAAAAAGAAATCGATTATGACATTATTGTCGCCGTTTTGTTGTAACTTTGTATAAATATCTATCATCGCATGAAGACATGAAGACAGAGAAACAAATGGCAGCGAACGCCGCAGCGTTTGCAGAAAGATGGAAAGGACGTGGCTATGAACGCGGAGAGAGCCAATTGTTCTGGGCAGACCTCTTGACGAATGTTTATGGAGTGGAGAACTTGCCAGAGTTCATCCGCTATGAGGAACAAGTCAAGAACATGGTGGATGCCACCAACTTCATCGACGGACATATACCCTCAACACGTGTACTCATTGAGCAAAAGTCTTTGGGAAAGGATTTACGAAGTGGCATCCGCCAGAGCGATGGCTCGGTTCTCAATCCATTCCAACAGGCGAAGAAATATGTAGCCAATATGCCCCTTTCGCAGCATCCGCGATGGATAATTACCTGCAACTTCACCGAGTTCCTCGTCTATGATATGGAACAGCCAAACGGTGAGCCCGAGCATATCCTGCTGGAGAATCTTGGCAAGGAGTACTACCGTTTGCTGTTCCTCGTCGATACAAAGAGCGATCATTTAAAGAAAGAGTTGGAGGTATCGATGAAAGCAGGCGAGATTGTGGGCCAACTTTACGAGGAGCTTCTGAAGCAGTACATCGACCCTACCAACCCCGAGTCCTTAAAGTCGTTGAATGTGCTGTGCGTACGTCTGGTCTTCTGCCTGTATGCGGAGGATGCTGGCATCTTCGGCAAACGTGAC
This sequence comes from Bacteroidaceae bacterium, assembly GCA_017509605.1. Classification (GTDB taxonomy): domain Bacteria; phylum Bacteroidota; class Bacteroidia; order Bacteroidales; family Bacteroidaceae; genus RUG11857. The sequence continues at coordinate 10,783 of JAFWPH010000013.1, read as the reverse complement.
CAGTTCCACGACTATCTGGCACAGTTCGATGTGAAAAACATGCGAATAGCATTGATGAATCTTTTCAAGGTTCTTGATACCCCCATCAAAGAACGCGACCCTTATCTTGACCCCGACTTGGCGACCTTCCCATACGCCAACGGTGGTTTGTTCTCTGACGAACATATTGAGATCCCCTTTTTCAACGACCATATCCGTCAGTTGCTCTTGCAGAACGCCAGTCTCGACTTCGACTGGAGCGAGATATCGCCCACCATATTCGGAGCGGTGTTCGAGAGCACACTCAACCCCGAGACACGCCGCTCGGGAGGCATGCACTACACCTCAATAGAGAACATCCACAAGGTTATTGACCCACTTTTCCTCAACGACCTGCGTCGTGAGCTCGACACCATCGTGGAAGAGAAGGTGGAGAAGACCCGCAACCGAAAGTTGGATGCCTTCCAGGACAAACTGGCATCGCTGACTTTCCTCGACCCAGCCTGTGGCTCAGGCAACTTCCTCACCGAGACCTTCCTGTCACTGCGCAGGTTGGAGAATGAGCTTATCCGTGAACGCTACCATGGCCAGACCATGATGGGTGCTTTCCTCAATCCCGTCAAGGTCAACATCAACCAGTTCTACGGCATCGAGATCAACGACTTCGCCGTGACCGTAGCCACCACCGCCCTGTGGATTTCCGAGGCCCAGATGCTGGCTGAGACCGAGCGCATTATCCATCAAGACATCGACTTCCTACCTCTCAAGACCTACCATAATATTCGCGAGGGAAACGCACTACGAATGGACTGGGACATCATAGAGAAACCTTCTGACATACCAACGATAAAAGCCCAAAAGACTTACGTCATCATGGAAGAAGAGCCAATGAAAGTGAGTGAAGCTGATATGAGTTTTGACGAGGTGAATCTGATATCTTCTGATTTCACGAAAGGTCCAAAACCATCAAATAAGATGCGGGTACACTACAACTACATCATGGGCAATCCTCCATTTGTAGGGTATTCCATGCAAACAAAAGAACAAAAAAACGATATTATCTCCATTTTTGTTGATGAAAAAGGCAAACCTTTCAAAACAGCCGGAAAAATTGATTATGTGGCAGGTTGGTACTATAAGGCTTCACAACTTATGCAGAACACAGAAACACGAACAGCCCTTGTATCGACGAACAGCATTACCCAAGGCGAACAAGTGGCTGCAATATGGAAACCCCTAAAGGATCTGTTTGGCATTCACATTGACTTCGCCTACCGCACATTCCAATGGGATAGCGAGGCCTCTCAAAAAGCGCATGTTCATTGTGTCATCATCGGATTCTCATGTTCTGACCCCCATAAGCCTAAAACACTATTCGATAATGACAAGCAGCGTGGTGTCAAGGATATTAATCCTTATCTCATTGCTGCGCCAGACATCTTTGTCGAAAGCAGGAAGAAGCCACTCTGCGATGTGCCAGAGATGATGACGGGAAACCGCCCGGCTGATGGCGGCCATCTTATCATTGAAACTGAAGATTATTCAGACTTCATAAGTCGGGAGCCAAAGGCCAAACCATACATCAAGCGGTTATTGGGTGCCGCTGAGTTCATCAACCACAAGGAAAGATGGTGCCTTTGGCTAGTTGGTGTTTCTCCTGCAGAACTACGTAAGATGCCATTGGTGATGAAACGAATTGATGCTTGCAAACAGGACCGAGAGAATGCACCTGACGAGGGAAGGAGGAAACTGGCGGCAACTCCACATTTATTTAGAGAGTTGCAAAATCCAGATTCTTTTATAGCTGTGCCAAAAGTATCTTCTGAAAGACGAAGATATATACCCATGGATTATCTTTCAAATGAGATAATTCCCACTGATCTTCTATTTATCATCCCCGATGCCACCCTCTACCATTTCGGCGTGCTTGAGAGCAATGTCCACATGGCTTGGATGCGTGCGGTGTGTGGAAGATTGAAGAGCGACTACCGCTACAGCAAGGACATCGTCTACAACAACTTCCCTTGGCCTAAACCTACTGAGTCACAACGCCAGAAAATAGAGCAGACAGCCCGGGCCATTCTCGATGCCCGCGCACTTTATCCTGACTCCAGCCTTGCCGACCTCTACGACGAACTGACCATGCCTCCCAAACTACGCAAGGCGCATCAGGCAAACGACCGTGCGTTGATGGAAGCCTACGGTTTCAATGTTAAGACGATGACCGAGAGCCAGTGTGTAGCCGAATTGTTCAAACGATACCAGATAATGACAAGAGAAGCGCTTTAAGCTACTATATAATCAACAAACGTTAACTTTCCACATCCCATTCCTCAACCGTGCGCGTTTCGGCATTCATGCTCACACCGACTTTCACCACACGCCGGCCATCAGCCTGATAAGGTATAGCGTAATTCTTGTCGTTGATCTGCTTCAAGGCCGCTTTTGCGGTGTCGCCCACTTTCAGTTCAAAAACATAGACAGTTTCAGGCATCCACACCACCATGTCAACCCGACCGCCAGCGCATTTCACTTGAGTGCGGACATAAACGTTGAGCATCGAGAAGATCAAGTACATGGTGTATTCATAAAATCCTTCGGCATTTGCCACATCTTTCAACTTCTTCTTAAATCCTTCCACGTATGGGATGCTGGCCAGATAAGCCTGCATCTCATGCATGGCCTGGTCTATGTCGTCCTTCTTCAGCGCTCGCCAGAACTTCATGGCGAAACTCGCCTGGACATCCGCGCTCCTCAGTCCTATATAGGCGGGCAACAGTCCCTGGGTATATCCCACTCGCACTTCCTGGTTAGGAATGGAGAGCGTGTACATCTCGCTTTCATGGTCATAATCCTTGATCGTGAGATAACCGCTTTGATAAAGCATAGGCAGAGCGTCCTCCATGTTCTCTGTCGGCTGGTCGAAAGCAGAAGAAGGAACCTCCAACTGTTCGAGCGACATGATGTCGGTGTGGAAATGCAGCATCTGACGGATGAGGAATGTTGGAGTGCCGCTCTCGAACCAGTAGTTGCCTACCTTGTGCGACAGGAAAGACTTCATCAGACTATAGGGATTGTATATTTCTTCGGAATCCTCAGAGAAATGATAGCCATCGTACTGCAGTTTGAGTTTGCTGTGCATCTCTTCCCATGTCATCTTGTAGGCTTCCGCCAACAGACCGATATCCTCTTTGAGGGTGGTGACCAGTTCATGTTCCGTAATGCCACAGATGGACGAGAACTTCGGATCCATCGTCACGTTCATCAGGTTGTTGATGGTGGAGAAGATGCTCAATTGTGAGAACTTCGTAATGCCGGTGATGAAGCAGAAGCGGATCATCGCCTCATTGGCTTTCAACGGCTGGTAGAACTCCTGCAGCACACGGCGGAACTCGGGAAGCATCTCTTCCTCATGCAAGACATCGAGCAATGGTGCATCATACTCATCGATGAGGACCACCACCTGCTTGCCCGTCTTCTTATATGCACGATGGATTAAGCCACTCAACAGACGTCCTGGGGTGGTCTCGTCGGTTTCCTTGTCAAATTCTGCGGTCAACGGTTTTAACAAGAAAAGAATGGCATCTTGTAAATCTTTGGCCGAGGACTGGCTTTTAGCAGTGCTCAAATCCACATGGATGACGGGATACTGTTCCCATTCCGTCTCCAAATCCATGATTTTCAGTCCCTCGAACAATTCTCGCTGACCACTGAAATAAGAATTAAGTGTAGAAGAGAGCAACGACTTGCCGAAGCGACGGGGGCGGCTCAGAAAGATAAACTTAGCATAATGCGCCAGTTGCCACACCAGATCGGTCTTGTCAACATACACATATCCTACCTTGATAATCTCTGAGAAAGTCTGGATTCCTATGGGGTATTTACGTTTCATTTCCATTGTCAAATTGTTTTAGTTTGCAAATTAAGCATTTTTCCGCGAAACCATGAAGTTTTTCCAGATTTTTAAGGGGTCTTATCTAAATTATCTTTCTGGAAATTTAGCAGACTTCTTAAGCCACAATCTACATGCCGAATCCGTTTCTCACCTTTTCTCACCCAATTAAGAAGATTTAACGCCAACGGCCGTGATATTTTCACCCAACCAGCGTTTATAATTATAGGAAGCGACTGTAAAACCATCATTGGCAAGGGAAAAGAGTGCGATTCTGAACAGTGAGTGTTCGGAAATGAACACTCAAGTGTCCAATAATGGACAGTCTGCTATAGTTACTATTACTCATTATCAACCAGTTACGTTTTTGGCATGCTTTTTGCCATTAAAATGACGAGTATTATCAAAATAAACATCAATGAAGAAAACCATCATCACCACACTGCTCACCATCATCTGGATGACGGGGCATGCACAACCGAAAACAGTTGTGTGGGAACACCCCGCCACTGAAGAAAACACAGAGATAGAAGGATTCTTCAGCACCTTGCTGGAGATTAACCGAGTGGAGTTCGACAAAGACGAAACCCGAGTCATGATGCACGTGGCTTTGCGTCCCCTGAAATGGGTAAGATTCGTTTCTGAAACCTACTTGAAGGCCGACGGCAAACGCTATGCCTTGAAAAGTTGCGATGGAATCGAACTGGACAAGAATGTGTTCCTGACCGACCACGGATGTGCTGATGTGGTCTTCCACTTCGAACCCTTGCCTGCCCAAACCAAGTGCTTCGATTTCATTGAGGGAGATGGTCAGGATGCTTTCAAGTTGCTGGGTGTTGAGAATATCAATACAAGGGCAAGCCGTTTGTTCCCATCCAACTGGCGCAACGACCAGACGGGCGACTGGACCATCGGTTTCTATGACGATTTCGCCATCTACGACTGCCAGTTCTGGAACTACAAGGAGAAGCGTCAGAAAGGCGACAAGTATATGCTGGTGTTGGAGAATGGAAGCAAGGAAATCACTGTCAATGTGGATAAGAACAAGAACGGACAACGCACCATGACCATCGACGGAACAAAAGGCTTGTATTCTGTCATCACCTCCATCACCCTACCCGACTATCCACAGAAAGACGACAATCCGGACTTCAAAGACTCACGCTATGTAACCGATACCGTGACATTTGTGGGATGGCTGAAGGACATGCCCGACTATATGAAAGAAATGGGCGATGAGTACAACGTCTCCTATACGGATATCTTGTCCGACAAGTACGTTTCAAGTTATGGCAAGATTGATTCCTTAGGCCGTTTCGTCGTGAAGATACCCCTGCTCAATTCCTCGGAAGTGACTTTCGATTGGAAACATACGTATATCCGGACTCTTTTTGAACCTGGCGAGACCTACTTCCTGCTTTATGACTATAAAGGAGGACACAAACTGTTCATGGGCAAGAACAGCCGACTCCAAAACGAAACGTTGGCTTTTCTCATTCCATGGAACGACGTGCGTCCTGAAGAAAACATGGACGAGGCTACCACGATGCGTTTCCTCGATGACATGAAGGCTGAAACCGCAGACAACATGAAAGAAGTGGAGAACTGGGCTACCCATCATCCTCACACTTCCACTCGGACGCTCAACTACCTGAGAGGCCATAATTACGCAAGCGAGGGACGCGACCTGATGCAAGGACGTTTCAACATGAAAGACCGGAAGGTTCCTGCAGAGTTTCTGAGTTATGTAGGGTTTCGGCATTGGCAACAGCGCTATCAGCCTTATACACTCTATCGTGATTTCAGCACATTCGTACGCGACTTTGTTGACCAACTCGTGGAGGATAAGTATGCCACAAAACTGCCACAAGGCTTTTTCATCGCTTATACAGACATGGAAGCCCCCACTTTGCGCCGCTATAAAGACGAAGGAAAACTCACTATCTCGGATGAAGATTTGGATGCCGTGGAACGATTCGCTAAGAACAACGATCTGGTTCACCTCTTCGATAGTGAGGATGCCGCGGAGAAGTGGGAAAAAGAATTTGAAAGCCGAGACTATGTGAAGCGCTACAGAGCCATCACAGCGCGTGAGGACGTACAGCAGATCATAAAAAAGGAGTATCCGTTGTTTTCTCTCTACCACACGCTCAACATCCTGGATTCCATCGGATGCGACAGCGACTTGCGCGACATCATCATCACGAATCATTTCTACAACCGTCTTGATCACGACCGCCAGCCACTCAGCGATTTCGTGATGCAGTATATAGATGACCATGTCTCGCTTCCGTCTGCCAAGTCTTTCTTACATGCCGAACAGCAGAAATATCTCGACATCCAGCGAAAAGACTTGTCGAAGTCGCTGAGCCTGAAGTCGGCTGAAGATGTGGCGAATATGAGTGATGGCGAGAAGATGCTGCGCAAAATCACTGAGCCCTATCGGGGCAAGTTGATTCTTCTCGATATCTGGGGCACATGGTGTGCGCCCTGCAAGGCAGCTTTGGCGAAGAGCAAGGAAGAGTACGAGCGACTGAAAGCGTTCGACCTCGTCTATCTCTATCTCGCCAACCGAAGTGGAGACGAAGCATGGAAGAATGTCATCAAGGAATACGACCTTCTGGGCGACCATATCGTGCACTACAATTTGCCGGAGGCCCAGCAGAGTGCCATAGAGCATTTCCTCCAAGTCCAATCCTTCCCGACCTACAAACTCATCGACCGCAATGGCAATGTGCTCGATGTGAATGCCGACCCGCGCGACCTCGAAGGACTGGCACGGCTGTTGGAAAACCTGAAATAACAATTCAAGTGGAAATATAATGAAAAGAAAAACCATCATCACAATTCTGCTCGCTGTGCTGTCGCTAACATGCAGCATGGCAAAAAAGAAGCCTGCGATAAATACTACGCTCAGGGGTTACCCTTCGGGAACTATCGATGAATACCACTTCCATGCAGGAAAGGCGGTAGTCAAGGGGCGTTTCACAAATAAGACGGAACGCAACTTCTCCACTTTTAACGTGACTGGAACTGACTTGTTCTCCAACCGGGAATTTGTCAGGACGGTTCATATTGAATCGGATGGCTCTTTTCTTGAACTGATTAGTCTGCCTCATTCTGGATGGGTGTATTTCGATGGTGTCGATATTCCGCCTGCTTTTATCGCCGTGGGCGACACCTTGGAGATTTTGATTGATGCCGCAACGGACGAAGCGATTTTTTCGGGCAGTGGGGCAACAGGCGAAGTGAACAGCATTTGGCCACGACTGGAGAATCAGTTCGCCTCGAAAGAAACACGGACGCCATGGGAGGGGTTAGACCCCAAATTCATGCTGGAGTGGAAGAACCGGAAGGTCAAGGAACTCGACCAGATAGCGAGCGCCATAGATGCTGATACCATCGCTGCGCTGAATGGTTGTTCAAATTACGCAAAGGACGTGCTGAAGACCAGTCTGCTGGCCATGCCGCTCGAGCAAATACTTATGGCAATACATCAATGGAGGTGGAGAACAAGGAGCGAGGACGGCAAGGCCAATCCCGCCCTGACGATTTCCGCTGCTTCCTTCTTCGATTTCCTTTCGGCAAGACAATCCTATCTGATGGACAACCCATTGATGGTCTTCGCTGCTGATGGCGGCGGGGTCATCAATAACATGGAGTTTTATGTGCTCAACGCATACTTGTTCCTGGCAAACAATATGGAAAGATGGAGCAAGTCAACCGACTCTGATGAACTGGGCAATTACAAAGAGAACTTCATCCTGCCGCACCATTACGACCCTGAGCTTCACCGCGAGATGCTTGAGTTTGACAAGGGTCACTTGCTTTCCGTAGCAGACTATTATGCGATGTGCAGCGACAGCGTCCGCTCGCGTTTCAAACTTGATAATACGGGATTCATGATGCAGCTTTGTTTGCTTCATCGCGTCCTTGACTTCGACAACGAGGCCTCCGAAGACTGGTTCCTCACTCGCAAGGCAGAAGAACTGGCAGGAGCCATTCCGCAGTTTACCTACCCTTCCATCAGCCACCATGCCGTGGACGTTTACCGCCGCTTTGTTATCGAGCGCGAAGGAAATGCCCGCATGTATGCGTCAAATTCCACGCCGGGTGATGCTCTCTTCCAATCATTGAAGGAGAAATATGCTGGCAACGTCATCTACATGGACTTCTGGGGTATCGGATGCGGACCTTGCCGCAGTGGAATGCTCGAACAGCGTACACTCGTCGAGAAATACAAAGACTCACCCGTCCGTTTCCTCTACATCTGCAACGAAAAGGACTCGCCCCGAGAACCAAGCGAGAAGTTCCTATCCGACAATCTCATTCAAGGTGAACACATCTTCCTTTCGTCCGATGAATGGAATCTCCTCACCAACAAGTTTCAGTTCAATGCCATTCCATTCACGCTCCTTATCGACAAGAGCGGTAATATTGTGGAGAAGAATGTTCCACCTACCGCTGGAATAATTAACGAACTTCTGAAATAAAGTTTTTAAGAGCATAGTACAATGAAGCAATAAGACAAATAAAAAACAATACGAGCTATGAGCTCTTCTATTAATAAGTTGAAACAGTTAAACAATCCCGGGAAAGGCATGGGACGCAGGGATGCGTTCCGTGCTTTACTTCTGGAGTTCCTGCGGAAGTACTGCATGGAGCACGAGGAGGTGTTTGACGAATCATAAAGCAATGCAAAAATATGGAACAGAAATTCAACAATAATCGATTGGACAAGAGTTTATTGCTCACCAATCATCTGATGACACCAAAGAATGGGATTTAAAACTTAGTAATGCTAAAAAAATAAGTTGCCTCAACAACTTGGTTTTATGAGGTAGTTCCACTTTGAGCAGAAGAATTGAGAGAATGAATCCAGCGAGGGAAATTCTTCAAATTCCAAGTGTCTTCAGACACAATTCTCATTGGATATAATTCTCAAATTCTCAAATTCGTGATAAATAAATTATTCTGTAGCCGCTTAGAGTGACCCAAAGTGAGGCAAGTTATTATTTCTATATTACTTAAACGCTACGACAGATTAAAAGATTTTCTTGAGAACGAACATATAATTTAAACGAAAAGTAAAATGAATATGAAGAAAACCATCATCACCTTCCTGTTTGCCCTCGTCGCAATGGCGGGGCAGGCGCAGACAAAGACAGCAACCATTACTGGTTATTCACCAGCATTGAAGGACGGCACTGTCGCAGAATCTACCATCGACAATGTCCGTGTGGCATCAGACACCGTGCAAGAAGGACACTTCACTCTGACCTTTCCCGTGGAAGTTCTAACGAAGAGTTATTTATTCCTTGAGGGAGAAGGATGCCCCAATCATCTGGTGACCATTTGGCTAAGACCCGGTGTTGAGGTGAAAGTAACAGGTACAGACTGTCTCTTCCCATTGTGGAAGGTGGATAGTCCACTACCCGAACAGCAGACACTTAGCCGTATTACGGAATATGGTTATGATACACTGGCAGAATTGTTGCGACTCGGTCTTGCCAATGCATCGTGGGACGAAGAGATGCCTGTCTATATGAAGTATTTGAAACAGACAATGGACGTTCTACCCTCATTGCCAGTAGATGCTGCATCGCTCGATGAGTTGGAAGGAGTGGCTATGATGGCAAGAAACTATCCGAAGGACTTCCCGTATATGGAGCAGTTGAAGGAATTAGAGGCATCCACCGCAGCCCGTGCGCCGAAAGGGTTTGAAGAGCAACTGGCACTGATACACAGTCAGGTTTATCCGCCTCATGTCTTGCAAGTAGGTGAAGAGGCCATCGATGCAGAACTCATTGACATGCAGGGTCAGAAGCACCATCTCGCCGAAGTGTTTGGACAGCCCGACCATTATGTGCTGCTCGATTTCTGGAGTCTGGGATGCGGTCCCTGCCGTATGGCTGAGCCAGAGATGAGAGAGGTATATGACAAGATGCAAGGCAAACTGGAGATCATCGGCATCAATCAAGACAAACTCTCGGCGTGGCAAGAGAATGATTTCAGCAAAAGCATCGCCTGGAAGAACTGGAACGACGGGAAGATGGGCAAGGCCGATGTAGAAAACCACTATTGCGATATGAAAGCCATACCATATTATGTCTTGATTTCGCCCGACAAGCGTATTCTCTGGAAGGAAGCCGGATATGGTGTCGGGTGGTTCTTGGGTATAGCTGAGGCCATCAACGGTCCCAAACAGGACAATACCGCCAATCTTTCACTTGCCGTCCGACAAGTGTATGCCGATGCCAGTGGCACTACAGTCAGTTTCCGCTATTACGGTCAGGAAGGCTATTGGTTCCGTATCGCCAAGGATTCCTACCTTGAGGCCAACGGAAAGCGATACAAAGCGACCGCCGCAAACGGCATCACGTTCGACGAGAATAACTATCCCAAACTGAAAGCGTCTGCAATCACAGACGGCATTATGAGCAAACTGTTCTTCACCGACTTCACGCTCACCTTCGAGCCATTCGACACCTTCCCCACTAACTTCGACTTCAAGGAGGGCGACGGTGAGGGTGCTTTCGTCATTCGCAATGTTTCAGTAAAATGATAAAATAACGAACAATGAACAAGAAAACCATTATCACCATCCTGTTTGCCCTCGTTGCAATGGCGGGACAGGCGCAAAGTCCTATTCCCGAATCCATCGTAGATACTTATTGGCGCAATGAGGTAACGGGCGATTGGGAAATTGGATTCACAGAAAGTTGTGCCATCTATGACTGCAAAATATGGCAGTACGGCAATATAAACGAGAAGAATGGAAAAGTTGTTCTTGCGTTGAATAATGGCAACAAGACGCTCGGCGTGACCATTGGAAAACAAGAAGGAGGCAAGTGCAAGATGAGCATTGGCAAGCAGAAAAAACAGACATATAGCCTCATTACCACAAGGACG
>JAFWPH010000045.1 GCA_017509605.1 Bacteroidaceae bacterium | reverse complement strand
AAAGCCTTGCTCAGGTTGACTCCTCCTATGTCGGCTTTCGGTCTGTGTGTTGTGAGTACTTTAGAAAACAAGCTTTCAATGTCCTCACCTCCCCACATCCCTACCATCATACTGATGGCTCAACCTTCCCAAGGAGAAAAACGATTACAAACTGTCAAAAGAGAAAAAGGGCTTGAGACCTAAGACTTTAGTGACTTTTTATATTTTTCTCCTTCCTGATGACATTCCCTGCAAGGGGGTAGGGTTTGCATAAAATGGTCATGGGAAGCGTGCTTACAGATGAACAAATCATGCGAACACTGCAAAGCAACCAAAGGATGCTTGTCATCAGGAAGGCTTTTTTATCTTCATCATCAAGAATAGCCTTCCTTCGCAGAGTTTGGAGGCTCCAAACGCCTTGAATTCAGGCTGAATTCGATGGGTTTGCAGGCTTCATCCTAAACGGCAAACCGTAAACCGATTCCTGTTTGTTTTTTCTCTGCGAGCGGTTCGTAGCTGAAAGCTTTGGATAAGCATCATAGGAGTGAGTCAAGCTCGCTTGTAATCACAGACAATGATGCTATCCAAGAAGATGCGAACAGCATCTGAACCACGAGAGAGTTTTTTTATTTCTGTGTCATCCGTGCGTTCTGTGTGACATAAATTATGAAGAGTCTGTATGCCCCTCGAACAGGAAATCGATGAGGTCTATCTTACGCTGCTTCTGCTCCGCTGTGGTATGGAGTTCGAGGATGGAAGAGATGCGGAGCGGATAGCGGAAATGATACTGTTTTCGGGCATCCTGACAAACGGCCGTCCACCGGCGGAAGGTATCGCCCTGAGGGTCGGTGTCGGGGAAGATGACGACCTTGTAGGGGGTGAGCGGCTGAAGCATCGGTGCGGAAAGCATCTGGAGACCTCCGCACGCCATCCATATACAGTCGGGGAAATGCTCACTGCAGATGACGGCGGTCTTCTCGGATTCCACGATACAGATTACCGGTTCACGGTTCATGCTTCTTCCATCAGACCTCTCTCCTCTTCCATCAGACATTAACAGATGCTGACCGAAGAGGCAGCGATGAAGCGTGAAGCCTTTAGGGAGAGAGTTCTTAAGGAGGGTATGCACCCATGTAGGGTTCCGTGTCTTGATGCGATGGCAATCAGGCAGGTAGTACATCACCTTACCCGTACGTACCTGCTGACGCTCGTCGATCTGCCAGAACACCACTCCGCCGTCACGGCTCTTTCCGAGACGGTAACGCTGTACCGCATGCTGAAGCTGCTGCTCCGTAAGATAGCCGCAGGAGACCACAGACTTGCAGAACTCAGATTTCACCGACATGGACTTCGTGACAAGTTGGACGTTGAGAGTGGATTCTATACTTTCGGCAGGCTCAGGGCAAGCTGGCTCACCACAAGTGGATTCGACCGGCTCACCACAAGTGGGTTCGACCCATCCGGCACGTTCGGCAGGCTCAGGGCAAGCTGGCTCACCACAAGTGGATTCGACCGGCTCACCACAAGTGGACTGTTGGGGGTATCCGCTAACCACATACCTCTTACCACTGCCTTCCGAAGGAGTGACAGACACACAGAATTCCCTCACCAGCCACTCGCAGGCATCGGGGAACGAGAGGCTGCGTACCTGCATGACAAGGCTGATGACATCACCGCCCTTGCCGCAGCTGAAACACTTGAAGATGTTGCGCGGAGCATTCAGATGGAGCGAAGGGTGGTGGTCGTCATGCAACGGACAGAGGCAACGGCGACAGGTATGGCCTGTGCCGTAGAGAGTCATGCCCAGGTGTGACGCAACCGAGAAAACCGGCAGGGCACGTAACCGTTGAATCGTAACTGTATCGTATGTCATATCGTTATGGTTATCGTTATGGTTATCGTTATCGTTATGGTTGCCGTAGGTGAAGCTCTGACCCCATACGTACTTCTCTCTACGAGAGAGAAGGTAGTATGTGGGGGTCGGAGAGGCTTCACCGAAGGCAGGTCAGAGCGGCAGCTCCGGCTCTTGGGATGCCGGTACAGGCAACACATAGATGCGATGGCCGAAGGAATCGTATGACTGGAGGATGACCTTTTCGCTGACAGCCTTGCGCAGTATCTCGTCGTGAATCTTGTCCTTGACGGCATAGGTCTTGGCATAGATCTCTGTCTTGAGGTCGTCTTCCTTATAGATCTGCCCAGGCGGCATGATGTCGCTGAAGAGCTGCTTTACGTTGAATACATGCCTACGGCCCTCCTTATGCGCATATCTGGGATTGAGGTCGTTATACGGCTTGTTACTGCGTCCCGTCTTCTCCAGCTTATCGGCCATCTTACGCTGTGCCTTGAACTGCGCCTCGATCAGCTGCCGTTCCGTACAGCGGTAAGGGATGCCCTGCTCATCCACGGCGAAGCTGATACCCTCGGGGATGTCATACTTGCGCGTATCGGTCTGGCTCCACGTGAAGATACGCTCCGACGACTTGACACACTCGTACACCTCAAAGGCCTTGTTCTTGAGTTCGGTACCGATCCAACCGCGCAGGTTACGGTCTTCGTACGATTTGTTCTGATGGAGCACACACACCATGCAGCAGTGGCACTCGGAAGCCAAGTGCATAAGCCGCTCCACCACGTCCTGCGCCACGACACCGTCATTGATGTCGGCCACCAGGTCGCGGATACCGTCGAGCACCACCAGGTCGGGGCGGTAATAGCGGACGGCGGTCTCAAGCATCGGCAGACGGTCTGCCCAGGCTTCGCCACGGACATTGAACACTTGCAAGTACTCTTCGAATACATTTCCGTCAGCCGTCTGAATCCCTGTCATGGGCATGATTCGGTGTCGCAGGATGTCTTGCGTCGACTCCTCACTTTGTTCAGTATCATACCACAGTACGTGCAACGGCTTGGCATCGATCCGTTCGACGGAGAGCACTTCGTTGCGGAAACAGAGCGACATCAGGATGCTGCAGACAAAGGTCTTGCCGCTCTTGGCCTTGCCCGAGAGTCCAACCAGTTCGCCGCGGGCGAAACAGGGCCGGTTCTGAAGCCTGAAGAGGAACTCCACCTCCGGCAGTTGCGTATCCGAGCGGATGCGCCGTGCCTCCAGCTTCTTCAGCCGCTGTTCATCCTCGTGGGAGTAACCGGCCAGTGCCAGTTCCTCCCGAATGAGAGAGATGGATTCGGTGTTCATGGCCGGAAGATCCTACGTGACATCCTCAGCCAGAAATCGTTCCAGTCCCGTGCATTCCATCCGCGGGAGACATGAGCCAGGACTGTGACAAACACGACGGCAAGGTCGGTCGTCATCTGCCTGATAAGCCCGATGTCATGTTCACTCACTTCTTCGTTCCTTTCGATGAGGTCGTTTATGATACGGCTTCTCAGACGTGCCCGTATCGTCAATACTTCCTCCAATACTCGCTCACTTGTTTTCATACCTTTGTTTGTTTTTTAGAAGTTATCATCCCCTTTCAAGGGGGACAGGAGAGGGTCTGTTTAAACCCGCTGCAAAGGTAAGGATAAATAAAAACTCCGGCAAAAAATGTCGGAGCCTTAGAATCATTATTAGAATGATTAGATTGTTTTTCAGAACATTCAGAAGTCAGTTTAGAAGGTCAAGGAGCCTGTGAGCCAGTCTTTGCATCTGTTCAGATGCACCGTCCTCTTTCCATTTGTCGATGCTGCCCGAGAGTTTCCCGCTGACAATGGGTTTCTGGATGCTGTCGTAGGTACATGGAAACGCCAGGGCTTTCTGCCAAGGCCATTCCCTCACATCACGCACAAATTGGCGTATGCTACCCGTGAAGCCTTTCATCTGGTAGATGCGATAGACCACTGCCCACGCAGTACTCGCCCACCAATAACCTTCTTCCATCGTCTGTTCCGATGCTTTGGCCATCACTTCGGGCGGCATAATGCTTTTACCAGTCCCCCGAACGGGTTCGAAACTGATAATTCCGTCCTTATCCATCGAGAAATTTACAGTATCCACATGGTCGTTGTGCTGACCGACAGGGGCATTGAAACTGTTGATATTGACAACTATCGGCGCATTACTACGTTGTCCATTACTTAGGCTCTCCCAAAGGAGAGCCAACAAAGATTCTTCTTCGTTACTCATATTGTATATCTTTAATGGTGAATAAATATAGTAGACTATAAAAAGGATGCGGGACAATAGCGGCAAGAACATCTACTCACAGGTATCGCCAAACACCTCGACACAGATGGATACCGCTAAAGCCCACACCCATACTTGAGTGTGAGCTAACAGCAGTCTTCCCGTGTCTCATTCTATTGGCGATTTCGTGAGTAGTACAGAAAGCTGTCGCTCTATCTACTATATTTCGAGGTGCAAAGATAGTGCAAATCGAGTAAAATACCAAAGAAATATCATTTTTTCTTTGTATTTTCGAGATGCAGCCTATCTTCGAGACATTTATCTCAAAGATAATGGAAAATTTCGATTAAGCGAAAAGAATACAAATAAATCTGCATTCTTGAGTGCAAGAAACCTCTCAAAATCTTTCACGCATCCAAAACTATGCTATTTTTTAAGGACTCATAATTTTCACTTTTCATTTTT
>JAFWPH010000044.1 GCA_017509605.1 Bacteroidaceae bacterium | reverse complement strand
GAGAGCAATGACAAGCTCGCTTAATCATTGCCGAGCGAAGATTCAATCTCGACGAAGTCAAGATTGGACTGAGTGAGAGCAATGACAAGCTCGCTTAATCATTGCCGAGCGAAGATTCAATCTCGACGAAGTCAAGATTGGACTGAGTGAGAGCAATGACAAGCTCGCTTAATCATTGCCGAGCGAAGATTCAATCTCGACGAAGTCAAAATTGGGAGGACTAATCCCCTATCCTATTATATTAAAAGAGGTGGAACCGATGTGGTTTCACCTCTTTTTTTATGTATTTATGCTATTTATATCAGAAATAATGCGTATCTTTGTAGCCTCAATAAATCAAGTAACTGTCGA
Organism: Bacteroidaceae bacterium; assembly: GCA_017509605.1. Lineage (GTDB taxonomy): Bacteria > Bacteroidota > Bacteroidia > Bacteroidales > Bacteroidaceae > RUG11857. The sequence goes on along the minus strand of JAFWPH010000044.1, from coordinate 4,949 downwards.
ATTGATTATCACCGTTTTTATCACAATGAAGAAATTACTACTATGTCTGCTTGCTACCGGTCTTCTAGCACCGGCCTTAGCACAGGAAAAATTCGAAAAAGGCAAGCCCAACAACGACAATTATCGCTATTTGGATGATTACAAAGCCCTTAAGGAGTATATCAACCATGATAAGTACCCCAATTTCAAACTTGGCGTGGGTACCGACGTCAATGGGTATCTCCAGAACAATTCCATCGTTCAGAAGATGGTCAACAAGAACTTCGACGAGACCGTTGCAGGCAACGAGATGAAGATGGGAAGCGTTGTGAACAACAATGGTGAGATGAATTTCACGACGGTAAAGAACTATGTGAACAAAGCCACCAATGCCGGTATCAATGTCTATGGCCACACCCTCGCCTGGCACTCGCAGCAACCCAAGGGCTGGTTGCTGAAGCTACTGGCCGACAAGCCTGATCCTACAGCCGAAGAAATATATACTGTGGTTGCCAGCAAGGATTTTCGCAATAACAAGACTATTGGCTTCTGGAAAGCTGACGAGGCCGAAAACGGGTATACTCTCAAGTTCGATGCTACCAATGGGCTGATTATTGTAACCACGAAGTCCAAGCCCTGGGAAATTCAGTTCGTACCAATGGACAACATCATGCTCCAAACCGGTAAGACCTACAAGATGACCTTTACCGTGAAAGGTTCAAAGACTGGCAAATTGGATGGTCGCATAGGTGACTGGTATGGCGGTGCCAACTTCACCATCAACTTCACCAACGAGTGGCAAGATGTGAGTGTTGACATCAATCCAACCATGGATAGCAATTTCATGCTGATTCACGTACCCAACTACATTGGCGACGTGTATATCAAGAGCATCAAGTTTGAGGGTGATAAGAGACCGACAATTCCTCAGACCAAGCAAGAGATGCACGACACGTTGGTCTATGCCATGGACAAGTGGATCAAGGGCATGATGGAGGCCTGTGACGGCAAGGTGAAGGCTTGGGACCTCGTCAACGAGGCCATCTCCGGTGGTGGCAACGACGGTCAGGGTAACTTCCTCTTGCAGCACTCTGAAGCTTATAATCCTAACGGTAATCCTGATGCCACATGGGATGTAGGCGGCGACGCTTTCTTCTGGCAGGACTACATGGGCGACCTCGAATATGTGCGTCAGGCCTGCCGTCTGGCTCGTAAATACGGACCCGAGGACATCAAGCTCTTCATCAACGACTACAATCTTGAATCAGACTGGGACAACAACGGAAAAGTAAAGAGCCTTGTCGGATGGATTAAGAAATGGGAGGCTGACGGTGTCACCAAGATCGACGGTATCGGCACCCAGATGCACATCAGCTGCTTTGAAAACGACCAGATTCAGGACGGCATCAAAAAACACATTACAGCCATGTTCCAAATTATGGCAGCATCGGGCAAGTTGGCACGTGTCAGCGAGTTGGATATGGGTTATGTCCGCGGTTCAAACAGATGGGCAAGCTCTATCAAGACTGAGCAACTGACCGAAGCCGAACACAAGAAGATGGCCGATTTCTACGAGTGGATTATCAAGGAGTATTTCCGCCTCATACCTCCTGCTCAGCAGTGGGGCATCTGCCAGTGGTGTGCTAACGATGCACCGTCAAACAGCGGTTGGCGCGGTGGCGAGCCTGTCGGCATCTGGGATGCCAACTTCTACCGCAAACACGTCTATGCCGGATTCGTCCGCGGACTGAACGGCAGTGACCCCACAGCCATCGAAGTCATCAAGGCTAATGAGACTCCTGACACCTCCAAGGGCATCTACAACCTTCAGGGCGTCCGTCTCTCAGCCACCTCCCTCGATGAACTTCCCGCTGGTCTCTACATCGTCAACGGCAAAAAGGTTGTGGTCAAATAACCGCTCGGTCACCATCGGGAGCTTGGAATTGTAAGTTGTGAGTGATGCTCACGAGTTGAATCACATTAGAGAAGATATTTAAACAAGCTAAACAAACTGCACATGCTACAAAAGGTGATTTATTTATTTGTATTGGCGGCAGTGTTTGTCTCTTGTTCTGGAGGCAAGACGAAGTACCGCATCGGTGTATCACAATGCTCTGAAGACGTGTGGCGCGACAAGCAGAATGCAGAATTGAGGATGGGAGCTTACTTCCATGACAATGTGGAACTGAAGTTCGCTGCCGCCTATGACAGCGATGAACGGCAAGTTCAGCAGATTGACAGCCTGGTTAATGACGGTATTGATCTTTTGATTGTTGCTCCCAATCAGGTGTCGACCATTTCGCCCGCCATTGACCGGGCCTATGACAAAGGCATTCCCGTCATTGTGTTTGAGCGCAAGACCAGTTCTCAGAAACATACCGCCTTTATTAGTGCCGATAACTACGAAATGGGACACGTCATGGGCGATTATATCGTCTCGAGACTTCATGGACACGGAACGGTGCTTGAGATAAGAGGTCTGGAAGGCTCGTCACCTGCCATTGAGCGCCATAATGGTTTTACGGACGCCATCAAGAATGCTCCCGGCATCAAGGTTGTGGCGTCGCTGCAGGGCGACTGGACGGAACCGACAGCCTACGAGACTACGAAACAATGGCTCGATAATAATAAAGAGGTTCGCGTAGACCTGGTGTTCGGTGCCAACGACCGCACAGCGATGGGCGCCCGAAGAGCGGTCGCAAATTCTTCACTCTCCACTCTTCACTCTTCACTCTTCTGCGGCATCGACGGTCTTCCTGGTGAGAATGGCGGCATCCAGCTGGTACGTGACTCGCTGCTCGATGCATCGTATATCTACCCCACCCACGGTGACCAGATTATCGACTTGGCAGTACGCATCTTAGAGGGGAAGCCCTTCGACAAGGAGACACTGATGATGTCGGCCCTTGTCACCCACGACAATGCCAAGGTGCTGCTGATGCAGAGCGAGGAACTGATGAAACAAGCTGAGCGGTTGGATTTGCTGCACGACAAGGCTGACAAATATCTGCACGAACTTGACACGCAGCGCGTCGTCAACTGGCTGTCAGTCGGCATCATCGTCCTGCTGGCCATCGTCTTCATACTGTTCTACCTCTACCATCTTCGAAAAATAGCCATCCAGCGTGAACGTGTGGTCAACACGTTATGGAACCTCAGACCGGAAGACGTTCCAATAGTCCAAGAGTCCTCAGAAACACAGAATACGCCAGAGGTCGCCGAGGAAACGGAAGACAATGTGGCCGAGGAGAGCGAACCAGCTGCCGTGTCTGTCTTTATCACTCGATTCAAGGAAGTTGTCGAAGCACGGTTGGCCGATAGTGACATCAGCGTAGAAGATCTGGCCTCAGACATGAACTTGAGCCGCGTCCAGCTTTACCGGAAGGTCAAGACGGTGACAGGCTCCTCGCCCGTCGAATTGTTGCGTACAGCCCGATTAAACCGCGCCTACCAGATACTGCTTACCACCGACAAGAGTGTGAGCGAGGTGGCGTACGCTGTCGGATTCACCGCTCCCTCCTATTTCACCAAATGCTTCAAGGAAGAATACGGCATGGTGCCGGGTGACGTGAGGAAGAATTGAGAATTCCTTGAACTAAAGGCACAAAGTTTCCCGAAGGACGATGAGAAAACTGAGAATTATCGTTCATTCCATCGCAAAAATGTTACATTGCAACATATTTTGCACGGGATGAACGATATTTTTATTCCCTCTAAACATATAGTTACTATTTTTGCGATAGAAAATCGTAACAACAGTATTAACTAAAAACAAATTGCAAATGAAACAGACGAAAAGATTGATTCTGAGTTTCCTGGCTCTACTGCTATGTACAATAATGTACGCGCAACAGGAAATTACGGGAACCGTGTCTGACGATATGGGACCCGTCATTGGTGCAACGGTGATGGAGAAAGGCACCACCAACGGCACAGTGACCGACTTCGACGGTAACTTCAAGCTGAAGGTGGAAGCTGGCAAGACGCTGGTATTCTCCTACATTGGCTACAAGACCACTGAGCTGCCTGCCACTGACAACATGAAAGTGACATTGCAAAGCGATGCTCAGGTTTTGAACGAAGTGGTGGTAACTGGTTATCAGGTACAGCGTAAGGCAGACCTTACTGGCTCTGTCGGTGTGGTAGATACCAAAGACTTTAAGGCAAGCGACACCGACCCCATGACATCACTACAGGGAAAAGTACCTGGTATGACCATTACTTCCAACGGATCACCTTCCGGCGAAGCAAATGTTCATATCCGTGGTATCGGTTCCATGGGTGGTTCAAGCACGGCTCCTCTTTACATCGTAGACGGCATTCCCTATAGTGGTTCGCTGAATAACATGAATGCCTCAGACATTGAGTCAATGCAAGTACTGAAGGATGCAGCCTCTGCCTCTATCTACGGTTCACGTGCTGCCAATGGTGTCATTGTCATCACCACCAAAAAGGGTAAGAAAGGCGACAAATTCAATATCGATTTCTCCGCTTCGGTCTCTGTTGCCTGGATGACTCAAAAAATGAAGCTTCTGAACACCCAGCAGTATGCTACTGCTCTGGTTCAGGCGGCTCTTAACGACGGAAAGAATCCTGTTGACTATGCTTCCAACTACGGTTTGACTCTGAATGCAGTCAACGGCACTCCCATCTCGGTATACAATCCCGCTACAGGTGCCATGGATTCTTACTCCGTTGGCGGACTCTACGATGGCTTTATGAATAGTAGAAAAACCATGCTGTACAGCGATACTGACTGGGTTGACGAAATAGGACGTACTGGTGTCACCCAGAACTACGACCTGTCCTTCTCTAAGGCTACCGACAAGGGATCGTCCCTCTTCTCTTTGGGTTACAAGAAAGCTACGGGTGTCCTGAAGTATACGGACTTTGAGAATTTCTCAGCTCGCATGAATAGTAGCTACAAGCTAAACAGTATTATCAGCGTAGGTGAGAACGCTCAGGTTTCT
>JAFWPH010000043.1 GCA_017509605.1 Bacteroidaceae bacterium | reverse complement strand
TTTCGCAATCTCCTCAGTCACGACCACCTGCTGCCGCCCGTTGTCGAAGTCATCCTGCGTGAAAGGCGCTCCCTCGATGAAACGGTACTGATAGAAGTGGAAGAATCCCGGCTCGGTCATCTTCACCTTTACGTTACGGTCGTGCAGACCGTCGGCGAGTTTCATGGAGAACAAGTTATAGTCCCAGAAATTCGTGACGGCTGTTATGCACTCTGGCGTCTTCATCTTTTGGAACAGGTCACGGAAGTCATCGTGTACAATGTTCCCTAAACGTGAAGGTTCATTTTTCATACCGTATCCATACAGATAGTACGTCGTGCTGCGCCGCACCTCTGGCGCAATGTCGGCCACCTTCACGTAATACACCTCGGCAATGAGCATCGTGAAGGCAATGGCTAATGCAGTGCCTGCGATGTACATGGCTGAGTAGAGTTTCTCCTCGCGCATCAGGGCGAGTACTTGTCGTATCATTTTCATATTTTTCTATTTGACGTTTTATCAGACAGACATTGGCGGAATCACTCGTCCCTCAGTGCATTGGTAATCTTGGTCCTGATAATCTTCACAGCGGGAATGGCGGTGCCGATGAGGACGGTGAACAGAAGAACAAGATAGACGATGACGCTGACCACAAGGAAATGAGACCAGAAAAGGTCGGGCCAGGACCTATCGGTAGCCAAATCCACCATCACCCCCGTATTGTAGAGCGCTTCACTGTACATGTTTCCATTGTACTCGGTGATGCCGCTGTAGACATAGTTCAAGTAGATGATGCAGCCGATGACTACAGCAATGGTGGCCAACAGGGCATTCCGCCATAGGAAATCGCCAAGCATACGCCAGCGAGTGGCTCCGAAAGCACGTCGCACACCGCATTCTTCCGTGCGCCGCTTGGCATGAAGCCATACCGTGCCGATGACGGCCAGCATCAGGTTGACGAGGAAGAAGAAAGCCAGTGCCAGACTGCGGTTCACTTCTTGCGTGCGTCCGTCGTCGAGTTCCAGTTGGCGCAACCAGTCATCGTAGGTCATGAGACGACTGATGCGGTTGAAATCCGTCTTTCCGTTGCGAATCAGTTCCTGTCCATGTTCCTCCACGAACCGCTGCGCGTCGATGCCATTTTTCAGACGGATGACGCATTGACAATCTGTTTGGATATTTTCTTGGGCAACGAAGATAAGCGAACGCAGGTTGTTGGGCATCATTTTGCGGAAATCCTCCACAACACCTGCCACCCTCACCACGAAAGGCGGGTTATAGCAGATCGTGAGCTGACGGCCCACCACATCGGTTGTGCCGAACAACGCGATAGCACCAGAACGAGTCAGCACGACCTGACTGTCTTGCTGTTTGATTTGGGAGAGTTCCTCTACCGACGGACTGCCAGGAAGGGAACGCAAACCGTAAGTCTCGAAGAAATGGCAATCAGAAACGAAGTTGACAGTAGCCAAATAGAGTGTATCGCTACCATTCCAACATTCCGTGTAGGACCCATTCGTGTATCCGATGTCACCGTATGAATTGTTGTAAAAATATGCCGAGGACACCCCCTCCACGGATGTGAGTTGTCGTAACATCTGGAGGCGGCGCGCCTCTGTCATGCGATAAGGGTCTTGCGGTGTACCGTTTTCGTCAACAGTCCATTCACCGCCTCCCACTGTTTGAGCATAGAGCAGTTGTTCGCTGTCGTAGCCGAGAGGCAGGCTACGGTAATACAGGTTGACGATAGCGGGGTCGAATACCGCCCATGCCACGACGGTGATGATGACCAATTCGATAAACAGCCAAGTATTGGCATTCAGGATATTGTGCAGTCTTGTTTTCATCTCTTTTCCATCATTGATTCCACAATAGGTTTTCTCAGGCTCCACCAGGCTGGTACAACGGCTGCCAGGAGGTTGAGCAGCAGGATAGCGAAAAAGGCACCGACAAACAGCGTCGGGGCGAAGAGCATCTCACCTTCTACAATCGGAGCCGTGGACAGGTTGCTGTTGTCGAAGAACATGCCGAGAATTTGCGTGCGCAACCCGTAAATGGCGAGCCAGGACAGCAAAAGACCGATGACACCGCCGATAGATGTCAGCACAAGGTTCTCTCCCACCACCTGGTTCAGGAGCGTGCTGCGCCGTGCGCCGAAGGTCTTGCGAACGGCCATCTCCGCCGACCGCCGTTCCATGCGTCCTCCCACGATGCCGCAAAGGTTGAGGGCAGGCACAAAGAGCAGGACGAACAAGATGCCGGCATAATGCTTGATGAGTTGCCAGTTCGTCAGTCTGCCAAACATGCCGTCGCGGTTCTCAGTTTGCAGCACGTGCATGGGATGGGTTTCCAAATTCCTGGTCAGCACCAGTTTCATCTTCACGCCCTCACCGAAACCGAATTGGGGCAGTTGATCGCGATGAGACTGCCAGCAGCGTGTAGCCACGTCGTCCAGTTCCTGCTTCAAGGCCTGCAGGTGCTCGTCATCGCGCACGGTGGCCACAATGGAATAGACACCTTGATAGTCGCTACCGAATTTCACATCCAACATAGAGTATGGCATGATGATGTCGGCATAACTGTCGGGGGTCAGTTGACTGCCACCGCGTACCACGCCTACCACCCTCAGATTGAGGTCACTCTCCATCTCCACTGTCTTTCCCAAGGCATCCACGCCTTTGCCGTACAGCCGTTCGGCCAAAGCATCGCTGATGACGCAGACGGCTTCTTTCCCCTCCACTTCCTTTTGGGTAAAGGGATGTCCGCTCAAGAATTCGTATTCATAGATGCGGAAGAAATCGGTACTGACCTCGTTGCGGACCACATCCAAGTAGTCATCCTTGCCACGCACCACACTGGTGTGGCAACGGCCTATTGTCTTGCCCGTTCCAGCCGCCAACAGCGTGGGCGAGCAGTACTCGATATTCGGGCTGGACTTGAACCAGTCCTCGTATGCTTTGGCACTGAAACCGGTCTGTCCCATTCCACCGTTCTCGGCCTCGATTCGGATGCCTTCGAAATAGACGGTCCGTGCGCGATTCGGCTCAGGGTAGATGGGGGCAAGCTTGATGTAATACACCACGGCCATCACCATCGTAAAGGCTATGGCCAATGCCGTGCCAGCGATGTAGATGCCGGAGAATAGTCGTTCCTCGCGCAACAAGGCGAGGGCTTGTCGAAAATGGGTTGTCATATTCTTTTTTTTCGTTTTCTCGTTTATTCGTTTTCTCGTTATAACGTTATAACGAAATAACGAAAATCCTTCTTTTTCATTGGCAAGAACCGTGCCAAACTCATAACTCGCTGATAATGAGTATAGGCAAATAAAAAAGTGTCCATTTTCGGACACTCTTCATGTTCGGAAATGGACACTTATCACTCTTGATGATAATATGCGCTATTAAGCCTACCCTTCCCCTCTCTTGTCGATACAATCGTAATCCGCGTAGGTCTTGAGCGGGAAAACAAATATATCGTCGCTGATGTCTCCGCTCTTGAACTTGCTGATGTTGACATGAGCCCAGAAGAAAGCCACCTTGATGCGCAAGTTGATGGGCGCACGGGTTTTCTTGTCAAGCAAAATCTTGACCAGTTTCATTCCCTTGCATCCTGGCTTCAGCTTCAAAGTAATCAGATAGCCCTTGGGGTCGTCGGCAATATGGTAGGTATAGTCTTCGGGTGAGAACTTGAAATCGTTGGCATATTTGTCCTTTTTTTCAGAATTGGCATCGTAGAGAGTGACGGTCTTCTTCTTCCGCTCCACTCTGTAGTAGGTTTTGCCGTCGTTCCACACATTATAACGCTCATCAACAAACTTGCTCTTATTGTCCTTATACCAAATGTCGCCACTGGTCTTGAAAACACCTATAAGATTCACATCATAGTGCAGTGAGGAACCCTGTTTGCCGAAAACCATGTTGTAGGTCTGGTCGAAAAAACGACGTGCTTGTTGTTCATTGGGTGTCTGCGCCACAATGGCGGTTGGGAAAAGAATAAATGCGACTAACATCAGCATAAGAGAGCGCGTCCTCGTCGTAGTGGTTTGCTTAATCATTTCTATAGACGTTATTTTATTCATATACTATTTCAATAAGAGACTGACGTTTCGATGCCTCGGGCCCTGAGCAACTCTGCGATTCGGTCAAGTTCCTCAGGTTTGGCTTTCTTGAGCTGGTGTGCGGGTGTCTCTCGGTCGATGGTGTAAATCATCACGCATGAGGGATCGATATACTCCACCTTCTCTATCCAGGGCAGGACATAGCGGTCGGTAGTATTGTCCACACTTTGGCCTGCATACTCCCCTTTCATAAACATGGTCTGGATGATGCAGTGTCCTTCAAAAGCCTTCATCGTCTCTATGATGTCATCCAAGTTGAAGTGGCCTACCGGACGGTCCACCAGGCGTATGTAGTCCATGTTGATGGTGTCGAGTTTGAGGATGTTGTTATCTACTTTTTTCAATGCCTCAAACACCCCTGGTCGAACGATAAAGGTACTGTTGCTCAACACACTGACTTTGGCTTGCGGGAAATATTCATCGCGAAGCCGGATGGTTTCGTCAATGATTTCGGGAAAATGGGGATGCAATGTGGGTTCTCCATTCCCCGCAAAAGTGAAGACATCGGGTATAGGGCCATTGGCTTTCATGTCTTTGAGTCTGTCCTCCAATGCACAAACTACTTCATCGACTGTTGGCAGTTTATGGTGGGAGGGATGTTGTTTGTTGAATCCGCACTCACAATAGATGCAATCGAACGTGCAGCACTTGCCATCCTCGGGCAAGAGGTTGATTCCCAATGAAACTCCGAGTCGGCGACTATGCACAGGCCCGAAAATGGGAGAAGGATAAATCACTGTCATAACCTAAAATCAATACTTTTTACATGATTGAGAATCTGTGGTAGCAGGTTTAGTTGTATAGTTCATGTCCGCAATATTTACAGTAGTTGGCATCTCCGTCATGACCTTGACGGTGGCAATGTGGACACACCACATCCTTTCCATTGAATCGATGCATTTCCTTAATCATCTCAGAAGAGACAATACCTGTGGGAACAGCGATGATGGTATAACCAAGGACCATCACGACAGTGGCGAAGAAACGACCCGCATCGGTCACAGGAGTCATATCGCCATAACCTACGGTGGTCATCGTCACAGCTGCCCAGTAGATGCTTTGGGGAATACTCGAGAACTTCGAGTCGGGCACATTGCTCTCGAAAACGAACATCACCGTACCAAGTGTGACAATCAGAATCACCACGAAAAGGAAGAACACCAAAATCTTCTTCATGCTCATCTGCAGTGAACGCAACAGCATATTACCCTCACTCATGAAGTTGAAGAGTTTGAACACACGGAACACCCTGATGAGTCGGAACATACGGATAATCATCATGTAGCGGGCGTTGATGAAGAAGAAACTCAGGTAGGGCGGCAGTATGGCGAGTAAGTCTATGATGCCGAAGAAACTTAAAGCATATTTCTTTGGTTCCGGTGAGCAATACAGACGGGCTATGTATTCAGCAGTGAAAAAAAGCGTAAAGAACCCCTCGAGAATATAACATGTAGTCTGCAACCATGGTATAGAGTTGACCATCGAATCGAAGATGGTGATAAGGATGCTCAACAGAATGGCTATCATCAGAAAGACATCGAACGCTTTGCCCAAAAAGGTGTCGGTGCCGAAGATGATGATATATAGGTTCTGCTTCAAGTCGTGTCTTAACTTGTAACTGATAATCCGAAAAGTCCTGCTAATGACACTTTTACGCTTTTTCATACCATGACTATTAAAATTGGAACTGCAAATATAAATATTTTTTATGAAAAGAGACCCAAGGATGGAAGAAAATCCTCGGGTCTCAGCTACTATGGTAAAAAACAATTCTTTTTCCTATTTCACCTCCCAGATGTCGTTTGTCTCGAGCAATTCTGCGAAGTTGTGGTAAGGCTTCTTGGCCTTGATTTCTGCTATCTGGGCATTGACAGCATCATCGTAAGTGGGTGCATCGACATCGCGTATCACACCGAGTGCCACTGGGAAGTCAGGGCCTTCCATCATCGCCAGTTTCAGATGGAGCGTGTTGTCTTCGCAATGGGAGTCGTGGACGAGGATGTCGTCAATCGTCACGCCGTTCTCACCAATCTTCACCACTTTGATACCGAAACCTTCCTGCATCAGACCGTACTCGTTGTTCTCACCAAAAACCATCGGCTCGCCATCACGCAAGTAAATGGCGTTCTTCTTGCGGCCTTCGTTGGTGTAGATGGCTTCGTGGGCACCATTGTTGAAGATAACGCAGTTCTGCATGATCTCGCACACTGCGGCACCCTTATGGTTATAGGCCGCCTTCAGAATATCAACAGTACCCTGCAAGTCGGTGGCCACTGCGCGGGCAAAGAAATGTCCACGGGCACCAAAACAGAGCTCGGCAGGACGGAATGGGTCCTCCACTGTTCCATAAGGACTTGACTTGCTGACGAAGCCACGAGGACTGGTGGGTGAGTATTGTCCCTTGGTCAAGCCATAGATGCGGTTGTTAAGCAGAATCATCTTCAAGTTCACATTACGGCGGTTGGCATGGATGAAATGGTTGCCTCCGATGGCCAGACCATCTCCGTCACCACTGACCTGCCAAACTGTAAGGTCAGGGTTCACCACTTTGCAACCAGTGGCTATGGCGGCTGCACGACCATGGATGGTGTTCATGCCGTAGGTGTTCATATAATGGGGCAGACGGCTGGAGCAGCCGATACCAGAGATTACTGCAGTCTGATAAGGTGGCACACCTATCTCTGCCATTGCCTTATGCAAAGCGGCCAAAAAGGAGTGGTCGCCACATCCTGGACACCAACGTGGTTGTCCTTTCTTGAAATCTTTCGCTGTAAAAGTACTCATAACTCTTAACTCTTAACTAAATTAATGAAAGCGTTGACTAACTCCTCGACCACGAAAGGTTGACCTTTCACCTGGTTGAACTGATAGGGAACAAATCCGTCCACCTTCATGCGCAGATAGGCTGCGAATTGTCCGAGGTTCTGCTCTGCCACTACCACCTTGGGGTATTTTTTCAGCACCTCAGAGGTATTCTTGGGCAGCGGGTTGATATACTTGAAATGAGCAAGCGCCACTTTCTTTCCAGCAGCCCTCATCTCGTCCATGGCGGCATGAAGATGGCCATAGGTGCCACCGAAACCGACAATCAGCAACTCAGCATCATCTTTGTCGCCGAGCACTTCCACATCGGGAACTTGTATCTTGTTGATCTTCTCCTGACGCAGATGGGTCATGAGGTCGTGGTTCTCTGGGTTGGTGGAGATAGCACCGGTCTTGTTGTCCTTCTCCAAACCGCCAAGAATATGCTGGAATCCCTCTGTACCTGGCACTGCCCAATAACGTACACCTGTCTCTGGATTACGCTGGTAGGGAGTCCATGTTCCCTGCATGTCGGGAGTCACATAAGGTGGTTTGATGTCAGGATAGGCGTTGAGGTCGGGCAGACGGAAAGCCGCTGAGCCATTGGCCACAAACGCGTCGGTGAGCACCACCACTGGTGTCATGTGCTCCAAGGCTATCTTCGATGCCATGTAGGCGGTATCGAAGCAATCGGTAGGCGAAATGGCGGCAAGCACTGGCATGGGCGACTCACCATTACGTCCGAAGAGCACTTGAAGCAGGTCGGTCTGCTCTGACTTGGTGGGAAGACCTGTGGCTGGACCACCGCGTTGCACGTCGAGCACCACAAGGGGCAATTCCAGAATCACGGCCAAGTTCATTGCTTCTGACTTCAGACAGATGCCAGGGCCTGAGGTGGAGGTGGCGGCAAGAGCACCGGCAAACGAGGCACCGACAGCCGATGAGCATCCAGCTATCTCGTCCTCACACTGAACGGTTGTGACGCCCAGCGACTTGTGCTTCGACAACTCATGCAGGATGTCGGTGGCTGGAGTGATGGGGTAAGACCCAAGATAAAGGCGCAGACCCGCCTTCTCTGCTGCGGCGATGAGACCGTATGCAGTGGCCTTGTTACCAGTGATGTCCATATAGCGTCCGGGAACCTTCGTCTTGGTCTCAACCCTATAGACGTTGTTCACACTGCTGTGGGTGTTGTGACCGTAATCGTAACCAGCCTGGATGACCTTGATGTTGGCTTCTGCCACACCTGGCTTCTTGGCGAATTTCTCACGGAGGAAATTGAACGCCACGTCGAGGTCACGGCTGAACAACCAGCACACGAGACCCAGGGCGAACATATTGCGGCATTTCAGTATTGATTTCAAATCCATACCCGAGTCGGCCAGACAGTCTTTCACCATCTGAGTAATCGGACAGGCTATCACACGGTCTGGGTCGATACCCATCTCAGCGATGGGGTCATCGGTCTGAAACGCGGCCTTCTCAAGGTCTTTCTGCTGGAATGCGTCCGTATCTATGATGATAGCGGCATCGGCCTTGGCATATTTGTATTGGGTCTTCAAGGCGGCAGCGTTCATGGCGACAAGCACATCGCATTTGTCACCAGGAGTGAACACCTCGTTTGCACCGATGTGAACCTGAAAACCTGACACACCAGTCAATGAGCCCTGCGGGGCGCGGATATCGGCTGGATAGTCGGGAAACGTACTGATACTGTTGCCTACAGTAGCGGAAATCGTAGAGAAGATGTTGCCCGCCAACTGCATTCCATCACCGGAATCACCAGAGAAACGAACCGCAACCTGGTCCAGTTCCTTCACTTCCAATTTTTCTCCCATAATTTTTGTATATTTTTCTATCTACTTGTGAACCGCTTTTTCACTATTTGCCTTGCGGAACACATCGTTTGAATGGTCTTATTGATAACCTAAATGACTTTTTGTCGTCAAAATCGACGGCAAAATTACATATTTTTTCTTAATTATGCAATTTTATAAAGAAAAATGGTATAAAATTGGCGCTTTTAGTATAAAAACGTCAATAATTATACATTTTCAATTCACAAGCTCTCAAGCATGCGCTTCAGCACCACTGTCGCCGAAATCTCACGGTTGGCGGCCTCGGGGATGACCAGGCTGGTCGGTGCCTCGATGACATCGTCGGTGACAATCATATTGCGGCGTACGGGCAGGCAGTGCATGAAGAAAGCGTCGTTGGTGACTGCCATGTGTTTGGAGTCAACAGTCCACGACATGTCCTTGCTGAGCACCTTGCCGTAATCCTCAGGACGGGTCACACCTGGGCAACTCCAATTCTTGGCGTAAATGAAGTCGGCACCCTCAAAGGCCTTCATCTGGTCATACTCCACACGGGCATTGCCTACGAACTGCGGATCGAGTTCATAACCTTCGGGATGGGTCACCACGAAATCCACATCGGCGGCATTCATCCACTGTGCGAACGAGTTGGGTACAGCCTGTGGCAGAGCCTTGGGATGGGGAGCCCAACTAAGCACCACCTTAGGGCGCTCATTCCGCTTGTACTCCTCGATGGTGATGAGGTCGGCGAAACTCTGCAAGGGATGTACCGTCGCACTCTCCATAAAGAACACCGGGCGGCCTGAATACTTGATGAACTGGTTCAGGATCTTCTCCTCGTAATCGTCGGCGCGGTTCTCAAAGCGAGCAAAGCTCCTCACACCGATGATGTCGCAGTAGCAACCCATCACGGGAATAGCCTCAAGAAGGTGCTCGCTCTTGTCGCCGTCCATGATGACACCACGTTCGGTTTCCAGTTTCCAAGCACCTTGGTTCACGTCGAGCACAATCACGTTCATGCCAAGATTCATGGCTGCTTTCTGTGTGCTCAGACGGGTACGGAGACTGTTGTTGAAGAAGATCAACATACATGTCTTGTTCTTACCAAGACTCTGGTATTTGAACCTGTCGTTCTTGATCTCAAAGGCTTCTTTCAGTGCCTGACTGAGGTCGCCTATGTCATCTACATGCTGAAAAACTCTCATATCCTTTGTTTTATTCTGTGTTTGTCATTTCTTGCCTTTTTTCTTCTTGCCTTCCAAAGGCTGCTCAAAGAACTTCACCCATTCAGGAAGACCACCAGCGCGTTTGCGCGATGCTTTGATTTTCTCCTCTTCACGGCGACGACGACCTCCTCTTTCTTCCGGCCTGCGATCGTCACCACGCCCACCGCGACCACGGTTCCTACCACCACGCCCCTGGCGACCAGTGTAGCCGTCATCACCCCTGCTTGGGCGCTGTGCTGCCTGACCACCATCTGGCTCTGTGTCGGAGAGTTCCACATTCACCTTCCTGCCATCGTATTCTGCACCATTGAGGGCGGAAAGCACCAGCTGAGCCTGGCCTACTGGCACCTCGAAAAATGAGAAGGTGCGCATCAGGTCGATACGGCCCATTTCCACATGCTTGCCACGAAGGCAACGGTTCACCAATCCCATCAACTGACGAGGACCCATGCCGTCCATTTTGCCCAGGTTGATGAACAAGCGTGAGAAGCCCTCTTCAGCCACACGGCCATGTCCTTCTTTCCGTCGGCCACTGCCATCGTTGTCACGGCGACTTTCGCCCTCCCTGCGCTTGCCACGCTCGGTAGGAACCTCTATTTCCGGTTCGTTGCGGTAGTAATCGAGGAAGGTGTTGAATTCCATCGACACCATTTTCTTGATGATGTCCTCTTTTTCCATCAAGTCGAACTTACGGAAGATGGTAGGCAAATAAGGGGCTATTTCTGCTTCGTTGACCTCTACCTTCTCGATGTCGTCAATCAGTTTGTAAAGCTGCTTCTCGCAAATCTGCTCGCCTGTGGGAAGGGTGGAGGCCACGAACTCCTTGCCTATCTGCTTCTCGATGGCCTTGACTTTGTTCTTCTCACGACTATGAATGATGCTGATGCTGGTACCTTGCTTGCCCGCGCGACCAGTACGTCCACTGCGGTGAGTGTAGCTCTCGATATCGTCGGGCAAACCGTAGTTGATGACATGGGTCAGGTCGTCCACATCAAGGCCACGTGCGGCCACATCGGTGGCGACAAGGAACTGAACCCTGCGCTGGCGGAACTTCTGCATGGTCAGGTCACGCTGCATCTGAGACAAGTCGCCATGCAAAGCCTCTGCGTTGTAGCCGTCCTGAATCAGTTTGTCGGCCACTTCCTGAGTCTCCACCTTGGTACGGCAGAAGATGATGGCATAAATGCTGGGGTGATAGTCGGCCACACGCTTCAAAGCACGGTAACGGTCCTTAGCCGACACCAAGTAGTAGATATGGTTGACATTCTCGGCTCCCTCATTACGCGAACCGACAACAATCTCCTTATACTCACGGAGGTAGTTCTTGGCTATGCGCTCAATCTCCTTGCTCATGGTGGCAGAGAAGAGAAGGGTGTTGCGCTCTGCGGGAACACCGGCAAGGATGGCGTCGATACTCTCGGAGAATCCCATGTCGAGCATCTCGTCGGCCTCGTCGAGCACCACGTTCTCCACCTTGTCAAGCTGAGCCACACCACGCTCCATCAAATCGACCAGACGGCCAGGGGTGGCAACGATGATATGCACGCCTTTCTTCAAGGCACGGATCTGGGTCTCAATCGAGGAACCGCCATAAACGGCCAGAACGTGAAGGTGGTCAATGTACTTGGAATAGTCTTTCAGGTCATCGGCAATCTGCAGGCAGAGCTCACGGGTGGGAGAAAGCACCAATGCCTGCACGGTATTGTCCTCCACATTGATTTTCTGCAAAAGAGGCAGGCCGTATGCGGCGGTCTTGCCTGTGCCTGTCTGCGCAAGGGCTATCACATCGTTGTTGTTACCCAGGAGATATGGTATCACAGCCTCTTGCACCGGCATCGGCTCCACATATCCCATTTCCTTTATCGCTTGGAGGATCTCTGACGACACGCCAAGTTCTTCAAATGTTTTCAAATTAGTGTTGTTTTTAATGTGAATAATATGTTGTGCTCACGCACTATTGATCAATACTTCGATGCGAAATCCATCGACACTGAGTTGTTAAAACTCGTGCACACCTCGGCGGCGAAGTCTATGCCGCAACGGACAATCTTGTCCCAGGTAGCCTCATCGAGATTGTCGAGGTCCGACTTGAGAACACCCTGATGAATCAAGCCGAATACCACGCCGGCATTGAAATTGTCGCCTGCGCCAATGGTGCTGACAGTCTCTATCTTCTCTACATCATAAGACTTGTTGAAGTTCTTCGTGATCAACCTGACATTGCCGCCGCCCGAGGTGCAGAGCATGTTCTTGCAATAGAACTCCACCTCAGACTTGTAAATCTTGTCGGGATCGGTCTTGCCGAACATGTTGTCGAAGTCTTCCTCAGAACCACGAACGATATCGGCAAACTCCATGTTCTCAAGGATGCCAGCATAGAGTTTCAAGGCATCGTCCTTGTGCGACTTGCGGAAATTGAAGTCGTAGTAGATGATGGCCCCACGCTCCTGGGCATAGGTGAGGAACTCCAGCACCTTGTCACGCAACACGGGATTAAGCACGAAGTATGAACCCATCATCACGATGTCGTCGGCATCAATCACTGGCCACTCCACCTCAAGGCGGGCCTTGGGATAGTCTTTATAGAACTGATAGTCGGCATCGTTGTTGTCGTCGAGCCATGCCAGAGAAAGGGCAGACCGTCCGTTGTTGAAACGGCACACGGCCTCTGTGCTCACATGATTGGCTTTCATGAAATCCACGATGATATCGCCTACCTTGTCGTTTCCTGTCTCTGTAATCATGGCTACGTTTTCACCCATGCGACCAAGCGACACAATGCCGTTGAACACACTGCCTCCTGGTACTGCCGCACGAGGCTGACCATTCTTGAAAATAATGTCGAGTATAGTCTCGCCTATTCCTACAATCTTACGCATTTTATCTTTTTATCCTTAAAAATATGGTTCTTTTTAGCTTAACGAATAGCATCCGAACCTTTCAGCCTATTGAAAAATCAATAGCTTACCCTTCTATCAGCGATGTAAGTTCATCCAAAGTGGAGACACGAGAAACGAAAAGGCTGAAAGGCTTGTTCACTACCCCCTTCTTTTCCAAGTTGTCAAGCATCACAAACAAGTCGTCCCAGAAACCGTTGATGTTGTAGAAGACGATGCGCTTTTGGTGCTCGCCAAAAGTATGAGATGCCATGGCGGTAAATGCCTCGTCAAGGGTGCCGACACTGCCTGGAAGCACCAACATGATGTCTGACTCACCAATGAGCCAGTCCTTACGGTCACTCAGGCCGTCGGCATAAAAGGTGATGTCGATCTGGTCGCTTGCCATGCCGCTCTTCAGCACTTTCTGAGGAACCACACCAAAAACCCTGCCGCCAGACTCTTTCACAGCCTGGGCCAAAACCTCCATCATTCCACATCGACTGCCGCCATAGACAAGGGTCTTGCCATGAGAGCCCAGCCAAAGACCAAGCTGACGGGCAGCGTCATAATACATTGGGGACATCTGGCTCGACGAGGCGCAGAACACACCGATGCGTTCCATTTTCCCCGTTTCGGCCTCTTGTGCTGTCATTGTGTGAAGGTTGTCCATAATTGATTGCTGATTGTCTCACGCTACTCGCCCCATGCAACGGCCTTGGCCCACATAGGCTTTCACCACCTTGGAATTAAAGTGCAAAGTTACGAAATTATTCGCAAAGTAGGTATCTTTCAGACATTTTTCGTTAGAAAAGTTGGAGATTTGAAGAAGATTCCATATATTTGCATTTTCAGCAACGTATATTACGACTGATTGACAACTTTCAAACCATCAAAAAAGTAAGCAAGATGAAATTTACAGAGCTCTGCAGGGAGATTTTCGACAAGTCGGTCAACGACTACCATGTCGATAATGATGTTGACACTCCTATCAACAACCCATACCCACAGGAAAGCATCGAGAACTACCTGTATCTGAAAAACTGGATCGACACCGTGCAATGGCACCTTGAGGACATCATACGCGACCCGGAGATTGCTCCCGTGGAAGCACTCGCCATCAAGCGACGCATCGACAAGAGCAACCAGGACAGAACCGACCTCGTTGAGATGATCGACAGCTATTTCCTCACCAAGTACAAAGATGTCACTCCACTGAACGATGCCACCATCAATACTGAGAGTCCGGCATGGGCTATCGACCGACTGAGCATTCTCGCACTCAAGATCTACCACATGAAGGAGCAAGTGGAAAGACCCGAGGCTACCGAAGAACACCGGGCAAAATGCCAGGCCAAGCTCAACGTGCTCCTGGAGCAACAAGTCGATCTATCCACCGCCATCGACCAACTGCTTGCCGACATCGAGAACGGACGTAAGTACATGAAAGTCTATAAGCAGATGAAGATGTACAACGACCCAAGTACCAATCCCGTGCTCTACGGTAAGAAGTAAACATCTCGACCCACAAACCCATTCAACCCAGCACTCCGTTATGAACAAACTGCTCGTTATGCGCCTTTCTTCCATAGGCGACGTGGCTATGACCGTGCCTATCATCGACTCTATGGCACGACAGTATCCCGACTTGAACATCACGGTGCTCACAGCACAACGATGCAAAACGTTCTTCGACTGGATGCCTGACAACGTTTCGGTCAAGGGCATCAACGTGAACGACTACAAAGGAGTGAAAGGGTTAGCAAAACTCTACAATGAGCTCAAACCGCTGAATTTCGATGCCGTGGCTGACCTGCACGACGTGCTGAGAACCATATACCTCACATGGCGTTTCCGCCTTTCCGGAGTCAAAGTCAAGGTCATTCATAAGGGACGTGGCAGCAAGCACGCTCTCATCGGACATGGAAACACTGGACGGCAGCTACAACCCACTGTGGAACGCTACCTCGATGTGTTCCGTAAACTCGGGCTCAACATCATTCCCGATTTCATCAGCGCATTCGACAAAAGCACCACCGACTACCAAGCCATCGACAGCATTGTGGGGAAGAAGGCGGTGGGCGAGCGATGGGTGGGCATCGCGCCTTTCGCGGCACACGAGGGAAAGATTTTCCCGCTCGACAGAATGAGCCTCGTGGCGAAAATACTTGCTGAACGCGGGTGTAGGGTTTTCCTTTTCGGTGCAGGCGACAAGGAGAATGAGACGCTCTCCAAATGGGAAGGCAAGGGCGTGATGAACACGGTAGGCAAGATGGGAGGACTACACAACGAGATCCTGCTGATGTCGGAACTCGACTGCATGGTGTCGATGGACTCGGCCAACATGCACCTCGCGTCAATGGTTGATGTGCCGGTCGTCTCGGTGTGGGGAGCAACGCATCCCAAGGCGGGATTCCTCGGATGGAGACAGAAACCCTCATCCATCGTGCAACTCGACCTGAGATGCCGTCCATGCTCCATCTACGGGAAGAAGGAGTGCAAGTTCGGCGACTACCGTTGTCTGTCATATATGCCCAAGGAGAAAATCCTGCGCCACATCTACCGCATCCTCGGCATGGAAGACAAACTGATGGCTGACTCTGTGGCCGACGACCGCATTTTCAACACAGAAGGACAATGAACCGACAAAAAACACAAAGGGACTGAACCGCCATCTCTCATGTTCAGAATCGGCTTCGCCAGATATCAACATAAAAAACAATTCGAAAGGATCAATGCAAGATATCCTCTATAAAATCACCTACGGCTTCTTCTGGCTCGTTTCACTCATGCCCCTGAGTGTCCACTATTTCTTTTCCGACTACCTTCTCTACCCCCTGATTTACCACTTGATCGGATACAGGAAGAAGGTCGTGAGGGAAAACCTCAAGGGGTCCTTCCCCGAAAAAACTGACAAAGAGCTGAAGGAAATTGAACGCAAGTTCTATCATTTCTTCTGCGACTACATTGTGGAGAACATCAAGACGTTCTCCATGTCCAAGGAGGAAATGATGCGAAGGATGACATTCACCAATCTCGAAGAGGCTGACCCCGGGTATGCTGAGGGAAAAGTCATCATGTTCCTATATCTCGCCCATTACTGCGACTGGGAATGGATCGCATCCATGCCCTACTGGTCGCCCGACCGCCATATCTCGCAAATTTACCACCCACTCTACAACAAGGTGACCGACCGTATCTTCCTCCACCTGAGAGAACAGTACGGAGGGGAAAGCATCGCTATGAAAAAGACCCTCAGACGGTGCATCCAGATGAGGACAGAGTTCAAGAAAGTGGTAATCGGATGCATCAGTGATCAGTTGCCCAAGTGGAACAGCATACACTATTTCACCAAGTTCCTCGGACGCGACACGGCCACATTCATCGGTACGGAGCAGATGGCGAAAAAGCTCAACGGAATCGTCTATTACGGACGCATGTCAAGACCAAAACGAGGGTACTACAACTGCGAGCTCATCAAAATCACACACAACCCCAAAGACTATCCCGACTACCAACTCACCGACATTTACAGCAAGCTATTGGAAGAGGACATCCGACGTGAGCCCCACCTTTGGCTTTGGTCGCACAAAAGGTGGAAACGTACCAAGGAAGAATGGGAGGAACGCCAGAAACAGGCAAAAAACGATAAGGAAGATAAAGACGATTAGGATAATCGTCGCTTTGTGTTGATATGGTATGCCCGCCCTTCATGGGCGGGTTTATTGTTTTGCCCGTTGATAGACATCCATCAACTGGCGCGCTATGGCATCTGGACGAAACATACGCTCTGCATAATCCCTACCCGCTGAGACCTTGCTCTTTCGTTCTTCGTCACTTAACGAAAGCATACCCTTAATGGCATCAGCTATTTCTTCATCACTGCCTGGATTCACAAGCGCAGACGCGTCACCACCAGCTTCGGGCAAAGACGAAATATTGCTCGTCACCACAGGACAGCCACTCAGCAATGCCTCCACCACTGGAAGACCGAAACCTTCATAAAAGGAAGGGTACAGAAAAACTAAAGCAAGTGTGTAGAGTGCTTGAAGCTGGTGATTGTCTTTCAGGTTGCTTAACCAGAAGAAATACTTTTCCATGCCATGCTCAGCGATAAATTGCTCTACCTGTAGCTTATATTCACGGCCGTTGCCCACTATCACAAGGGGCAAGCGCGACTCTACTGGTATCCGTTCCATCGCCTTGACAATGCCAAGCAGGTTCTTGCGACTGTTCACCGAACCCACATAAAGCATGAACTCATGGGGCAGACCGGGTGCAAAAGCCTGCACCAAGGTTTGAGCCTCATCACGGCTCATGGGGGTGTAGTAAATGTCTTGAACAGGTTGATAGACCACATCTATCTTGCTTTCCTCCACACCGTAAAAACGCATCACATCATGTTTGGTGCTTTCGCTGATGGCGACTATACGGTCGGCATGGCGGCAGGCGTAGCGCATCTTGAGGTCATAAATCTGGCGGTCGTGCCAATGGTACATCTGGGGAAAAGTCTTGAACGCCACATCGTGGATGGTCACCACTGAAGCCACACCTGAACGGTCGATGCCGAACGGCAACTCATGACTCAGGCCATGAAAGACATCGATATGTTCTTTCGCCAACAAACCCGACAACATGCAAGTGCGCCAAAAACCGCCCTTCACCAAGGTCTCGGGGGTCTTCACCTCCACACCTTCCATGTCCAAGAACGGACGTGTGACATCGTTGACACGCACCTTGGGCGTAAACAACACATAGTCGTTCCCAGGGAACAGTTCCCTGAGAGCGGCTATATTGTTGCGACTGTAGTTGCCTAAACCTGTGAAGTTGCAAAACAACCGTTTGGCATCGTATCCTATGCGCATAAAGGGAATAGGCTATTCTATTGTGAGCTCGTTCATAATGCGCTTGCCCTTGCTGTAACTCTCAATCACTGACAGCACATAGCGGATGTCCACACCGATGCAACGGGTGAGGCTGTTGTTGAACATGATGTCACTGCTCAGGGCCTCGTAATTGCCGTCGAAGGCCAGACCGATCAAACGGCCCTTGCCGTCGAACATGCCACTGCCGGAGTTGCCACCGGTGATGTCATTGTTGGTCAGGAAGCAAAGGTGCATGTCGCCCGTGGTACGGTCGATATAGCGATTGCCGAACTTCTCCTTCGCCAGCCATTTCTTCACGGAGGGAATCAGGGTATAGTCAAGGTTGTCGGGATACTTCACATTCTTCTCCAACAACGACGATGACTTGGTGTAGTAGTTATAGACAAGGTCCTTCACGGGCGAGTACCCCTCGACAATGCCGTAACTCATACGAAGGGTGAAATTGGCGTCGGGATAGTATTCCTTGTCTTTGTTCATCTCACGCATGGCCTGCTCCAGCCGACGCTCATAGACGTCGATGTTGTTGTCGAAAGAGCCGCGCAACTTGAACAAAGTGCCAAGCACACCGTAAGAGAGCTGTGTCAATGGGTCTTCAGAAAGCTCTGACAGTTTCTCCACCTTGGCGATGACATCGGGTTTGGTGTATGACGAACGGCTGTAAACATCTTTCAGGTAAGCGTCGTAGTCGCCGCCGAACTGGTCATTGATGGTGGTGTAGAACGACATCAGGTAATCCTCGCTGGGCACCTTCTCCTTATAGTTGCGGAGCAAGGCGGCAAGCGTACGACGGTCGAGGTCGAAGTCAATGTCCTTGTAGGTCTCCTTGGCCTGCTTGTGGAAGTCTTCCACCTTGCCGCCATTGAACACCGACATCAGGCCTTGGAAGGAGAGCATCAGCAAGTCACTGCCCGTCAAGGTCTCCTCAAACAAGGTCATCATCAAGTTGCTCTCGGAAGCGGCGGCGTATTCTGCTTTCAGGGAATCGAGCACACCTATATACTGGGCATGAGCCACGGTGTCGCTCATGATCCACTCATTGATTTCGCGTTCGAAGGCGCGCTTATCATCAAGCACACCGAAACGCTCGATGGACTCGTTCATGCCGATGGCGTTTTTCCAGTAGTTGGAACTCTGGGCGTACTTAGAGGAGTACTTGATGCGGATGGCATCGTCTGCGTTCATGGCCTCGCGCCAGATGTCCTGCTTCACGCCACGAACCTGTGCGCGGGGAGTGTTCTCATTGTCCATCATGTTCACGATGCCGTAGGAACTCATATAGCGGTTTGTGCTGCCCGGATAGCCAAAAGTCATGCAAAAACTGCCTTCCTTGTAGCCTTCGGTCGATACATGG
Organism: Bacteroidaceae bacterium; assembly: GCA_017509605.1. Lineage (GTDB taxonomy): Bacteria > Bacteroidota > Bacteroidia > Bacteroidales > Bacteroidaceae > RUG11857. The sequence continues at coordinate 4,825 of JAFWPH010000043.1, read as the reverse complement.
GCGTAGCTCATCGGACGGTAAGGCACGTTGTCCTCTGAATACTCGGCAGGAAGGTTGTTGCGGTTGGCATAGATGCGGAACACACTGAAGTCGCAGGTCTGGCGGGGCCATACCCAGTTGTCGGTGTCACCACCGAACTTGCCCAAACTCTCGGGTGGAGCGCAAACCAGACGGACGTCATCAAACCGCTGATAGACCGACATGTAGTACTTGCAACCACGGTAATAAGGAACCACCTGGGCATAGATGCCGTTCACGCTGTCCTTCAACGCCTCGGTGAGCTTGTCTGCCTCATCGTCTATCTTCGCGGAGCGAGTACGCTCATCCATATCGTCAGTGACAACCGACAGCAGTCGGTCGGTGACATCCACGGTGCGGATGTGGAAGGAGACGTAAAGGTCGGGGGTGGGTATCTCATCCTTCTGTTTCTTGGCGTAGAAACCATACTTCAGGTAGTCATGCTTGGTGGTGGAATGAGTCTGAATGGTGCCGTAACCGCAATGGTGGTTGGTGAACACTAAACCGTTAGGGCTGACCACCACACCCGAACAATAACCGCCAAACATCACAATGGCATTGTTGAGCGAAGGCTGCCCGTCGCTGTAAATCTGCTCGGGGGTGAGCTCCAAGCCCAAAGACTGTAACACACTGTCGGTACGAGCGGAGATGTTGCAGATCATCCACATACCCTCATCCGCCTTGGCTAAACCGAAAAAAGCCATCATGACGATGGACATCAAGAATTTTCTCATAATCGTTTCGAATCTTATCTTTAATTGTTTCTATTTCTTTTTGAAGTATTTGCCCACCACAGGCAAGTCGCTGAGCGGGAAGTCTTTCTTTACCATATACACCACAAACACACCGATAACCAAGGTGTTGACCAAGGTGGCATACACCACGCCCATCGAGCGATTCACATAATGCATCAGCACGCAAAGCACGGCTGTCAAAACCAGATAGGCAAGCATCTCACGAAGTGGATAGTTCACGGGGTTGTATTTCTGCCCCACGAAATACGACAGGAGCATGGCTACACCATAACCAGCGAAACCACCCCAAGCACAAGCTATGTAGCCATACTTGGGCACAAAGATCACGTTCACCAGAACCAACGCAAGACAACCCACGCCAGAGAAGATAGCACCCCAGATGGTCTTGTCGATGAGCTTGTACCAGAAACTCAGATTGAAATACACGCCCATCATGATCTCAGCCGCCATCACGATAGGCACCACTTTCAGACCTTCCCAGTAATCACGGGCGATGATGTGCTTGAACAAACCGATATAACCGATTACCAGCAGATAAGCCAGCAAAGTGAAAATCAAGAAGAATTTCATAGCCTTGGCATAGAGCTCCTTGGAATCACGGTCCTTGGCACCAGCAAACACCATGGGCTCGTAGGCATAGCGGAAGGCTTGGGTTATCATGGCCATGATCATCGCAATCTTGCTGGCACCACCATAGATGCCGAGTTGGGCATGGGCGTCCTCTCCGCTATACACGAAGGGGAAGATGATTTTGTCGGCGGTCTGGTTCAAGATGCCGGCAATGCCCAGAACGAGGATGGGCCATGAGTAGGAGAACATCCTACGCATCAGCTGGCCGTCGAAACCGCTGCGGATACCCATCACCTCCTTACTCAGCGCCAGCAAGAGCAAAGTGGAGGCCACAAGGTTGATGTAGAAGGTGTAACCTGGGTTCTTACCCTTGAAACCCACAAAATAAAGGATGTTGAGCGCGATGAGGATGAGGATGTTCAGCAACTTGAGGGTGGCGAACTTGATGGGCCTTTTCTGGTAGCGAAGGAAAGAGAAGGGGATGCAGGAGAAAGCATCCACACCAACGGTCAACGCCATCGCCCACACCCATGAGGGGTGCTCGGCATAGCCGAGGAACGACGAGATGGGATGAATAAAGGCGAAAACCAAGGCCACAAACAAGGCGGACAGTCCCCCGACCATGATAAGCGTGGTACTATAGACCTTCTTGGGGTCTTCCCCGTCCTTGTTGGCGAAACGGAAGAAAGTGGTCTCCATACCGAAAGTGAGCAGCACCATGGCAAGGGCTGTCCACGCATAGACATTCGTGATGACACCATATCCACCGGAAGCCGCTGGCAAGGAGAAAGTGTAAACAGGAACAAGCAGGTAGTTGATGAAACGGCCGACAATGCTGCTCAAGCCATAAATGGCTGTGTCTTTAGCCAATGATTTCAGATTAGCCATAGTCTCTTGTGATAATCAAAACCTGTTTTTAATCAAATAACGTAGGGGCATAAACACTGCCAGAACGTTTGCGGCCCAGATGGTTATAGGCCAGGTCGGTCACCTCGCGACCACGGGGCGTGCGCTTGATGAAGCCCTCCATGATCAGGAACGGCTCATACACCTCCTCAATGGTGCCCGCATCCTCACCAACAGCGGTGGCGATGGTGCTCAGGCCAACTGGACCACCCTTGAACTTGTCAATGATGGTGGTGAGGATCTTGTTGTCTATCTCGTCAAGACCGAATGTGTCGATATTGAGTGCCTCCAAGGCATATTTGGCGATGTTGATGTCGATGCGTCCCGAACCTTTCACCTGGGCGAAGTCACGAACACGACGTAACAAGGCGTTGGCGATACGTGGAGTCCCACGGCTGCGGCTGGCTATCTCTTTGGCGGCGGAAGGGTCGCAAGGCACATCAAGCAACGAGGCCGAACGAAGGATAATCCGTGTCAGCACCGACGCATCGTAATATTCCAAGTGCATGTTGATGCCGAAACGGGCGCGTAAAGGCGCCGTAAGCAGACCGCTGCGGGTTGTGGCGCCAATCAGCGTGAACGGATTCAGGTCCAGTTGTATGCTGCGGGCGGAAGGTCCTTTGTCAATCAAGATGTCTATGCGGTAGTCCTCCATGGCGGAATAGAGGTATTCCTCCACCACGGGGGAAAGACGGTGGATCTCGTCGATGAACAGCACGTCGTTCTTCTCCAAGGAGGTGAGGATGCCTGCAAGGTCACCGGGCTTGTCGAGCACGGGACCGGAGGTCACCTTGAACCCTACTCCAAGCTCATTGGCGATGATGTTCGAAAGCGTGGTCTTGCCCAGGCCCGGAGGACCGTGCAGCAAGGTATGGTCGAGCGACTCCCCACGGTATTTGGCGGCATCGACAAAGACACGGAGATTGCCTACAACCTTTTCCTGTCCGTTGAAGTCATCGAAACGTAAGGGGCGAAGAGCTTTCTCGATATCATCGTCTTTCGAGGCGTATTTCTGTTCTCTGATGTCAAAATCTGAGCTCATTGATGTATTCTTTTCTGCTGTATATGTACTAAATTGCAAAAATACACATTTTTTTCTTTTCAATACCTCATTCATGAAAAAAAACGACTGAATGGCGACATCCAATCGTTTTTTTATCTACAAATGAAGGTGCGGCATCAGCACACCCTGAAAGACCTGTCAGAGTTTTTTGAACTCGGCGAGAATCTTGTCCGCGATTTCCTTCATCTCTGAAGGCTGAAGGCTCAACTTCTCGTTAGAGAAATTCAAGTCCTTTTCGCTCTGCATCGGAACAAGATGGATATGGGCGTGATTGACTTCCAAGCCCAATACGGCCTCACCGACCTTGATGCAGGGGAAAGCGGCCTTGATGGCGCGAGCCACCTTCTTGGCGAAAATCTGGAAACGGCCGATCTCGTCGTCTTCCATGTCAAAAATGTAATCCACCTCACGACGGGGAATGACCAAAGTGTGCCCTTTCACCAAAGGATTGATGTCGAGAAAAGCGTAGAACTCTTCGTTCTCGGCACATTTGTAGCTCGGAATCTCACCGCAAGCGATCTTAGTGAACAATGTTGCCATCTTTCCGTCCTCCTTAGCCTACTGAGATGTTGAGGATCTTCATCTTTTTCTGTCCCACAGGGGTCACAATGTCGGCTATCTCGCCTACTCGCTTGCCAATCAGCCCCTGGGCTATAGGGGTGTTCACAGATATCTTGCCCTCACGAAGGTTCACCTCGCTGTCGCTCACCAAGGTGTAGGTGAATTGCTTGCCTGTGGCCTGGTCCTCGATATCCACTTTAGAGAGTATCTGCACCACATCGGTCTTGATCTTCGACTGGTCGAGAATCTTGGCATTGGCCAAATCCATCTTCTTGCGTGCGATGAGAGATTCCAGTTTGCCCTGTGCCTCCTTGGCTGCGTCATATTCCGCATTCTCTGAGAGGTCACCTTTCTCACGTGCCTCCTGTATCTGACGAATCACCTTTGGGCGTTCCACTTCTTCAAGTTCTTTTATTTCGGCTTTCAGTTTGTCATAGCCTTCTTGCGACATATATGCCATAGTCTTTTCCTCCTTTGTTAATATAAGTATGTAAAGTTTATTTTATGATTTCTATAGTGATTTATTCTCGCTGTTTGCGCTAACGGCAAGTTTTACATAAAACAAAAAGAATTCCAGTTTTTCTCACTGGAACCCTTCTTCTCTTATTGGCAATGCAAAGTTAAATAATAAAAGTCTAAACCAGAAAATTTTTTCATGAAAATTAACTTTTATGACAAAGATTGACAATCGCTGCTACATAATTTGACAATCACTCCAAATACGTCGTTATTCAACAAAAGATAAGTAAGCCTTTCCTCTGCATTCACTGCTCCATACATCGTTTTTTCGCTCGACTTTTCGTGAACTCTGGCTTTGCCGAAGTTACTTTCATTCGGAAATGAAAAGAAAAACAAGTTTTCCTTTTGCATTTCTCTCATTTATTCGTAACTTTGCCGCCGAAAACAGAGAATGCGCTTCCTTAGTTCAATGGATAGAACAAATCTCTCCTAA
>JAFWPH010000042.1 GCA_017509605.1 Bacteroidaceae bacterium | reverse complement strand
TTGAGAAAGAGGAATCCATACCTCCGGAACGAACGCTTTTTGACTAGGGGCTTACTTTTATAAAAATCATCCGCAATGCCTGTTTATCGGCACTGCGGATACACTATCTGTCAGTTATTCTTTTTTAGCGGACACCAATATAAAAAAATAAAGCGAGACCATGTTTCATAAATGTTTCATAATGTCACGCCCCTAAAACATTTTTGTATATAACATTGCATAAAAATAAGGAAAACCACATCAAAACCCCTTTAAAATATGCATATTTAACATTTATTACGAATATTCTCCCTGTATTTAACGTTTGCTAAGAAACATTTGACACCAACCTTTTTCATATCATTGATGCCATTTCTGGACGAGTATATGCAGTTATTTTATTAAATCCGAAACTTAACTGAAAAATAAACAAATAATCCCCACTATCCTTCGATGATAGTGGGGATTATACAATCAAGAGCACTTACTATCGTAGTTTGTATTCTTCCATGATTTCATCCACTTTCTTGGAAATCTGTCTGGCCAGTTGGATGTTGGCTGGATCGGCAGTCTTGATGGACAGAATATCTCCTGTGGCTGCAGGAATTGAACTTGCGTCAATCTCACCGTTGGAGATGAGGTCGTAGAGATAGCTGTAAACCTGATTCAAATCACTGTCTTTGACTGTGTAGTCCCATTTGAGGGCATCTTCTATGCTGACTTGATGAACTCCCTGGTTGCCGGAACAATCTACAGGTAATATCTCCACATCAGGGAAATCACGGCGAATCTGATCCAGTTTACCGATATTGTCGCGGAAGGACTTGACCATATAGTCCAACGCTGTGAAGCGCCATGTATTCCAGCCGCGGTTGATGCTGTTCTTGTAACTGGTCAGGATGTCATTATAGACTGGTACCAACGTCACTTTCTCCATTCCCAAAGCCTTGGCTTTCTTGATCACGTTTTCGAGCTTTCCCTCGCCTGTGAGGGTGGCATCGTAAATGAGCCCAGCTTTTTTCATGTTCAGTTTCTGAACTGCAGTGGTCTTTCCGGTAGCAGGAGGACCGGTGACAATGACCAGGTTCTTGCGTCCTGCAGTCAATGCTTTCTTAACCATCCTTTCGAATGTGGCATCCACCACCAACTGCTCAGCCTCCTCATAATCGGCAAAGTTAGGACCAGTGTAGCCTAAAGGACGGAACACCATGCGAACGTCATCAGGATTGAGCGTGTTGCCAGCAGACCCCAAATATTTGTCCACCAACTGTGACAGTCTTTGGCGAGTCCATGCCGTGGCGTCTCCTCTGACAAGTTGTGGCTGTGGAGCTTCGATGGTGTATTGTGACGGATACTTGTTCATGCGGTTGTGACGACGGATGTCCATCAGTTTTTCTTCTGCAAAGTAAGTGTCGCCAGGCAGTTGGTAACGGGCGTTGCCATTGGGGTCAGGGGTGAAGAGCATCAGCGACTCCTCGCCACGGTCCACGAATCGCACCCAACCACGTGGTGACATGTGGTAGGCTTCATCACCCAGCACAGCGTTCACCAGACAGTTGGTGTCCCACATGCGCTGACCTGTGTCGCATGAATAGTTCGTATATACGGCCTTGATGGGGTTGTACTCTGTGTCGGAGAGGTCAACAAGCACGTCTTGTGGCAAGTAGTTCATCATATCGCCAATGTTGCTGGGAGACATGATAATGTCCACGTTGCGCGGGAGTTTGTCGTAGAATACGGCAGACTGTCGGGATGCAGCACGCATATTATAACCGCTGAGGCTGTCGCCGCTCTCGAAACGGCCTGACTGGATATAGACCGATTTCACTTTCTGGCCGAAAAGTTCTACACCGCTGAGCGAGGAATACTCGTCTGCACCCGACTCAAAGAGTTGTGCCAAAGTGGTGGCGAAACCTATGGCCACCAAGACGATGGACTTGTCCTCAGCCTGACTCAGCAACTTGCGATAGAGTTTATACCCCTCAGGTAACTGGCTGGCATTCACAGTGCGCTTGAATAATGGGTTACCAGTAGCGTCGGTCAAGTCAACAATGCCGCTGTAAGGGATGAAACAACGAGGATTCTTCACGCCATTGCGCTCTATGCCGATAGGTATTTCGGGATGTCCGTAATAGTTGTTGAAAACGTCAACTAACTGGGCATTCTTCTCACCCTCTCGGTCAACAATGATGCCTTTCAAATCAACTACGCCGTCATCGATGTAGTGATGAAGCATCATCAAGGCGAAAAGGTCGTCAGTAGAACTTCCGAAATCGGAGTCCAGAATCATCTTTACAGTCTCTCGCTGCTGATTTTGAGTGTTGGCAGTGGTGACTAAGTTCTTTTTCGATGCGCAGGAACTGAACCCTGCCAATACTGCAAGGGTCATCAGAAGGAGTGAGAACTGCTTCATTTTGTTGAATGGTTGTCTTGACATATAGTAAAGAATTAAAAGAATTAATAGTTATTCCATTGCAAACTTACATCTTTTCTCAGTTATTTACAAACAATACACACGAAAAAAGGTTAGTATTCCAATTTAAAACAATTGACATTATGCCAAAAGGTGTGAAAAAAAGTACAAAGCCTTGTAATTTTGTCATTTCTAATTAGTTTTTTCTGTTAAAACTTTGCTAATTTAAAAATATGACCTAACTTTGCACAGAAATAAGGATTCCATCATTGTGAAACATGATTAAATTCCGTCATTAAATAATTATTTGATTTGATATGAAAAAGAATACTTGGATTCAACCTGAGTTTGAAGTGGAGACTTTCGTTCCTAACAATTACATCGCACTTTGCTCATTGACTATTGAACCATTGAATAACCTCACAGGTTATGTAATTGTTGACACGAATAACAATGGATGGGATGGACAATTTAGATTTGATCAGACAGAACCCACTAAAGGTGTTCTGACGGGATCTAATGACAATGCTTTCTTGTACAGTAATCCCTTCCCACAGGTTTTGAGTTCTCCTTCTGAAAAAATTGAAGCCAAACAAGGTAGTTTTACAGCTGTTAACAACGCTGTGGTATTTACTCAGGACGGTTCCAAATTCGAATCATTTACTGCTGTGACAATGGATGTGGAGAATGAGAGGGGGCAGGTGTTCTACACCAGGAACACTAATACTAATAATTCCTAAAAGAAGGTTAATTTCATCAATCATAATTGAAGAATCCGCCGAAATATTTTTCCGCGGATTCTTTTTCATAGATTCCGTTAACAATGAAAAAACAGATCAAGATCATTGACCCTTCCTCCAAGGCAATAAAGGACCCTTTGTTCTGTGTTCCTGAGGATCAATTGGAGGAATACTTGGACGCCAATAAGGATGTGATATGTGGACGTATGTTCCAAACCCATCCTGATTTCGTGTTCCGGAAAATTGCCGACGAGGGAATCCTTGTGCCCACAGGAAATATTGCACAGACATTCAATGGCATGATTAACCTCAATCCCACCAGTGTTTTTCTATGGCAGTTGTTCTCCTCGCCTTCTTCGGTCAATGAGGCGATAGCAAATGCTGAGCAGCAATACGAAGTTTCAGCGTCTCTTCACGAAGATGTACTTGCTTTCGTAGTCACTTTCTATCGTATGGGACTGCTCCTGCCATGTTGAAACCATAATTCAGATAGGGACTATCCTTTCCTGCGAAGTGTACATATTCTACAGGACTAATCTGCTTTCATGCGAATATAATTATTAACCTATACTTTAAATATAATGGAAAAAAGAGAAGCATTCAAGATGTTCCTGAAACCAGGTTTTAAGGAAGAGTATAAGCGGCGTCATGCCGCATTGTGGCCAGAGATGAGAGAACTGCTGCAAAAGGGTGGGGTATATGACTACAGCATATATCTTGATGAGGACACCAACATCCTCTTTGCCTTTCAGAAGACCAAAGGCGAAGCGGGTAGTCAGGATATGGGCGACAATCACATTGTGCAGAAGTGGTGGAACTATATGGCGGATATTATGGAGGTGAATCCCGATAACTCACCCATTTCCATTCCATTGCCTGAGATGTTCCACATGGATTGATGAGAAAAACTAAAAGTTACTCTCGTTCGGAAATAAAAAGAAAAGCTTGCTTTCCTTTTGTATTTCGCTCACTTATTCGTAACTTTGCAGACCTTTATAGTGAATATCTTAAGCAACGTTTTTGTACTGACAGATGAATAAGTTCGTGCGTTTGGGTTTTCTCTTGCTGGTTTGCTCTTTTCTTTTCGTCTCTTGCGACTTGTCCAACGGAATCAAGGTCGCGAACATGGACGACAAAGGGGAAGAGGATACTGATTCTGTGGAGCAGCTGGAGGAAGAAGATGAACTTCAACTCTTTGAGGAACCCCCTTTGCCAAAGGCCGCTGACGAGTTGTTCGACGACTTCTTCTTCAATTTCGTCTCCAATCCCAAATTTCAGACATCAAGAGTGGTTTTCCCGCTTAATGTGTCGGGAGGCAAGTCTGATCACTCGTTGTCGTCAGCAGAATGGAGCGAAAATGATATCTTCACATCGCAGGAATTCTATACTACTATCTATGAACGCGATGACGAACTGGAGCTCAAGAAAGACACTTCTGTCAATACGGTAAACGTGGAATGGATTCATCTCAACGAGCGTAGGATTGATAAGTACATTTTCTGCAGGGTTGATGGCAAGTGGATGCTAACAGGTATGGAGAAACTGTCGATGGACGAAACTCCTAATGGTAGTTTCCTTGACTTCTATTGCCGTTTCAGCAGCGATTCAGTCTTCCAACGTCAGAACATAGCAGACCCCTTACCTTTCAAAATTCCCTCCGATGAGGAAACCGGTGATATGGATGGTGAAGAGTTTGCGGAAGGAGGAGTGGAGGAACTCTCCCCCGATGACTGGTTTGAACTGGCCAAGGAGATGCCTTTGCCAAAGGATGTTCTGGTCAACATTGAATATGGACAGGCTTATTTCAGCGAGAATGTGAAGCATCTTCTGGTTCAAGGTGTTAGCAATGGTTTGTTTGTGAAATATACATTCAAGAAATACGGCGAGTGGCAACTTGTCGAGATTGAGAACTAAATACCATTGTGGTCTTGTAGTTCTGTTCAGTACCACGATGTTTATAATATCTGAAGATGAAAGATATCCATAATTGTTCCTTATTACCTTATAATACCTTTGGTATAGATGTGTGTGCCGACAGGTTCATTGAGTATAGTTCAGAGAAGGAACTGCTTAAGGTCATTCCTTTGATTGCCGGACAACGTTATCTGCATATCGGAGGTGGCAGCAACCTGTTGTTCACCAATCATTTTCATGGAGTTATTCTTCATTCAGCCATTAAAGGTATTGAAACAGTAGATGATACCCCTGTGTACCGCTACATTCGTGTCGGTGCGGCCGAGGTGTGGGACGATGTGGTGGCTTTCTCTGTTGAACAAGGCTATTCAGGGTTGGAGAACCTCTCACTCATTCCCGGCGAGGTGGGGGCTTCCGCTGTTCAGAACATTGGCGCATACGGTGTTGAGGTGAAGGATGTGATTGACAAGGTGGAGGCTATTGATCTTCAGACTGGTGATAAGCGTGTGTTTGATGTGGAGGAGTGTTGTTATGGCTACCGGCAGAGCATTTTCAAACAGGAGTTGAGGGACAAATATGCGGTTACTTATGTCACCTACCGCCTGGACAAGGCTTTCACCCCTCATCTCGATTATGGCAACATCCGTCGTGAACTGGCTGATGTGGCAGAGGTCACGCCGGCTGTGGTGAGGAACGCCATTATCCGTATCAGACAGAGCAAATTGCCCGACCCCAAGGTTCATGGTAACGCCGGTAGTTTCTTCAAGAACCCAGTGGTGGGTCGTGACGTCTTCGGGCACATCTTTTCAGAATACCCTTCTATGCCTTATTATGAGGTGGATGGCGGAGTGAAGATTCCTGCAGGATGGCTGATTGAGCAATGTGGTTGGAAAGGCAAGACAATGGGCCGCGCAGGAGTAAATCCGTTGCAGGCCCTTGTGCTTGTTAACCTTGGAGGCGCTTCAGGACAAGAAGTGCTTCAACTCTGCGACACTATTTGCGAGGATGTCTATCAGAAGTTCGGCATCAGGATATCTCCCGAGGTGAATATCATTTGAGAAGCAGCGAATCGAATGATTTTCTTTGTAGTTCCGTTATTCTGAAATCACGATGAATCGTTATTCCGACTAAGAGTTTCACATGAGAATCACATTTTTAGGAACAGGCACATCCATCGGCGTGCCGATGATTGGATGTCGTTGTGAAGTGTGTAGGTCCACGGACCCACACGACCGCAGGTTGCGCACCTCTGCTATCGTGGAGGAAGGCGATACACGAATACTGATAGACTGTGGTCCTGACTTCCGTGAACAGATGTTGTCAATTGACGTTGACCGTTCTTTCGATGCCATACTCATCACTCATGAACATTCCGACCACGTGGATGGTATCGATGACTTACGCCCTTCCAAATTCTTCGGTGAAGTCGATCTTTATGCCGATGAATTCTGTGCCAAACATCTGATTCAACGCATGCCCTACTGTTTCCTTCCCAAAGAACAACGCTACAAAGGTGTCCCTGAACTCAATATGCATGTAGCTGAACCGCATGAGTCTTTTACTGTAGGGACGATGACTATAACGCCATTCCGTGTCATGCATGGCAAACTACCCATTCTGGGATTCCGTATCAATGACTTGGTATATATTACGGATATGAGTCACCTGCCTGAAACAGAATACGACTATGCCAAGGATGCCACCCTCCTTGTGGAGAATGCGCTTAGACCAAGGGTCACACATCCCACTCATCAGACGCTTGAGGACGCTTTGGAAATATCCAAGGTTCTTCATGCCCGGCAGACTTATCTCGTTCACATGTGTCATGAGATGGGGTTACATGCTGTGGCTGACAGGCAGCTGCCACCTACTGTTCATTATGCCTACGACGGACTCTCAATCGATTTTTAGTGTGAATTAACAAGAAGTGCCCCAGTTGTTATTCACCAATACTAATTGCATAAAAAGGGATTGCACTAGTGCAATCCCTTTCCTGTTAGTTTTGTTAGTGGTTGTAGTGTGTTATTTTTAGAAATAGATGTAGCGTTGGTCTTTGACGTTGGCATTGCGGTATAGCACGTTGATCACGTTGCCAGCGGCATACTGCAGATTTCTGTTGGCCAAAGTGGATTTTTCAGTCTTGGCGTCAAACTTGTCGCTCTTCTGGTTCTTGTTGAGAACTTGGAAGAAATAGATGCCTCTCTCGCCCTTAACTGGACCTACGAACTTGCCTTTCTCTGTCTTGCTTGCACTGGCGCTGATGGCAGGCTCACTGGCTGCGATGGCAGGAACGAAGGTCGGATTGTTGAAGCTCACGCCACGGATAGTGTCGATCTTTGCATTCTCGAGTTTCTGTGCTGCAGCCATGTCGTTCACGCCTTTTGCCTTGTCGGAAATAAAGGCGAGTTTCTTGTCAATGAGCACTTCTTCCTTCAGCACGTCCTTCAACTTGTTGATGTCGCGGTATCCAGCTTTGTTGATGCCTGTCAGAGCCACAACCATGAAGTGGTCTTGGTCGCCACACTCATATAGCTGTGAAACTTGACCTGTCTTGGCGTCCTCGAACAGCCACTTGATGGCATCGCGTGTGTTGTGAACACCAGCGATGCTGTGACCGCTGCTTGTGATGTCGTTGAGGTCGAGGAAGTGGTAGCCGTTCTTTTCTGCATTGGCAGTGATGGCGTCAACAGTCTTGTTCTCACTGAGGAATGTGCTCAGTTTTGTAAGTGTCTCATTGTATGTGGTTTCGCTGAAACGTACTTCACGAACGATGGGTGCCACATTGTATTTCGTAACGGGGTGCTTGGACTGCTCGACTTTCAGGATGACAGTGGCGCCATTACTGAAGTTGATTTTCCTCACTTGTCCTGGTTGCATGTCGTAGAGTGCGTTGACGAAAGCCAGGTTGTCGGCATCCATTTGTGCGTTCTCGTAGCTGGCTGTGCTAATCCATGCGGAATCTGCTGTCTGGTTGTATTTCTTGGCCACCTCTTTGAAGTTAGCACCAGCCTGGATGGCGTTGAAGATGCTGTCGGCGGTTTTTGCAACAACCTTCTCATCGTTTCCTGGCACACCGATTTGACGGAACAGCACAGAGTCGGCTTGCTGAACGCGGTTGACAAGACGGAATGCATAGTAGCTGTTGGTAGCTGCGTCGAACACAGGAGCGGTAGTAGTGCCTACGGCCACTGAGTCAAGACGGCTGGCGATAGCCATCGGGAAGGCGTTCTTAGTCTTGAGTAGGTTGGTGTAGCGGAGTTCAGTCTCGGAGTTCTTAACGGCGAGTTCTACATCCTTGTCGGTAGCGGCGGCACGGAGAGCGTCAGCACTGGTCTGCATCTCTTTTTCAAGCTGTGCAATGTCGGCCTTGCTGGCTTTCACTGGTACGTCGATGTAGCGGATGTCGCGTGTCTCCACATACTGCTTGTACTGCTCTTTGTTCTCATTGTACTTGGCCTTGATGTCCTGGTCGCTCACTTCTACCTTGTTGTCTTCAACACTTGACACTGGGACAGATGCGAGAAGGATGTCGCTGGTGTTCGACTCTTGGTCGAAAACCTGCTTTGCTTCCACAGGGTTGGAAAACATGCAATTAGTGAGAAGTGTCTGGTATTTGTTCATTAAAGCCTGCTGACGCAAAGTGCGCTGGGCGAAAGCATAGTATTTGTAAATCTTCTCTACCTCATCTGGCATCTGCTGACCGCTATTCTTCATCTCGTTGTACTGAGTGACGAAGTTCTGAATGATAGAATAGTCGTAGCGTCCTGTCTGTTGGTTCATGAACATGGGAATCTGAAGCAACTGGCTTGCACCGCTGCGAAGCAAGTCTTGAACCTCTTCGTCGCTGACAGCGAGACCCAGTTTTTCGCACTCACTTTGGATGAGCTGGTTCTGAACGTATGTCTGCCATGCCTCGTCCTTGATGCGGTTCAGGATGTCTTCGCCTGTAGCCGATTGACCTTGAATTTCGTAAACGGTCTGAATTTCGTCAATCAGGTTCTGGTATTCCTGAGTGGTCAGTTTCTCACCGTTCACTTCGCCTACGTTGATTTTGTTCTGATTCAGCAGTGATGGCAAACTTTCCATTGCTGCTTCCAAGATGAAGAAAAGAAGACCTGCTGCTATTGCTGACACGAGCAATATCTGTCTTTTTCTGATTTTTTGTAAAACTGCCATTTTTTTGTTGATATTTTTAATTTATTATTTTTCTTTTTGAACACAAAATTAATACCACCTAATAGCAGTAAAGGCGGTATCAAATGCAAATTGCGTACGAAATTACAAAAAAATTACGGATTAAGAGTAATCCAATGACGGAAAAATACTTTTCGGGATGAAAATAGTGCTTTTTAGAGGCGAAAAATGCTTTTTTCACCTTATAAAAATAAAAATAAACGCGTTTTAGCGTTGTTGCTTCATTTGCTCTACAGTTCGAGGCTTGTTGGGAGCTGATTTGGGAGTACCGGTGACTTTTGGGGCGTTTTTGGGTGCGGTTTTATTGACTGGCTGCCCATGTTTTACGTTGGGTTGTGCCTTTGGCTTTTTGTTGTCAGTGCCAGCATGTGTGGGTTTGTTTGTCGTTCCTGTTTGGGATGGTGTTGTGGTAGTAAGTTGTGTGGTGTCAGCATATTCGGCCATGGTTTGGGCATCGGGTTTTGGAGTGGCGGGTTTGTCCTCACCCATAGGAAAGGCGCCTTTTGAACTGTGGATGCTGTAGCGTGTCATGCGTTCATCGGAACGAAAGTCATATCCCGAGAGTTCCTGTGTTTCCCCCTTGATTTCCATGAAACGATCTGAGTATAGTTCGTGTTTCTTTTGGTCCCAATACAGCAAAGAAGTCTTGAAGGTCTCTCCTTTGAGGTTCTTTACCAATACTCGCCCCCTTAGTTCCCACAGTTCAACCTTGTCGTAATAATACGCGGTGTCGGCGTTGACGAAGGCCTTGACATGGTATTCTTCGTCGAACTGCTCCAGGAAGAGCCCTTTCTCAAAGGCCCAAAAAGAGGGGTTCCGACGGTCGTAAATGTACCATTCCTCTGCTATGATCTTGTATCGGATGATGCCGGAGTCGGAGATGAGGGTGGAGACTCCCCTTGATTTGAGGATGGGCAGTGAGTCGCGTTGTTCGATGGCGGGAGCGAAATTGCCCTCGTCCTCACTGCATGCCAACAGCATCAGCGACAGTATCATCGCGAAGGGAAGGAGTCTGTTCATTTTGCCCTGCTCCGTGTTATTGCACTTTCCACTTGTAGAACCATCGCTCGTTGAACGTCAAGCCTATGCAGAGGCGGAAATAATTCTCTCTTAATGTGGCTTTCTGCATAGTCGATGCGCTGAGGTAAGGTACGACGGTGTGCACCCATTGAGCACTGATGTTGATGGATGGGGAGTTGTGCCAGATGTTCTTGTTGGTGATGGGTATGCCCACACCAGCGGATACTCCCAGTTCATAGGGTTTGTCGGTGATGGTATTGGTGATGTCGGCCTTGGCGTAGGAATGAGAGTAGAAACCACCCACACGGTAGATATTGTGCTGGAAGAATTTGGAGCTTTCCTTGTTAGGGCAGTAGTCTAGTCCTGCCGCCACTTTCCAAGAGTCGTAGAGTTGGTTGGTGGTGGAAACATATGCGGTGTTGCCTGTGGTGCTGTTCATGTCTTGCGACGGGAATTTGACGCTGGACCATTTCTCCATGCTGAAATCAGCGCCTATGCGCAGTTTGTTGGAATGGTAGTAGGTGAGGCCTGCACCTAAGGTTTGGGGCAGTTCGAAAGCGTCGGGGATGGTGTCGACAGTCTGTGCCACAGTCACCGACGAGCTGAGTGTACTGGTGTGCCTGTAGGCTTTATTGTTCACCTTGTGTCCCATGCCGTATGTCAGACCCAGCGTCACCATGTCTTCTTTGTTGAGTTTGAGGTCGTATTGCAAGCCGAAATCCACTGAGTAAGTGCTGATGTCTGCAGTGTATTGACGCTGCATATTATAAACGCTGGTTTCATTGAAAGCCATACTCATACTATGACTGTAGTCACCCCATAAGAAAGCCCCGTTGACACCGATGGCCAAAGGGCTGATAGGACGCCAACCCAAGCCGACAAGAGCTTTGTGTATACCGCCCTCGCCAGAAAACACATAGCTTGAGGAATAGTCGTCGTTGTTTTTCAGCAACTCACTGGATGAGGTGAAATAATAGTTTATATTTGTCAGCGGCAGGCAGGCAAGTGTGACACCAAGGTTTTTTGCGCCGCGGAACTGGAATGCGAAGTAATCGAAACTGGCGTTCCTTGCGTTTTGTTGCAACTTGCTCATCTTGTAGTTGGCAAGCTGCACTGAGAACCCCAGGTCGAAAAGAGCGCTGAGTGAATCGACGTATGCGTAAGATGCCGGGTTGGCTGTGTTGATTTGTTTGCCGTCATGGAAACCAAGCGCCACACCGCCCATGCCTTTGTTGAAACCCAT
The DNA here is from genome assembly GCA_017509605.1 of Bacteroidaceae bacterium. Classification (GTDB taxonomy): domain Bacteria; phylum Bacteroidota; class Bacteroidia; order Bacteroidales; family Bacteroidaceae; genus RUG11857. The sequence continues at coordinate 93,009 of JAFWPH010000042.1, read as the reverse complement.
AGCGCGGTCGGCCATGGTTCCAAAGCCATAGCGGGAGTAGGGTGAATTGACTTGTGATTGGGATTTCTGCGCCAGCATTGACAGTGTGGCGCACAACACCATTAGATAGGTCTTTTTCATTCTGTTGTATTCACTATTTGTCGGTTGCGATGCAGCCGATAGTTCTTTATTTATGTGTCGGATGAGCCTGCAGATTGCGCAAGATGCAGTCGAGACCCTTTAGCACTAACAATTTGTCGGCAAAAATACGCTTTTTTAGGGAGACATCAAAATCAAATCCGTGTCCGCCGGTTAAAAAAACCAAAAGATTAGGATATTTAACTATCATTTCGTTGATAAAGCCTTCAATTTCGTGTCGGACGCCGTCCAACACGCCGCAACGAATGGCCGTGTCGGTGGACAAGCCGAAAGCAGGTTTATCGCCTTTCTCCTCCACGAGGGGAAGACGGGCTGTGAAGGCGTGAAGTGCCTTGAACCGCAGCGCCACTCCTGGGGAGATGTTACCTCCGAGATATTGTCCATGGGCATTGATGAAGTCGTAAGTGATAGCCGTTCCGTTGTCGATGACGAGGATATCGTTCGACGGATAATGCGCATGTGCTCCTACCACTGCTGCGAGGCGGTCCATACCCAGGGTCTGAGGGGTGGAGTAGAGATTCTCCACGGGAACAGGGGTCTTCCAAGTCAAGACTTCGTGGATGGGACAGGGCAGTTGCTTGAATGCATTTATCTCAGCCTCGCTCACATTAGCTGTGCTCGAGAGGATGACTCCGTCGATTTGCTTCGCTTTGTCGGCCAATTGAAGGTCTTGACCATTTGCGAAAGACCACTGTCTGACTACCAAAGCGTCCTCAAACAGCGCGATTTTGGTGCGGGTGTTTCCTATGTCAATACAGAGATTTCTCATTCCTTGGGGGCTTTCGGCTCAACGTTTTGGGCTGACTCGGATAGATTCTTGTGGCTGTGCCTGCGTTTTTTTGATTTGACTTCCATACTTGATGTGCCGTTTGGGTTTGATGGGGATTTTTTATGGCTTTTGCGGTTTCTGTCTTGCTGGTGAGCATTATTCCTGTCTTTCCTCCCGCCTTTCTCGCCTCTATGTCGTCTACTGTGCCTGCCTCTGCTGTCGTGTTCTGCTTTGTACTCAGGGCTTTCACCGCATCCTTCTGGTAGTTGGGGCTTCTCAATTTCCCGTTCCATCAATCGTTCTATGCGCTGCATATAGACGATGTCTTTGGGAGAGACGAGCGTGATTGCCTCTCCATCTCGGTTGGCGCGGGCTGTACGGCCTATGCGGTGAATGTAGTCCTCACCGTCGTGCGGCACATCGTAGTTGATGACTGTCTGTATGTCGTCGATGTCGATGCCGCGGGCCACGATGTCTGTTGCCACGAGGATGGAAATGTGACGGTTCTTGAAACGGAGCATAATCTGGTCGCGCTCTGCTTGAGTCAAGTCGGAGTGCATACATTCTGCGTCCATTCCCCTCATCTTCAGCATACGGTTGATTTCCTTCACCTTCTGTTTCGACGAAACGAAGAGGATCACACGGTCCATCTGTTCCTTGGTAAGTAGGTCGATGAGTATCTTGTCCTTCATGGGCTCATAACAGATGTAAGCCTTCTGGTGGATTTTTTCAACGGGCTTGGCCACTGCAATCTTGATTTCCACGGGGTTGGTGAGGATGGTGTTGGCCAGCACCTGGATGTTCTGCGGCATGGTGGCAGAAAAGAGGATGGTCTGTCGTTCCTTGGGCAATTGGCTGACAATCTTGATGATGTCGTCGTAGAATCCCATGTCGAGCATGCGGTCGGCCTCGTCGAGTACGAAGAAACTCAACTGTGAGAGATCTACGTTTCCTGTAGCGATGTGTGAGAGCATTCGGCCTGGTGTAGCGGTCACGATGTCGGCTCCGAGCCTGAGCCCGTTTTTCTCCTGTTCATAGCGGATGCCGTCGTTGCCGCCATAAACAGCCACACCCGATACGGGCATGTAGTATGAGAAAGCCTCCACCTGCTGGTCAATTTGCTGTGCCAATTCACGTGTGGGGCACATGATAAGGCAATTGATGTGGTTCTGAGGATAGTCGCCCGAGTTGAGCTTGCTCAGTATGGGAAGCAGATATGCAGCGGTCTTGCCTGTTCCAGTCTGTGCCACTCCAAGGAGATCACGTCCCTCTATGATGGGTGGAATGGACTGTTCCTGGATGGGGGTGCATGTGGTGAAGCGCATGGCATCGAGCGCGTCGAGCACCTCGTCAGCTAAGGGCAATTCTGAGAAATTCATATTGTTCTTTGTTTTTGTGGCCTTTGATATTGAATGATGCTGTGAACGGGAAATATGCTGAAGTTCCCCTTATTTTGGCGCCTTTCTGTAGAAAAAGAAGGCGATGATGATATACACGATGTTTGGAATCCAAACCGCCAATATAGGTGGCACATTTGAGTTGATGGCGAAGGAGGCTGATATGGTCTGGAAGAGGATGTAGGCAAAGGTCAGTGTCAGTCCGGTTCCGAGGGCGATACCCATGCCGTTCTTGCGTCGTTTGGCGGAGAGTGACAGACCGATGGCGGTAAGGATGAAGGCCGCGAACGACGAGGCACCGCGTTTGTAATACTCCACTTCGAAAGCCTTGATGTCGGCGAAACCACGTTGTTTCTGCTTCTCGATGTATTCTCTCAAGTCGGGGGAAGTCATCGTCTCCTGCTGTCCCTTCGTGATCAGGAAGTCTGAGGGTTCCATTTTGATAATGGAGTCGGTTTGTGTACCTTGTGTAATGACCTCGCGCATGCCGCCGAAATCTCGGATAGTGTAGTTGCGCAGGATCCAGTGGTATGGAGTTTCCGACAGTGTGTCGTATTGTATGGTCGAGGCGCGGAGTTGCGAGATCAGCACCTTGTTTCTGAACTTGTCGAGCTGGAATGAATAGCCCATCTTGTTGCGGTCTTCATAGCGCTGTATCAGCGCCACCACACCTGTGTCCACTTCCAACTGGACATTGGTGGCGAAGGTGGTGACGCGTTTGCGCTTATAAGTGTTCTCAAACTTCACTCTTTTCACGTTGCCTTTAGGAATGACGTATGCGCCTAAAACGAACGTGAGTAGTGCAATCACTGCGGCAGAGATCATGTAAGGCTTCATCAAACGCTTGAAACTCACGCCTGTTGACATCATGGCGATAATCTCGGAGTTGTCAGCGAGTTTCGTGGTGAAGAAGATCACGGCGATGAACACGAACAACTGGCTGAATAGGTTGGAGTAGTATGGGATGAAGTTGAGGTAGTAGTCCAACCAGATGGCTTTCCAAGGCGCGTTTTTGGCCAGGAACTTGTCGATGTTCTCGTTGAAGTCGAACACGACAGAGATGGACATAATCAATGCGATAGAAAAGAAATAAGTGCCAAGGAACTTGAGGATGATGTAGCGGTCGAGCCTTGAGATGGGCTTATGAAGGGCCCACCAGTCGGCAAACTTTTCCTTGAGCGATGACGATTGAGCCACTGAGTCCACGGGATGTTCCAGATTCTCCGGTTCTATAGCGGCTAAAGGCTTTTCAGCGTTCTTCGTTGTCGTCTCCTCTATGTCCTTGTTATTGAAATCCACGGTTTGTGAAAACTGGAAAATTACTTAAACCTTTGATTTAACAAATGTTTATATAGTCTTGATTATAATATTGTTATTTTTTTCAAAAAATAGAAACTAAAGTCTCGAAGTCACCATCTTAATAGCCTGTTCTTTCCACGTTGAGAAGGTGTCATCAAGAATGTGTTTACGAGCCTCGCCGACGAGCCAGAGGTAGAAAGCGAGGTTGTGTACTGATGCGATTTGGAGCGCGAGATATTCCTTCGCTTTGAAGAGGTGGTGCAAGTAAGCCTTGGTGTAGTCGGTATCGACGTAAGCGTCGCCTACAGGGTCGATGGGAGTGAAGTCATTTTCCCATTTCTTGTTCCTCATGTTCATGATACCATGTTTGGTGAAGAGCATGGCGTTGCGTGCATTGCGTGTGGGCATCACACAGTCGAACATATCCACACCGCGTTCGATTGCCTCGAGGATGTTGGCGGGCGTGCCCACACCCATCAGATAACGTGGCCGGTCGGTGGGGAGGATGGCGTTGACCACGTCTATCATTTCGTACATCACTTCAGTAGGTTCTCCTACGGCCAGTCCGCCAATGGCATAACCGTCGGCATTCTTCTTGGCCACGTTCTCGGCGGCTTTTTGGCGCAGGTCCCTATAAGTACAGCCTTGTACGATGGGGAAGAGCGACTGCTGGTAGCCGTATAGAGGCTTAGTGCTGTTGAAACGGCTGATGCATCGTTCGAGCCAGTTCTCGGTGAGTTCGAGCGATTTCTTTGCATATTGGTAGTCGGCGGTGCCTGGCGTGCACTCATCAAAAGCCATGATGATGTCGGCTCCAATGACGCGTTCGATGTCCATGACGCGTTCTGGAGAGAAGAAATGCTTGGAACCGTCGATGTGTGACCTGAACTCTACGCCCTCTGCACTGATTTTCCTGATTCCTGCGAGAGAGAATACCTGGAATCCGCCGCTGTCGGTGAGCATGGGCAGGTCAAAGCCGTTGAATTGGTGCAGTCCGCCCGCGCTTTGCAGGATGTCAAGACCTGGTCGCAGATAGAGGTGGTAGGTATTGCCGAGGATGATTTGTGCCTTGATGTCGTTTTTCAGTTCCCTTTGGTGCACACACTTCACGGTCCCTGCAGTACCCACAGGCATGAAGATGGGGGTGAGGATTTGTCCGTGGTCGGTGCTGATGATGCCCGCCCGCGCCTTGCTTCCTGAATCAGTGTGCTGAAGGTTGAATTGCATTGTTGGTTTTATCGCTTTATTAGGGCTGCTTCTATGGTCTAACGTCTAACTCTTTGTCTCTTCTGGGATGGTGAGGTCGAGTGGTTTCTCCACTTTTTCTTTGAGTAGAGCGAAGTCGAGCACTTCGTTGACATTTTCCACATAGTGGAAGGTCACACCCTCCACATATTTGGCGGGTATCTGACGGATGTCTTTCTCGTTCTCGTTGGAAATCATGATGTCGGTGATACCAGCTCGTTTGGCTGCGAGAATCTTCTCTTTGATGCCGCCTACAGGCAGTACTTTACCACGTAGGGTAATCTCACCGGTCATGGCGGTATTCTTGCGTACCCGGCGTTGGGTCAGCGCCGAAGCGATGGATGTGGCTATGGTGATGCCGGCTGAGGGCCCGTCCTTGGGCACTGCACCTTCTGGCACATGGATATGGATGTTCCAGTTGTCGAACAAGCGGTTGTCTATGCCGTAGTTGGCAGCATGAGACTTGATGTACTCCAAGGCCAGCACGGCCGACTCCTTCATCACATCGCCAAGGTTGCCAGTCAGTGTGAGTTTGCCTTGTTTGCCTTTGCTCAGGCTTGTTTCGATGAAGAGTATCTCGCCGCCCACGCTGGTCCATGCCAGACCGGTCACCACACCGGCATACTTGTTGCCCTGGTATTTGTCGCGGTTGAACTCCGCTGGTCCGAGGTAGGTCTCGATGTCGGCGGTATCGATAGAGGTAATGGGGGTTGTGGCTCCGTCTTTCTCTTGCTGGAGCGCTATTCTGCGCAGTATTTTGTTGATTTTCTTGTCGAGTTCGCGAACGCCCGACTCGCGAGTGTAGTTCTCTATCACTCCCTCTATGGCGTTTTTACTGAATTTCACCTCCCTTTTGTTCATGCCCACGTTCTCCAGTTCCTTGGGGATGAGGTGTCGTTTGGCGATTTCTATCTTTTCCTCAGTGAGGTAGCCGCTGACCTCAATCAGTTCCATTCGGTCGAGGAGTGGAGCGGGGATGGTGCTGATGTTGTTTGCCGTTGCGATGAACATCACCTTCGAGAGGTCGTAGTCGAGGTCAATGTAGTTGTCGTGGAAGGCATTGTTCTGTTCAGGGTCGAGCACCTCGAGCAAGGCTGACGATGGGTCGCCGTTGAAGTTGGCTTGCGAAACCTTGTCGATTTCGTCGAGGATGAACACGGGGTTAGAACTGCCGGCTTTGATAAGTCCTTTGATGATACGTCCTGGCATAGCGCCCACATAGGTTTTTCGGTGTCCGCGTATCTCTGCCTCGTCGTGCAGGCCTCCCAACGATACTCGCACGTACTTGCGTTTCATGGCAGTTGCGATGCTTTTGCCGAGTGAGGTCTTGCCCACACCTGGAGGACCGTAAAGGCAGATGATGGGGCTCTTGAGGTCACCTCGTTTCTTGAGAACGGCAAGGTACTCGAGGATTCTTTCCTTGACTTTCTCCATGCCGTAGTGGTCACGGTTGAGCACTCGTTCTGCGTTCTTGATATTGAGGTTGTCTTTGGTGTATTCGTTCCAAGGAATGTTGAGCAGGGTGTCGAGGTAGTTGTACTGTACGCTGTAGTCGGGTCCCTGCGGATTGAGACGTTCCAGTTTGTTCAGTTCCTTAACGAAGATGTTGTCCACCTCGTCCGACCATTCTTTGGCCAGCCTTCTGGTGTTGAGCTCCTCGATATCAGGGTCGTAACCGTTGCCCAGTTCCTCTTGAATGTTGCGCATTTCCTGTTGCAGGAAATAGTCGCGCTGCTGTTTGTCGATGTCCTCTTTGGTGCGCATCTGTATGTTGGCCTTGAGCATGGCGAACTGGAACTCGCGGTTGAGGACGCTCAGCAGTTTGTAGGCGCGTTCGGTGAGGCTGTCAATGCTGAGCAGGGTGAAGCGTTCGGAGTTCTTAATGGGCAGTGAAGAGCAGATGAAGTTGACAAGGAACACCCGGTTGTTGGTGTTCTTGAGTTCAAAGCTCGATTCCACGAGTGATCCGTTGTGCGACTTTACAAACTTGTCGGCCATTTCCTTGCAGGAATCGACCACGGCCTTGAACTCTCGGTCGTTCTGATCCGGAATAAGTTCGGGGCGTTTCTCCACATGTCCTTGCAGATAGGGGTATTCATGGTCGATATTCTTGAGCTCAATACGTGTCAGGCCCTGTATGATAGCCGTATGGTTGCCGTCGGGCAATTCCAATGTGCGCAAAACCCGCGCTGCCACGCCGAGTTTGTTGAGGTCATTGAATGTGGGGCTCTCCACAGAGTCGATAATCTGGCTGAACACACCCACCACCATGTTCTTGGAGTAGGCATCGTTGATGAGACGCAACGACATCTCCCTGCCCACAGCGATGGGCATGATGACGCCCGGGAATAGGGTCATGCTGCGCAGTGGCAACACGGGCATCGTCTCTTCGTCTATCTGTACATCGGTTAATTCTTCCTCGTTGCCTTGGTAGTCTGCTATCAACGAAATCACGCTTTCACGTCTGCCTTGCGGCATCTCGTAATATATATCTTCTTTCATAATAATGGGATATCCTTACCTTAAAAACGATGCAAAGTTACGAATAAACGAGCGAAAAGCAAAATTTATTTGTGCTTTTCCGAGTGGGAGTAACTTCGACAATAGTCAAAGTTACGAATAAACGAGCGAAAAGCAAAATTTATTTGTGCTTTTCCGAGTGGGAGTAACATCGGCGAAGCCAAAGTTACGAATAAGTGAGCGAAAAGCCAATTTTTGGAGCAGTGAAAGCAGAGGAAAACTTGTTTTGCTCTGCTGAGTCGTGACAATATTCGACAGAAGTCAAATTATATCAACTTTTCTGTACTCTTTCCTTCGAAATATCGAAATAAATTATTTACTTTGCAATGGAGTATCAATTAACCTTATCGAGAGAAAATAAGTTTAACTTAATCAGTGGTCATTATGAGAAAGACTGTTTTCATGTTGCTTTGCTTTTTGGCTTCCATGCAACTTGTTCGCGCCCAAGACGCATTAGAGAGCATTCGTCAGCGCTATGCTTCAATCAAGAAATACATTGAGACTCATCAGGGTAACAATCCCTATGACGGAGCGGAATGGGGGGAGTTTTATCATCTGCAGGGGCAGCAGATGTTGCCTGGATCAGGTGGTCATAAAGACGATATCTATATGTATTGGGATGAACGCGAGGAGGAGAAGATCTACCCTTCGCATTACCTGATCTTTGCCACAAGGAAATACAACTATGCTGCCATTTCGTATTATGAGGAATATCTCTATGACGAGAATGGAGAGTTGGTTTTCGCGTATATTCACAATCCCTCATGGTCGTCCGATGGTGAAGGCGAACAGAAAGAGTATGAGTTCAGGTTCTATCTCAGAAAGGGCAGGCTGATTGAGGCCATCATCAAGAGCAGGGACAATGAGCAGCAGGCATACAAGGAGTTGTATAAAGGTCCAAAACTTGCTACATCCTATATCAATGTATTTGAGGAGTATATCCATCAGGCTGAGAAACTGAAACGGATGTTCACTGAGATTGAGGAAGTGACTTACGATTATGACGAATAATAAAAAAAGAAGAGAGGTGATAAAACAAATGCCACCTCTCTTTTACTTTTTTTAGTGTTAAGTTTTCACTATATTACTCCACTTTTTGAGTCTAGATGTCCTTTAAAGGAATATTTAAGAATTGTTGCCACCTTGTACGAAAGTATCTTCCCTTAAAGTATAGTGCATATTACCACTCCCCGGGTGGTCACTTGGAAAGACTCTTGTGCGATAAAACCTCCACACTGTACCGCCGCCTTTTAACTGAGCAAGGTAAGTAGGATAACCAGGCTCAAAGCTGAAAGCATGACATTTCTTATTACCTATCCCTTGATTACTATCTGCAGGTACTTGAGATTTGGATATGAGTTGATCTCCATATTCATCAGCAACCCAGCTCCCATTTACGAAAGAGCCGCCATCCAATACACCGTTTCCATTACTGTCAATCCAAATATTCCAGCTACCATCATCAAGATTCGACAATATTTGATGTGCGACATTTCCCACAACAACTCCACCATCAATACCTTGACCAGTAGCGGTAGGACAACACGCAGCAATATAATGATTTGGAAAGAATAATTCCAATTCAAAGTCTGGCTTCATCCAAATGTTCTTTTCCATATTGTTTTCTTGTTATTTGTTAATTATTTAAGCAATTCCGCATCTAAACCGATTGATCAACTGCAAAGATAATCAATTATTTTTTTTGTCAAATATAATCTACTGAAAAAGATGAATTTTTAACAAATTAAAAGAAAAAAAGCAACAATTATTCAGTTATTCAATTGATTACTACTCTTTCACCTCACTGATTATCACGCAGAGGCTTTATTAGTCTTGATGCCTCGACCCTCATTGTCGAAGTCTTAGCTGTTTAGAAATCGTCCATGAGATAGTGTACTCCCCATTTTTTCCTTAGCTCGTCCATCAACTGCATCACATAGAGCGTTTCTTTATGTGGCATTTCCCGAGGTTCAGTCAATCCCTCGGCTATGGCGTTGCGACAGGCCAGGAACTGGTACTCGTAGCCTGTGATTTGACGTGGCACAAGGATGTCCTCAATAAACTCACGGTCATGGGTGTTGACGGTTACGCGTTGCGGGTTGTTGATGTTGTCGATGATTAGGTTGCCGTCGGTACCAGCGATGACTCCGATATTATCGCCCACGCAGGCTGCGCTGCTCTGGAGGTTGGCCAGTAGTCCGTCGGCCAGCACGAGGCTGATAGCGTTCGTTAGGTCCATGCCAGTGTCGCTCTTCACGCACTGACCCTCCATGTTGACGATATCTGCAGGGAAGAACATGCGGACGAAGTTCAGCGCATATACACCGAGGTCGAGCAGGGCGCCACCGCAGAGGTCAGGCCTCATGATGCGGGGTTTGTTGCCCATGCTGTAGCCAAGGGTGGCAGTGACTAACCGTGGTACACCGATTCGACCGCCGGCTATCAAGTCACGGATGATTTTGACAACGGGCTGGTATCGGGTCCAGATGGCTTCCGCCACGAACACCTGTCGTTCATGGGCCAGACGGATGATCTCAGTGGCCTCTTTCAGATTGGCCATGAAGGCTTTCTCCACCAGGCAGGGCTTGCCAGCTAAGATGGCTTTCCGCGTCACGTCAAAGTGGTGGGAGTGAGGTGTGCCGACATAGACTAAATCGACATCGGGGTCGTTTATCAGTTCCTCATACGAGCCGTAAGATTTGCTGATGTTCCACTGCCGGGCAAACGCTTCAGCCTTTTCAATGGTTCTTGACCCCACGGCATAGGGTGTGCAACCGTCAAGTTCATTCAGTGTGTATGCAACTTTCTCGGCTATCCATCCTGTGCCGATGATGCCGATACGAAATAGTTCTTGTTTCATAGCTCAATAATATTTTCAGTTATATCACAATGATTGATGAGTTCCGACAAGGTCGGACCAGTCAGCCCAGTCCGACTTGTCAGATCAAAACTCCTTGGAAATCATTCCTTAGCCAATGCGTCAATCCAGCAGAGAAATGCCACAGACGATGCATTCCAGTTGATGGCGATTTCGTTTGAGGCGTATGATTCCTCCACATCGAGGTATGACTCATCGGGATAATTGGAAGGGTAGGTGAGGTTGCCTGAAGCCTTGTCCTGCTGTCCTGGGTTGGGGCCGCCTACAAGCATGCCGGGAAAAGGATCTTCCACTTCGTCGGCTGCCGATATGCGATGGTGCGGGTGCATGGGTCTCTTGTCGCCGAAGCCTGTCACATAGCAGTAGCCCGTGGCATTACGGCCCAATAGATAGTCAGCGTTTTGCAGCGCCTGTAGTGTGTAGTTTGAGGCGTCTTGCAAGCGGTCGGCATAGAGCAGGACAAAAGCCTGGCAGCAGCATTTCTCAGCCAGGCAGCCCCAGCCGAAGTCGCGTGGGGTATTGCCGTAAGGCGACTGAAAACATGATGATTCCACATCTTTCACTGCTTCCTCACAATATGCGAGCATCTGTTTGACCATGGGGTCGCGCAGTTCTGTCATTTGTGGATCGTTCATCCACTCGAAAGCGCCGAGTGAGGCGACACCACCCCAGGAGGGGAGGGTGAACCTTGTGGGTTGGTATTGACGTGCCTCTTCCAGGTAAGATGGTTTGCGGGTGAGTCTGTAGAGGGCTGAAGCCGCCCAGAAGAACTCGTCTTTAGCGTTCCCATCACCGTAGGTACCGGTGGAAACGGCAGGGTCACTCAGTCTTTCCTGATGGTAGAAGGTGTCAGGATGCTCCTTCGCCCACAGGTAGGCTCGTTCGGCTGCGGCTGTGGCTTGAGCGGGGAAGTTGGCATAATCTTTGAAAGGCTGGAAGAGCCGGGCTGCATCGGCCATCACTGCAGCGAAATCGAGTGTTGCGGTCACGCTTTTGGCAACGACATAGCGTCGTTGGTGGCAGTCCGTGGGCATCACGAACCCTTCGAAGTTGGGTGTGGTCAGTTTATGATAGACGCCTCCGTCACCAGGGTCTTGCATGGTGAGCAGCCATTTCAGGTTGAACATCATCTCGTCGAGGATGTCGGGGGTCTGGTTGTCGCTTTCGGGTATGTCGGTCTTGAGCTGTGCGAAATAGTCAGTCAATTGCTCGTAAGCCGCGAACATGAGTCCGATGCTGAAGGAAGAGTTGACCACATATTTGTTGTAGTCACCGGCGTCGTACCATCCGTAGGGAGAACTGATGACGGTTGAAGCTGGTCGTTGTGGCGTGGCGGCTGATGGATGTACAAGCACCTCGGTGTCAGGATGCCCAATGGGACGGTTGTATAATCCGCCTTGTTCGATGGGAATGCCTGAGCGAATGAGGTAGAAGAGTCGGAGCGATGCTTTGGCAATGTCGTGGTATGGTCGTTCAGCGACAAGTAATTCACACTCTTTACCGTCCACAGAAATGCGGTAGACACCCGTGTCGGTGGCTTTTCCGAGGTCGATGACGTATCGCTCCTTGCCCGACCAAGGTGATATAGCCTTTCGCATCACCATGGGTTTCAGTTTCTTGCCGTTAGGTGTCTTCACCCTTATCCTGCCCGAGGGATTCATTCCCTCAACCACGATAACTTTCTCTTGCTCTGGGTAGCATCCGACTTGGTTTCGGCGGATTTCCACCCCATTCTGTGCAGCTGCACCACTTGCAATGGTGGCGAGTGCGATGGTCATCAATGTTTTTCTCATAATGGATATAGGTTTGTTATTATCGTCTGTTGCCCCATTTCTTGTCGTAACGTCCTTCGGAATCGACTTTTCCACCGAACATGTTGAGACGGTAGCGTACATGCAACATCGCAAAACTGTTGATGCTGTTATAGCGTGTTTCGCCGCGGCCATTAGCTGACACCCATTGTTCGTAGTTGCTTTGCTGACGGAGTAGGTCGTAGAAGTTGAGTGCCACGACAAGAGTCTTGCTCTTGAGGAATGACTTCGAGATTTGTCCGTTCCAGATAAGTTCGTTGGTGTTCATCGACGGGTCATTGTAACCCCGTCGGCTGTGTTCGCGCATGTTGGTGCTGATTTCGAAGCCCGAAGGCAAACGGAGAAGAATCTGTCCTCCGTATCTGAACTCCCAGGTGTCAAGATTGGCGTTGGGCTGTAGTTCATTGCGTGTGTGTTGGTAGTTGACATTTCCATCGAGTGTTACTTCGAGCCAGTCATCTCTGAAACTGAAATTCAGTCGTTCGTTGATGTTGTAAGAACGAGTGGTGTTCTTTTGTGCATCGGCTTTCATTTGTGCCACATAACTTACATAGTTGTTGTAGCGTACTCGGGTGTCAGTTCCGATGTTCCAGTGTCCAAGTGTGTCGAGAGCGGTGTTGAAGTTGAATCCGCCGTCTGCATTCCAGTTGCCGTTAATGTTCTCGGGTCGTGATGTGCTTCCACCAGTTTCTGCGTTGTATCGCACAAGGTTGGAGATGCTGTTGCGTGTATGGCGGTAGTTGGCATAGACCACAATCGACCTTTTGTGCCTGGATATATACGTGTTGTAATAGATATTCATTGAGTTGGTGAACTGTGGTTTGAGACCAGGGTTACCTTGTGTAATATAGAGGGGGTTAGAGTCATCGGTGATATCGAGCATCTGTGTGATGTCGGGCTGTCGGGTGTCGCCTCTATAGTGGAACCAGATGTTGCTCTTTTCGGTGAACTTGTAGTGGAAATCCAGTGTCGGTGTGAAATTAGTTACGTTTCGGATGGTATCCACGTAAATGCCCCTGTAGTCTTGGATGAAGTTGGAGTGTTGAGGTTGCAGCAACACACCTACATTGTAGTCGTATGACTCCTTTCTGTGGCGTAGAGTCAATCTGATGTTCTGCGTGTAGTTCTTGTATTCAGAGAATCGGCTGAGGTTGCGGTCGAGGAAGTCTTCTAAAGGTGCTTGTAGAGTGGCGAATTGTGAGTTTGGCCCGAACCAGAGGTCCCATTCTCGATAGATAGGCGGAATACCAGAAAAGACATTCATGGGTTCATGGCTGAAATCGTATGTCTGGCGGTCGCTTTTGTTCTGGCTGTAACGCAGTTCGTAGTTGGCCTGTAGGTGTGCCCCCTTCCAAAGAGGCTCGCTGTAATTTGCGCTGAGCACATATCCTTTATTGTCGGAAGGCGTCTCGTTGTATCGGGCTGTAAAATATGTCGAGTCCTGCCCCTCTTGATTCTGTACACGGAAAAGGTAAACATCGTTGTTAGAGACGTTTCGTTGCTTGTTATCGCTGGCGCTTCCTTCCACACGAAGTGTGATATTTCTGCCCTTGGGGTTGAGTCTTCGATAGACTTGGAGCATTCCCCAAATGTTGCGGTTGCGTCCGTAACTGAGGCTGGCTTGTTCGTTTTTGTTGACGGCAAGGTTCTCTTGATGCATCTTTTCTATAGCATCATTATCAAGTGGGTTAGCTGAATAGTGGTAGGGATCACCACTGAATGTCGCTGATTTAGAAGTCGATATCCCGTCATTAGTTCCATAGCTGCCATTGGAGCGCAAGAGGATGTTAGTGAGCGTGTCGGGCTTCCATTCCACACGTAGGTTATAGTTCCAGTTGTTGTTTCGTGAGAGGTTTCCCGATTTTCGGTTGGTGAATGTTCGATACTCTTGACTGTAGAAGTTCTCGTTGGCGTTCTCTGTGCGGTTGTCGCCATTACGGTGGTTCCAGCGCAAATTGAAGTCGGTCTTCAGCCTTTCTCCATCGTCGAAGTTGAGATTTGTTCCAAGCATTTTGCTTGTGTTGAGTCCGCGTCGGTTCCACCATCCTGCGTTCTCTTCCTTGTTGTTGGCGTTGCCCATCAACACGAAGCGTCTCTTGTCGGTGAAACTACTTCCCATGCCCCGCATAGCGTATCGTTCCTCCGTTCCTCCGGCAATGTCGAAGTTGGTCATGTAGCCGCGGTTCATGCCTTTCTTGATGGTGAAGTCCAGAACAGGAGTCTTGTTTCCGTCGTCAATACCGGTGATGCGCGACTGGTCGCTCTGTTGGTCATAGAATTTCACGTTCTCGATGATGCTTACAGGAAGGTTCTTCAAGGCGGTTTCGATGTCGCCGAGCATGAACTCTTTGCCATCGAGCAGAATCTTCTCGATTTTCTTGCCGTTCATGGTGATGTTTCCGTCCTCGTCAATGTCGGCTCCGGGCATTCGTTTGATGAGTTCCTCCACCGCAGAGCCTTCAGGTGTGCGGTAAGCTTCGGCATTATAGACAAGTGTGTCCTTTTTCACGACGACTTGTGCTGCATTGGCACTGACAACGGCTTCATTGAGCATGATGGCATCCTGCGACATCCTGATGTTGCCGAGGTCGAGGTTCTGTTCGCGGCGTAGTGTGACTTCTCGTTCGATGGTCTGATAGCCTATGAAAGAGATTCGCAGACGGTATGTACCTCTCGATGGGACATCCAAAGAGAAGTTTCCTCGTTCATTGGTAACTGTGCCTCCAACAAAGGAACTGTCAGCAGCCAGGAAAAGTTGGATAGACACATGTTCCATGGGCTCTTTCAAGTCTACATCGGTAATGTTGCCGTTGATGGTGAAACGTCTTGTTTCTGACTCTTGTGCCATGGCACACAATGATGCCATGGTAATCATAATGAGTAGCAATAATTTTTTCAAGTGCGTAGAGTTGGTCACGTGACAAATGATGATAGGTTATAAATGTGATATTACTATTTGGCTGCAGTGATATGGTAAAGTTTAGCTTGGCCCCCGATTTAACTTACTTTTACGATTGTTAAGGCATTTTGACTGCATTCACACCCTTTAGCATTTGTCTCTACCTGAAGGGGTGGGGGTTCAAGGCCTCTTGCAAATTCTTAGGCAGTGCATGGCGGTTGAGGAAAAGATAAGTGGTGTTGAGGGTCATATAGTCACGCGACATGTACCATGTGCCTTGATACATTCCGCTCTTTCCCCATGAGTTTTTCACCATGTAATATGGCTTGCCTTGTTCGTCGATGGCCCTTCCGTAGATGAGCATGACATGGTCGTAGGTGAAACGCCAGTCATCAAACTGTTCTTGTCGCATCTGCTGGGTAGGCACCACGCCATCGGGTAACATGGCCAGGCCCGTGCGTGAGAAGTCGCCCGACACATCGCCTCCCCAAGCCACAGCATACCCTTGATCAATAGCCTTGTCGAGCACATCCATCAGTTGGTCGATGGGGATGTTGTAGCTGGGTTTCAAACGCCATTTATAAGGTGCCTCAATGATGAACCACTTGTTGAAGGGATGGTGGGTGAAACTCGTTAGGCTTACATAGTCGTCGAAGTCAAGTCCCAATTGGTCGGCGAACGACCTTGGGGTATAGGTTTTGCCTTCGTAGGTGAAGTTGTCGGGACATCGGCCTACATACATTTCGATGAGCGATTGAACACTTTCTTTCCATTGTGGAGTGGGTTCCTTGGCTCCTTCTTTCACGATACCGCGCACGGTTCTCTCCAGTTCAGGGAAGAACACCTTGAAGTTGGCCAACGAGTCGCCTGTCAGCGACCCAGGAGCGGGCATGGCGTTCTCCGGGCAGATGCCATGTTGTCGGATGACCTCTAAGACATCGTCGCATGAGCCACCCTCAGAAATCTGGCTGTAGCCATGCATCCTCACATAATGTGTGGCGCAATCCATATAGTCCTTGCTCACTGCAAACATCTCGCAGAGGTCGTAGGTTTTGCCTGTGCGCCTCAGGATTTCACTCTCGAAGTACCCGAGTGTGGCGTAAGCCCAGCAGGTGCCACTGCGATTTTGGTCTTTGACCGAAGTGATAGGCAGTTGTTTTACAATTTTGAACTGCGTGGATTGTTGGGCAACCAAAGGCAGAAACGCGCAAGTCGCAACTATGAATAATAAGTTTCTAATTGTCATACTCAATAGTTTTTTGCAAAATTATCCTTTTATTTCGAATACATCATCTATTCCATGATGATTTTTAGTATTTTTGCAATAGATTAAGTCGAACATTATCCCTTATTCATTATGACATCACATCACAAATTACTTTCTGCTGTTGTTCTTTCAGGTTTGACCATCTCACTCCTTGCATCATGCAATGGACAAAGATGGACTGAGCGTCAAGTCGGGTCTTTTCATCTCGTGGAGCAGCAAGGCGGTCCAACCCTGAGTTATACACCATCTTCAGGAGTTATACTGCTGACTGACGATGGTTTTGCCTTCAAGGATCTCAACCGCAACGACTCCCTCGATGCTTATGAAGACTGGCGGTTGGACGCCCAGACCCGTGCGGCCGACCTTGCGTCTAAACTGTCGATAGAGGAAATAGCAGGTTTGATGCTCTATAGCAGTCACCAAACTGTACCAGCCAGCAGAGATTTGGCAACAATCGATGCAGAAGGTGAGGAAAAAGATTCTTTATTATCCGTCCTATCCTATGAGCAGAAGAAGTTCTTGAACGAAGACCACCTTCGCGCCGTATTAGTCACAAGTGTTGCGAGTCCCGCTGTGGCGGCCTTATGGAACAACAACTTACAGACATACGTGGAAGGCCTCGGTCATGGCATACCCGTCAACATCAGTTCTGACCCTCGTCATGAGGCTAATGCCACTGCGGAGTTTAATGCTGGAGCTGGAGGACAAATCTCACTGTGGCCCACCTCGCTTGGACTGGCCGCATCGTTCGACCCCCAACTGATGCATCGTTTCGGCGAGATCGCTTCTGAGGAATATCGGGCGCTTGGCATTGCCACAGCCCTGTCGCCACAGGTCGATATAGCCACAGAACCAAGATGGTTCCGTTTTAACGGCACTTTTGGTGAAGACCCGAAATTGGCATCCGACTTGGCTAAGGCATACTGCGACGCCTTCCAAACAACACGTGAGACAAAAGGGTGGGGCGTGAAGAGTGTGAACGCCATGGTCAAGCATTGGTATGGCTATGGAGCGCAGGAAGGAGGGCGCGACTCGCATTTCGCTTCGGGAAAGTTTGCTGTCTATCCTGGCAAAAATCGCGATATGCACAAACGACCTTTCACTGAAGGCGCCTTCAAACTTGAGGATGGCACGCATATGGCATCCGCTGTGATGCCCATTTACAGCATTTTGTGGAATCAAGACCCATCGGGCGAGAACGTGGGGGGCAGTTATAGCAAATGGATGATCCAACAGCAACTGAGGGATGAGGCCAAGTTCGACGGGGTGATATGTACCGACTGGGCCATCACGAAAGACATGAAAGTTCTTGACAGTCCGATGGGTGGCAAACCATGGGGTGTGGAACATCTGACGGAAGTCGAGCGGCATTACAAGATATTGCAGGCAGGCGTTGACCAATTCGGTGGAAACAACGAGATTGGCCCAGTGTTGGAAGCTTATCAGATGTGGTGTAAGGAATATGGCGAAGTAAGCGCAAGAGAACGTTTTGAACAGTCGGCTCGCCGCTTGTTGCTCAACATGTTCCGCGTAGGGTTGTTTGAGAACCCTTATCTTGACCCTGTGGAGTCGCAAAGGATTGTGGGCTGTCCAGATTTCATGGAAGAAGGATTCAAGGCACAACTGAAATCAATCGTGATGCTCAAGAATCATGACAACACGATACTGCCTGTCGATAAAAAAGCTAAGGTGTATGTGCCTGAACGGCATTTCCCCGCTATACCAGGTATGTGGGGAGGTGTTTCAGAGGAAAAGACCGTGGAACCGATAGACCTCACCCTTGTGGGAAAATATTACGAGGTGGTGGATAATCCCGTACAAGCAGATTTCGCCCTTTGCCTTATCCAAGAACCGAGTAATGGTTTCGGATACAGCACTCAAGATGTGAAAAAGGGTGGCAACGGTTATATGCCGCTCAGTCTGCAATATGATGACTATTGGGCTACTGATGCTCGTGCAGTCAGCATCGCTGGTGGCGACCCAATGGAAAAGACCACCAACCGTAGTTTCAAGGGAAAGAAAATATCCACTTACAACCGTGATGACATGACAATGGTGATTGACACAAAAAAGTCCATGGGAAACCGTCCTGTTGTAGTGGTTGTGGAGACTGGCCGTCCACTTGTGTTGTCGGAAATAGAGCCTTTCGCTGATGCCATCCTCATTTCATTCAATGTGCAACATCAAGCGCTGCTCGACATTATTTCTGGTAGTCATGAACCATCGGCGTTGCTTCCAATGCAGATGCCTGCCGACATGAGGGCGGTGGAAGAACAATTAGAGGATGTACCACGCGACATGCGCTGCTATCGTGATGCCGACGGCAACATTTATGATTTCGCATTCGGACTCAACTGGACCGGAACGATCAATGACGAACGTGTGAAGAAGTATAAATAGGCTTTAGTTTCCTGGGGGGTGCAGGCTTGCCTGCGCCCCTTGATGATTATATAACTTGCCACCAAAACTAAAGACTATATATCAAGTTCTTCGATGATTCTTTCCACATCGTGTTCCACTTCCATCACCTCTTGCATCATCTTCATCCTTTCCATCTCTCTCTTCATCGCCTCTTGATTCTCTTCAGGTCGTTCACCAACAACGGGTTGGCGAGAGATGCTACCCATCTCTTTCATCCTTTCGCTTTCTTGTTTCACATCGGTGCGACTTTTGCCGATCAAATGAGAAAAGTATTCTTTGGAGCGTTCCAGGATAGATGCCTTGTCTTTTTTCACCAGTTTGGACAGTTGTCCCTTACATGGACCTTTGATGACGGGCAGACGGCAGTTCTCCTCGTCTTTCAGAATCAGCGCCATGTCTTTTCCAAGAATGAATGTCGCGTTGGATGCGACCTGTTGTTTCTCTTTCAGAACAGTGGTCTTTCCGTTTTGCTGGCATCTCACCTCGCCTTTCAAGTAGAAGACGGTATAGTTCTGTGCTTCGCTTCCAAGCATAAAGCATGTCACGAACAAAGTCATGATGATAAATCTTTTCATAGACTGATTATTTAGGATTGTTTTGATTGTTAGGTTTATTCGTTTGATTCTGAATCATTTTAGAGTTGTCCACCAGGCATGAGTAGCTTAGCCATTTCCATCCGAAGCGCTTGTAAAGCAATGGCACAAGAATGCTGTAGTTTACCTTGGTAAAAGCCACAAGTTTGATGAGGTCAGGCAGTAAGGCGTGAAGCCCCAAAGTCGTGTCGAACACTGTGAACGAGACGTATGCGATGTACTGCAGGATGATGTTGAGCAGATAGGTGGCGGCCAAAGTAATCATGCCTTGCTTGATGGCGAACTTCAGAAGGTTGTTGGGGTTGACGTCGAGTTTGTAATCAATAGTAAACAACAAGAAAGTGTAGAGCAGGCACAACACCAAGGAGATGAGTGATAACACCCCAATAGAGACGCCACCAACCTTTTCGTAATGCAGGATGGACTGCACAGCATAGGCATGAAGTTCCATTCCCTGCATCATGCCGAGAGGGGTGAGGTGGCTATCGCCCCTGTCGCTCATGTCGCCTACCAGCACGATGCGGTCTCGGATGGAATCGGCCACGATATGGTCTGGATCCATACAGAGGAAGTCTGTGGGGTCGAAACGGATGATGGGTTCGTTGTCCAAGGTGTCGGCTCCATCTATATAGTCTGTTGCTATCTGTGCGGCAAACGACCACACATAACGCCCTTCGGCCTGTTGGCGGAGGCTGTATTTTCTGATGACCTGCCCTGGAGTGTCCTGGACGAGATTGGCATAGCCCTCTGACAGTAGTACGCTGTCTTCCGGACTTTGGCTGTTGATAAAGAATGAATGGTGGATGCAGCCGAACTCCTCCAGGTCGCTGTCAAACGAGTCAAGTTGGCACACGAACACAGCTTTGTCTGCGATGCGGCGAGCGGTAGTGGCGAGTATCGAGTCGGTCAGGGTCGCTAAAGGATTGAAGGTGGTCCGTGATACGGGAAAAAACACATCGACTCCAATGCGCTTGGGATTCATGGAGTATATGGTATCCAAGAGAGCGGCAATCTCAGCGCGTGCTCCGCCGCCGTAGATGGTGCTGATATCCACAAGTGCAATCTCGTCGGAGTGAACAGCCACCGTCTGCCGCCGTTGGATGTCGTAACTCAGGCTGCTGGCCGCCGAACTCGACTTCTCACTCATGTTGAGCAACGACGTGCCGTAGAGCCAGCTATGCAGCGGCAACAACAGTATGGCCAACACGATGACAGCCACGGTGTCGGCCATAATTTTTTTCCATATTTGGTTCTTGCTTTTCCCCATCGTTGTTCAATACATTTTGTTTAGGCTTAAAGTCCATGGCCTTGGCCTTAAACTTCAGACCTGAGTTCTGGAAACGGTTTATTAAGTCTTTCTGCAAAGTTATGTTTTTCTTCTGAAAGGATTGTGATTTGATGTAACATATTCCTGTTTTTTTAATGATTCGGGTAAACTTACACAATTTTACTGATGAAACATGCATTTCTTCTGATGAAAAACACATTATCATGATTCAATAATGGATTTATTACGTTTTTTTATTTACATTTGCTACACATAACGAAATGATTATAGATTGACAATATGAAAAGGCTATTATCTATCCTTATAGCAATGAATAGTATGCTGGCCATCAGCGCTCAGGAAAGTGAGTCAGCAGTGCCTGCATGGGGTGACCAAGGTGACGGTTCCTACAGGAATCCTGTGTTGAACGCCGACTTCTCCGATCCGGATGTAATCCGTGTAGGCAAGAAATTCTATATGGTGGCTTCCGATTTCCATTTTATCGGCATGCAGGTGCTGGAGTCGGATGATATGGTCAACTGGCATTATATCAGTCAGATATACAACCGTTTCGATGAGCCTGGCTGGGACGACAACCAGCATTATGCTGGCGGTTCGTGGGCACCAGCCATTCGCTATCACGACGGACACTTCTATGTCTATTTCTGCACTCCCGATGAAGGACTCTATATGTCTACAGCCACGGATGCGCATGGTCCGTGGGCGCCCCTCTATCTGGTGAAGCGGGTAAAGAAATGGGAAGACCCTTGTCCGTTGTGGGACGATGACGGCCAGGCGTATCTTGGTCGGAGCCAGCATGGCGCTGGTCCCATCATCGTCCACAAGATGTCGGCAGACGGACGCCAGTTGCTTGATGAAGGAGTGACAGTCTATACAGGACCGGTTGCTGAAGGCACCAAATGGTTGAAACGAAACGGCTATTACTTCCTCATAATTCCGGAAGGCGGAGTGGGGCAGGGATGGCAGACCGTCCTTCGTTCAACCAACATCTATGGTCCCTATGAACGCCGTATTATGCTTGAACAGGGAAGCACTCCCATCAATGGACCGCACCAGGGCGCGCTGGTCGATGCGCCCGATGGCACATGGTGGTTCTATCATTTTCAGGACACACCGGAACTTGGACGAGTCGTGCATCTGCAACCAGCCCGTTGGTTGGACGAATGGCCGCTGATGGGAGTTGATAAAGACGGCAATGGCATTGGTGAGCCAGTTACGGTATGGCAAATGCCCATACGCTCAGAATCGCGCTCTCTTCCGCAGACCGACGATGATTTCTCTGGTCCACTCGGTTTGCAGTGGCAGTGGAACCACAATCCGCAGAACGACTATTGGTCGCTGACTGAGAGCAAGGGACGCCTGACCATTCACGCCTTGCCTGCCGACAACCTGAGATCATGCCGGAACATGCTCACCCAGAAAGTGATGGGCGAGATGACTCAAAGCACCACGGTCATCTCATCCCAAGGCGACTGTTTTGCTGGTCTGTCTTGCATCGGTCAGCGGTTCCATGCTGTCGGTGTGACACCACAAGGTGTCTTTGTGGAAACGGATGGACAGCGCCAACTCGTCAAATCAGGTAAGTTCAAGAGGGTTTGTTTTCGCGTGGTCAACAACTGCATTAAACACACCCATCAATTCTACTATAGTCTTGACGGTAGCAAATACTTGCCCGCGGGTGATCCTTTCCCCATGAGGGTTGGTTATTGGAAGGGAATCCGTGTGGGGTTGTTCTGTTATGGCGACAAGGGATTAGCCCGTTTCGATGAGTTCACAATGAAGGCATTGTAGATATGATGCGACTTTGGCAGACATACCATCCGACAACACCCGATTTCATCAGCCAAATGGCGTCGGCTCCAGCCATGCAGCGGTTGAAGGACATCGGCATGAACTGCGGATGCGAATACACCAGTTTTCCGCTCTTTCACGCAATAGAGAGGTATTCAAGGTTTGACCACAGCATTGGTGTGGCCCTGATAGTTTGGCATTTCACCCAGGATGTCCGTCAGACAGTGGCGGCCTTGCTTCACGACATTGCGACGCCGGTCTTCGCCCATGTCATCGATTTCATGAACGGTGACCACGAGCGGCAGGAATCGACTGAGAGTAGGACGACGGAGTTCATCGACTCTTCGGTTGAGTTGCAGGACTGTCTCGTTAGTGAGGGGTTGACCACAGCCGATGTTGACGACTACCACCGTTTTCCAATTGCCGACAATGATACCCCGCGTCTCTCTGCTGACCGGCTCGAATACACGATGGGAAATATTGTGAATTATGGTATTGGACCTCGTGAGGATATCGCGAGATGGTATTCCGACCTTGTGGTAGGACAGAACGAGGAGGGGGTGGATGAACTGATGTTCAGTCATTTGGACGTAGCTTTGGAATTCGGCATGGCCACCTTGAAAACATCGGAGATCTATGTGGCCGATCAAGATCGCTATGCCATGCAGATGCTGGCCCGTCTGGTTCGTAAACATGTCTGTCGAGGTATCTTGACGCTCGATGACCTCCACACGGGTGAGTCTTTGGTCATCCAACGACTCATGGACGATGAGGAAGCCCGAAGGGATTGGCTGCGCTATCGTTCGCTGCATACGATGTCGCCTGTCGGCTTGCCATATAGTGCCCCTCTCGCTGTTCCAGCTAAGAAACGCCATATCGATCCCTATGTGATAGGTTCCGGTCGCTTGACCACGCTCTCCAAGCCATTCAAACGTTCATTAGGCCAGTTCCTTTCACAATCCTTCGACCATGAGATATGCGGTGAGTGATTTTCTGCTCTTCATGTTTCATATCTATAAATATCGGTTACAAGGTGTCTTTGCAGTTGTGAGTGGTTTGCCTAACTTTGCAAAAAACCAATTAATAACTACAAAAAACATGGACACAAAAAAGAAAACAACCCCAATCTTGTGCGTGAGCCGTATGACATTATCTTGCTGTATCGCACTGACCGCTTTGTTCCTTTTCAGTACGGCCGTGAAAGGACAGAACCCTTACTTGCCACTTTGGGAGCACTTGCCTGATGGTGAGCCGCGCGTGTTCGAGGATCCTGACCATCCCGGCAAGTTCAGGGCCTATATCATCGGTTCCCATGACGTGACATTCACCGGCTATTGTGGCCCCGATATCCGCATGTGGTCGGCACCGGTTGAGGACCTCAGCCAATGGCGCGATGAGGGACCTCTATTCACTTATTATATCGATGGACAGTGGGACACCATGTTCGCCCCCGACCTAGTGGAGGTGAAAGACCGTCACACAGGCAAGAAGACTTACTATCTCTATCCACATTCACGTGGTTTCCGACGCACTCCGACTGTCTGCAAAGGCGACCGTCCCAATGGTCCTTTCACACCTGTGAACATGTCGGACGACGGACGCACTTGCAAACCTGGATCCATCATCGACTTCGACCCTTCTGTTTTTATAGAGACTATCACCGACAAGAAAGACCCTGACTATGAGACAGGTTTCCGTGCCTATGTTTTCTATGGTTTCCGCCATTCTACAGCCTTCGAACTCGATCCAACCACCATGTACTCCGTACGTCCTGGCACCGAGATTCACGACTATTTCATTCCCGCCAGCGAACGTTACGGCGAGGTGCGAGACCCAGCTGGCACACAGTACCCCTCACTTTATAAGGGGCAGAACCCTGGCGACTTCAATTTCTTTGAGGCTTCCTCCATCCGTCAGGTGGGGAATAAATACGTGATGGTGTTCTCTGGCTATTCAGGGCCTGACTATGGACTGGGTTCCACTAACTCAGCCCTCCGTTACGCTTTTGGCGACAGTCCACTCGGCCCCTGGCGCTCAGGAGGCGTGCTGGTTGATTCACGGGGTGTCGTGCCCAACGAGGACGGCACACACCTCACCACCACCAATGCAGCTCACAACACCCACGGATCTCTCCAGCAGATCAACGGTCAGTGGTATGTTTTCTATCATCGTCCGCCACGTGGTTTCGGCAATGCCCGTCAGCCAATGGTTGCTCCAGTGAAGATTGTGTGCGACAAGAAGTCTGTCGCTGATGGCGGTATGGTTAAGATCACGGCTTACGACCCTTACGCCAAGAACAATGAATGGACGGCTTCTGCCTCCGACGGCACTTGCTATACAGGCGCTGAGGTCACTTCCGAGGGATTCCAGATTTTTGGACTACCCCCCTACAATTACTATTCCGCTGGTATTGCCTGTTACATGACAGGCAACGAATGGATGCAGGACAACTGGGATGTTTGGGACAACCACATGGACCTGGCAGGCATCACCAACCGTGGCATCGTGGGGTTCAAGTACTTTGGATTCGGTGGTCTGGCGAAGAACGACAGGGGAGTTAATGCCTTTGAGGGAACTAAGAAGGGCGACGGCACCATGCTCAACCTCAACCTCACACACACTGTTGATTCAGAGGTAAAGATCCACATAATGCTCGATGGACCCTATGCCAACGACGTCCATAAAGGCAAGGAAATCGCCGTGCTGACTATTCCGGCCAATGCGCCTCGCCAAGCTCGCAACTACCAGGTGGCTGTGCCAGAGGTGGAAGGACTCAAGGGCAAGCACGCCATCTACCTCGTGGCTGAGGGAGAGGAAGTGGAACAGCGTCAGCAGCAGCGTCCTCCGTTCGGTGGCGGTGCTGGCTTCGGACAGCGTCAGCAGCAGCGTCCGATGGGACTTTTCGACCTCCACGGAATCGGATTCTCTCGTCAGGGACAGACATGCCAACGTCCACAAGTGCCACAAGTCACCATCAAGGTTGATGGTAAGCAAGTGAACATCCCCAATTTACCTATACGTTCCACCAACGCCAATGGTTATACGGAGCAGAACCGCTATCAGGCCTATGCGCCTCTCACTGATCATTCAGTGATTGATGTCACGACCGACAATCCTGATGTGAAGGTCGAGGTTGGAACTGTGGCAGACGGACGTGCCACAGTGAAATGCACTTACAAAGGCTACACGAAGTACTTCCTCATCAATTAGTGAGCTTGATAGTCCTTATTATTTCAGGGCCCTGGAAATATCCAAGGCCCTGAATTTGTTTATAAGATGTTGATGATCTTCAAGATATGTATTCTCTTAGAAGGTTGATGATTTGTCCATTAGTGTCGTGGTGGGTATAATGCTCGGTCATCACTTGACGCAGGTTCTCACCCATGCGGTGTTTTTCATCGTCATTTGTTCCCAGTCGGTAGATGGCGTCAGCAATGCCATCAAGGTCTAAATATGGTACGATCAACGCATTATGTTCATGTTGGAGGAAATGTTGAACACCACATGAGCCGTTGAAAAGAATTGCGGGTTTTCCCAACAGACCGAACTCGGGTACCACAAGTGAGAAGGACTCTTCTCTTGACAACACCAACAGCATGTCCATTTCAGTGTAAACGGTAATGGGATCTTCTAATGGATCAATGAAGTGGATCTTGTCGGACACACATAGACGGTGGGCGTCGTATTCCAGGCATTTGCGCTCTAAGTCGTGGTCGTTCCCAACACTGCGGATCTCAAAATCGAAGTCAGGGTGACGGTCACAGAGTCTTCTCAAGACAATGGGCAGCAGGTCGCCGCCTTTGCGGTTTATCAGTGGTCCCACAAATCCCACAATGGTCTTGGCAGAATCCTTCTTTGCAGTTTTCTCCTGTACATCATTTGAGTTAAGCAACTGTTCAATGAAAACCGAAGTGGGGAAGATGACACTGATTTTAGATAAATCCGCACCAAGGTCTGCGAGACACTGGCGGGCCAGTGGGCTGACGGCGATGAAATGATCGCAAGCATGGATCCAACTTTGACGGATGTCGATATAGCACCTGTTGATGCCTGATTCGTGGAAATGGAGAAGGACTGGGATGTGGAGAATCTCTTTCAACACAATAGCGCAGTGTAAAGAGGATGCAGAGTTGGCATATATCAAGTCGAAATGCTGGTGTTTGATGTGCTTGAGAAACAGCCGTATGGACAATCGGTCTATAAGATTTGAAGGGACGAATAGGTTCTGAAGACACCATGGCTTTCTCTGGGGAATGATGACTGGACACTCTTTACCGAATTCAATAGTTAGAGGACCGTCTTTCAAAATGAGTACAGTACATCTTACTTCCGGGATGTGTTCCCTTATTGCCCTCACTAAGCTTAGCAGGGCCAATGGAGCACCTGTGTGTGATGAGTCGTGTGAGATGAATAAGATGTTCATAACTTTAGTCTTTGTGGGTGTTTGAGTCTATTTTGATGTCATTCAAAATCTGGAGTAGCAACTTGATAATCTCGTCGTTGGTCCTGAATTGATGGTAATGGTTGGTCAAGGTCTCTTGGAACTTTCGCCCCATGTCGAGACGTTTCTCACGATCCTCACACAGTTGGTAAATGGCGTTCGCCACACCGTCAATATCTAAATAGGGGACAATGATACCATTTTCGCCGTCCTTGATGAAGCGCTGAGTACCACATGAACCATCGAACAGGATACATGGCTTGCCTAACAGACCGTTCTCCAACACTGCGAGGGGAAAGGGATCCTCTCTCGACAGCATCAATAGGAAATCCAACTTATGATACTCTGGCAAGGGATCAGATACTGAACCAAAGTCTTGTAGTTTGTCTCTCATACCTATACGCCCCAGATCGTAAAAAACTTTCTTGCTTATTCCTTCTATAAAAGTGCCTATGCAGTGAATCTTATAATCGCAATCTGGATGAATGTCATGCAGCCGCCTGATTATCATAGGCAAGAAATCAGCTCCTTTGCGCTCAGTTAAGGGACCGATACAACCAATTAGTGCTTTCCTTTCATTAGGGCACTTATTCTTAGAAGATAATGAAGCATCCGACATGATTCGCTCGGCTAACTCCGAGAATGGATAAATTGTATGAATCCTGTCGGCAGGAGCGTCGAAAGCGATGAGACCCTCATAGGCCAAAATACCGGCGCCGATAAAATAATCACAGTTCTTAATCAAGTTTTTTGTCACTCCAAATCGATGCTGAGATTGGACCGCCTCGTGGGCATGCAGGAGAATTGGAATGGAGAGATGAGTTTTCAAGGCAACGGCTGTGGACAACGAGGCAACGGTATTGGCATAGATCAAATCAAAACGTTCTTTCTTGAGATATTGAATGAGAAAACGGATAGAAAGCCGTTCCCTAATCGTGTCGTGCTTGAACACATGTTGGATGTTCCAAGGACGATTGAATGGACAAATGGTCTTGCAGATGCTTTTGAAATCATCGATTAATGGTCCACCCTGAACAAAAAGAACGTTGAACGTTATCTCAGGGGTCTTGATTTTCATCTCCTTCAAGAGGTAGAGAAGTGCAAGTGGGGCTCCTGAACGGGAAGCCTCGTGGGATATAAATAGAATTTTCATCTTCTTTAATATTGTTTGCAAATTTAGTAAATATCTATGAGAACTCAAATAATCCCTCTTTTTTTTCAGAGATAGAAAAGAAAATACAAATAATATGAGTAATTTTGCAATATAAATATCAATGACGGGATGCTTTTCAATTCATTTGAGTTTTTGGTCTTCTTGCCGTTTGTGTTCCTCCTTTATTGGTTTGTGTTCCGAACACTGCGGTGGCAGAATTTCTTTGTGGTCATAGCCAGTTACTTGTTCTACGGCTGGTGGGATTGGCGTTTCCTGATACTGATAGCCTTTACCTCTTTATGCAGTTTCTTGAGCGGACTGGCACTTGAACACATTGCCGACAAGGTACGACGTAGGTGGGTCAGCGCTGCCAATATCTGCGTCAACCTCCTTGTACTCGCTATCTTTAAGTATTACAATTTCTTTGTGGAGAACCTTTCAGATCTATTCTTCCTTGTAGGCTACGAACTTGACTGGGCCACCATAAATATCATCCTTCCCGTGGGTATCAGTTTCTACACCTTCCAGGCACTGAGCTACACCATCGATGTCTATCGTGGAAACATACGTGCTACACACGACCCTGTGGAGTTCTTCGCCTACATCGCTTTCTTCCCGCAACTCGTTGCTGGACCTATCGAACGGGCCACCAACCTCCTGCCGCAATTCCAAAGGAAACGTACCTTCGACTATGCTAAAGCGGTAGATGGTTGCCGACAGATGCTGTGGGGATTTTTCAAAAAACTTGTTGTGGCTGATAACTGTGCCATCATTGTCAACCAGTATTGGGACGGATATGCCGGGCAGACCGGTTTCCACCTCTTTCTTGTAGCGGTACTCTTCACTTTCCAGATATATTGCGACTTCTCAGGATACAGCGACATTGCCATAGGTTGCGCTCGCCTTTTTGGCTTCAACCTCAAGCGCAACTTCAACTACCCATATTTTTCACGAAACATTGCCGAATTCTGGCGGCGCTGGCACATCTCGTTGATGACCTGGTTCCGCGACTACATCTACTTTCCTCTTGGAGGAAGCCGATGCTCACGGAAAAAGGCTATGCTGAACACGTTGCTGGTTTTCTTCGTCAGTGGTCTGTGGCATGGCGCCAACTGGACTTTTGTCGTTTGGGGAATCTACAACGCTGTTCTTATAATCATAGGTAATATGATCGGTTTTAACGCAAAATACAAAGACCAGCCTGCAAAAGGACGGGTGCTTCCGACGCCCAAGGAATGCCTCAATATTTTATCTACTTTTCTTCTTGCCGTGATAGGGTGGGTGATTTTTCGTTCTGAGAACATGGGGCAAGTGTTCGGGTATCTCCAACAGATGTTCAGTCTTTCCTTATTCAATGCCGGAGGAACAGATTGCCTAACCACTATCATCTGGTGTCTGCTGATGCTTGCAGTGGAGTGGATACAGCGAGACAAACAGCATGCCTTGGAGTTATCAGGAGTTCGTCGTACATGGGTTCGCTACATCATCTATACTGTTGTGTTTTTCACCATTTATTGCATGACGCCTAACCAAATGAGTGAGTTCATTTATTTCCAGTTTTAAGATTGTTATGAGGAAATTCATCATCAAAACAATGATAGTAGTCGTTAGTTGGTTGTTGCCACTATATATCTTGCAGTTTTTATACGACAAAACTGCACAACAGGTCTATGACAGATGGCCATATGATAAAATCAACATGGCATTTGATAAACCCCAGAATGCAGACCTTGTCATTATGGGTAATTCCAGGGGAACAGGAAATTATATCCCACAGATTCTCGATTCCATCTTGGAAATGAAATGTTGCAATCTTTCGCTCTCTGGGTATCCGTTTAATTTCAACTACAATATGGTTTTTCAACCTTATATAAAGAGGAATAGTCTGCCTCGCTTCATCATTCAGGATGTAGGGCCTTTTGCCTTCTTTCAGGATTTCAATCCTATTTACAGGATAGAGTTCCTTCCCTATATCAACAGGCCTGAATTTGATTTTTACTTAAAGAGATGTTCTGAGTTGTCAGAATTCTACAAATTCCTTCCACTTAAGTATCATGGACAATTATCACTTTGTATCGACAATTTCAGGTCGTTTATCTTAGAAGAAGGTGATAAACCAGAATGGAACTATTACCGAGTAGGTAGTAATTATTCGGGAAAGGACATCAGACCATTGGAGAAAGATTCGGATATTCTCAAACTGTTCGCACAATATCTCGAAGATTGCAAAGCATTGAACATTAAAGTGGTGTTGATTTGTTCGCCTATCCACATGAAGGATGGGTACTCTCACTTTGATATGAAAGGATTCAAAGAAATGATGACCGACATAGCCAGAAAGGAAGAGATGCCTTTCCTTGATTATTCAGATTATTACGGTGCGGATACTCTGTTTTTCATAGACGCCATGCATTTGAAGAAACCGGCACAGAAACAGTTCTCACGTCAAGTTGCTGCCGACCTCAAAGCCATGGGATGGTCCCTTGATTCTAACATGAAAAACAGTACTTCGTTACTCTCTGATCATTAACTGATTGTCCATCCATTCCAAGCGTCTTCCCATCCAGTCTTTGATGTATATAATCTCGTCCTGATAAGTGGATTTTGGGTATTTGAGAGGCCAGCATTTCCTGTCCCTTTCTATTGCATCATTGGTGACGAGATTCTGGGCCAGAGAATCTACCAAACCATTGATCCGTTCGTCGGACAGATTACCTGCCCTCAGTTGTCTCCAACGTTGGGTGAGTCTTGTCTTGTAATTGGGATCCTGCATGAGTCTGTTCCACCAGAAGGGAATCTCTCCATTTTTACGTTCATATACCCAGTTGGAAGTGCTGACAGTCCATTTCTCCGTTCCCCAGTCAATATTGCCGAATGCTCCGTCGAAATCCCAAAGCGATAGTTTGAAACGGCGGTCTTCTTTGTCTCGATGCTTGTAAAGGTATGTACTTTTCCAATATCCATCAACGTTGTGGGTAAATTCTGTGATCAGTTGGTAGTCGATGAACGAGAGTACATCAATATGATTCTGATAATCATTGTTGGAGCCAGTGTTATCTATTGTAGCAAAGGCTTCTTCCATTTGTTGTATTCTTGAGGAAATATAACCTTTCTGTTTTTCGCTGAGTTTGGTGTACTTGGGATCTTTGTACTCTATGCATACCCTGGACTCGTCGGCGAGGTCAGGGGACAGGTTTCCATGTCTGTCGAAAGGTGACAGATAAGCGTTTTTCTGGTATCGGTCTAAATACAAGACATATCCTCCTGTGATGTCTTTGTTGTCCTCATCAGGTTCTTTATCGTCTATACTGCTTAATAAAGGCAGTTCCATGATGATGTGGATGCCGTAGTAGATACTGTCTATTACCAGTTCGCAGTGTTTGCCTTGAGGTACATATTCCATATAGGGGCGCATCAGTTGATAAGTGAGTACATCCCTGAAAAGCGTTTTGTCCAGATATGGAGATATAATCGCCCATTTTTTAGCACTTTTCATGCCAAGGATGGATTTTTCGTGTTTCTTTCCTCCATTCTTGTAGGGACCGTTGTATAATTGGATATTGTAGGGCTTCTTCGGACTCAAGGAAAAGGAAGTATTACCTCGGTGTTTGATGGCGATATGTCCAGCGAAGTCCTTTTTCTGGTTTTTATGGGCCAACGTGTCTATATAGTTGGGTCTCCCCATTCCATTATCAATAATGGTCATTCGTGCTGGGATATAGTCTTGGTGGCTGATTTGTTTTCTTTCCGTATCAACGAAGACTATAGGTAAGTGTGTCTTTTCGAAGGACACATGTGTGTTCTTAGGAGGGTAATTGATTTCGCTGGGTTGATTCTGCTTTTTCAGTTGAATCAAGTTGCTGCTTCTTAGAAAGTAGCCTATCGAACCAGCCAAAAGGACTCCAACAAGAAAAGATAGTACAATGACGATTTTCCCAACTTGTTTGTTCTTTTGCATAGGGCTTGTAAAGGATTACTTAAAGTTGTTTCTTAGGAGACATACGTTATTTCACCGTCACGTGGACCAGTTTCTTGGTTATGAAATACTCCTCGCTGAAATAATCCTTGAGGTCCCAGGTCAGACAGATTTTGCGCATGGAAGCCATCTCACGGTCCAGCTCACCGCCCTTCAACGCGAGGATGCCGTTAGGCATCGAGTTGTGCATCTCCTGATGGATGTTCTTCCGCACCACACGCATCAGATCCACCAGCGACATTACGGCACGAGTCACCACGAAGTCGTACTTGTCCTTGATGTCCTCACCGCGGGCATGGCTGAAACGAACGTTCTCTAAGCCGATGGACTGTGCCACTTCCTGCGCCACACGCACCTTCTTGCCGATGCTGTCAACAAGGTGGAACTCTGTCTCGGGAAACATGATAGCAAGGGGAATGCCAGGGAAGCCACCACCTGTGCCAAGGTCCATCACACGGGTGCCGGGGCGGAAACGGATTACTTTGGCAATGCCGAGTGAGTGAAGCACATGATGCTCATAAAGGTTCTCGATGTCCTTGCGGCTGATGACGTTGATCTTGCTGTTCCAGTCGGTGTAGAGAGGGTAGAGTTGTGTATACTGCTCCCGCTGCCGTTCAGTCAAATCCGGAAAATATCTGAGTATCTGTTCCATATCTTTCGCTAATCTTGTATTTTGTTGAGTTCTAATGATTTCTTTGTCATAATACTTTAACAAGAAATATCTGGTTTTATTATGTTTTATCACGAATTATCGAATTGTAGAATTCAAATCGGCTGAGCCGATTTCCCATCCTGATATTCAAGAAATAAAATCATTAATTCTCTAATTCGGGGCGAAATGGGTATTCTGCTATTCATCCATCATAATATCATGAATTATTATCGATTTGGATAAAACTTATATTGTAGGCTTGTTGTCCCAAAATTAAGTAAAAGGCCCAGACGACAATTACCGATGTGTATGTAATTGATGGTTTGGGACTCATATTCACCTAAGATTTCACTATTTGTTTTTATTTCCACGCATATTTTGTCATAACAAAAGAAATCATAATAGTAATCATGCTCCAACTCTATACCATGATAAAACATTTTCATGTGTTTTTCACGTTCGTATGGTATATCATTCTCTTTAAGTAGCACTTCGAATGCATTTTGATATATTTTCTCTTTAAAACCACATCCTAACTCTCGATGTAATAACATCGCCAATCCCAGTAATGTCTTAGATTCTTCTTTATAAATATATTCTTTCATTTTGTCATGAGTTATATCATTTCTGTCACGAATTATCGAATTATAGAAATCTAATTTGCTGGGTCGATTTTCCTTTCCTGATGCTCAAAGATAATTCTTTAATTCTCTAATTCGGGACAAAAAATTACTTGACCATGATGTCGTCGAGGTCCTTGTAGGCGATTTTCACTTCGGTGGGACCTAAGGCGTAGGGACCTATCTCATAGACGTTGTAGAAGAACGTGATGCTGTCCTGGCCAATCATGTATTCCTGAGGAGTGCCAATCTCGTCGTAGCCCATGTCACGAAGATCCTCCATGTCGCGGACACCTTTGTCATCGGCTATCGCCTTGACAATACGGTCGTGCAACTGGTCGAGGGTGCCACTGAGGAAGATGTCTGCGATCTTCACCTCCTCGCCTGTCACAGGGTTAAAGTTCACGTAGTAGGTGGTGCTGACCGGGTGTGCGCCTCCGTTGTATATCTCCTGATTGACCGTGAAGCCCACAATGTCACCACGTCCTCGGCTGATGGAACCGTCGATGCTCAAGTATGCGCTGAAGGCATGGACCAGAAAACTCGTGTCCTCGTCCTGACAGTTGGCTCGCTCCGACATATAATACTCGTAACGATCCTCTTTATACTCCTTGAGGTAGTTGTCCACATACTCGCTGACCACCTGATGAGGGTCGCCCTCTCCATTGAAGAACTCCTTCAGCACCTTGTTGTTGATCTTCATGGCAGTTTGACGCTCTACCTCGTCCACGTCCGTCGATAGGAAAGGCATGCGGATATAAACCTCACAACGGGGACTGGTAGGGTCGCTCTCAACCAAACTGATTTGGCGTTGTTCTTCAGCCAGGTCGTAAGTCACTTCTTTTGTGCAACAAGTCAGGGACGTCAAGGCCAGCAACAAACAGGCAAGGCACAGGAAAAATGTTGTTCTCTTCTTCATGATCGTATCGTTTTCTTTTGGGTAACGGGTCTCTTGCCGTTCTGGATAGTCCAGATTATACGGAAAACAAGAATCTTTACTGCAAAATTATAAATAATGTGATGAATCAAGTCTATTTTTCCCCTTTATTTTAAAAAAAATGTGGTTCATGCTCTTTTTTCGAGATTATATGCTAATTTTGTAGTTGAAATGTGTAATATGGGCTTTTCAAGCAGCTATGGTTTGCGCAACGCCCACCATGTCAACTTTAAATTATAAATAAGGTGGAAATGTCACTCATCAAATGTCCTGAATGTGGACATGACGTCTCGAGCGAGGCAACACATTGCCCCCATTGCGGTTATCCCATAGCCCGCAAAGAGGAAGACGGGCAGAAAGCAGAGGTCAACACTGAGCTGCAGAGCGAACTCAACACTCGCTACACCAAGGTGCTCAAAGACCTTAATGCCAAACGCTTCAAGTCGGCATTCGCTGAAATCGACGCGCTCATCAAAGAATATCCCAACAGCCATACGTTCACCGAACTCAGGGAACAGGTCGTCAGGGAGTTTGTCAAAAGCTGTGTCGAGGACTCCGACATCTGCCTCAAGGACAAGAACTACAAGGACGCCAAAGCCATAGCAAGGCTCGGACTTCAGCATGACCCGTCCAACCCTTACCTACTCAACGTTATCAATAAGGTACGCAAACGCAAGGCACGCAAGAGGAACTTCTTCCTCATACTGCTCCTACTACTCGCTGCCGCCGGCGCTTACGCCTACTGGACACTGAAGGTGCCCAACTATAACAGCCAGAAGGAGGAAGAGGCATGGAACCTGGTGATGAAGTACCGCAACAACTTCGACGCCGACAGATTGGAGGACGCTCTCGATGACTATATCGCTGATTTCTCATCAGGCCTGCACTCTGCAGAGGCCAAGTCCATGTATGAGAACCTCATCAGGGAGAAGGCTGCATGGAGCGCGGCGGTGAGACAGAACAAAGCACAGGCCATGCACGACTTCATGGACATGTTCAGCAACGGATTCTACCATAAAACCGCATACACCAAACTTGACTCTCTCTCCTTCTACGAGGCCAAGAACAAGAACACCAAGGAGGCCATTGACTATTATATTGACACCTTCTCCGACGGCAAATATGTGGATGAGGCCATGGCCATCTCTGAAAAACTCACCAACGGAAACCTCACCAACCAGGAGCGGGAAAATGTGAAGGCAGTTCTTGACAACCATTTCCAGGCGTTGGCCGATAACGACGAGGGTTTGTTGCGTTCCACCATTGGTGATATCGTCAACTCCTATCTCGGCAAGACCGACCTCACACCGGAGGATATGGTGGATTACATGAACAACTTATATGATGAGTCGGGTGGGGATGGCGGCTTCTACACCGTCCATAATGTCGATATCAAGAAATTTGATGACCCTGGAGCGCCGATGATCTATAATGTGCAGTTCAACCTCACCCACACCGTGGTTTCTATGGAGGGGGACGAGATCCGCAAGGATTATGCCGGTACAGCCACTGTCGATGAGAAGAAACACATCCTCTCACTCATTCTCAAGTACAAGGACACCACTCGTTCTTCAGCTTCCGACGACGTACAATCACAAGGTGAGACAACCGATTAAACCATTTTTCACTTCAATTCCTTTATCTTTACTTAGGGCAATACAACAGGTGAACAAATGTGTAAATATTAAAAAATGTTAATTATCTAAAATCTTGTCATATATTTTCGTTGACTTTATCACTTTTTATATTACCTTTGCAAAGATTTATGTGGATGAATACGGTAAATAATCAAAAAGAAATAAAGCACATTAAAAAACGTATTAGTGTAACGGTTTAGATATCAAGAACATAGAGATTTATCATTTTATATTATCAACTTTTTAATCATCAAAAACATGAAAAAAATTCTATTTTTTGCTGTTTTGGGAGCTCTTGGAACTTCATTGTTCACAAGCTGCTCGAATGAAGATGCTTTGACCCCCGAGCCAAACAAGAAGGACATCGCTGCTGACTATGCTTCTGCTTTCAAGGCAAAGTTCGGTGAGACCAATTTCAACACAGTGAAGACTGTGGATGTGATTGCTCAGATTCCTCAGGGTAAGGGCAACTACACTCTCCGCGTGTATGATGGCTATCCATCAGCCAATTCTGGTGCTCAGATGGTAGGTAAGTTCGAAAACCTCAGCGCTGGTTCAACTATCAGCAAGAAGGTGAACTGCCCAGGAAATGCTGACCGTCTTTTCTTCACAGCTGAGAGAAATGGTGTAAGCATGGTGACTAACTGCGGCATCAAGAACAACAAGGTTGTGGCTAAGTTCGACGAAGGTGGCTCAGCTCCTGCTGATGCTATTGATGGCACTTTCAACCTTAGTGTGGATGTTGCAAATTTGCAAGGTGAGAAAGACAACTACGCTCAGTTCTCGAAATTATTCTATGACAATCTTCCCACAGCTCTGACTAATATTAAAGGTCTCTTCGAAGAGGGTAAAGATCATCGTACAGCTGGTGCAGACGCTTTCTTCTTCTTCAATGAGGAAGGTCAAGTTGTTTTCTATCCAATCTTCCAGAATGAAGCCCTTGAGGATCACATCGGTTATTTCGTCTATAATACAGCTACAGGTGAGATCGTTGGTGGTGGTTCACTGATTGAAAACTCAATTACAGTAGACTTTTTGTGGAGAGGTTCAGATACTCAACTCTCTGATGTTTATCCAAAACAAGCTAAAGATGCTACTGGTGTTCAGCTGAGTGAAAATCAATTCATGTATTCTCAGGCTTATGTCGTGAATGTTCCTGAAGGATATGAAGATAATTTTGAGGATCTCGTTGTTGGTATCACTGTTTCTAACGAACCTTACGGAGACAATCAGGTTGAATTGATGTATGGTGAGACTTATTATTCAATCCATGAATTGAACGCAGAAAATACTGTTGCAAATGCTCAGGTTGCTGTGTATGCAAGTGGTAAGATTGAAACAACTGAAATTGTTGAAGATCAAGAGATCACTACTACTCGTACATTCGGTCTTGTTGGTATTGAGGACAAGCTGAATGCAGACTATAATCCAGACTATGATATGAACGACATTGTTCTCTTCACTGAGGCTACTCAGGCTACCACTATTAATCTTGAGAAACCAGCTAAGTACTTCATCGCATTTGAGGACCTTGGTGGCACATTCGACTTCGACTTCAACGACGTAGTGCTCGAGATTGACTATGTTTCTGGTTATGAAGGTGCTGAGGTGAAGTGTGTTGCAGCAGGTGGTACACTCCCAGTTGAGGTTTACTATGATGGTCCAAATTGGGAACCGCTAGTAAAAGTACGCGGTGCTGCAGACGGTTATTCTATCTTTGGTGGAGAGATTCACGAGCAATTTGGTGTGGATGTAACCACAGTTGTGAACACCATTCCTGAGGGTGTTAAGGTTGGCAAACTTGTAGGTGCTACTTGCGAGCCACTTGTTACTTATGTACCTCTTGATGAGGACTTCTTGATTGCTGAAGATGGTATCCCATTCTACCTCATTGTTGAGGGTAATTTTGAGGCTGACCCAACCCAGAAGAGAATCGACGCCAAGGGTGAGGATGGTACTCCGCAGGCTATCGTGATCGGTACTACTTGGACCAAGTATCCTGGCTCTTGGAATGAAGAAACTCAGGAATGGGAGGAAGGTGCTAACGTGACTAAACCCGCATTCACATACTGGCAGTGGCCAATCGAGTGCGTAGATGTTACTGAAGCTTATCCTGACATTCAGGATTGGATTGCCGATCCAACCAATTTCGACTGGTTGCAGACTGGTGTATCAAGCAAGCTGTATCCTATCGAATAAATTTTTGATTCCAAATAGAAAAGGTGTGCCAATTGGCACACCTTTTCTATTTTTTATATCATACACAATTATAATAATACAATCCTTGTGGGTAAATATAATT
This sequence comes from Bacteroidaceae bacterium, assembly GCA_017509605.1. Taxonomy (GTDB): domain Bacteria; phylum Bacteroidota; class Bacteroidia; order Bacteroidales; family Bacteroidaceae; genus RUG11857. Next base: position 54,975 of record JAFWPH010000042.1, on the reverse strand, counting down.
CTCTTCAGACTCCACTTCCTGACAAGGGATAGGTTAGGGTATTCTTTCTTTCTTCGCTTTATCCGATAAATATTTTGTAATGAATGTCTTGCAACGCCAATTGCCTTTGTTCTTGAAGAAGAGGGTGAAAAGTAGGACCAAGATTGCACCAAGGTAGAGCCGATACTTGCACATCGCGTGAAGCAATGTTTGTCTCACTTCATTATAGCGTTCTCTGTCAAGATGATAACGATAAAGGAACTCTGTGCAGAGTTTGTTGAGCTGATGGATGGGAAATGGTTCGTCTATGGTGCTCAAAGCATCGTTCAGAATAATGGCCCAACTGTCGTTGCTGTATTGGCTGTAGTTGTTGTTGGTCATCATGATGGAATTGTCCCTGTAATGGTGGATGTAGGTGTGGTAATGGACGAACGAGAACTTGCTCAGTTTCCTTGCAGCATGGATCATCCAGTCGTGGTCTTCGTGGATGATGCCTGGTTTGAAATGTAGGCCGTACGTCTTGATAAAGGAAGAGGCGATGAGTTTGTTCCACACTTGACAGGGGAAGTAATCAACATTCTTGAAGAAATCCCGTCTCATCCAGTTGTTGTCGTCCATGTATTCAATGTCCTTATAACGGTCCCAGTGGTAAATGGCGTTATCGGGTATGGACTCGATAAATCCTTGGACTACCTCAATTTCGGGATGGACTTTCACGCAAGCCATCATCAGGTTGATGCACTCAGGGATGATCTCGTCGTCGCTGTCGAGGAAGAACACATAATCTCCCTTGGCTGTTTCGACGAGTTGATTGCGAGTGGATGCGACTCCAAGATTCTTCTCCTGTTGGATGAAAGTGAATGACACATCCCCTTTGTAGTCTTGCAGGAACGTTCTGATTCTGTCGGGTGTGCCATCTGATGAACCGTCATCGACTATGACACATTCGAGAGGGGAATAGTTCTGATTGACAACAGAGTTAATACACCGTTCTATATATTTCTCCACATTGTATGCGGGAATCAGAACGGACACCAAGAACGTATCATGGTCGATGTTTTTCTCTGCTGTCATCTGCTTTTCCATTTGAAGTATTTGCTGTTCCACTAACTGAATAATCGAGTCGTGTAATGCCAATTCGTTTCTCTACAAATACAATGCAAATTTAGTATTTTAATTTTGGATTTGTTTCCCTTTAGCCTTTTTATATGAATATTATGTAGTATATATTAGAAAAAAAGAGTACTTTTGCTTGATATGTACATCTTTTCGTGATAAATTGATATCTATAGCAAGTCGAATAATGGAGAAAGAAGCTTTGGTCAGTTTAATTGTAACCGCCTATAATCAGGAGCACTATCTTCGGGAATGTTTGGATTCTGTTATCCGTCAAACATACTGTAATCTTGAGGTCATTCTGGTGGATGATGGTTCGACTGATGATAGTGAGTTGATCTGTGATGAATATGCGAAAAGGGACTCCCGCGTGACTGTCATACACTTGAATAACTCAGGTGTGTCGAATGCCAGGAATCAGGGAATCGATGCAAGCCATGGAGACTATCTGATGTTTTTGGATGGTGATGATTTGATCTCTCCTCGTTTGGTAGAGACACTGGTAGTCATACATTCAGGTGAAGAGGACACTATTGCCTGTTGCGATGCGTTTGAGTTCCATGATGGCCAAGAGTTTGCCTACAGTGATACAGATGTATTAAATGTGCACAATTTCGAAAATGCCACTTTCGTCCGAAGCATGTACATTCTTCCACGTGAGATTGCCTATCCTTCCACAGTCTGGGGAAAGTTGTATCCCAGAGAATTGGTTGGTGACATCAGGTTCAGGAATATCATCAGTGAGGATAATGTGTTCAACACAGAGGTCATCATCAATCGTTGCCGTGCCATCCAATACACTGATGCCCAGTTATATGGGTATAGACGCCATCAACAATCAATGATGGCTCAATTGGATAAGATCGGTAAGAAATATGTGGATAGGTGTTATACGCTTTATTATATCAACGAGCACATACTGCCTAAAGACAACTCATACGCGCGTGGCTTGAACTTGTGGTACCTGCATTACAGACTGCTTCATTCCAGATATATCGTCAAGCAACATTGTACTGAGAACTGTGAGGAGTACCGCTACGCACAGCAAGTAGTGAAAGACTTGAGAAAGAAAACTCTTAAGGAGTTTCTTGCTAACAAGTACGTTCCTCTCGGCAAAAAAATAACATATCCTCTCTACGAGACTTTTCCCAAGTTATATTCACTTAAACTCTTTATTGACTATTATCTATTCCATAAGTGGTCTTAACAAACCTCGTTGGCTACGAATAATCCTTTTAATCCTGAAATCTTTGTTTAGTTAAAAACATCACTTTATGGTTTGTTCTCATATTTGGAACAAAAAGAAAAGTCGGTGCAAGCACCGACTCCCCATAGTGTATAAAGGCTACCAGCCCGCGATAAAATATAAGTCCTAAAACCTGCTGCTGCCGTCAAAGCAATGTGTGCAGACCTTGCACTTAGGCAGTCCTATGGCATCAATCAAATCTTCTATCTTCGTGAACTTCAAGGATGTGAGTCCGAAGCGACGTCGAATCTCCTCCACCAGACGCTCATATTCGGGTGTGTCTGTTGTGGCGTACTTGTCGAGGTTGCTGTCGGGGCTGCCTTCCAAGTCTTGGATGATGCGGCGTGTGATGAGTTCCATGTCGCTCTTGGAGTTGGTGAATCCGATGTATTTGCATCCGTAGATGAGCGGAGGGCAGGCGATGCGCACATGAACCTCTCTGGCACCGTAGGCGAAGAACTCGCTGACGTTGTCGCGTAGCTGTGTGCCACGTACGATAGAGTCGTCGCAGAAGAGCATGCGTTTGTCGTTGAGCATCGAACGGTTGGGAATGAGTTTCATCTTAGCCACCAGGTTACGAAGTTCTTGCCTGCTCGGTGTGAAACTGCGTGGCCATGTCGGTGTGTATTTGGCGATGGCGCGGTGGTAAGGCACCCCTTTGCCTTCAGCGTAGCCCAAGGCCATGCCCGTGCCGCTGTCAGGGATGCCGCACGCGCAGTCCACCTCGCTGTCGTCCTGCATGCCCATCTTCATGCCGATCTTGAAACGTACCTCCTCTACATTGATACCTTCGTAGGATGAGGTGGGGAAGCCATAATAAACCCACAGGAAGGAACAGATCTGCATCTCAGACTCAGGAGCCTTCATCTGGAGGACACCCTTATCTGTAATCTTGACAATCTCACCCGGTCCAACGTAGTGATCCACCTCGTAGTCGAGGTTGGGCAAACAGGTTGACTCACTGCAGACAGCGAAGCAGTCCTCCTTCTTGCCGATGATGATGGGCGTGCGTCCCAATTTGTCGCGTGCAGCGATGATGCCTTCCTCGGTGAGGATGAGCATCGAGCAGGACCCTTCTATCTGTTTGAACACATTAGTGATGCCTTCCACGAAATCCTTTCCTTCAGTGATCAGGAGGGCGATGAGTTCTGTTTGGTTGATATTGCCGCTGCTCAGCTCGGCGAAGTGGTGGTTGTCTGCTAACAAGCGGTTGGCGATGGCTTGTAGGTTGCAGATATGTGCAACGGTAACGATGGCGAAGCGACCTAAGTGACTGTTGAAGATGATGGGTTGAGGGTCGGTGTCGCTGATGATTCCTATGCCGGAGTTGCCCGTGAACTTGTCGAGGTCGGACTCAAATATCGACCTGAAATAAGCGTTCTCTAAGTTGTGGATCGAACGGAAGAACTTGTCTTGTTGTTTGTCGAAAGTGGCAAGACCGCAACGGCGCGTGCCAAGATGAGAGTGATAGTCCGTGCCGTAGAAAAGGTCGGTCACACACCCTTTTTTAGAAACTGTACCAAAAAAACCTCCCATGGGAAAGATGTCTGTATTATGCGATAATTACATTGCTTGCACTATGTCTGGGATTGCGGCGGTTTCTGAGGGCTCCCAGTATTCAGATGGGATGAAGTCTCCGAAATCCGCTGCAAAATTACAAAAAAAATGGGGCATTCTCGCAGGAATGCCCCATTTTTTTATAAGTGTGACGATTTTAATTCTTCTTGAGCAGGTCTTTTGCGGCGTCAACTTTGTCTTTGGCGTCCTTTGCTGCCTCTTTCACGTCCTCAGCGGCGGCTTTCACGTCTTCAGCGGCGGCCTTTACATCCTCAACGGCTTCCTGAACCTCTGCAGCCTTAGCCTTGACATCTTCTACTGTCTCGGCGGCGTCAGCCACAGCTGCGGGAACGGCGATGGAGTCAACATTAATGGCGCTTACCTTGTCGAGCAGTCCAGCTACAACGGCGTTGTCGCCAACCACACTCTTCACGGTCTCAGCGTTCTCTGTCAGCCATGCCTGGAGGCTCTTGAGGGCTTCCTTGGCCTGGTCGAGCTTGCCACTGGCCTGAAGTTTGTCGATTTCTGCCTGAGCGGCTTCGATAGCGGTCTGGATGCTGGCGGCGTCCTTCTTGTCAAGAGCGTCCTTCAGCGCGCTGGTGAAGTCAGGGGCCTCAACTACCTCTGTTCCCTCTGTAGGAGCGGGTGCTTTCTTCGTTTGGTCACAGCTTGTGAATGTCAGTGCAACAGCTGCCAATGCACATACCAAAATTTTCTTCATACTTTGAAACTTTAAAAGGTTGAACATCTTTGTTTGAAATTCGCGCCAAAATTATACCTTTCTATAACATAAAAGAAATATTTTAAGTTATTTTTCTGTTAAATATTATTTAATAGCCTAAACTATAAGAAATAAACTAAAATAACTTGGATTTTAAGTATAGAACAAATACCTTTATAAAGTCTCTTCTTTTCAGGTCGTATTTTGTTCGTTTGCTCCACCAATAATAATAACTTCTAAAGCAGCCGTTGGCAAGCATATCTTCAACAATGTTATCAAGAGAGGCTGATTTCATAGCAGAATGCATGGTCCATTTTGCCAGTTTTCGCATCTTCTCATCGATTGCATTGTCTACAGGATGGGAAAGGAACTCTTCATACCACTTAATTGACAGATAACGGGCTTCAATCTTTATCTTGGCATTATTGGATGATGATAATCTGCTTTTAGTAATTCTGTATTGGAAGACGGGTACTTGTGTGTTGGCTACACCACCTTTTGCGGCTGCCCTTACTGCTGAAATACGGTCACTCCCCCAGGCCATGGGAAGTTTATAGAAACCACCTTGTTCACGCAATTCTTGTGTCTTGAAACAAAAATCACCTATCCATTGCCTACCACCACCTTCCCTCCAAACCTGCATCATCATAGTATAGGCTGATACGATAAGAGGACGTGGCATTTGATAATCGTAAAACTGCCCTTTCTCGTCTATGATTTCTGACCATCCATGATAAACAGCTAATTGAGGAAACAGATGAATAAGTTTGTCATATTCACTCAAACAACAGGGCAACAATCTATCATCATCACCTATACAAATGACATAGTCGCCTTTGGCGAGACTAAGACACTTGTTCCAATTATCCACAAGGTTAAGTATTCCGATATTATTATTGTTTTTAAAATATCTCAACCTGGGATTGTCAGAATAAGATTCAACTATGCTATCAAGATCTTCGGGTGAAGCGTCGTTCAAAACGATTACCTCATAATCCTCATAATCTAAGGCGAATACACTTTCAAGACAATCGTTAAAATATTTTTCTTTATATGCAGGAATTAATATTGAAAACTTCATACGTACATTAAAATACAATAAATAAAAGAATTAAGTTTGTTCATTATCCGTACATGTGGAATCTGAAACATTTAATTGTACCCTTTAACTGTTATTTGAGAATTACAAAGTTAATCAAAAAAAAAAAAACATGTCTTCTTTTTCTTTTTTTTTTCATAAATATCGAAATAATTTGAACTTTTTGAACGAAAATATGTTTGTCATGATAATGACAGACACATACAGTTAGTTCATTTCGTAGTAATTAGTTGTTATTCCATGCTATGAACCTGTACAGGCAGAGTTATTTGCAGATGACTATTTTAATCATGACGGAATAGAATAGTCACTATTTTTCTGTTATTTCAAAAAAAAACCTAAATCTATTACTATTATTTCCTATATATACGCGTTTTTATATAATTTTGTAAGTTGTAATCAAATGAACGCGAACTAAAACTTTTTTATGAACGAATCAGAAATACTGGTCAATACAATTATCAGCGCAGTACAGGACAAGAAGGGCAAGCGAATCGTCAAGTCCGACCTCACATTCATCGGCGATACTATCTGTAGTTATCTTGTTGTTTGCGAAGGCAATACACCAACACAAGTCTCCGCTATCGCTGATGCCATCGAAGAAAAGGTCAATCAACAATGGTCTATCAAGCCTATCGGGAAGGAGGGTGTGAACAACAGCCTCTGGGTTGTCATCGATTACGGTGATGTCATGGCCCATGTCTTCGTGCCGGATGCTCGCGAATTCTACGACCTCGACAACTTCTGGGAGGATGCCCGACGGACCGAAATCCCCGATGAATGGTGAATATGACCATCATCCCACCATTTACCAAATCAATCATTACACATTGACAATCATAACGATATATGGATAATCAGAACAAAAATAACCAGCAACCCCTTGACAATGGACGTGGCAACCACAACAATCCGACGCCAAGGTTCAATTTCACGTGGCTATACATTGTAATAGGCATTGGATTGCTGTACTTCATCTTCTCTCAGAACGCCATAACGGACAACAATCTGGGAGAGACAGACTACACCAAGTTCAAGAGTTATATCGACAAGGGATATGCCAGCAAGGTCGTCATCGACAAGAAGAACCTCACATTGCAGATGCAGGTCAAAGAACAGAACGTCAGGGACGTCTTTGGCAAGGGCAAGGACCGTGTAGGCAAGAACCCTTCAGTGAAGGTGGAGTTCGGTTCAATGGAGAATCTCGAAGCTTTCCTTGACAAGAAGACCGAAGAGGGCAAATTCGACGGAGAGGTGGTCTATGACCACGACGACGACTGGTTTGTCACCCTTCTGTGGCAACTTGGTCCGTTGGTGCTCATCATCGTCTTCTGGATCCTTATCATGCGCAGGGCTGGAGGCGGCATGGGAGGCGGCATCTTCAGTGTGGGCAAGTCCAAGGCCAAGCTCTTCGAGAAGGACGGCAAGAACGCCATGAAGGTGACCTTCAAGGATGTGGCTGGACAGGAGGAGGCCAAGCAGGAGGTCCGTGAGATTGTCGATTTCCTCATGAACCCCGAAAAATACACTAAACTGGGTGGTAAGATTCCCAAGGGAGCCTTGCTTGTAGGTCCTCCGGGAACAGGTAAGACACTGCTGGCTAAGGCCGTGGCTGGTGAGGCCAATGTGCCTTTTTTCAGCATGTCGGGTTCCGACTTCGTCGAGATGTTCGTGGGAGTGGGCGCCTCACGCGTTCGAGACCTCTTCCAGCAGGCCAAGGACAAAGCGCCCTGCATTATCTTCATCGACGAGATTGATGCCATAGGACGGGCTCGCAGCAAGTCGTTGAGCATGGGCGGCAACGATGAGCGTGAGAACACCCTCAACCAGTTGCTCACTGAGATGGACGGCTTCGGCACCAACAGTGGTGTCATCATCATGGCCGCCACCAACCGTGCCGACATTCTCGACAAGGCCCTGTTGCGCGCTGGACGCTTCGACCGACAGATACATGTCGATCTTCCCGACGTGAACGAGCGTAAGGAAATCTTCCACGTCCATCTTCAACCCGTGAAGATTGACGAAAGCGTAGATGTGGACATGCTGGCGCGTCAGACGCCAGGTTTTTCGGGTGCCGACATCGCCAATGTCTGCAATGAAGCAGCTCTTATCGCGGCCCGTCATGGCAACGAGTGGGTGTGCAAACAGGACTTCCTCGACGCTGTGGACCGCATCATCGGAGGACTTGAGAAGAAGAACAAGGTGATGACTGACGACGAGAAACGCACCATAGCCCTCCATGAGGCCGGACACGCCACCGTGTCATGGTTCCTGCAATATGCCAACCCTTTGGTGAAGGTCACTATCGTGCCACGTGGCCAAGCCCTCGGAGCTGCATGGTACATGCCTGAGGAAAGACAGATCACCACCAAGGAGCAGATGCTCGACGAGATCTGCGCCACACTCGGCGGAAGGGCGGCAGAGGAACTCTGCACAGGACATATCTCCACAGGTGCCATGAACGACCTCGAGACAGTCACCAAACGCGCCTACGGCATGATTGCCTATGCGGGTATGGGAGAGAAGTTGCCCAACCTCTGCTACTACAACAACCAGGAGTACCAGTTCCAGAAGCCCTATAGCGAGCATACTGCCGAAGTCATCGACGAGGAGGTGAAGAAACTCATCGCCATCGAGTATGAGAGGGCCAAGAAGGTCATCGGTGAGCACAAGGAAGGCCACCGCCAACTTGCACAGATCCTGATGGACCGAGAGGTGATCTTCGCGGAGGATGTGGAGAACATCTTCGGCAAGCGGCCCTGGACTTCACGGACCGATGAACTTCTCGCGGCCAACGCTGCTGCCAAGAAGGACGAACAGCATGAAAACACTGACGTCGAGAACACAGAGAACGCGCCCTCTTCCAGCGACACCAATGCCGATATCATCCGCCAGAAGGCCATCGACGCTGTGGTTGAGAAAGCCCGCCAAGCCGAGCAACAGGCCGCTGAATCGACCGACGAAGAGAAATAGCCCATAGTTACTATAACTTCAGGTATCTATAGCATCTAAATAATCATTCTGAAAAAACAAGAGAAATGAATAGCAATTTTGTTGTCAGAACACTCACAGGATTGGTTTTTGTGTTGGTGCTTATTGGTGGTATCCTCTGGAACTGGATGACTTTCGCCATCCTCTTCGCCGTAATCACGGGGATGACCATCTGGGAATTCACCACCATCATCAACCAGAACCTCAGTCTCCAGGTCAACCGCCTCATCACCACAGTGGCGGGTGTATATCTCTTTGCCGCTGTTTTCGCCTTCAATCGCGAGATTGCAGGTGCTGAGGTCTTCATACCTTACGTCTTATCTATCATCTACCTTCCTATCAGTGAGTTGTACCTGAAGAATGAGAAGTCGCTGCTCAACTGGGCCTTTGCCTACATGGCACAGCTCTATATCGCATTGCCGTTCTCTACTATCTGCATCCTCTCTTTCTTCAAGACCTATGAGGATCACACATACATGATTTACTACACACCCATCTTCACGCTCTCTGTCTTCATCTTTATTTGGCTCAGCGACTCAGGTGCTTATATCGTGGGTTCGAAGATAGGCAGGCACCGACTGTTCCCCAGCATCTCGCCCAAAAAGAGTTGGGAGGGAACAATAGGCGGCGCTGTAGTATCTATCATCGCCTCGCAACTTATTGCGCTCAATGCCAGCAATTTCAGCGAGACGAGTCCTTTGCTCAATCATTTGGGCTGGGCTGGGCTGGCGCTGGTTGTTGTGGCATTCGGCACCTGGGGCGACTTGGTGGAGTCGATGCTCAAACGTCGTCTCGGCATCAAGGACTCGGGAAATATCCTGCCTGGTCACGGCGGGATGCTCGACCGCTTCGACAGTTCGCTGATGGCTTTCCCTGCTGCCATGGTGTATATATATACTGTCAACTGCTTTGTAGGGTAGTTTTTTCTGGATATTCTGATTTTCCAGAAAGACCTGACTTTCTGCATTCATAGAACAATAAAAAAAGCGCTGGAAATTCCAGCGCTTTTTTTATCATGGGGTTGCATCCTACAGTTGGCTCTCGGGGATGCTGAAGGTGTCGCCGCGGCGCAGGTCGCCTGTGCTCAGACCCAGTTTAAGCCAACGTTCGCGCTGCTTGGCGGTGCCATGGGTGAAACTCTCGGGTTGCACGTAACCGCGAGCCTGCTTCTGAAGATAGTCGTCGCCGATCTTTGACGCACAGTTCAGCGCCTCCTCGATGTCGCCGTCCTCAATCGAACCGAACATCTTGTTGTCGTGGTAAGCCCAGACACCAGCGTAGAAGTCGGCCTGCAACTCGATGCGGACACTGATCTTGTTGGCTTTTTCCTGGCTCAGTTTAGACATCTGTGCGTGGGCCTTGTCAAGGGTGCCAAGCAGGTGCTGCACATGATGTCCCACCTCATGGGCAATCACATAAGCGTAGGCGAAGTCACCACCCGCACCCATCTCTTCCTTCATCTGGGTGAAGAATGACAAGTCAATGTAGAGACATTGGTCGGCTGAACAGTAGAAGGGACCTACCTGTGAGGTGGCGCCACCACAGCCTGTTTGCACTCCACCGGTGAAGAGCACCATTGTTGGAGGGGTATAGGTCAAGCCGTTGGCCTCAAACACCTTCGACCATACATCCTCTGTACCTGCCAGCACTTGCTTGGAGAAGGTGGCGAAGGCTTGCTCTTCCGCAGTGAACTCACGGTCGGAGGTCTGCTCTACGCCTGGCTGTTCACCAACACCCATGGTGCCGATCAACTCCAGAGGATTCTTTTTCAACAAAAATGATAATAGTAATGCTATTACTATTGTGCCGATTCCTATGCCACCGGCGGTCTTCATTCCGCCAGCACGGCGGCGGTCGTCCACATTGGAACTCTCTCTACGTCCGTCTAATCTCATATTCGTATGTTTTTGGTTAGTTAAATTGTCAAAATCTTATGCAAAACAAATAAAAAAGTGCGATAAATCAAAATAATTACCACCTTTTTTTATCTTTTGTGTAAATTTGCAAAGGAATTGTTGAGTACTTAACGGAACATGAACGCTATGCCAGACGATAGAAACCTGGCGTTACATTCTATAAAGATCTTTTGAAATGACATATAACGACGACATCACCAGAATCTCAGGCTGCACGATGGTGAAAGCCAATAGATGGACCGACGACCGAGGACAGCTTTTCTTCGCCGAGGGCGACGACGATATCCCTTTCCACATCGAACGTGTGTTCTGGATCACGAATGTGCCAGAGGGCAAAAGCCGGGGCGGTCATGCCCACAGCACCTGCGCGGAGGTCATTTTCCCCATACAGGGCCAATGTGATATCCGTGTCACGGATGGCAGGCATGAGGCTGTGGTGCATCTCGACAATCCCGAGCAAGGCATCCTTATCCCTTCCAACGTCTGGTGCGACCTGCATCATTTCTCACCCGACTGCATCTTGCTCGTTGCCGCCTCCCAGCACTACAACGTGCAAGGCTACGTTCACAACTATGATGACTTCATCGAACGAACTAACCACTGATCAGGCATTTCGCCATTTATCCTAATCTGACATACAAGTCTTCAGTCAAGCGCCTGTAGGCATCCGTGTAGGCGTTGGAGGCATCGCGGATAATAAGTTGGTCCTTAATACTTTTGCATTCAAGGTATGCGCTCCTGAATTCCAGCAGGCTACGCTTGGGGACACTGCGTTCGTTGCCCCAGACATCAGTCCTTCGGCACAACTGCAAACCATTCATGTAAGCCAGTCCAATAGCATCGGAAGCCGCGGTGAAAGGAAGGATCAGACTGAGCCGTCCTGTAGGGGAGAGCATGCCAGCAGCGTGTTGTACCAACATGTTGAGTGGAAGAGACGAGGCGTGGCGTGCCATGTCGCGTTCAGTTGATGGCGAGTGGATGTCGGCCACATAGAAGGGTGGATTGCTCACGATGGCATCGAACAGCGGGGTAGGGTGCCCGTCCTGACCGACTGCCGACTCCATGTCGAGGAAATCGCCTTCCAGCACCTCTATCCTGTCGGCAAATGGCGAACGAATCACATTCTCTCTGGCTTGTGCCACGGCATCGGGCATGATGTCAATGGCTGTGACACTCAAGTTCGGATTGCGCTGAGCGGCAATCAATGCGATCAGGCCCGTTCCGGTTCCGATGTCAAGCATTGAACGACATTCCCTGGTGTCGATCCATGCACCAAGTAGGACTCCGTCAGTGCCCACTTTCATCCCGCACTTGTTGTGCCAGACCTCAAACTGCTTGAATGTGAATTTATCTGATGACATCACTCTTGTTTCTGTTTATCCCTGCAAATTTAAGCTTTTTCATCACCTTTTCATTGGTTTTTAAGACTTGAATCACCATAAAACGCGGATAAAACATCTTTTAACCATAAAAAACTGACAAAAATGGCTGATTTTTCAATTAAAGTATGTAATTTTGTCAGCAAATAACCATTGCATAGAAACTCCACTTCCCATTTTGTAATGCTCCCATCTTTGGGGATGGGTCTGGGGTGGGGTAAAAAAATACCATTTTATATGAACAGTTCAGAATTACAAAGCATTAAGAACCGTTATGGAGTGATTGGACGCGCGCCCGAACTTGACCGAGCCCTTGACGTTGCCGTTCAAGTGGCACCTACAGACCTTTCAGTGCTCATCACTGGTGAAAGTGGAGTGGGTAAGGAAATCATCCCCAGAATCATACACGACAACAGCACAAGAAAACACAAGAAGTTCTTCGCCATCAACTGTGGAAGCATACCCGAAGGCACCATCGATTCGGAACTCTTTGGGCACGAGAAAGGAGCGTTTACTGGTGCTCTGGGTGAACGCGATGGATACTTCGGTACAGCTAACGGGGGAACACTATTCCTCGACGAGGTAGGCGAGTTGCCCTTACCCACACAGGCACGACTCCTCCGTGTGCTTGAGACAGGTGAGTATATCCGTGTTGGCTCGAGCGAGGTGAGAAAGACTGACGTAAGGATTGTGGCGGCCACCAATGTCAATCTCTACAATGCCATCAAGGAACGGCGTTTCCGTGAGGACCTCTATTTCCGTCTCAGGTCTATACCCATCAACATGCCACCCCTTAGGGAAAGGGGAGAGGACGTTGTGCTGCTTTTCAGGAAGTTCGCCGCCGACATATCGCAGAAATACGGCATGCCTGCTATACACCTCACAGATGATGCCAAACAGCTGCTCATGCAGTATTCGTGGCCCGGTAATATCCGAGAGCTCAAGAACCTCACGGAGTATTTGTCTGTCACCCTCCAAGACAGGGAAGTCAATCGTGAGATATTGCTCAAGTACATCACACCCGACGAACAGCAGAGTGGACTGGTGTTGGCAACCAGTGCAAACGCCGGACCACACACCTACGAGAACGAGCGTGAACTGCTTTTCAGAGTCCTGTTCGAACTCAGAAGCGATGTCTCTGCCCTCAAAAAGATGCTCAATGAGTCGAAGAACCAGAGTGCTAATGCAGAGAAAGCCAGACCCGAGGTTGTCGTCTCAGGTGATCCTATCTACGAGCAGGGAGCTTATCACATCTCCAACGACACGTCTCTCAGAATGCCAGACAGCGGTCAGAATCACTATAAATACAATATCAGCGACAACCGCCATCCCAACAACCCGCATGCGGATATCCCTAATGCGGAGGAGGTGGTGGTGGAAGAGACTCTCCTGCCGATGAAGGAAGTGGAGAAACGTTCCATCATTCAGGCCCTCGAGCATAGCCACGGCAAACGCAAGAAGGCGGCCGAAAAACTCGGCATCAGCGAAAGGACCCTCTACCGAAAAATCAAGGAGTTCAATATAGACACCGATAAGCAATAGATTCCGGGGATATCCGGAAAGTCACATTCTCCGGATAACACAGTTTCCAAAACAAGCATCATCCAATGAAGAAAACCCTTATATACACGTTGCTCTCGCTGACGCTCGTGTCCTGCTCCATCTCCTACAGTTTCAACGGGTCGTCTATCAACTACGACAAGGTGAAGTCGATCTCCATAGAGTCCTTCCCCATACGGTCGGCGTATGTCTGGGCGCCCATGGAGGCCATGTTCTACAACGACCTCACTGATGCCTACTCTCACAAAACCAAACTGAAGGTACTGAAGAAGAATGGCGACTTGCAACTCAGTGGTGAGATCGTGGAGTACTCACAGACTAACAAGTCTGTCGCTGCCGATGGATTCTCGGCGCAGACACAACTTAAGATGACGGTCAACGTGCGATTCGTTAACAACTCAGAGCATAAGGAGGATTTCGAGCAGCGTTTTTCTGCTACCACTGTTTATGACTCCTCGCAACAACTCGTCGCCGTTCAGGAGGCGCTGGTGGAGGAAATGATTGACGACATTGTCGATCAAATTTTCAACGCTACTGTCGCCAACTGGTAATACTTGAGCTTTTTTTTTGAATATTAGATTTATTTCAATAGATTATTGGAAATATGATAGATATAACAGATTTGTTAAAGCATCGCTTTAAGTTGGGCGAAGACACTCTTGGCGAACTGCACCAACTGGTTGAGAAGTATCCTTACTTTCATACAGCGAGGCTTCTTTACGTGCTTAACCTCTTTGTCTTGCACGACAAGCGGTTCGGTGAGGAACTGCGCAAAGCATCGGTTTGCGTGCCTGACCGATCTGTGCTCTTCAACATGATTGAGGGCATGAACTACAATATCTCGAGTTCTGAAGACAACGCCCCCATCATGACGGAAGGTGATGAGGAACGTACCGTATCACTCATCGACTCTTTCCTCAGCACCACAGTCGATCACGACAATCAGCAGGAATCGGACGGCTCCGACAACAAACCATCTCTGCTCGATGCCACCAACGACTACGCATCCTTCCTCATCCGGCAGGATGAAGAGCAGGCGCAGCAAGAACAGAGCAGACAAGACGCTCCGAAGCTCAAGGGGCAAGAATTGATCGACAACTTCATTGAATTAACCAAGGGACGTCAACGAGTGGAGATTCCCGACAACGAGAGTCCCGACTTCGAGTCACCTGAGATTTCCGACGATGATGCGGAGATTTATACCGAGACAATGACCAATATTTACATCAAACAAGGCAGATATTCACAAGCTTTGGAAATATTGAAGAGAATTTGTTTGAATAATCCAAAAAAAAGTGCTTACTTTGCAAATCAAATGAAACTTCTTAAGGTCATCATCGACAGTCAGAAGGAATCTACGGACAAAAACAACCAATAGAAACAGTTAGAATTTAAAAATATTTATTATCAAACCAAAATGTACACTTTAATTATCGTTCTCATGGTTCTCGCATCTATCCTGTTGTGTGGAATCGTGCTCATTCAAGAATCCAAGGGAGGCGGTCTGGCCTCAGGATTCTCTGCTGGCAACCAGTTTGCCGGTGTTCGTAAAACCACTGATCTCGTTGAGAAGGCCACTTGGGGACTTGCGCTCTCGCTCGTCATTTTCAGTGTTCTCTCCGTGGCTTTCCTCCCCAAAGAGGCAAAGAACGACACCCTGATTGAAAACATCATGCCTATCAACACATCGACAAGTGCCGGCAACACACAGGGATTCTCTGCAGGACAGCCTAAACCTGCCGCTAACGACAATGCACAGCAAGCTCCGGCTGAAGCAGCGCCCGTTGCTCCCGCCGAGAACGCTCCCGCTCAATAGGGCCCTACGACTACATCCCGCCATGCGCTTTGGCGCATGGCGGGCCAGTCGTTGACCATTCATCATTACCAAAAAGACAAACCGAAATACCACATTGTTAACCGATGATAAGTTTATCACGACAAATAGAAATACTCCTGCTCGATCATGACTGCGTCATCCTACCGGACTTTGGCGCGTTCATCGCTAACCATGCGGTGGCCAGAATGTCGGACAAGGGTGATGCCCTTATGCTTCCCCCTTACAGGGTTGTCGGATTCAACCAGGAGGTCAAGTCCAACGATGGACTGCTTGCGCAGGCTTACATGGATGCCTACGACGCCAACTACCCCGACGCCTATCGCCAGATGGAGATGGACATCGAGGAGATGGTTGGTGAACTCGACAGCAAAGGCGAATATGCCTTCAACGGTGTCGGCACCCTCTACAAGGACATTGACGGGAAGGTGACCTTCACGCCTCTTGAGGCCGGCCTGCTCACACCGTCGCTCTACGGACTCTATTCTGTCGAGGTGCACGATGTGGAGGAGTTGACCAGACAACAAGCAATCCGTCAGGCTGTGGAGAACACCGTCTCCTCGCCTGTGCAGACAACTGTGGACTCGCAGAAGGTGGCAGCTGCCAAGATCGCGGCAGCTCAAGAGGACGGCAAGGACGACATCGTGATCCGCCTCCACCGCCGCTGGATGGATGTGGCTGTTGCCGCAGTAGCCGCGGTGTTCTTCTTCTTTATCTTCTCTTATCCTGCCATGATCACGCCCGGTACTTCCGAGTCGGTGACAGCTGGTTCGGTATCGGTGAAGAAGACCACCGACAATCTTTTCAACACCGCCAAGTCAGACCCCGCACAAGACGGCAAGAAGACAACCGCCGACAACCAGCAGGCAGACAATGCTGGAGAGAAAGGTTTCGTCCTTGTGTTGTCGAGCAAGGTGTCGGTCAAAAACGCTGAGAACACAGTTCGGGAATTGAAGGAAAAAGGTTTCGACCAGGCCCGTATCATCGGCAACGAGAAGATGCGACGTGTTGTCTATTCCTGCTATTCCACTGAAGAGGAAGCCCGCAACGCACGGAAGAAACTTCTTAAGGAGGAGGCCCTCTTCACACAGTCATGGATTATGGAACTCCAATAACTTGGAGTTCTTTTTTTCATAAATACAGACGACGATGAAAAGAGTGAAATGTCCCAAGTGCGACAACTACATAGTGTTCGACGAGACGAAATACGCAGACCAACAGTCCATCGTCTTTGTATGCCAGAATTGCAAGAAGGAGTTCGGTATCAGAATCGGCAAGAATCGTCTGCAAGGCATCCATGAGGAACGTCAGCTCGACGAGAATGCCTATAGCCAGCAGTATGGTTCCATCGTTGTCGTGGAGAACACTTTCGCCTTCAAGCAGGTCATTCCGCTGGACCTCGGCGACAATGAGTTCGGTCGTTATGTGAAAGGCACCAGCATCAACAAACCCATCGACACCAGGGACCCCAGCATCGACACGTTCCATTGCACCATCACTGTGAAGCGGAAGGGCGACGGAACGCTGCGGTATGTGCTCAAGGACGCTCCGAGCGACACTGGCACATTCTACATGAACGAGATACTCCGCGACAACGACCGCATCATCATCGACGACGGCGCGATCATCACCATCGGAGCCACAACGCTCATCCTGCGAGCCGCACAACCTGGAGAACTCGGAGAAATCGGACAACCCGGATAATTCAGAACCTCCGCCCAATTAATAATCAAGCCTATAATTTTCCCTACATGAAGCATATACGCAATTTCTGCATCATAGCCCATATTGACCACGGCAAGTCAACACTTGCCGACCGCCTGCTTGAATTCACCAAGACCATACAGATAACCGAGATGCAAATGCTCGACGACATGGACTTGGAGCGTGAGCGTGGCATCACCATCAAGAGCCATGCCATACAGATGGAATACGAGTATGAGGGCGAGGTCTATACGCTTAATCTCATCGACACTCCGGGACATGTGGACTTCTCCTACGAGGTCTCGCGTTCCATCGCCGCATGCGAGGGCGCTTTGTTAGTGGTGGATGCCACTCAAGGCGTGCAGGCGCAGACCATCAGCAACCTCTACATGGCGATCGATCACGATCTGGAGATCGTTCCTGTCATCAACAAATGCGACATGCCTAACGCCATGCCCGAGGAGGTGGAGGACGAGATTATCGACTTGCTGGGCTGTGAACGTGAGGACATCATCCGAGCTTCGGGCAAGACGGGCATGGGTGTGGAGGAAATCCTTAAAGCCATCGTGGAGCGTATGCCAGCGCCCGTGGGCAACGAGGGCGCTCCCTTGCAGGCCCTGATTTTCGACTCCGTCTTCAACAGCTTCCGTGGTGTCATCGCCTATTTTAAGATCCTCAACGGAAGCATTCATACGGGGCAGCGTGTGCGTTTTATCAACACCGACATGGAATATGACGCTGATGAGATCGGCGTGCTGAAGATGGATATGATTCCCAAGAAAGAGCTTAAGGCCGGCAATGTGGGGTATATCGTCAGTGGCATTAAGAAAGCCACCGAGGTGAAGGTGGGCGATACCATTACATCGGTGGATAACCCTTGCCAAGAGGCCATTGCAGGCTTTGAGGAGGTCAAACCCATGGTCTTCGCTGGTCTCTATCCTATTGAGACAGAGGACTACGAGAACCTGCGCGCTTCTCTGGAGAAGTTGCAGCTCAACGATGCTTCCATTACTTTCCAGCATGAGAGTTCGGTGGCCTTGGGATTCGGCTTCCGCTGTGGTTTCCTCGGACTGCTCCACATGGAGATTGTTCAGGAGAGACTGGATAGGGAGTTCAACATGAATGTCATTACCACGGTGCCCAACGTTTCGTACATGGTCTATAACAAGCAAGGAGAGGCATCAGAGGTCCACAACCCGTCAGGGATGCCCGACCCGACCTTCATTGACCATATTGAGGAACCTTATATCCGCGCCACCATCATCACTCAGGCTGCGTATATCGGGCCTATCATCACACTTTGTCTCGACAAACGCGGTGAGTTGGTAAAGCAGACCTTCATCACCGGCAACCGTGTGGAGTTGCTCTTCGACATGCCTTTGGGTGAGATCGTGATAGATTTCTACGACCGTCTCAAGAGCATCTCACGAGGTTACGCTTCTTTTGATTACCATCAGATAGGTTTCCGTCCCTCCAAACTCATTAAGCTCGACGTCTTGCTCAATGGCGAGAGTGTAGATGCCTTATCGACCCTGACGCATGTGGATAACGCCGTGTCGTTGGGCCGCAGGATGTGTGCCCGTTTGAAGGAGTTGCTGCCACGTCAGCAGTTCGACATCGCTATTCAGGCTGCCATTGGCGGGAAAATCATCGCACGTGAGACAGTGAAGCAGGTGCGTAAGGATGTGCTCGCCAAGTGTTATGGCGGTGATGTCAGCCGTAAGCGCAAGTTGTTGGAGAAGCAGAAGCGCGGAAAGAAGCGTATGAAACAGATCGGCAATGTGGAAGTGCCGCAGAAAGCCTTCCTGGCCGTCCTCAAACTCGATGGAGATTAATTCTCCGGATTCTCAGGTATTTTGCCTATTTTCCCTCTACCTTGAAGACGATTCTAAAAGAGCCATCATTGTAGGAAGTGCTCGTGATGCGGAAAGCGCCGACTTCACGAGTTGAATTGACGTGTGCGCCGATGCAGGGGCAGATATCGTAGTCGCCAATTCGTACGATGCGGAGAGTCTCACTGGCATCGTCGGGCAGACGGTCCAGTTTGATGCCTTCCGGTAACTGGTCACGGCCGACTAACTCGTAAGTCACAGGAAGGTCCATTGCTATCAACTCGTTCATCTTGCGCTCCACTTCACGTATTTGTTCTTCTGTGGGACAGGAGGGAAGGTCGTAATTGATTTTGCTTTTCTTCCTTTCAATATGCATGTTCTTGGAACGCTCACAACCGAACATCCTCACCATGGTCTGGTTGAGAAGATGTTCGGCTGTGTGTGCAGGGGGATACTCCTGTTTGTTGTGGGCATTCAGTGCCGGGTTTTCGTTTTGTTCCATCATAGATACAAGTTCTCATAGAAATAGAAAACGGCGATGATTTGTGCCACAATAATCAAGGGCACGCCAATGGTCATCCATTTCCTGTTCAGTTTATGGCGGAATAGGAGCATGCCGAGAAGTACGCCAATACTTCCTCCGATGAGACTGAAGCCCAGGAAGGCTGGAGTGGGGATCTTCCAAGGTGAGTGTTTCTTGCGCAGTTTGTCAAAAGCCATTGCCAACAGCCCAAGGATATTGATGAAAACCAGATAACAGATTGTGATGATCATATTGAATCGAATTGATGTTTCTTAATCAAGGACGTTCTTCTCTGAATCCGATGGTAGAATATGTACTGAGGATTGGCCGTCCCGTTATTCTCAATGTGCAAAATTAGAAAAAAATACTGTGTTTTATTATATGAGACGAGAATTTTTTTATCTCATCTTGTCTAATAATTCTGCTGAAGGGCACTCGTAATTACTGATTCCGAGTTCTACCCGTTTCATCTGGTCAAGTTGATGCGTGGTTGGAGCGATATCATTGGGTAATGGCAACTTCGAGAACGTCTGGAAATAGAGCAGGCATGCGTCTTTCCACCAGATGGCATCTTTCAATTGGATGTTGAGTTTCCGACTGACTGCGTCAGCGCGTTGATCGTCAACAGTTGGCATGGCTTTTGCCCATCTGTCTCGCATGTCCCTCACGGCGTTCACTCCGTCATCGTATTTGTGGCATAGCTCGTTCCAGAGTGTCCTTCCGCTGCGCATGGGGTGAGTCCATGCGGCATGGTGGAACCATAGCAGATACTTCTCTGGGCATGTGTTGATGTCGTCGAGTTGGGAAGCCAGAGTCTTGGGGTATTGGGCCACCGCGTTGCTACCACGGCTTGTACGGTCGAAACCCAGTCCTTGGCTATCGGCCTTGTGGTAGTAGGATGGCAACCAGTCGGGGCGTGCTCCACGTATCTCGCACCAGGGCTGAGGTCCGTAGTGGTGACCCCATGCAAACTGGTGGTGCAGTCCCAATGGCATCATGTAGTTCACCACAGCCTCGCGGCTCTCCAACATTAAGTCAACGATGTTATTGACGGCAGCTGCATCATGGGTGAAGGTCTGCAGCACCCATTCCTTGGCTATCTTGGTGGCTCCTGTGGCGGGATTCCATGCCAGCCGTCCGAAGGCATACCAGTTGGCTTGAGCGAAGTCGCTGCCGCACCAGTTGACTGCGTCGCCGATGTTGGCGACACCGGCCAGGCCCTTGAGTTTTACTCCTTTGATCTCATCGAAGAACTCCTGCCACATGGTACCGAGGTATGCGATGTGGTTAGAGTGTCCTAAATACTCCTGTGTCACTTGCAGTTCAGCCATGAGCTGTGTGGAGTCGATGGCAGTAAACAGCGGACTGTAAGGTTCGCGGGGTTGAAAGTCGATGGGTCCGTTCTTCACTTGCAGGATGATGTTCTCGCGGAACTGTCCGTCGAGGGGTTTGAACTCCTCGTATGCTTGTTTGGCGCGGTCGGCATCTGACGCACTATAGACAAACGATCTCCACATCACGATGCCACCATGGGGAGCGATGGCATCGGCCAACATGTTTGCTCCTTGGCTGTGGCTGCGTCCGTAGTCACCTGGTCCGGGCTGTCCCTCGGAATTGGCTTTCACCAAGAAACCACCGAAATCGGGGATGGCCTTGTAAATCTCGTCACATTTGTCTTTCCACCACTTGACCACGGCCTCATCCAGTGGGTCGGCAGTGGGCAGTCCACCCAAAGCCATGGGCGATGCGAAGTTGACTGACAGATAGACCTTGATGCCGTAGGGACGGAAGACATCGGCTAACGCCTTCACCTTCTCTATGTACTCACTGCTGAGGATTTGTGGCGAGGCGTTGACATTGTTGATGACGGTGCCGTTGATGCCTATCGACGCGTTGGCGCGCGCATAATCTGTGTAGCGTGGCGACAAGGTCGCGGGGAGTTCGTTCCATTGCCAGAGCGAATGACCGGCATAGCCGCGCTCTATAGTGCCGTCAAGGTTGTCCCAGTGGTTGAGCAGCCGCAGGGAATAGACGGGGTTGTCGATGGTCAGCGGTGGAAGAGGGTAGCCACAGGCCTGGAGACGCAGCATGTGATAACAGCCATAGAGCAAGCCGTTGCCCGTGCGTGCCTTCAGCGTGATCTTGTCGCCTTTGTTCTCAATCTTGAATCCGTCATCGGTAGTCAGTTCCTTGTCCTTGGCGATGGTCAGTGTCACTGCTGAACCTTTCCAGGATTTCATTAACTCCTCTGCACCGATGGCGCCACCGGCTGTCTTGCTCTTGTCCTTCACTTGAGCCTCCTGCTGCTGGTCGTTTCTCAGCCACAGCTTGCTTCCGTCCTCTGCCTGTATAGAGAGTGTGAATAGACTGAGGAATAAAGGAAAAAGGAATATGAGTTTCTTATTCATAATATATTATTATTCAAATAATTGATAGTGTTTATTAAATTATAGCTTAAAGAGTGGATTCGAATCTGTTACGGCCTTGTTGTTTGCTTTTTGTGAGGTCGCTGACTGAATTCTTATGCAAATATAATAGTTTTCCTTTTTATAGCCAACAGACCAAGTAATGAATTTTTCTGTTGGCATTACATTCTTTTCGAAAACAATTTGCTATTTTTGCATCATGGAACAAAAACCTATCGGATTATGAAAAGCAAGATGTTGTTCAGGGAATATATTTGGTTGGTTAACACCATTTGGAAAGCGCGTAAGATTTCGTTTGCGGACATCAACCGTATGTGGGTCCGTACCGCCATGAGCGATGGCAACGAAATGGCGCGTTCCACTTTCAACCGTCATAAGGATGCCATTGAGGATATTTTCGGTATTATTATCAAGTGTGATATCAACGACGATTATAAATACTATATCCAGAACTCTCGTGCGTTGCATGAGGACAGTGTGCAGAAATGGATGTTATCAACCTTGTCGGTGAGTAATGTGATTTCGGAGAGCATGTCATTGCAGGACCGCATCTTGCTGGAGTCGGTGAATACTGACGATGACTATTTCGACTTGCTGATCGAGGCGATGAAGAAGGGCGTTCGGGTAAGCATCGTCTATCGGAAATACGAAGGTGCTCCCAAGACTTATTTGTTCGCGCCCTATTGTATCAAACTCTTCAAGCGTCGTTGGTACGTGCTCGGCCAGTTCGAGCGCAAGGCGGAGGGAGATGAGCGTCCCACACGCCGCAAGGGGTTGCCAAAGGGGTACATCGAGTACTTCCGCATGTTCTCCTTCGACCGTATCCAGGAAATAGAATTGACAGACATGAAGTTCGAGATCGACCCTGAGTTCTCAGCCGAGGACTATTTTCAGGACTATTATGGCGCCATGGTCATCGACAGAGTGAAGCGGGAGCGTGTGGTAATACGTTCCTTTGGCAAGGAGCGTTTCTATCTCAATGATTTGCCTCTTCACGAGACGCAGACCATTGTGGGACGAGGCGACGATTATGTGGATTTCTCTGTGACCTTGCGTCCCACTTTGGATTTCTGCTCGCATCTGCTGAGCCGTAGCAGTCAGATCAAGGTGTTGCAGCCACAGTGGCTCGCCGACCAGATCAAGCAGATGCATATCGATGCCGTAAATAGGTATAAGTAGCAAAAAAAGAGGTGGCTATCACCTCTTTTTTTGATACATCACCCTTAGGGCCTTATCTCACGAATACTTTGAAAGTCTGCACTTGTCCATTGCGCTCGATGGCGAGAATGTACATCCCTTTGACGAGGTTAGCGGGAATCAGTACGGTTCCGTCGGCAGCCACAGGCTGTTCGTTGATGAGCACACCCTGTACGCCGACGAGGTGAGCGTTGAACTCCGTTGGGTCAGCCCCTTGAAAGTCGAGTTGCAGCTTCTGGCCGCTTCTCAGTGTGCTGGACAGGATTTTCGCCTCGGCGCTCTTTTTGTCTGCCACCACATTCTTGACGTCGGTTTCGAAGGCAGTGTCTTTGAGGTTCTGTTCATACATGAACCACTTGACATCGCTGGCAGCGATGGCCAGTGCGCCTTCACCGAGTTTGATGCGGTAGTCGAAGTGTTTCTTTCTCAGTGCATCACCCGTGTAGATATAGTCGGTATTGCAGGGCACGCAGAAGATGACTCCGTTGGCAGGGGCGTCGCTGTCACTCCAGTTGAGCACCATGGGACCGCAGGTGACGGGCTGGCTGTAGAAGCACCGTCCGTCCTTGGTGCGGTAGCAGAGCTGGCAACGCATGTTGTCGTCCTCGGGTCTGAATGATACGGTGGCCGAGTTGCCTTCGACGTGGATAGGTATGATGTTACCTCCGCTCCATCCAGGATTGGTGAGTGTGTCTGGAGCAAGCCATCCGTCCTCGTCATTGAGAGTGCAGTTTTGGTAAGGAGTGAGTTTGAAGGGCGCGACATTGATCCAGTATGGTTCAAATTCGGCTTTCACCGTTGTGAGGAAATAGTTGTTGATGAGGTTGCGGCATCCAGGAGAGAATCCGCCGAAGTCGAGAGTGGCGAGCTTGGCTCGGTACTGCATGATGAGCATACGCATGGCTTCGTCGCCGATGCCTTCCACCTTCTCCGCACTGTTGCCTGTGGCAATACCCTCAAGCACGCGCGTACGACAATAGCGCCATATCCATGGAATAGCACCATAGCCCACCGCTTCGCCGAGGAAGAGCGGGAACACCTCTCCGTACTGCACACCTCCGATGAGGTTGCGCCAGGTGCATATCTGCTGTCCGTTGCTGTTGTACATGTTCACGCCTTCGGCCGAAGGACCTCCGAAACTGCCGTCCTGCAACCATCCCGAGTAGCACTCGATGGGCATGAAGGGGCAGATGAGGTTGCCCACGCCGAGCCAGCCAGGTGCGCCATAGACACCATCGCGACGGGAGTTCATGGCCATCTGGAGCCATACGTTGCCACCTTCGTGGAACCATGCTGACTGCTTTACGCCTTCCATGTCTGCGAATGTGGCGTGGATGCCCTCGTGAACCATGGCCTCACATTGGTAGTCACAGTCGTTGTAGCGTGAACGTGCGTCGTCTCGGAAACGGCTTACAGGATAGTAGGATGCCCACACACAGGGCCACGTACCTCCGTCGTCGGGCGATGTTTGGCTCTGGTATCCTCCTTGCTCTGTCTGTGAGGTGTTGTCGCGGTTGATGCCCGAACCGAAAATATAGACAAACGACTTGTACCCCCTTCGGGCGTTGATGTCGGGAGGCCAACCCATCACATCGCGGATGTAGGCGAAGTCCTCGTCGTATTTCTTCATCATGTTGGTCATGGCGTTCTTGTTGTTGGCATCGACCTCGGGGTTGAGGTTGTCGCCCCAATAGACGCACCACCAGTCACCGTCCACTCTATTTGCGGCCTTGCCGTTGCGTTGTGTGAACTTGTGAACCTTAGTGGGGACAGGGAAACCGTCAGGGTTCTCGTCGCGGAAATCGTAACTCCACACGGCAGTGTGCTCTTTCCAGTCCCAGTTCTCACCTTGGTTGGTCTGCACATCGACTATGAAATCGTACATCTTGGTTACGAAACGGTTGTCGGGTTTGGTGATTCTGACGGTCGTCTTGTAGTAGCCCGCGTCTGAGGGCTCTACAGCGTTGAGGGTGAAATCATCCTCGCTGTAGTTGCGTAGGCTTTTTCCATTGGGCCCTTTGATGCTGAACTTGATAGTCTCACCTTCATTGATGGGTCTCAGGCCGATGGTGAGGTTGTCACCGGCATTCACCTGGATGAAATTGACATACTCAGGTTCTTGTTCGTTTCGTCTGACATAGGGCTTGGCCAGCCACGAGTCAATCTTGTCGGGCCGGTGTATGGCCACGGGTTCATCGGAATCCACCGACTGGCTGTCTCCGATGGTGATGTCGAAGGCGTAAGCCACGGTGTCATTGGTGTTGGTGGCGATGAAGACCTGCTGAACGTAGAACTTGTCCCCTTTAGACACTTTGTCTTCCAGGGTGTTGACGTTAAAGGCGTTTTTGCCGTTGAACTGAGATGAAACTACTCCTCTGCTCTCCACCACCACGTTGCCTTCCTCATTGAAGTACTGTCCGTAGGGTGGGAGAGTGGTGGCTCGTGATACCTTGCCTGTAGTTCCTTGGATGGCGCAGAAACGAACGGTTCCTGAAGCCAGTCCTGCAATTGCGTCGGTGCCGAGTTTTGCGGTTAAAACATTGGTATGGATCTCACAAACGGTAGGTGTGGTTTGTTCAGCCGTGCGGTTGATGGTGAAAGTGTAGGTGGTTCTGGTGTTTTTTGCCTTTGTTGGTATGGCGACCATCAGGCAGACGCCACACCATAACAGCGCCTGTGTCAGGGATAGTAAGTTTTGTCTCATGTTGTCAATTATATTAAGTAGTTAGTAGAGTTTTCTGTTAACGATAGGTCTTAATTACTTTAAATCTTGTTTTCTTGTTGCAAATTTACGATTAAGTGAGCGAAAAGCAAAATTTTTTTTAGCTTTTCCGAACGTGAGTAAATTGGGCGCACGGTTATACGGTATATAAAATAACTATAATTTGTAAATTTATGCAAAATACTGTTAATTCGGATAGAACATTTTGAGATGTCATTAAGATTGATTACATTTGCCTCACAAAAGTCACTAATTTATTCTATAGAATTATTTCTGTTATTATTATCTTTATGGAAGAAAAAGAAGGAATTAAAGAGCGTTTGCTAACTTTCATTGACTATTTGAGAATCCGTAAGTCGGAGTATGAACGGAGATGTGGACTTTCCAATGGATATATCAATAGTATCAAGAGCGATATAGGGGTCCAGAAACTCATCAGTATGATTAAGACCTTTCCCCAACTTAATCCTTATTGGGTGGCGACAGGTAATGGAGAGATGTTGATCTCTGCGGCAGACAATATCCAGAAAGTGGGAGGTGATCCCTTGGCCTATAGTCAAAATCCTGAGGTAAAGCCATATCGTGAACTCACATACGAAGAGAAGTATGAGAAGGTGATGGCGATGCTGGCTGAAATACATCGCTGTGAAGAGTTGAATCAAGAGAGGATTGCTCAGTTGCGTGAGGTCCTGAAGATGAAGGAAGATCAGATCAACCGGCTGTTGAACTTGGTGGATAAATTGAACTACAATCAGACCACCCCTGAATAACTTTTATCCTGTTTCTATGGACAAAAAAAACTCGTTCTTTGCCTTGTTCCTGTTAATGGCCATCCAGCCAGGAAGAGGCAAAGTTTTTTTATTTACAAATGAATCCGTGTCACCTCTCGACGACGGTTATGAACTGGTATGGAGTGAGGAGTTTAATGAGGATGGTGATGTCGATACCTCGGTTTGGAACTTCGAGAACGGTTTTGTGCGCAACCACGAGGACCAGTGGTACCGTCAGAACAATGCTTACTGTAGGGATGGCTGCCTGGTGATTGAAGCCAAGCAAGTCAACCTCATCAACCCCTTGTATCAGGAAGGAGCCCGTGACTGGCGTGCCCAACGTGAGCGTGTTCACTATACCTCCGCATCCATCAACACCCGTGGAAAGTATAGTTTTCTCTACGGCAGGATGGAGGTGCGCGCCGCCATTCCCGTTGCTGGTGGTGCCTGGCCCGCGATATGGACCTTGGGGGAGGGTATGCCATGGCCCTCGTGTGGAGAGATCGACGTGATGGAGTATTACCGTATCAACGGTGTACCTCATATACTCGCCAATGCGGCTTGGGGTGACAACCGCCCGTCGCACGCTGTATGGAACAGCAAGCGCATACCTTTCCAGCATTTCCTCGACAAGGATCCGCTGTGGACGGACAAGTTTCATGTCTGGCGTATGGACTGGGATGAGAAGGAAATCGCTCTGTACCTCGATGACGAGTTGCTCAACCTCATTCCTATGGAGTCGGTGCGTAACGGGCGTATCGGCAAGGAGTTGAATCCCTTCAACTATCCCCAGTACATCCTGCTCAACCTCGCTTTGGGCGGAGACAATGGAGGCACCATCGATGATAATGCCTTCCCCATGTATTATTTCGTGGATTACGTGAGGGTGTATCAGAAAAAATAGGGGCAAGCGAATATAGAGGCTTTAATCCTGTTTTTATCTAATCTTACTAGTTTTCACTAGTTCAACTAGTTTAACTAGTCTGACCAGTCATACATAATCGACTGCGTAAAAATGCAATTTCTTCCTCAGATAGGTGTGTTTTTCGAGTTTTTATTGTAATTTTGCATCAAAATTCGAAAATAACAAATGGAAGATTTTATCGTGAACTTGACGGGGGGCGCTCTCGACCACCTCAACTATTTCTGGATTATTGTGTTCATGGCCATCGAGAGTTCTTTCATCCCCTTTCCGTCGGAGGTAGTGATGATACCGGCTGCCTACATTGCAGCAGAACGCGGCGAGATGACCATGCCAATGATTGTGTTGTGTGGCACCCTCGGCGCATTGATCGGCGCACTCATCAACTATGGTCTCTCGTACTTTCTGGGGCGTCCCATTGTCTATGCTTTCGCCAACAGCCGGTTCGGTCACATGTGCCTCATTGACGCGCAGAAGGTGGAGAAAGCAGAACGATACTTCGACCGCCACGGAGCCATCTCCACCTTCATTGGACGGATGATCCCCGCTATCCGACAACTCATCTCCATACCGGCAGGACTGGCCAAGATGAACCTCCTGAGCTTCATGCTCTACACCTGCCTCGGAGCCGCGCTTTGGAACATTGTGCTTGTCGGCATCGGTTGGGCATGCCACACGCAAGTCAGTGAGCAGGAACTTATCGCTGTCATTTCACACTACAGCCATATCATCGGTATCGCAGCCATCGTGCTTGTGGTGCTCATCATCGCCTTCCTTATTTACCAGGGAGTGAAAACAGACAAAAAACGAACTTTACAATAAATAACTTGCACATTGTTATAATCAAGATCGCTTATTGGCATGGTTCTTGTTGTGATAAAAGTGAATCACTTAGACCTATAAAAATATGTTTGAAAACCTAAGCGAAAGACTTGAACGCTCTTTCAAGATACTCAAAGGTGAAGGCCAAATCACCGAAATCAATGTGGCCGAGACACTCAAGGACGTGCGCAAAGCACTGATTGAGGCTGACGTGAACTACCGCACCGCCAAGGACTTCATCGACACCGTGAAACAGAAGGCCATGGGACAGAACGTGCTGACTGCCTTGAAGCCCAGCCAGCTGATGGTGAAGATAGTGCACGACGAACTGGCGGCCCTCATGGGCGGCGAAGCCATTGACCTTAACCTCAAGGGACATCCAGCCATCATCCTCATGTCGGGACTCCAGGGTTCGGGTAAGACCACTTTCAGCGGCAAACTTGCCAACCTCCTCAAGAACAAAAGAGGCAGGAATCCCCTGCTCGTTGCCTGCGACGTCTATCGTCCTGCCGCCATTGAGCAGTTGAAAGTCGTTGGCGAGTCTGTGGGTGTTCCGGTTTATTCGGAACCCGACGTGAAAGATCCTGTAGGTATCGCCCAAAGAGCCATCGCTGATGCCCGCAGCAAGGGCTATGACGTGGTGATAGTCGATACTGCCGGACGCCTCGCCGTGGATGAGCAGATGATGCAGGAGATTGCCAACATCAAGAACGCCATCAACCCCGACGAGACCCTATTCGTGGTCGATTCCATGACTGGCCAGGACGCAGTGAACACCGCCAAAGAGTTCAACGACCGACTGGACTTTGATGGTGTGGTGCTGACCAAACTTGACGGCGACACCCGAGGCGGTGCTGCCATCTCTATACGCTCCGTGGTCACCAAGCCCATCAAATTCGTGGGAACAGGCGAGAAGATGGACGCCCTCGACGTGTTCCATCCCGACCGCATGGCCGACCGCATCCTTGGCATGGGTGACATCGTCTCCCTTGTGGAGCGCGCCCAACAGCAGTACGACGAGGAAGAGGCAAAGAAACTGGAGAAGAAAATCGCCAAAAACAAGTTCGACTACGACGATTTCCTCAATCAGATTGGCCAGATCAAGAAGATGGGTAACATCAAGGACCTGGCTTCGATGATTCCTGGCATGAGCAAGATCATGAAGGACATCGACATCGACAACAATGCCTTCAAGAGCATTGAGGCCATGATTGGATCGATGACACCTTACGAACGCTCGCATCCTGAATGCATCAACATGAGCCGCAAGCAGCGTATCGCGCGAGGTAGCGGCAACAGCATCGACGAGGTGAACCGCATCACCAAGCAGTTTGAGGAAATGCGCAAGATGATGCGCATGATGCAGGGCAACAAGATGGCTGCCATGATGGGACGAATGGGAGGTGGCTTCGGAGGTGGCTTCGGAGGCGGGAAGAAACGCAAGAAATAACCTTTTTTAGACATTCATATTATGCAAATCATCGACGGGAAGGCCACAGCGGCCGAAATTAAGAAAGAAATAGCCGCCGAAGTGGAACAGATAGTGGCCCAAGGTGGGAAACGGCCCCATCTTGCCGCCATACTCGTTGGACATGACGGGGGAAGTGAGACCTACGTGAAGAACAAGGTGCTGGCCTGCGAGGCCTGCGGGTTCAAGTCGTCGCTCATCCGTTTCGAGGACACCATCACCGAGGACGAGTTGCTCGCCAAGGTGAGGGAACTCAATGAGGATGATGACGTGGATGGTTTCATCGTGCAGTTGCCTCTACCTAAGCATATCTCAGAGCAGAAGGTGATTGAGGCAATCGACTACCGTAAGGACGTGGACGGCTTCCATCCCATCAACGTGGGACGCATGTCTATCGGGCTGCCTTGTTATATCTCTGCCACACCCAATGGTATTCTCACTCTGCTGTCGCGTTACGGCATTGAGACCAAAGGAAAGAAGTGCGTCATCCTTGGACGAAGCAACATCGTTGGAAAACCCATGGCCTCACTGATGATGCAGAAACGCTATCCGGGAGATGCCACAGTGACCGTCTGCCACAGCCATTCGCCCAACCTCAAGGAAGAATGCCGTCAGGCAGACATCATTATCGCCGCCATCGGCAGTCCACATTTCGTCACTGCCGACATGGTGAAGGAGGGTGCCGTGGTTATCGACGTGGGTACCACCCGTGTGCCTGATCCTACTCGCAAGAGCGGCTTCCGCCTTTGCGGCGATGTCAATTTCAATGACGTGGCTCCTAAGTGCAGCTATATCACGCCCGTCCCTGGCGGTGTGGGTCCAATGACCATCTGCTCGCTGATGAAGAACACCCTCTCGGCTGGCAAGAAAGAGTTTTATAAATAACTGAATTTTAGTAGGTTCACGTCGAACGGGAACCTGACCATACCCAAGGCGAGGCCTTGGATAATAATTTGGTGTGTGGCAGTGCAACATGTCCCGCATGGCAGAATACTCGGCATTCTGCCATGCGGGACATGTTATTTTTTCCTGATTTTATTCACGACGAGTGCAATGGCACCGTCACCGGTGACATTGCAGGCTGTGCCGAAATTGTCCATGGAGATGTAGAGTGCAATCATCAGCGCCTGGTCTGCCTCGTTGAAACCGAGCATGGAGGCGAGCACGCCCAAGGCCGCCATGATGGAACCACCTGGCACTCCAGGCGAAGCCACCATCATAATGGCGAGCATGAGGATAAAGCCACTGAACATCCCCAGGTCAAAGGGCTTGTCCTGCATCAACATCAAGGCCACAGCACAGGCGACGATTTTCAGCATGCTGCCCGACATGTGGATGTTGGCGCAAAGTGGCACGACGAACCCTGCCACCTCCTCATCCACTCCATTCTTTTTCACCTGCTGGAGCGTCACGGGTATTGTGGCTGCCGACGATGATGTGCCGAGTGCGGTAAAGTAGGCGGGAAGCATGGTTTTAAGCGCTTTCAGTGGATTCTTGCCCGACACCAGTCCTGCCACAACGAACTGCAACAGCAGTATGCCGATATGCATGATGAAGATGACGACGATGATCTTAATGAACACGTTGATGACGCGTGCGGCTTGTCCTGAGTATGTCATCGACATGAAGATACTCATGATATAGAGTGGCAACAAGGGGATGATAACTCTCTCGATGGTCTTGGTGATGATGCTCTTGAACTCAGACAGCACATCCTTCAGAGCCGTACTGTTCAGTCCAGTGGTCCCCAGTCCGAGGATGAACGACAGCACCAATGCAGACATCACGTCGAACAGTGGCGGTATCTGGATGGAGAAATATGGATCGATACTGGCATTTGTTTCCGTCAATGACTGTCCCGTTCCACTTTCAATCAGTCCTGGAAAAATGTTCACACTTGTGGCGTATGACAGCAATCCAGCGGCCACAGTGCTGGAATAGGCGATCAGGGCTGTGATGAGCAGGAGTTTACCCGCCCCTTTGCCGAGGTCTGCAATGGCGGGAGTCACCAATCCGAAGATGATGAGCGGGATGAGGAACTGCAGCAAGTTGCCGAAGATGGCGTTGAAGGTGGCGAAAAGCCTTAAGAAGGGTAGGGGAAGGATGTGCGCGAGCAGCACACCCAAAACAATGGCGATGATAATCCTTGGCAGGAGTCCGAATCGTGGCTTCTTCATAAACATTGTGTGATTAAAAGGGGCTTTTAGATAACCCATATGCAAAATTAAACCTTTTAATTGAACTCAGCAAGGTTGAAATCGCTTGAAGAGGGAAAAAAAGACCCATTGGAAAAAATGTTGTTAAAATTTGCGAAATATTCAGATTTATTGCTTATTTTTGCAAAATAATGTAATTATAAGTTTGGTGTTTATGTGGAAGAAAGTATATGTGTTCGCCATATTTATGGCGTTGTGTTTTTGTATGAATCTGCACGCACAAGTGATGAAAGCCGCCGACCTTGAGAAATATGCAAAAGAGAAATATGGCGAGAAGTGGCTCGACGCAGCCGCCAACCTTGCAAAGGAACTGACCCTCGATAAGAATCAGAGCCTGACCTATCAACAGGTTATCGATGTTCCTGGCAAGACCAAACAGCAACTCTACGTCGCGCTCAACTACTGGGCAACTGCCACCTTTAAGGACAAGCAAGCCATCACGCTCAACGATAAGGAAGCGGGGTGCATCATCGTCTCATCCACCATCAAGAACATCGTGGAACATACAGGCACTATCAACAAATACTCCGTCAATATCACGCCTGTTATCCGTCTTGACATCAAGGACGGGAAAATACGTGTCACCTATACTGTGCAGAACTACGATGTGTTGGCGGATATCTCTGGCGGATGGCTCAGCCCCACCGACAATGGAAACAAGACCGCTGGCGACTCCAAACGAAAGGAGGACGACAAGACCAACGCTAACCTTTACGATGAGCAATGGGAAATAGCCAAACACTATCCTTTTGTGGAGAAAGACCCTCAGAAACGTACCTGTGCCAAAGCTCTTGTGATGACCCATGCCTATTCCAATGCCATCATGGATAAAGTGGAGGAAGCCGTGAAGAATGGACTTGTGGGTAACGAGGACGATGATTGGTGAGTTAAGAATTAAGAGTTAAGAATTAAGAGTTAAGAATTAAGAGTTAAGAATTAAGAGTTAAGAGTTGAGGTAACTACGCAGCGATTCGGTACTTAAAGGTCGCTTCGCTCAAAATTATAGGGATATTTTTAGGAAAATTTGAAGAATAATCCCCTTTCATTCTATTTTTCTATTTTTCAATAATTTTGAATCTAATTTTTCGTTAATTTTGAGCATAGCGACCCCAACAGAGTGTAGCTGAGTCGTTAAGAGTGAAGAAAGAATCAAATAAATCATCAAATTATATTATTAACTATGAACAAATCAACAGCGAACTTCTTGACGGGCAAAGGCCTGTCTATTCAGGGGGTTGTGGGTTGGATGATGTTGTTCCTGCTATGGGCGATGCCTTCATCGATGAATGCCACCCATGTGGACGACATCTGGAACTACAGCATCATCTATAATCCGCCTGATGTGATTACGATGAAACTCGCACTCTACGACTGCGACGGCGCCGACTGCTGGGTCAAGGACGGCTACGTCTATGTGGAAGCAGAGGGTGAGAGCTCGAAAAAGACAGTGCTTCACTACAAAGCCGAGACCGACATCAACAACGACCACACCTACAACAAGGCGAAGTTTTCCACGGGTGTCAATGGTTCGGTGCAGATTGTCCGAAACATCCAGTACGGTAATGAGGTAGTGACGCAAACTGAGCGGACCATCAATATCTATCGTCCGAGCAAGAAGCAGTCTTACTTTGACGTGGAAGTGAAATGGACCATTCCCAATGAATACCGCGGCAAGAAACTGAAATTCTCTTACTCTATCAACCGTAACGGTAATTTTCGTTCAGATGAAAAAGTGCAAGGACTTGAACCTATAGAATTCAGCATCAGCCAAATGGACGCCTTGGTCGTTCCCGAATGGCTTACCCCAATGCTGGCATACGAGAAAGCCAACATGGGTAACATCATGGTGCCTTGGATGATGGCCACGGGCAATATTCACAAAGTCACCTTCCACTATACTGACAATGACAAAAACTCGCATACCGTTGCTCTCGACACAACCTCAAGCGGTTTCGTCTATATGCCATGCGACAAGCCCTTGAGAGATTGCTACTTGGAGGTGAATTATTCCGACACGGAGAATAAAAGCCGCACATCGAAGTCGGATGCCATCGATTTCCCGATTCTGCATACAGCCAAGAACCTGAAGGCCGCACTGATGCCTGATGGTACTGCCATCCTGACATGGGAAATCGATTTCCCGTCGTATAAAGACGTGATGGACGCCGATATGTGGGAAATACAGCGCTGCATAGGCAATGACGCGTCAGACAACAAATGGCAGAGCATCGGACAGATCACTTACGACAACGACTCGACCAGTTTCACCTTCACCGATGCCACACTTTTCGCCGCCTACCAAAGCGATTCCGTGGTCTATCGTGTACGGCGTGCCAGCACGGCGGTATGGGGTTGGAGCCACGCCGCCGGTATGGCCAGGACATCATTCACCAACAGGTATTATCTGCCATACGTCGGTCTGGCTACAGTGACCAAAGACCCGACATGGGGTGTCAACGACCAGCACCAGGTCAACATCCAATGGGAGATGCGCAACTCACCGCTGAAATCATACGACCTCGACGGGCGATTCATCCTGCGCAGCGCAGAGGACTGGGAAACGTTTGCCGCTTTGGTGGAAAATGGTAAGACTGACTTGAACGCAGTGATGTATTCCGACATCAACCTCGGTTCAAGGCAGACGATGGTGGGTACTACCACCCATCCTTACCGTGGAGTGTTCGACGGCAATGGCCATACGTTGACGTTCAACTACAAGTTCGATATCAATGAGAACGTCTATGACCAGGATTTCAACAACCATTCGGTCGCTCCGTTCGCATTCGTGGATGACGGTGTCTCCATCAAATACCTCCACACAGCTGGAAGCATTGCAACCAACTCCAAGTTCGCAGGTGGTATCATCGGTATGATCGTGAGGGTGAATGAATCGCAGAAAGTCGAAATCACCTCCTGCCGCTCTTCGGTGACCATCAACTCTACAATCAAAGGCGACGGTACACATGGCGGACTGATCGGAGTATCAAGGAACGACCGTTCTGCTGTTGACATTGTTATTGCCAATAGCCTCTTCGACGGCAAACTCATCGGCAAGGAAACAGATTCATGGGGCGGCTTTGTCGGTTGGACCTACTGGGGCGCTCGTGTGAACATTCGAAACTGTTTCTTCAACCCTCAGGCTGTAGATATCAACCAGAATGGTTCTTACACCTTGTTCCGTTCCTCTTATAACGGATCAAACAATATCGTCAACACCTACGCCTCCACGTTCCTCAATAGACAACAAGGTATTAATGCCGAATCCACAAACCTCCAGACATTAGCCAACAACCTTGGTGAGGAATGGACTGTATCGGCTAATGGCGTTGTGCCACTCGTGGAAGTTAAAGACTACGACCGCCAGGACACATACACGGCAGAAGGACGTTTCATCATCCACAATGCCAACGACTGGCAGACATTCTGCAATCTGGTCAACAGTGGTCAGACCAAGCTCAATGCAGTCATGGCCGACAATGTGGACTTGGGCGATGTGCAGTCAAAAGTGGGTATTTGCAACATTTGGAGGGACGAGGCGGTGTATCAAGGCGACTTCAATGGCAACGGCTACACGCTGACAGTCAACTATGTGGATACAGATAATAAATCCACAGCCTGTGCCCCTTTCTCTGAGATCGGTGGTGACTGCCGTATTCACGACCTCCATGTGAAAGGTAGTATCTCCAGTGCCGCAGAACGGACAGCCAGCCTGGTCGCCAATATCAAAAACGGCAATGTGAGGCTGGAGAATATTGTCAGTGATGTAAGTGTTTCTTATCATAGTTCCATACAAGCTTACAACAATGTTTTTGGCGGATTCATCGGGGAAGTCAGAAATGATATTCAACTTGTATCCATCAAGGATTGCGCTTTCTACGGCTCCCTGCAGTGTGATGGAGATCGTGTTCCGGACATTGGCGGCATGATAGGCTGGCAGAATGGCTACTGCACTGTTTCTCTGTCGAATGTGCTGTTCGCTCCCCAACTCATCCAGTCAAATATACCTCATCAATCTCCACATGCTTTTATCACAGGACACAGTGGCGCAGTCTGCACTCTCAGTAATTGTCTTTCCACTTATACGGGTTGGCCATTACAAGAAGGCGCAACCGATGCCAGCCAGATGACCGCTTCCGCCATCGCAGGAAAGATGGGGTCGGCCTGGACTGTGGAGGAAGGCAGAGCCGTTCCCGCAAATGCGGTGAAGAACAGTGGTGAGGATGCCACTGGCGACATCGCCGTATGGGATGAACGCGCCAAAATGACCGTTCACACCAATATGATTGCTGCATCGGGCGAGGTTGTCCACACCAGCCAGCGCGATGTCAAACCTGATGAAGTGAAGGCAGGCAAGTTGACCATGCCTCTGGCTAACACCTGCGTCGATTACGAGTTCTACCTCACCGTCAATCGTGAGAGCTCACCGCTCTATATCGGTTTGAAGAGTCGCGAAGACTCTTATTCCACTGCCATTGTGAAGACCGAGACAGGCGACGACGCCAATTATGAGTTCAATCTTAATGGCGAGGTCACAGCGCTGAACGCCACGCAACAACAAGCCAGCGTACAACTCAACTGGATAACCAACAACCTGGCAGTCGATTATTACCGTGTGCTTCGCCGTGACAAGACCGATACCACGGGCAAGGTGGATACACTGGTGACTAACTACACACAGAAGCAGTTCATCGACCTGACACCTCAGCCACAGCATGTCTATACCTACCGTGTGGAGGCCATTGTGGATTGTGAGGGACAACACCTCACCTACGCTGAATGCGACGGCTATTGTGCCAAGACCGGTATGGTGCAGGGCTACGTACGTCTGGCTGACGGAACCGCAGTGGCTGGTGCCACAGTGGTGGCTGAACCCTCAGCGGCTTCCCATATCAGTGGCGCTGTCACCCGGAGCACGGTGACCGACGAGTCCGGATTCTTCCAGATCGACAGTCTGATTTACCAGTCTGCCGGCTCCTACGTCATCACGGTCACAAGGAAAGGCAATGAAGGCCAGGTAGGTTCCCGCACCGTGAATTTCACCGAGTACAGCAACTTGACCTACGACCTTATGTTCTATGTCGAAAGCTACTACACCTACTCTGGCGTCGTGATGTATGAGGGGTCCAGCATCCCTGTCCTTGGAGCGCAGTTCAAACTCGATGGTCAACTGATTACCAAGAGCACGGGTAAAGACAAAGGCAAGCCAGTGTCCACCAACTCGGCGGGTGAGTTCTCGTTGAGCATTCCAAAGGGCACCCATACAGTGCAGGTGGTGAAAGACGGACACGTGTTTGCTGACAACGGCTTCCTGATCAACCATAATGCGCCGGCAGGTACTGACAGTACAATGTATAACTTCCAAGACAATGTCTATGAAGCGTATCTCTGGGATCAGACCCGTGTGACCCTTCGCGGAAGAGTGGTGGGTGGAAAAGACCAAGGCTCACTGCCTTTAGGCCAGTCGCTCTCGACAAACAACCTCGGCGACAGCATACGCATCGTCATGCAACTTGAAGGCGACAACACCTCCTTCATTGTCCGTGACCAAATGGATGAGACCATCCGCATGCGTGACTCCATCTATGCCCACGGGGTAGATGACACCACCCGAGTGGTGTCGAACCGACACACCATCACCATCTCGCCCGATAACAAGACGGGTGAGTTCCAAGTGCCTTTCTATCCGGTGAAGTACAAGGTGACCGACATCTACTGCAATGGCTATGCCACCCTCTTCCAGGCCGGCAAGGTGGGCGAGACGCTCGACCTCACCGACAACGTCCTCGGCGACACCGTCACCTACAACCGCATCTACCATAAACCCGCGACCCTGAACTATGAACAGTTCACAGGCTCCCAGGACAGTTATTTCGGTCTGAAGGAATACAAGGCCCAGGACAATATAGGCAATAACGTGACTGTCAACTTGTGGAAAAACGGGAAATACACGTTGGGGTATCCTGTCTTTATGGGAGGCAGCCCCGTACTGCTCACACTTTCCGCACGCGAGGAATATTTCTATAATAATGTGGAGAAAGACGCTCCTGACGATATCGTCCTCTTGAGTGGAGGTACTGTGTATCTTCACAACGGACTCATCGACGCAGAGCATACCGACTCCGTGCAACTCGATGAGGAGGGTAAGGCTACTTATCTGTTCACCCCTCGCAACACCACATTCATCAATGATGGAGACAATGCGCTCAAATCGTTGACTTTCACACTGCTTTATGACGACACTTACTACGACATCAATCCCCTCAAGGCTTACGTGATGGACGTGAGGGAGAAGTCGCAAGGCAAGCGGTTGCTTGTCTCTGGCACACCTCACCTTGTGGATATCCTGCGCGACCCGCCTGGCAGCGAGAGCTGCGCGTTCATCGAGGAAGGATCGAAATTGAAGTATGGCTATAACTACAACTTCACATTAGAACTCGGCTTCAATATAGAACTCAAGCAAGGCAGTGGATCCGATTACTATACGGGTGCTTGGGCTGGACAAGGCAGTGGAACGGCAGCCGGTGAAACCAACAGCACAGAAAGCACTTCACTATTTGATATTGGAATCGTCATGGGCTATCATGGCGGATGGAACTACTCTTACGAACTCGAGACAACAAAGAAAATCGAGACGTCCTCTAATGTGAAAAGCGTGGGTGCATCTGCCGACGTGTATATCGGCACGACGGAGGAAACGGTGATTGAGGACGCCATTGCTGTGCGTGTCGTGCCGGAATCGATGTACAAATTGCTCATGCCTGCCACGGGCAATTCTTTCAATCTCGGTGGAAAGACCTACGAGGTGAAACTCGGCACAGTCAAGCTACTGGCTGAAGGAGAGGATGCTGACGGCAACAAGGTTTATCTTATCCGAGATGAAGTCCTGAAAGCATCCCCGCGTATCAAATCCTCTTTCTCCTATTCCCAGGCGTTTATTGAGAGTGAACTCATACCGCAGTTGTTGCGTGTGCGTGAATCCATGATGCTGCCTGTAGGAACATCAAAAGAAGAGGCGCAAGCACAGGCCAAACGGCTGAAGAGGCCGGTATATGTGAGCAAGGTAAGTTCCGATAATCCTTATTATGCAATGGCTAACGACAAGGGCGAATACACCTATACCCAGTATCTGCCTGAAGGCACCACGATGGTCTGGCCCGACTCCATCGCTTCGCTCAACAACGAGATTGTGGCATGGATAGGATTCCTCGCCACCAATGAGAAAGAGAAACTGATGGTGAGCGAATCCGACAAGTTGGAGAGCATCAGTTTCGACGGTAACAGCAAGGTGGAGTATGAGGAGGCATTCAGCTATGCGCTTGAGAAAGAAAACTACATGAAGATCCCCCTCATCAGCAGTGGCTCTGCCTTTGGTGATGACTTTATGGGGAAACTCGTGAAGAACCTGATTAAGCCTGATGACGGAGAAGTGACTAAAGAGATAAATGATGAAGGCAAGACTACCGAGGTGGGATTCAATGCCGCGGGCAAAAAATTGTCGCTGCATTTCAAGCCCATATTCTCCTATGACTTCAACTATATGAACACTTCGGCGGAAGAGTATGCCAAGAAGACTGGCTTCTCCCTGAATTGCGACCGCCAGTCCTACCTGATTGTGGATGTCTATCGGAGCAAGGTGGATTTGACTGATTATCAGAAGAAAATCAACGACGGTGACATGAGCGTGGTCTATAAGTATTCCGAGGAGTTCAAGGATAAGATACGCTCTGGAGCAGTAGGCACCAACCAGGCCATCACCTATATGCCCTACGATGCCAAGACCTATAGCAATTTCATCTTCCGCACCCGTGGAGGCGCCACAAAGAAACCCTACGAGGATGAACGCCTGACGCAGTACTACAACCGCGGTGCTGTTCTGGATGCCAAGACCATCGCGATCGACAACCTGAAGATCTGGACCGACCAGGCCACTGTCAGCAACGTGCCTTACGGCGAGCCGGCGCGCTTCACCATCCACCTCTGCAATGAGACCGAGGCACCCAATCTCGCCACACGCCCGTTTGAATTCTACCGGGAAGAGACAGACGACAATGCCAAGGGAGCAAGAATCATGGTTGACGGCATGCCACTGACTCAGTCTGGCATGAATGTTTGGCTTGAGCCCAACACTGTGGTTGACAAGCAGGTGGAGGTTTATGCCGGCACGGAATTCGACTACGATGACCTTTCCATCGCCCTTTGGGATCCGGAGGATTACTACCGCACGAACATACAGAATATATCCGCGCATTTCCTGCCTTCTGCCGGCAAGGTGAGCATCACGTCGCCTGGCGACAAGTGGGTCATCAATACTGAATCGCCCTACAACAAGGACAGGGAACAGCACTACATGCCAGTGAGAATCGAGGACTTCAATGTCAACGCACGTGGCTTCGACCACATCGAGCTTCAGTACAAGCTCTCTACCGAGGGCGACAAGTCGTGGGTGAACGTATGCTCTTACTACAAGAGCGACTCGCTTATGCAGCTGGCATCGGGTGAGCGCAGGCTCATCAAGAACGATGGTTACATCGACGATGCCATCTTCTACGGCGAGAAAGACCCCGTGGAGCAGTACTACGACATACGAGCCGTGGTCTATTGCCGTCACGCCGGTGGATACATCACCGCCTCGTCGCCAGTGCTGAGTGGCGTGAAAGACACCCGCATACCAGTGCCCTTCGGCACTCCTAAACCCGTGAGCGGTATTCTCGACATCGGCGACGACATCATCATCTCCTTCTCCGAGCCTATCGCAGGCAACTACCTTTCCAAGGTGAACAACTTCGAGGTGCTGGGAACAACCAACTCCTCCAACATCGCGCTTTCCACTGCTTTGAGGTTCTCAGGAAAGAGTCTGGGCATGACACAGGCCGAACGCAACCTCAGTGCCAAGAGCTTCACTTTCGACATGATGCTCAACCCCGACAATAACGGCAAGGCAATGACTGTTCTGACCCACGGCAACTACATGGATCACCTGACACTCGGACTGACTGCCGACCGACGTCTGACCACCACCATCGAGGGACAGACTGCCACCAGCGACAAGGCCATAGACTTCAAAGGCCTCAACCAAGTGGTCTATAGTTTCGAACTCACGGAAGAGAGGAAGACCATCGTCAGGTTCTTCGATGGCTCCGAACAAATAGGCGAGACGACTCTCGACTGTGTATATCAGGGGTATGGAAGCATTTTCCTTGGAACAAACTTGTTTATATCCTCAGACGACAATCCTGATGACCAATCCGTTGATTACGAGGGCACCATTCTTGAAATGCGTCTATGGAACACCGCATTGGAAAAGAACGTCATCTCGAAGTACTCGCAGAAGGTGCTTACGGGATACGAACTCAACCTGATCGACAACTATGCATTGAACGAAGGTGATGGCAGATACAGTTATGACAAAGCCGTCGGAGGCAACGACCTCATCTTGAGTGGCACATCTTGGGTGGTGCCCAATGGCATCAGTCTCAAACTGGATGGCAAGGAGGGCGTGAAACTGGCATCCAAGTACTTCGACCGACAGGAATTCGAAGACTATACACTGATGTTCTGGTTCGCCACCAACGATGAAAACGGCACACTCATGGCCAATGGACTCGGACAGGACGAACCCAACAACGGCAACCACTTTAATATCGGACTGGAAAACGGTGAACTGTTTTTCCGTTCATCGGGACTGGAAACCTACACCTCCACTATCGTAAACGACGGCGCATGGCATCATTTCGCCTTGACCGTCAACCGCTCGCGCAATGTGGCTAATATCTACATCGACCAGTCCCTCAAGACCACCTTCCCCACTGAAGGATTGGGAGGTATCTCAGGAGATGAACTTGCTGTGGGCGCCACATACACCGATGAGAAGACTGCCACCGCTTTGCTGGAGGGCAACATCGACGAAATAGCCATGTACGAGATGGTACTGCCGCCAAACCTCATCGCCACATATGCCAAATCAACTCCTTCCGGCACTGAGATGGGTACCATGGTCTATCTGCCGTTCAGCACTTCGACGAAACTGAAAGACAACACGATGCAATTGGTGCCTTCAGGTATCAGCATCCGACGCTACAGGGAGGGACAGACCATCTCAGAGACACGAATCGACACGGTTGTCAACCCAAGCGTGGCTTACGCCTTGGCTGATGCCGCCAACTATGCGAAGATGAAAGAGAAGACCAATCTGCAGCATCTTGAGTTCAAGTACGTTGTCGATCATCAAGACCTCTTGCTCAACCTCGACGTGCCTGATGCAGATATTGAGAAGACCAATGTCTTTATCACAGTGAAGGAAGTGGCTGACCTCAACGGCAACCTCACAGCCAGTCCTGTGCTACTCAATCTCTACGTTTATCGCAATCCATTGCGATGGGATGTCAAACGCCTGAATATCAACGCTCATTATGGCTATGGACATACGGTGGATGTGAAACTGAAGAACCTCGATGGCAAGAAACAGAACTACACGATGGAAGGTCTGCCACTCTGGATCACAGCCTCGAAGACCGCAGGTGTCATCGACGCACTCGACGAGGAGACAATCACGCTCACCATCTCACCCTACATCAATATTGGCGACTACGATGAGAAGATATATGTGAAGGGAGAGAATGGCATGTCTGAGCCTCTGCCCATCAGCATCACCGTCCGGGGTGATGAGCCCCCTTGGACTGTGAGCGACGAACTGAAGGAACGCAACATCACGATGAACATGGTAGCGCGAGTATATCTCAACGACCATCTGTCGTCCGATCCCGACGACATGATAGCAGTCTTTGGGGAAGGACACGAGTTGCTCGGTGTGACACACATCGATGTGGACCAGAGCGCCAACGCAAATGAGGCACTGGCATTCATCACCATCTACAATACGCAAGACACACCGACTCCACTCCGATTTGAGTTCTTCAATGCCTCAACTGGCAAAATCCACGTGGTTAGGCCTGATTATACCTTCTACCCCGAAGGTATCATGTTCAAAGCCAATACCATCCTTGGAACCAGCGCCAACCCGGTTATGCTCTACGAGTTTTTTGAGGAAGTGCAGACTCTCCACCTCAACAAAGGATGGAACTGGCTCTCGTTCTACTTGAGACCTGAGAGGCAAACCGTATCAGACCTGCTCCTTGGTGGCGCCAAGTGGGAAGTGGGCGATGGCTTAGAGGTCATCAACAGCAAGGGCAAGCCTTATCAGTATTCGTTTAAGAGCAAGCGTTCCGACGACCCGAACCAGAGCATCTACTTCTGGGATCACGGCAACGATAGCATCGAGATTGACCCGACACTGATGTACCGCTTCTATTCCAACAGCAACAAGACGGCATATCTCTCAGGGTACATTTGTATCGGAAGTGTTGTTGTCAAGCA
This sequence comes from Bacteroidaceae bacterium, assembly GCA_017509605.1. GTDB lineage: Bacteria > Bacteroidota > Bacteroidia > Bacteroidales > Bacteroidaceae > RUG11857. The sequence continues at coordinate 11,602 of JAFWPH010000042.1, read as the reverse complement.
TGGATGGAACCGTATCGGTTATGTCTCGTCAATCAACCTGCCATTATCCGTAGCGCTCGCCGACTACACTGATCTCGCCTCCGATGGCGACATCATCAAGTCGCAAGACGAGTTCGCCGTACTGAATGTTATCGGTGAGAACAGAATATGGAAGGGAACGCTCAAGTACCTTAGTACAGGCTCTGGCTACATGATCAAACGAAATGCCACTGACGAATGCTCCTTCTTCTATCCTTACTATGGTTCATCGTCACGCTATGCTGGAACTGTGACAACGACTCGCGCCGCCGCTTCACCTGCACCGCTCTTCGTCAACAACACGGGTGGGAATATGAACGTGATAGCCGTGACCGAAGGTGTGGAACTTCAGGAGGGCGACCGACTGGTGGCCTACCACGGCGCCGATGTCTGCGGTATAGCTGAAGCCGACGAGGACGGACTCTTCTTCCTCACAGTGGCAGAGCCTCTCAACAGTGCGGCCACCGATGTGCAGTTCACCATCGAACGCGACGGAGAGACCGTGGCCTTCACGTCACAGACAATGAAATATGCTGCTGACGCAATGCATGGCACGATCGAAGAGCCAACTGTTATTCGCTTCATCGAGTCCGACCGCTTCGCCGACGGTGAGTGGTACACCCTCCAGGGCATACGCCTGCCGGGTCGTCCCGCAGACAAGGGCGTCTATATCTTCAACGGCAACAAGGTGCTTGTGAAATAATAGGAAATGGGGAGGCTGTGAGACAGTCTCCGCCTCCCCATCACTTCCTCAATGCCCATTCAACCAATAATAAAACCATTAATAATCATCATAATGAAAAAATCCTTTTTCTATATGCTGCTGGCGGTTCTTCCCCTTGCTTGGGGATGCAGCAGCGACGATGACGACGATCCTGTCGATCCTGACCAACCGAAGAAAACCGAACTGACCGAGGGCAACGACGAACGGCCAGTATGGGGGGATCCCGACTACCTCTCCTTCGGACTCACTATGGCCGTACAGTTCCGCTTGCAGGAAGCGCTCGAAGAGTACGTGAGCGACCAAGACCTCCTCTGCGCGCGCATCGGCGGCGATGTACGTGCCGTCACAGCACCCGAGAACAGCGAAGGACAAATCTATTTTCCTCTGGTCATCGCGGCCAATTCCACCGAATCGATGGTCAGCATCTCCTACTATTGCGACAAACTCCATCGCATCTTTACAATTACTGACTGGCACCGCTTCGATACCAGCCTCTCGCCACTCGACAATGGCGAACCTTATCTCCTTGAATTTTTAACAACAACTCAAGAATAATGAAAAAGATTTTTTTAGCATTTTGTGCCTTCATGCTTACTGGCATGGTCATGGCACAGCAAGCCACTACAACCATTGAGATTAATAGCGAGGCTGGGCTTCGAGCAATTGCTTCCAACATGAATGGCAACTACAAGTTGACGCAGGACATCACTCTTAACGATGTTTGGACTCCGCTCGGTACACCCAATAGCGACAATGACAATGGTTCCTTCACCGGCACATTCGATGGCCAAGGACATACCATCTATAACCTGAATTTTAAAATTACGGACCAAAATGCCAATTACATGGGACTTTTCGGGAGAATAGGTTATGATGGTGTTGTGAAGAATCTTAATGTTGTTAATTCTGGTGCCTATGCTGGTATTTATGCAAATGCTGGTGATACAGAAGGCACTCGCAACATCGGCACCATTGCAGGTGTGAACCATGGCACGATTCTCAATTGCACAAGCAATGTAAACGTGTTTTGCTATACAAGTTCAGTAGACGGTGGTGGTATTGCAGGCGAGAACGGAGCCCAAGGTCTGATCAAAAATTGTATTTATACTGGGAGAATCACACCTGGTGAATATAATGCAATAAAAATCGGTGGCATTGTAGGTGATAACGAAACCGGTGGTACACTACAGAACTGTTATTGCCAGGCCACGATAGTTGGTCTTCAAACTGATAAATCTCCACTCTATGGACAATCACAAGGTGAGGTGAATGATTGTGCCTATCATTATGGCGATGCTTCTTCTGGGGGTGTTAAACTTGAGGGGCGTACTTTCTATAAAGACGGGAATTGGAATACCCTCTGCCTTCCGTTTGATGTCAACATCCAAAATTCTGTATTTTCCGATGCTATTGTGATGGAATTGGATACTAATGATGAAGATCCTGATGGCAACCCCTATGCAAATCCTACGGGTATTGATGTTGATACTAATACAGGCTTGAATACTCTCTATTTGAATTTCAAGCCAGAAACTGATATAATATCGAAGGGAAGACCTTATATCTTTAGATGGACTACTAATGATCCGAATGGTCTTGTTAACCCCAGTTTTCCTGGTGCAATCCTTCAAGATTTGATTGAAGGTTATGAACCAAAAGGTATTACCAGCACGGACACGAACGTTACTTTTGTGGGTACTTTCTTCTCCAAGGACATCGAGGATAATTATGGCGACCCCTCCATCATCTATCTTGGGAGCGGAAACCAGACCTATTATCCCTATGATCGAATGAGTATCAATGCGCTTCGTGCTTATTTCAAACTCAACAACGGGTACAAGGTATATGTGGAAACTGAAACACCAGGACCGGGTCCAAGTAATGTAAATGCCTTCAACCTGAACTTCAATGACGAAAGTACAGCCGTGCTTCGGATTGAGGCAAAGGAGGATCAATCAGGTGTGGTTTACGACCTGAGCGGCAGGGTAGTGGAGAGCGACCATCTCAAGCCCGGCATCTACATCCGTGGTGGCAAAAAGTTCTTGATCCGCAAGTAGGAGATCGTTTTTATCCTGACACATATTAAGTCAAAATAGTTCCTTGCGTCGCGTCCCTGCATTCCCCTATGGCAGGGACGCGATATTTTTGTCCTTATGACAGTCATTAAATTCATCCAAATGCTCACTTTTTGCGGGGCATATACATGATAATTGGGGATTTTTTACTAATTTTGTACGATTTTTCAGTTGCATCTACAAGAAAACATAAAAATAAACAAATAACAGCAATGAACGTAAGTTATAAATGGCTTAAGGAATATGTGGATTTCGACATGACTCCACAGCAGGTAGCTGATGCCCTGACCAGCGTGGGGCTGGAAGTTGACGCCATCGAGGAGGTTCAGTCGATCAAAGGCGGTCTCGAGGGACTGGTTGTAGGCGAGGTGTTGACTTGTGAGCCTCATCCCAACAGCGACCACATGCATGTGTGCAAGGTGAATCTTGGAGACGGTAAGGAAGAGCAGATTGTCTGCGGCGCACCAAACGTGGCCGCTGGGCAGAAAGTGATTGTCGCTACTCTCGGCACAAAGCTCTATGACGGCGACAACTGCTTCACCATCAAGAAATCAAAGCTCCGCGGCGTGGAGAGTAATGGCATGATCTGTGCCGAGGACGAGATAGGGATAGGTACCGACCACAGCGGCATCATCGTGCTGCCAGCTGAAGCGACTGTGGGTACACCTGCCGCCAAGTACTACGGCCTGGAGAGCGACTGGGTGATAGAGGTTGATATCACACCCAACCACTCCGACGGCTGTTCACATTGGGGAGTGGCCCGCGACTTCTATGCCTACCTCTTGCAGCATGGCATACAGACCACCTTGCACCGTCCCTCATGTGAGGCTTTCAAGGTCGATAACCATGACCTCGATTTCGATGTGGAGGTGGTGGACCAGGAGGCATGTCCCCGTTACTGCGCCGTGAGCGTCAAGAACTGCAAGGTTGGGGAGAGCCCCAAGTGGCTGAAGGACAAACTCACCACCGTGGGGCTGCGACCCATCAACAACATCGTTGATATCACCAATTACATCATGATGGCCTACGGGCAGCCTCTCCACTGTTTCGACGCCGACATGGTCACAGGCAACAAGATTGTGGTCAAGACCATGCCCAACGGCTACAAGTTTATCACGCTCGATGGAGTGGAGCATGAGCTTTCCGACAGAGACCTCGCCATCTGCAACACCGAGGAGCCTATGTGTATAGCCGGTGTGTTCGGTGGAAAAGGCTCCGGCACCTACGAGACCACAACCAACGTGCTGTTTGAGTCGGCATACTTCCATCCCACCTGGATCCGAAAGAGCGCACGCCGCCACGGACTGCAGACCGATGCCAGTTACCGTTTCGAGCGCGGTGTGGATCCCGACGGACAACTCTACGCGCTGAAGCAAGCCGCGCTGATGGCCAAGGAACTTGCTGGAGGCGAGATTTCCATGGAAATCAAGGACGTGAAGAACGACTACCTACCAAAGAACGCAGTCATCGACTTCGAATACAAGTATTGCAATGACCTGATCGGCAAGACTCTGCCTACCGACACCATCAAGAGCATCTGCCTGAGCCTCGGCATGAAAGTGCTTGAGGAAAGTGGGGTAGGGCTGCGTCTGGAAGTGCCCGCCTACCGCGTGGATGTGCAACGTCCGTGCGACGTGGTAGAGGAAGTGCTCCGCATTTATGGCTATGACAACATCGAGATACCTACACAGCTGAAGTCGAGCCTCACAGTGAAAGGACAACTTGACAAGGAGAACAAACTTGCCAACGTCGTCAGCGAGCAGTTGGTGGGATGTGGTTTCAACGAGATTCTCAACAATTCCATCACGAAGGTAGCCTATTACCAGGATAACGAGACCTTTAAGGCTGAGAATGCGGTAAAACTCATCAACCCGTTGAGCCAAGACCTCGGTGTGATGCGGCAGACCTTGCTCTACGGAGGTCTGGAGTGCGTGAGCCACAACATCAACCGTAAACGGCCTGACCTGCGCTTCTTCGAGTTCGGAAACTGCTACTATTACGATTCCGACAAGAAAGACCCTGAGAAGGTGCTTTCCTGCTACTCCGAGGACAACCATCTCGGCCTGTGGGTGACAGGAAAACGTGTGAACGGCAACTGGGCGCATCCTAACGAGGACGCCACTGTGTGGGAGCTCAAGGCCTACGTGATGAACATCTTCTCACGTTTGGGCGTACCTTTCGGCTCTCTTGTGTTCGTTGACCTGAAGAACGACATCTTCAGCAACGCCACTGTCATCACCAACCGTGCCGGCAAGACTATCGCTCAGTACGGCATTGTCGCTGCCAAACAACTCAAGCGTTGTGATATACAGCAGCCCGTCTATTACGCCGACATCAACTGGACCGCGCTGATGAAACTCATTAAGAAGAACAGCGTGTCGTTCCGAGAGATACCCAAGTTCCCGGCTGTGAGCCGCGACCTCGCATTGCTTGTTGACAAGCAGGTGGAGTTTGCACAGATTGAGGCCATCGCTTATCAGAGCGAGAAGAAACTGCTGAAGGCTGTGTCGCTCTTTGATGTCTATGAGGGCAAGAACCTTGAGAACGGCAAGAAGAGTTATGCCGTGAACTTCATACTCCAGGACGAGAGCAAGACCCTCAACGACAAGGCCATCGATGCTGTGATGAACAAGATTATACAGAACTTGCAGAAGCAGCTTGACGCAAAACTGAGGTAACCATGCGGTATCGGGTGTTCAGGATATTGTATTTCGTACTGATGGTGTTGTGGATCGCACAGATTGCCTTCGGTGGCTTCAATATCTATATCCTCATACCTACCATTTGCCTCGTGCTATGCTACTATTTCATGAAGAAAGCAGAACGCGAACAGAATTAAAACAAGAACTATAATAAACATTTCATCCAATGGGAAGAGCATTTGAATTCCGCAAGGCCAGAAAACTCAAGAGATGGGGAAATATGGCCAAGACATTTACACGACTGGGCAAGCAGATTGCAATCGCTGTGTCGGAAGGAGGACCAGACCCCGACAGCAACTCACACCTGCGAGCCATCATCGCCACCTGCAAGCATGAGAACATGCCCAAGGAGAATATCGAGCGCGCCATCAAGAACGCGATGGGCAAGGACAAGAGCGCCTACAAGACCATGACCTACGAGGGATACGGACCTCACGGCATCGCTGTCTTCGTTGACACACTGACTGACAACACCACACGCACTGTGGCCGATGTGCGCAGCATCTTCAACAAGTTCAACGGCACTCTTGGCACAATGGGCTCACTGGCTTACCTCTTCGACCACTATGCACAGTTCTCCTTCAAGAAGAAAGAAGGCATGGACATGGACGAGTTCATCCTCGAAGTCATCGAGTTTGACGTTAGCGACGAGTACGATGAGGAATACGACGAGGAGAAGGACGAGACAACAATCACTATCTATGGTGCTCCCAACCAATTCGCCAATATCCAGAAATATCTGGAGGACAATGGTTTCGAGATCACTTCCGCCGAGTTTACCTACGTGCCTAACGATCTGAAAGAGGTGACTGACGAACAGCGTGAAACCATCGAGAAGATGATTGAGCGCCTGGAGGAATTCGATGACGTGCAGAACGTCTATACGAATATGAAGTAGCTTTAACAGAAAAGTATCAATAGGGTAGGGATGGACCTTCTCCATCCCTACTTATTCATTATTATGGAACAAACGTCCCCGAAGAAACGCATTGAATACATCGACTTGATGAAGGGTGTGTGCATCACCTTAGTGGTCTTGTTTCATGTCATCAACAATACCACAATAGAGATCATTGACAACGCATTGACAAACATCCGTATGCCATTGTATTTCTTCCTTTCTGGTTTGTTTTTCAAGAAATATACCGGTTTCAAGGATTTTGCCGTAAGGAAGACAAATAAGTTGATTATCCCTTATCTTTTTTTCGCCCTTGTTCCTTTCTGCCTGTTGGCTCCATTGTTCAGAGAAGATTTCAAAGAACCGACGTTCTATTTGATGGCAATCATTCGACCATACAACGGTCCCTTATGGTTTTTGAGATGTCTGTTCTTGACCTATATCATCTATTATGCCTTCAAACTCCTGACTGATAGGTTGTCGAAATTGTTGCAGATTTTCATTATCATTGCGATTACAGTCATTGTCTGGCTTATTAGTCTTTACTTCAGAGAACACCACTTTTCAGAAGACTACCAGACACTAAATCATCTGACCACCAATACCTTGTTGTGTCCTTTTATGGCTTTGCCTTTTATGTATGTGGCTGAATGGGTGAGAACGAATAATATTTTGAACAAGGAATTGTCCGTCAAGCAACAAATCCTGTTCTTTATCATCTCTGCCTCCGTTTTTGTGCTGCTGGCTCAACCTCATGTCTATTTTGAAGGTGCTCTATATGGCGATATCTACCCCTTGACGTATATCAGTGCGTTTAGCGGTATTTATGCCTTGGCTATCGTTTGCAAGAGGATCAAGAAACTCTTTTTCTTTTCCTATATTGGAAGGTATTCACTGATTGTGTTGGGCACCCACTGGGCATATTTGTTAGCCATCAGGGGGGTGGTTGACATTCGCCAGACCTTCCAGTTCCTGTTGATTCTTGCCCTCATGCCTCCTACGATTTGGTTCTTCAAGAAGTTCTTCCCGTATTTCACAGCACAAAAAGATTTGTTCAAGTACAAGAGCTGAGCTACGAGTCATTCATAATCATATTTTATGAAGACAATATTGAACACTATGGCACATCAAGAACAGACAACACAAAAGAAACGCATTGAATACATCGACTTGATGAAAGGCGCGTGTATTACTTTGGTTGTACTATACCATGTATATGAACATTTTGATTCAGAAGTTATAGATAAAGCTTTGAACAACTTTCGTATGCCGTTGTATTTCTTCCTTTCCGGACTGTTTTTCAAGAAATATTCCGGCTTTACTGACTTTGTTGTGAGGAAAACCAACAAACTGATTATTCCTTACCTTTTCTTCTCCATTATACCGTATTGTGTGTTGGCTCCTTTATTCACAGATGATTACAAAGACCCCATGTTTGTGCTCATGTCTATTATACGTCCATATAACCAACCATTGTGGTTCTTGAGGGCATTGTTTGTGATGTACATCTTATATTATGGTTTCAAAAATCTGACCGACAAATACCCCCGTAAAACTCAATTGTTACTTCTTGCAATCATCACTTTTATCAATTATATCGCAAGTCTTTTTGTTTGTAATATTCATTACCCTGATGAATTTGGGACACTGTTTAACTTTATCACAAATACAATATTAGCACCTATTATGGCCTTGCCTTTCATGTATGCAGCGGAGTGGGTAAGGATGACAAATTTGTTGAACAGGAAAATGACAGTAACCCAGCAAATTGTCTCTTTTGTCATCTCCGTTTCTGTTTTAATTATCTTCGCTCAAAAATCGGTGAATTTCGAGTCTGCCAGTTTTTCCAGCTTTTATCCTTTCGTTTATGTTAGTGCTTTCGGGGGCATTTATGCTTTAGCGATTCTGTGCCAAAGAATCAACAAACTGTTTTTCTTCTCTTATCTTGGCAGATATTCCATCATTGTCCTTGGAACTCATTGGGTATATCTCATAGCCATCCGGGGAATAATTGAAATCAGCCATTTATCTGAATTCCTGATTATTATATTTTTGATGCCACCGACAATCTGGCTCTTTAAGAAATTGTTCCCGTATTTCACAGCACAAAAAGATTTACTTCATTGGAATAAGTAAATGACCTATTAAATACTTTCAAATTCTATAATTCAGAACGAGTACAATCTATTTGTCCTTCTATATTAGTATTTAGTTAGGGGAGTAGATATTCCATGATGACTTTACTTCATTACATTGTATAAATTAAACATAATCGTGATTATGTGTCAAACAGTTCAGTTAAAAAAGTATAATGAAATTTGAATCAAGTTACTTTATCAAATGAAATGATTAACTTTGTATAAAGGAATATCAATTATTAATTATCTCAAATTCGAACATCAGAATCGCATATATCTTTCAACATCATCTCATCTGTTATGAATAATCCTCCAACACTTATGATAGTTGTTCCTTGTTATAATGAACAAGCAGCACTTCCTATCACAGCTGAAAAACTATTATCGCTCATAAATGATTTGCTTCTTCGTGAATTAATTAACGCAGAAAGTGGTATTGTATTGGTTGATGATGGTTCGAAAGACAACACTTGGAATGTGATACGGGATCTTAACAGCAAGCACGATGCTATTGTCGGTGTCAAATTGTCAAGGAACTGTGGACATCAAAATGCATTGTTAGCTGGCCTTCAAACTGCTTATCCAATCAGTGATTGCTGTATTAGCATTGATGCAGACCTGCAAGATGATATCTTCGTCATTGAGGAAATGGTCAATAAGTTTTCTGAAGAAGGATGTGAAATTGTCTATGGAGTCAGGAAAGAACGCAACAGTGATAGCTGGTTCAAACGCACCACTGCACTTGGATTCTACAAAGTGATGCGTTGGCTTGGTGTAAACAGTGTTTACAACCATGCGGATTTCCGTTTGATGGGTCACAGGGCTCTTGAAGAACTGATGAACTATAGAGAGCGCAATCTATTTCTCCGTGGCATCGTTCCTTTGATAGGCTTTAAGTCCGACAATGTCTATTACAACCGCAGCCAGCGAATTGCAGGCGAGAGCAAATATCCACTCGGGAAGATGTTTAACTTCGCAGTCGATGGCATTACGTCTTTCAGTGTCAAACCCGTGAGAATGGTGTTTTCCTTAGGACTGTTTTTTGTATTAATTGCTTTTTTCATACTTGTCTATGTGATAGTCACATTGTGTCTTGGGAAAGCTGTCAGTGGATGGGCTTCACTGATTTTGTCATTATGGTTCATAGGCGGATGCGTTCTCATTGGTTTAGGGGTTGTAGGTGAATATATAGGGAAAATCTATATTGAAGTGAAAGATCGTCCCCGATACGTAGTCGAACAGATTCTTGGTTTGAGTCAAAATGATGATCAGCATGAAAAATAAACAATTGAGCTTCTTCTTTTCCATAGCAATATTAGCATCAATCGCACTCTTGGTCTGGGCAATATGGGTTTCTTTTTGGTTGCAGCAATTTTCAATGTCATGTGACGATATACCGTATCAAATCATGAATGCGATAGACCATGGTACCTCCCCTCAATCCATCTTATCCTCCTATTTGATGAGCCTTTGGGGGAGATTATTTGGTTTTGGCATCCTTTCAATGCGCTATTTCATGGTGATACTATGCCTTCTCACGGCTATCGTTGCATGCGCATTTCATTATAGGCACACACACAAGTTATCGGTCAGCATAGCACTTGTAGCTGTCGTGATGGTTGGTTCTAACTATAAGAATATTATTGGTTGGGACGGGTTCACGAATCTGTTCACCACCATCATCATTATCTATGCCCTTTACACATTGAGGTATCCTGAGAAAACCACCAACTACATCATGCTTGGCACCTTTTCAGCGATCAACACTTTTTGTAGGATGCCCAATGTTGTAGCGTTTCCTGTCATATTGTTTCTGATATGGATAGTTAATCGGAAAACTACGACCAAGCAGGTGGGGAAAGTCATGAGTGTCTATCTTTCTTCCTCGATAATCGCTGCCGTTTTTATTATCCTTTTGTCAACAGGGAGTTTCAGCGCTTATTATTCTTCATGGAAGGAGTATGGATTAGTCAGCGGACATGGTTTTATGGAATTAGTGATGAATTACCTTGCATGGACCAACAAACTCCTGATGTATTTTGCGTTCTTTTTCCTTTTCTTATACTTTATGGAATGGATTATGAGATATGTGGAAAGAAAAGGAAAACTTATGGCTTTCATAGTCTATGCACTGTTTGTTATCATCATTGCCGGATATACATACAAATATATGGACCTACATAGTGACGGTACTTTCAGGCCTACGCATTATCTCATGATTTCTTTGTTCTTTTTTATTGCTTTTTGTCAGATGAAGAACAAGAAATCTTTATGGCCTGAAGTACTTGTCGTTGTCATCCTGAGTCTTGTACCACCAGCAGGCAGCGATTTGGGATTGGAAAAGGCCTTGGCCATCTTTGCTTTACCCATCATGCTTGCCATAGGAAAACTCACCAAGTGCCAGAAGACTATAGTGATTGGTGTCTCAGCTGCCTTTATTCTCTACCTCATCCCAGGTAAAAGAAACCACACTTTGTATGATGCAGGATTCCCTCTATGCACGGCGACTATAGATGCACCCCTTGCTAAAGGTATTTACACTTCCCCCAAGAAGGCAAAGATCTACAATGGCTTATTAAAAACGATTCAGTTGCTCGATGGTGAAATCGTTTTTGTTGGAAAGGACGCTATTTGGCTTGAACTCCTTATAGAGCATCGTCCTGCATACGCCACTCATATTTTCAAACGTAAAATCCACGACCAGCACTATGTGAATGCCACAATTCAATACATAGAAGACAAGCAGGTGAAGAACGTCATCGTTCGGTCTGACGACTCTATAAACAGTATTGATGAAGCGCTTTTAGAACACAATTACCATCTATGCCAGAAGGATAGTCTTTTCAGGTTTTATGCTCTGGAATAGCCAATAAAAAAAAGGTATGGCACATTGTCGTGTCATACCTTTTTTAAGTACGCTCGGCATGAGCATTGTCTAACGGGTGCAAGTCCCGAGTGAGCCCTAATAGCGGGAATCACATAGCCCAAGGCAAGGGTGTCCATCGTGAGGTGGAATCTGAAGGAAGCCGTCGGCAAACATCTGGTCT
>JAFWPH010000012.1 GCA_017509605.1 Bacteroidaceae bacterium | reverse complement strand
CATCAGAGCAGATGTTTGCCGACGACTTCCTTCAGATTCCGCGTCGCCACGGACACCCTTGTCTTTAGCTGTAGCCTTCCCGTTATCAGGGCGGCTTGGGGACTTGCACCCGTTAGAGTATGCCCATGCTGGGCGAACAAGGAAAAGGGGATACTCCGTATAGGAATATCCCCTTTTCTATGGTATGCAAATGATGGTTATTTGCTGGCTGCCTCTTCTACATCGTCATTTTCCTTAATCTTCTTACCCAAAACGAGGTAAGCGATAGGAGATGCGATGAAGAGTGAAGAACATGTACCGATACATACACCGAGAATCATAGCAAAGGCGAAGCTGCGGATGCTGCTGCCACCAAGCACGAAGATACAGAGCAACACGATCAACGTACTTACAGAGGTGTTGATGGTACGGGCCAATGTGCTGTTCAACGAGTCGTTGAACTGACGCTGCAGGTCTCTCTTCGGATAGAGGCGAAGGTACTCACGGATACGGTCGAAAATCACCACCTTGTCGTTGATGGAGTAACCGATAGCGGTCAGGATAGCACCGATAAAGGTCTGGTCAATCTCCAACGAGAAGCCGATCCAGCCGTAGCAGAGTGAGTAGGCACCGATGATGAGCAGGGTGTCAATGGTCAGTGCGATGACTGAACCCACAGAGAAGGCCACGTTGCGGAAACGAATCAAAATGTAAATGAAGATGGCGATCAAGGCGAGGATCACAGACCAGATTGCCGAGATGGTGATATCCTTAGCGATGGACGGACCTACCTTCTGGCTACTGATAATTGAACCTCCCTCATGGTTGTCACGGTCAATGAAGTTGGCTTCAGTCACACCCTCGCCAAGCAGATTCTTGTCGTGGAGCACGTTGTAGAGCTGGCTCTCAATCTGTGCGTCCATAGCGGGATCGTTGTTGTCGATGGCGTAGTTGGTGGTGATACGCAGCGTGCGGTTGTCAGTACCAAGTGCGATAACCTGAGTGTTGGCGTCGGTGAAGACAGCATTGAACTCACTTCTCACATCCTCGGGCTGAACTTCCTTGTCGAACTGCACCACGAAGTTACGTCCTCCAGTGAAGTCGATAGACTGAGACAAACCACGCAGGGCGAACGAGATGAAGCTGACAACAAGAGCGGCACCGAAAATCATGAATGACTTCTTGTAGCTGCTCATGAACTTGTAGTTCGTGTCTCTCATCATGTTCTCCGAGAACTTGGTAGTGAAGGTCATATCTTCCCACTTGCCCTTGTTGAGGCGGTTCTCAAACACGATACGGGTAATCCATACTGCTGTGAAGAACGAGCAGACGATACCGATGATGAGGGTGGTGGCGAAGCCCTTGATAGGACCTGTACCGAAATAGAAGAGGATGAGACCTGTGATGATAGAGGTCAAGTTGGAGTCGAAGATGGCGGAGAAGGCGTTGCTGTAACCAGCGGCAAGTGCGTTTTTCACGTTCTTGCCTGAACGCAACTCTTCCTTGGTGCGCTCGTAGATCAGCACGTTGGCATCCACAGCCATACCAAGGGTCAGCACCATACCGGCGATACCGGAAAGGGTAAGTGCTGCCTTGAAGGAGGTAAGAATACCGAGTGTAAAGAAGAAGTTGAGCACCAAAGCCATGTTAGCCACCATACCTGGACGGATGCCGTACATACAGCACATATAAATCATCAGCAGGATAAAGGCAACAATGAAAGAGATGAAACCCTGACGAATGGACTTGGCACCGAGAGAAGGACCTACATTCTCTTCCTGAACGATGTGAGCAGGAGCTTTCATCTTACCAGATTGCAACACTGTGGCAAGGTCTTTGGTCTCCTCAGGAGTAAAGTTACCAGAAATCTGCGAGCTACCACCGTCGATTTTGTTGTTCACGTTAGGAGCGCTATATACCAGACCGTCAAGCACAATGGCGATGCAATGGTTGACATTGGCCTCGGTCAGCGCCGACCACTTGCGGGCACCTGTAGGATTCATCTTCATACCGACACAAGGACGACCGAAGTTGTCATACTCGTCTTTAGACTCAGTCACCACGTCACCAGTCAGAGGAGCCTGACCACTGGTGGTGGTGCGGATGGCAAAGAGCTCATAAACCTTGCCTGCCTCGTCTATTGACTTCACACCCCAAAGTAAACGCATGTCGGAGGGAAGCACTTCTTTAGCCACCTTGGAATTGAGGATAGAGTTAATCTCGGCAGTGTCGCGTGATGCGGCATAACCTGCCATACAACCCGATCCGTTCTGAGCTGGCTGTAGAATAGCAAACAAGGGGTCGGCAGCCTTGGCGGCGGCTATCTCCTTCTCATTGGAAACCGTAGTCTTGTCGGCCTTGGCGTCCTTGCTGAGCTGAGAACTGATGCTCTTCTTGGCATCTGTGGTGTCAACGACGGCAGCCACAGCTGCGGTGTCAACACTGGCAGTGTCGGCTAACTCACCATTGCGCTCTAAGCGCAGGCGGCTGTTGAGTTGTGACAGGTAAGGAAGCACATCCTTCGTGTCGTAAGTCTCCCAGAATTCGAGGTTGGCGCTGCCCTGAAGCAGTTTTCTTACACGCTCAGGCTCTTTCACACCAGGCAACTCAATCATGATACGGCCAATCTGTCCCTCAAGGTTCTGAATATTGGGCTGAACTACTCCAAAGCGGTCGATACGGGTGCGCAACACGTTGAACGAAGCGTCAACATCGTTCTGAACCTCATAGCGAAGCGCTTTCTCTACTTCAGCGTCAGAACTCAGCGTGGTGATTTTCTTGCCACTGGCGTCACTCAACTTGGCGGTGAACAGACCCGACAGGTTCTTGCCTGGATTGTTCCTCTTGTAAGCCTTTACAAATAATGTGATGAAATCGTCCTGGCTGGTTTTAGAATCCTCGATAGCGTCAGCAACAGCTTTCACCAATGTGGGTTCATTGGGGTCAGTTGCGAGATTTTTCACCAAGTCAGGAACTGATACTTCAAGGATGACGTTCATACCACCCTTAAGGTCAAGTCCAAGGCCAATGCCTTGTTCGCGACATTCCTTCAAGTTCTTTCCCAAGTAGAAAGAATGGGACTCCAAAGAATCCTTGTACTGCTCGGCCTGTTCCTCTGGCATACTTGCTATCTTGTTGTCAACATAATTGGTGACAAAAGAGAATGACAGATAATAGATACATACCAAAGCAAGTGCAATCGCTAAAAACTTTACAAATCCTTTGTTTTGCATTTTTTAATTTGGTTATTATTATTTTTTTAATTGATTTTATTTTCTCGTTTTATACCAACCCCAACCTTACGACAACAATCACGAAAAATCGTCGTCGCATACGTTTTCAAGGCCGTTTTTCATTCGTTTTTGTTCTTACACAATAATTCAAGTTCGCAAAATTAGTGTTTTTTTTGTGTTTAAGTGGAATTTAATAACAAATATTTGCATTTAAACCACTCATTATGTGTCAAAACGCATAAAAAATGAACTTTTCAGCATGCAGAAAACACTATTTTATGACTATACTACCTTTTTTTCTTCTTTTTTATATACGTGTAGACAGGATAATGGTCGCTCAGTTTTATCGACTTATCCACTTTGGAGCCGTAAGACTCATAATAGGATGACAACAGGATATGGTCTATCCTGAAAAACATTTTGTTGTCATGATAGGTGAAAGCAAGACCATTTCCGCTCTCAGCGTATGCGTCATGAAGTTGACGAGTCAGACGATAATGAACGTATGAGACAGGGGAATCGTTGAAGTCACCACACACAATCACCCCTTCATGCTTTTTGAGTTCTTTGTACACAAGGTCGTAAAGCACATCAGTCTGTAACGCGCGAAGGGAGTCGGCGAAGTTTATTTTTCCCAATAACAGTTTACTGTCTTCCTTCTTCACGTCCTTCTCATTTATCATATCCTTATATCGCGTCTTCTCTGTAGGTTTCAGCTTGTAGGACTCAAGATGGTTGTTGATCAAAGTAACGGTGTCACCGTCAATCAGCAAATGATACATCACGCTACTATTGGTCTTTGTCGGATAATCTATCAATTGTGTGTCAAGGATGGGATATTTGGAGAAAACAGCCAACCGGCTGCGTGAAGGAACCACCGTAATGGAAATGTAAGGATAGACATCTTTCATTTTGTACTTCTCCGCTTGTTTCTCATACAGTACTTCCTGAAGGCAGACAATATCAGCACCGCTGTTCTTGATGTACTGATGAATCTCATTGTCGGAAAGCGACCCTTTTTTGAACTTACCAAATGTCTGGGTGTTGTAAGTGAGTAACTTGATAGACCCTTCGGGTGGATCTTGTGGTATATTGACGGGCAAATAGGCTCTACAACTGAACCAACACAATATGAAAGCCACAAGAGGGATGATAGCTGTTCGCCATTTCACCACCAACCAAAAGACCAATATTAAGCCATTAATAGCCAATAATACAGGGAAAACCAAACCCCAACTGGATACAATAGGGTATTTGGCAGGACTCAGATGGGTGCTAAAGACACAGATAATCATACCTAAAGCCATCACCACACTGATCAACACCAATATATAATAAAAGAACTTACCTATCCGCACCAACATGGCGTCAACATCTATTTCTTATTACTGGCATCAAACAAGCGCTGCTTCTCCTCCGCTGTCAGACTGGCATAACCACTCTGGCGTATCTTATCGAGGATACGGTCGATTTCATCGTTATCTGCTTTCTTGCGCATGTTGTATTCATAATCGCGCTCACGGTCGTTCATGTAGCGAACAGTAACATCCGGATCACTTTTGCCAAAGAAACGCTTCTTCAACTTCGAGAAGAAACCCTCGTCACTCTTGCCATAATTGCCCTCATTCCGACTATAAGAAGATGAACTGTTTTCTGTCCAGAAATTACGACCACTACCTAAATTATAATGGCGAGTTGATTTATTACGCCAATAAAGAATGAGAATCAAACCAAATAACATACCACCTAAATGGGCGAAATGGGCCACGCCATCACTGCTGACCATACCCTCGATCAACTCAATGACAGCGTATGCCATCACGAAATACTTGGCTTTGATAGGAAATGGTATGGGTATAATGAACAAACGCTCGTTAGGGAAAATCATACCAAAAGCCAACAAGATACCATAGACTGCACCAGAAGCACCTATGGTCATCGCGCCCGCATACAGCAAGCCTATCATTTGGCACAACTCCTGTACGAAAGCCGCACCAAGACCGCAGACGATATAGTAGATTAGGAAACGTTTTGCACCCCATACTTGTTCAATGATCCTACCAAACATCCAAAGTGCGAACATATTGAAAAAAATGTGACTGAAACTTGCATGCATGAACATATAGGTGAAAGGCTGCCAAGGTCTAAACAATGGCTGCTGAAAATAATACAGGCCCAACACCGACGACAAATCCACATCCCATCCTAACAACGGAATGGCAGAGTCGATAACAAACATAATGACATTGGCAAGCAACAATCCCTTAACTACTGGTGGCATATTCATATTCAATGTCTCTTCTTACCTTAAAACTAATTTAAAATTGTATCTTGTTCTCATCGCAGGCTTTATGAATTTTCACGACATGGTGTATCTGTTATATTCCTAACCAACACTATAAAACCTGCATATCAACTGCAAAATTACGTTTTTTTGCCCTACTTCAAGCATTTTTAGGTCAAAACAACAAGAAAATTTAGTGTTTTTCGCAAATTTTGATTATTTTTGTTTGAAGAAACTAAATTATAGGATATATTTGCATAGGTAATAAAGTGAAAAACTTAAACTTACATATATTTAATCAACCAAACCACAACATTATGAACAAAAATGAACTTGTAAATGCTGTTGCTGAGAAGTCTCAGTTGAGCAAAGTCAACGCAAAGAAGGCTGTTGACGCTTTCGTAGAAGTAATCACAGAAGCACTGAAAGCTGGTGACAAAGTAGCTCTCGTTGGATTTGGTACTTTCGCTGTTGCTGAAAGACCAGAACGCAATGGTATCAACCCCGCTACTAAGGCAGCCATCAAGATTGCTGCTAAGAAAGTGGCTAAATTCAAAGCCGGTTCTGAACTTGACAAGGCAGTGAACTAATTCAAACTCTTCCACCGAAGGTATTTTACCTTAAATAAAAGGCACTGCTCTCATCGCAGTGCCTTTTGTCTTTTATATATATATATATGTCAAAAGCAAGTGAACTGGGAATTATAGGTGAGGAATTGGCAGCGAACACGCTCGTTGAGAAAGGATTCACCTTACTGCATAGGAACTGGAACCTTCATAAAGGCTTTGAACTCGACATTGTGGCCATGAAAGACAATGTTGTGGTTTTCTGTGAAGTGAAAACCAGAAAGAGCGACATCCTGCAAAAACCTGAGGATGCCGTCAACACACGTAAAATACAACACATTATCAAGGCAGCCAACTTCTACATCAAATACTACCACATTGATGCCGTCATTCGCTTCGACATCATATCTATAGTCTATAAGAATGATCATGAATACAAAATCAATCATATAGAGAATGCTTTCCAAATCACACTGACCCAAATCAGGAGCAAATGGTAACAGAACATACGCTCTTTAATAATATCTCTATTTTTATTTTTTTGTTATTAAGAAAATCTTTTATGTGGATATTTTATAGTTGTCGATAGTGTGGATAATTTTTTGTTAAATAATTTGGCTTTCTGACTATCATCAGTCGTTATATGATAATTCACAAGTTTTCAATATATAGATTTTTACTTAACTATCTGTAAAACATACTACTTGCTAATTCTTTTCAACATCTGTTGATAATCTCCAAGGTTAACCTTTTTCAGTTTTTAAAGTACCATTTATCCTGTTGAAAGAAGTAGAAAAAATAAATTCATATTTTTATGTAAATTTATTTGGCTATACGAAACAGTTTTTCTACTTGGAAAAAATTTTGAGATTCACCTTATCATTTCTTATTTTTTATCTTTTATTTTTGTTTTATTTTTCAATAGCTTTTCAACAAATAAGTGTTGAAAACACGTCTTTTTTCCTTCCTTTTTATAATTTTGCATTAGATATAAGGAAGTAACTTGTAGTATTCTATTCATTCTTTTAATTTATTTATGAGATGACCAACCATACTAAACTGAAAGTGACTGAGATGGGACGTATGTCGGTGGAGGCTTTCCGCAACAGCGAAAAGATACCTGTGGCCATTGTGCTCGACAATGTCAGAAGCATGTATAATGTGGGTTCAGTATTCCGGACTGCTGATGCATTCCGACTCAACCAAATATGCCTCTGTGGTATCACATCTACCCCACCCCATCCGGAAATTCATAAAACCGCTCTTGGTGCGGAGGATACTGTTGAATGGACATACTTTAAGGACACTGCTGATGCTGTCATTGAATTACGTAACCAAGGTTACTTGATAATCGCCATCGAACAAGTGAAAAACAGTATCACGTTGGAGGATTTCAATATTGATATGAACAATAAATACGCTTTGGTTTTGGGAAATGAAGTGAAAGGTGTCCAGCAACAAGTGGTAGATCTATGCGATGACTGCATAGAGATACCACAGTATGGTACTAAACATTCCTTGAATGTGTCGGTGACCGCTGGTATTGTCATGCATCATTTCGCATTGAAATTCTTAAGGTAGTTGAATATAAATAATTTTTTTTTAGTAATTTTGTATTCCAATTATAAGAAATTATTGAAAGAGAGATGGCTAAAAAAGAAGAGATAACACCGATGATGAAGCAGTTCTTTGATCTGAAGGCGAAGCATCCTGACGCCTTACTGCTTTTCAGATGTGGTGACTTCTACGAGACTTATGCTGACGATGCTGTGATAGCATCTAAAATATTAGGTATCACATTAACTAAACGCAGCAGCAGTGTGGTGAGGAAAGAAGATTCCACACTGATGGCTGGTTTTCCACATCATGCGCTTGATACTTATCTGCCAAAACTCATCAGGGCAGGAAAACGTGTAGCCATCTGCGACCAACTTGAAGATCCTAAACTCACGAAGAAATTGGTGAAACGAGGCATTACTGAATTGGTCACGCCTGGTGTAGCCATGAACGATAATGTACTCAATAACAAGGAGAATAACTTTCTTGCCGCTGTGCATTTTGGAAAGACATCTATCGGAATGGCCTTGTTGGATATCTCAACAGGTGAGTTTCTTACAGCTGAAGGCACATCAGACTATATTGAGAAACTTATGTCCAACTTCTCTCCCAAGGAGATACTTTATGAAGGACAGAGGAAAGCCAACTTCAATAAACTATTTGGTAACAGTTACTTTACTTTCGAACTCGATGACTGGATTTTCACTAATGAGTCGGCGGCACAGAAACTGCACCATCATTTCCATGTGAAGAATATGAAGGGCTTCGGCATAGACCACCTCAAAAACGGAATGATAGCAGCAGGAGCCATACTCTACTATCTGGAACAGACACAACATACGCATATTTCACATATCAGAAGTATTCGCAGAATAGAAGAGGAAAGGTACGTGAGACTTGACAAATATACCATCCGCAGTCTGGAATTGGTTAACACGATGAATGAGGGTGGTAAAAGTCTGAAAGACATCATCGACAAAACCATATCTTCGATGGGTGGACGTATGATGAACCGATGGTTTCTGTTTCCTCTCAAGAGCATAACGAGAATAAAAAACCGTCAGGATGTGGTGGAGTATTTCTTCCGTCATGTGGATTTCAGAATTTTACTGGAAGAACAACTGCATGGCATCTGCGATTTGGAACGCATCATCAGTAAAGTGGCAACAGGAAAAGTAAATCCTCGTGAAATGGTGGCGCTGAAAATGGCATTGAATGCTTTGGAACCCATCAAAAACGCTTGTCTTGAAGCCGAAGACGAGAACATCAGAAAGATGGGAGAACAACTGGATGTATGCGAGGCATTAAGGGACAGAATAGGAAGTCATATTATAGAGAATCCACCCATCGCGCTCAACAAAGGAAGGGTCATTGCCAATGGAGTGGATGAGGAACTTGACAGATTGATCAATATCTCCACATCGGGTAAGAATTACTTGCTTGAACTACAACAACGAGAAATAGAAAAAACAGGAATACCAAGTCTCAAGATAGGTTTCAATAATGTGTTCGGTTATTATCTTGAGGTCCGTAATACCTATAAGGACAATGTACCGAAAGAATGGATTCGCAAGCAGACATTGGTCAATGCCGAGCGATACATCACAGAAGAACTGAAACAATATGAGGAAGAAATACAAGGGGCAGAGGAGAAAATAGAGATTTTGGAGCAGAAAATCTTCAACGAACTTGTCACTTTCGCTGCAGATTTCATACCCTCAATTCAGAAAGATGCAAATTGGATAGCGCAAATTGACTGTATGCGCGCTTTCGCGGAGGCAGCGAATGAGTACAAGTACATGCGTCCAGTGGTGGATGAATCGACTGTCATAGATATCAAACAAGGCCGACACCCTGTTATAGAACGTCAGATGCCTGTAGGAGAACAGTATGTGGCGAATGACGTCTATTTGGATTCAGACACCCAGCAAATCATCATTCTCACAGGTCCAAATATGGCTGGTAAGTCGGCTTTGTTACGACAGACGGCCCTGATTACGCTCATGGCGCAGATTGGTTCCTTTGTTCCTGCTGAAAGCGCCAGGATAGGTATGGTCGATAAGATCTTTACCCGTGTGGGTGCCAGCGACAATATATCTGTGGGTGAATCCACTTTTATGGTGGAGATGACGGAGGCTTCCGACATACTCAACAATGTGTCAGGACGTTCGTTGGTGCTTTTTGATGAACTGGGTCGTGGTACGTCAACCTACGACGGCATCTCCATCGCTTGGGCCATAGTGGAATACTTGCATAACGCTTCTCTTGGAAAGCCACGCACGCTCTTTGCCACGCATTATCACGAACTCAACGAGATGGAACGTCTTTTTCCCCGCATCAAAAACTTTAATGTGTCGGTAAAAGAGGTGGAAGGCAAGATTATCTTTATGCGTAAACTGGAGCGTGGTGGTTCAAACCACTCTTTCGGTATTCATGTTGCACAGCTGGCTGGTATGGTGAAGAGTGTGGTTGATCGAGCCAACGAGGTGTTGCAGCAGTTAGAGGCCAACAACACGAGAGAAAGTATCTCCAGTCCACGTACGGCGACCATCCAACGTCATGGCGACGGGGTACAGCTCTCCCTATTCCAATTGGATGATCCTGTGCTGTGTCAGATACGCGACGAACTGGTCAACCTTGATGTCAACAACCTCACACCACTCGAGGCGCTCAACAAGTTGAATGTTCTAAAAACCATTGTCACAGGTAAAAGCCATTGATCATGAATCGTTATATTCTGTTCTCTTTGCTTTCGATGTTGCTATGCAGTGTTGTCACGCTTCACAACAAGGGTGGTCGTATTCATCCTATTGTAGAGGAAATGATAGACCCTTCCTTCATCGTTCCTGACGATGGCGACCTTACTGAAGCCTTCAAGGCTGCACGGGAACGTGAGGACACCGCCGCTCGTTTCATGATCTTCATACGCAAGGGAGAATATTTCCTGAAAGGCGACAGCGGTTCTACCATTCAAGTGGAAGGTATCAATTATCCAAGTCCTATCACCACACTACGATCACCTAACGTCACCATCATCGGTGAGAAGTGGGACAGTGTGGTTCTATGGAACAAACCAGAACACGAAGGCATAGATATTACCGCTACATTGTTGATAGCACCAGAAAGCCACAATACCCAGATCAAGAATCTCACCATTAAGAACGCTTACGAATACAATGAGCGTAACTTTGCGGGGAGAGCAGTGGCATTGCAGGATAAATCAACAGGAACATTATGCCGGTATGTCAAGTTGTTGAGTCACCAAGACACCTATTATTCCGACAACAATTTCGGGGTGTTCCTGTTCGAGGACTGTGAGATTCATGGCACGGTGGATTTTATTTGCGGAGGAGGCGATGTCACTTTCAAGCGTTGTCGGCTGGTGTTGGAGGACAGGACGAAAGCAGACTGCATTACAGCCCCTGGCGTACCGCTCAAAAACGGATATGTTTTCCGTGATTGTGTCATCGATGGTCCTGAATCACAAGCCAGGCGCTATAGCCTTGGCCGTCCTTGGAAAAATGGAAGCCGATGCCAGTACATCAACACAAGAATGAATATTCTTCCACGTAAGGATGGATGGACAGTTATGCGCGACTACATACTGCCTGCACGAATGGCGGAATATGGCAGTGTTGATGTGTCGGGCGTTTCCCTTGATTTGTCAGAACGCAGAAAGGAATGGGGAAACGACAGTGCGCATATCAACATCTCACCCATCCTGACAGAAAAAGAAATCGCAGCATGGTAACTTCCAACTCATGCCACGATTTCTTACCTATTTTCTCCAGTATTCATCTGGTTTAAGAATAGCGAATAGAAAATAATCTATTAAAAGGTTATTCGTGACAAAGCAACTAATCCAAAGCCTCGCCTTTCAAGGTGGCGCTACTGGAATCCAAAATCCTTACTTTCACGAAGTCACCGATATGGTGATTGCCTTTGTCGAACACCACCACCTTGTTTTGCCCTGTTCTACCGAAGAGTTGAGCCCTTGAGCGTTTGCTGAACCCTTCCACCAGCACTTCGTATTCCTTCCCGATGTCCTTGCGGTAACTTTCTGCCGACAACTCGTTCTGCAAATTGATCATTTCCGACAATCGACGCAGTTTAGTCTCTTCTGGTACATCGTCGGGCAGATGTTTGGATGCATAAGTACCTGGACGCTCGGAATACTTGAACATGAATGCGGAATCGTATCCGCACTCGCGCATCAACGACAATGACATCTGATGGTCTTCCTCTGTTTCCGAATGATAGCCCACGAAGATGTCGGTCGTCAGACCGCAGTCGGGGATGATGCGTCGGATGGCTGACACACGGTCCATATACCATGCACGGGTGTATTTGCGGTTCATCAGTTTAAGTATTCTGTCGCTTCCGCTTTGTACAGGCAGATGGATATGTCGGCATAGGTTGGCGTTCTCAGCGATGACGTGAAGAGTCTCGTCGCTCATGTCTTTGGGGTGGGATGTAGTGAACCTCACCCGCATATTAGGTACGGCATGTGCCACACGACGGAGCAACTCGGGAAAATCCACCTCATCAGTCACATTGCCATTCTCGTCTTTCTGTATGAAATGATAGGAATTGACGTTCTGCCCTAAAAGAGTCACTTCTTTAAAACCGCGTCGCTGAAGGTCCAAAACCTCGTTGAGGATGCTCTTGATGTCACGGCTCCGCTCGCGTCCACGGGTATAAGGCACGATGCAGTAGTGGCAGAAGTTGTTGCAACCGCGCATGATACTCACAAAACCAGAGATGTGGTTGCCGCAGACCCGCTCTGGTATAATGTCCTTGTAGGTTTCTGTGGTCGATAGTTCGATGTTCATCGCTTTCTCTCCCACCTCAACCGACGCGAAGAGATCGGGAAGGGTGAGATAGGCGTCCGGTCCCGCCACTAAATCTACATGGTGGTTCTTGATAAGGTCGTCCTTCACGCGTTCAGCCATACATCCCACCACACCGATAATGAACTTGTGGCCACGCTTCTGAAGGGCGTGAAGCGCCTCCAAGCGGTTGTAAATCTTGGTCTCGGCATTCTCGCGCACAGAGCAGGTGTTGAGCAACACAGCGTCTGCTTCGTCAAGGCTCTCTGTATAGTCATAGTCAGCCATCTTCATCACCGAGGCGATTACCTCGCTGTCGGCAACGTTCATCTGGCAACCATAAGTTTCTATATATAGTTTCTTCATATTCTTATAGTTTTTTGAACTATCTCTGTTGTGTGCCGCGCCATATCATGGCGCCGAAATCTTAAGCGTTTTCTAAACAAGGCTTCGCTTGACCAGTACGTAGAGTTTGTCACTCGGCCTCACCTTCTCGTTGACTTTGAACGAAATGCTTTGGCCTTTGGTGGCACACTCTACTGGTTTGAGGTCATAGCGGATTTCATCCACGGTCTGGATGATGGCTCCTGTGGTGGGGCCTGTGATAAGCACCTTGTCGCCCACATGCAGGTCGGCATTCTCAATCAGGAACTCAGCAACACCAATATTGCCGAAGTATTTCATACCTTTGCCTACATATACTTTCTGCTCTGTGGCACGAGAACCATAGACATCACACCATTCACCCAGTCTTTGGCCTTGGTAGTAGCCGTCCCAGAAACCACGATTGAATACCGTGGATAACTGTTCATCCCACAGTTTCTTCTTCTCTTCCGTGAAACTGTCGTCAAGCACACTCTTGATGGCTTCATCGTAAGCTTTCACAACGGTATAAACATATTCTGGACCACGGGCACGTCCTTCAATCTTGAAGACTCGAACACCTGCATTCATCATGATGTCAACAAAACGGATGGTCTTCAAGTCTTTGGGCGACATGATGTACTTGTTGTTGATCTCCAATTGGTTACCCGTCTCAATATCCGTCACCTCATAACCCCGACGACATATCTGCACACACTCACCCCTATTGGCGCTTCTGCCAGCATTCTGCAGGCTGAGGTAGCACTTGCCGCTGATGGCCATACAGAGGGCGCCGTGACAGAACATTTCAATACGCACAAGCTGTCCCGAAGGGCCACAGATGTGCTGATTGACAATCTGCTGGTGGATGTCGTGAACCTGAAACATGTTGAGCTCACGTGCAAGCACCACCACATCGGCAAACTGGGCATATAATTTCAAAGCATCAATGTTGCTGATGTTGAGTTGTGTGGAGAGGTGCACCTCTTGACCAACTTCACGGCAGTATGTCATTACAGCGACATCAGAGGCAATCACAGCACTGATATTTGCGGCTTTGGCAGCATCGATGATGGCATGCATGTCGTCCATGTCCTCACCATAGATGATGGTGTTGACCGTCAAGTAACTCTTCACTCCGGCTTCCTGACATTTCTGGGCGATGTTTTTCAAGTCGCTTATACCGAAAGGATTGGCGGAATGGGAACGCATATTGAGTTTTCCGATGCCGAAATACACAGAATCGGCACCAGCCTTCAAGGCCGCCGCTAACGATTCCATGGAACCCACAGGGGCCATGATTTCAAAATCCTCCCGCTTCAAAATTGTGTTGACATAATCATTCATGGTGCAAAACTACGAAAAAATGCTGAGATAGAGGTTATTCTTTACCAACATTTACGCTTTCACACCTTAAATGACGGGGTAAGGAAGCTGATTATTTCACTTTCCAGACGTTCAAGACTATACCCTTGAAATCTGGTGAGAAATCAGGCTGACAAAGGAATAGGGAATTGTTCAGCCAACCGTACTGACTGTCTGAGGGAGCTTCGAACTGAGGAGCGCACTTGAAATAGAAAGAGGGATTGCCATTGGCGTCCTTGCCTGAATAGATAATGCCTCGATTGCGAACGTGAATATAGATGCCGTCATCGGTTCGGATGCAGTAGATAGCCTCCAACTCGGTGCGGCCGTCAGCATTCGCTATCTGGTAATCCGCTCCACCGTTGATGATAGTGCCTTTGATTCCTGGACCCTCAAAAGTGCCCCCAGTGATGGGGATGACGGTTCGACGTCCATGTTGGGTGTTGTTGATAGAGAAAGCCTCGCCAAGAGTCACCTTCAGTTGTAGTGCGAACTCTAACTCGGGTGTGTTTTTAGGCGCTTCTACTTGTGCTGTTGCTTTCACTGTCATGGTCATCATGATGACTACATACAAGAATTGTTTCATTGCTCGTCTCATAGTTCTTTATCATTTAGGAAGTTGTAATATTTTGCTATTATATACCTTAGTGCAATCGGTAAACAAAGGGCCGTATCCCTATGTGTTCATGGCAAAAGTATATAAAATCTTCAGATGAGTGCATGATGAACGGCTGCTTTTCTTACTGAGGCCTCATATTTAATAATACTTGTATCAATTATAATAGACAGTCAAGCCAATTTTGGCTTCACCGAAGTTGCTACTTCTCGGAAATAGTAAGAAAAACGGTTTTTCCTTTCCTTTTTCTCTCGACTTTTCGTAACTTTGTATTTTGTTATCATTCTATTATATCATGCTTTTCAATTACGATGTCATTGTGGTAGGCGCGGGTCATGCCGGATGTGAGGCGGCTTGTGCGGCAGCGAACATGGGAGCCAAGACCTGTCTCATCACCATGGACATGAACAAGATAGCCCAGATGAGTTGCAATCCTGCAGTGGGCGGTATAGCAAAGGGGCAGATAGTGCGTGAGATTGATGCCCTCGGAGGTCAGATGGGAATGGTTACTGACCGTTGTGCTCTCCAGTTCCGAATGCTCAACAAATCTAAAGGGCCAGCTGTCTGGAGTCCCCGCGCCCAATGCGACAGGGAGAAGTTTATTTGGACTTGGCGCTCCGTTCTTGACCATACCGACAATCTCAACATCTGGCAGGATCAAGTAACTCAGATTTTGGTGAACAAGACAATTAAATCATCAGAACAATCTGAGATTCAAGGTGTTAAAACACTACTTGGTGCTGAGTTTCATGCCAAGTGTGTGATTATTACAGCTGGAACATTCCTTAACGGACTGATGCATATTGGACGTGTAAAGATCCAAGGTGGCAGAATAGCTGAACCTGCCGCCTTGATGCTGACGGAGTCTATCAATGCACTGGGTATTCGTTCCGATAGAATGAAAACAGGTACACCCGTCAGGATAGACAAGCGCAGTGTAGATTTCTCTCTCATGGAAGAACAGAAAGGTGAGAATGATTTTCACACTTTCTCATTCATGAACCAAGGCAGACCCCTCCAACAACTTCCTTGCTGGATATGCTATACCAACAATGAGGTGCATGAACACCTGCTTAAAGGGTTGCCAGATTCACCACTCTATAATGGACAAATCCAAAGCATCGGTCCACGTTACTGCCCAAGTATTGAGACTAAACTTCATACTTTTCCTGATAAGGAACAACACCAACTCTTTTTGGAACCCGAGGGTGAGGATACCAACGAGATGTACCTGAATGGCTTCTCTTCCTCTCTCCCGATGGATATCCAAATTGAATCGCTGAAGAAGATACCCTGCTTCCGCAATCTCGTCGCCTACCGCCCGGGATACGCCATTGAATATGACTTTTTCGACCCCACTCAACTGAAGCACAACTTAGAGTCGAAACTGGTGAAGAATCTCTTCTTTGCAGGTCAGGTCAATGGCACCACAGGTTATGAGGAGGCAGCAGGACAAGGGCTGATGGCAGGCATTAACGCTGCCATAAACTGTGGAGGTGGTGAGCCCTTCGTGCTGAAACGTAATGAAGCTTATATTGGCGTCCTCATTGATGACCTTGTGACCAAAGGTGTGGATGAGCCTTACCGCATGTTTACGTCACGTGCCGAATACCGTATCCTGTTGCGACAAGATGACGCTGACGCACGACTGACGAAGAAGTCTTTCGACATCGGACTGGCTACCACACAACGTTACCAACATTTCCAGACCAAAGAAATGAATATAGAGCGCTTGTTGCATTTCACGTACAATTTCTCCGTTAAGGCCTCACTTATCAATGACGCACTGGCCACGTTAGGCTCTACTCCACTCCAGCGTGGATGCAAGTTGACGAATTTACTGGAGCGACCACAAATCACCTTCGACAACATCGCGCCATTCATTTCGCCTCTTTCCGCAGAACTGCAGCGCATAGATGACCGTAAGGAAGAAACGATTGAGGCCGCCGAGATTCGCATTAAGTACAAAGGTTACATTATGCGCGAACAACAAGTGGCGGAGAAGATGCTTCGACTTGAAGATATTCGTATCCAGGGGAAGTTTGATTACGCCAATATGCAACATATCACGATCGAGGCACGTCAGAAACTTGCCAAGATCAATCCAGAGACACTTGCACAGGCTAGCCGCATACCTGGTGTCTCGCCCAGCGACATCAATGTACTGCTGGTGCTCATGGGACGATAAGAGGAAAGACAAGACATCAGTCAAGGAGAGTAAAGGTAAACAAGTGGTGATGTTCCACGTGAAACAAACCTTTCGCAAACACCCGTCCGTAAGCCTCCTCCACACTCCAGAATCTCAAAATCAATCAGATTATTTCTAACTTAAAATATCCAGCATTATGAACAACCAGTATCTACTCGACAATCTGAGATGCATCCCAGATTTCCCAAAGAAAGGGGTGATGTTCCGAGATGTCACCACCCTATTCAAGAACCCCAAGTGCCTTCGCATCATGGAGGAGGAAATGTACGAACTCTATAAGGACAAAGGCATCACAAAAGTTGTGGGCATCGAGTCGCGTGGCTTCATCATGGGAGCCATACTTGCTCGCAAACTCGACGCTGGTCTCACCATCTGCCGCAAACCCGGAAAACTGCCCGCTGAGACCATCAGCCAAAGCTACGGGAAAGAATATGGCAATGACACCATCGAAATCCACAAAGATGCTATCAATGAAGATGACATCGTGCTGATTCACGACGACCTGCTCGCAACCGGTGGTACCATCAAGGCGGCATGGGAATTGGTAAGGAAGTTCAACCCCAAGAAGTGCTACATGAACTTTATCATCGAACTCGTCCACGAGAACCTCAACGGACGTGAGAACGTTGGACCAGGCATCGACATCACCACGCTCATTCAGTTATAAGTGCCTTGATGCATCAACCTGCCCTTTGGCCTAAGTAACGATCATGAGTGTCATAGCATGCATGGCGAAAAGATGTTCCACGTGAAACAAACCACACTCAAATGTCCAAGGAATCAGACAGATTAGACCGTTTGAAATTGATTGTCTCCAGCCTCGAGGAAAAACCTGGGTGCTACCAGTACCTCGATGCGGATGGGGTTATCATATACGTGGGCAAGGCCAAGAACCTCAAACGAAGGGTCAGTTCCTACTTCAACAAAAACCAGCAAAGCCACAAGACACGTGTGCTCGTCAGTAAAATCGAGGACATCAAGTACATTTATGTCAATTCTGACGAGGACGCGCTCTTGCAGGAGAACCAGCTCATCAAGCGCTACAAACCGAAGTACAATATCCTGCTCAAGGACGACAAGACCTATCCGTGGGTCTGCATCAGCAACGAGTATTTTCCAAGGGTCTATAAGACAAGAAAACTCATCAAGGGAGCCGGTAAGTACTACGGTCCTTTCTCGCATCAGGGAACGCTGAATAACATGCTCGACCTCATCAACCACCTCTACCCTATCCGGCGTTGCAGGTTCAATATCACAGAACAGGGCATTCTGCAGCAGAAGTACAACACTTGTCTGGAGTATCACATCAAAAACTGCAAGGCGCCCTGTATCGGCAGGCAGACGCATGAGGAATACATGAACGACATCAGTGAAATCGCGGAAATTCTGAGTGGGAACACGCGCGGAATTTGCTACAGATTGATGGAACTGATGCAGCGTCTTGCGGCAGAGATGAGATTTGAGGAGGCACAGTTCGTCAAACGAAAATACGACAAGGCGAGGGAATTCTGCGAGAAGAGTGAAGTCGTCAGCTTCAGTTATAACAACATCGATGTGTTCTCTATCGTCAATGACGAGGGCGTGGCGTATATCAACTACCTGCATGTGGCCAACGGAGGCATCAATCAGGCCTTCACTTTTGAATACAAGAAGAAAATCGAGGAAACGGACGAGGACTTGTTGGCACTCGGCATCATTGAAACCAGGGAGCGATTTAAGAGTACGGCAAAGGAAATCATCGTTCCTTTTGCGATCGAGGACGAGTTGGAGGGGGTGACCTTCACCGTCCCACAACGAGGTGACAAGCGCAAACTGCTCGACCTCTCCATGATGAATGTGAGGCAGTATAAACTCGACAAGATCAAACAGGCGGAGAAACTCAACCCAGAGCAGAGAAGCGTGAACTTAATGCGTGAACTGCAAGATAAACTCAAACTGCCCAAGCTGCCCATGCACATCGAGTGCTTCGACAACTCCAATGTTCAGGGTAACGATGCTGTGGCGGGATGTGTGGTGTTCAGGAAAACCAAACCGGCAAGAAGCGAGTATAGAAAATACAATATCAAAAGTGTGGTGGGCCCCGATGACTACGCATCAATGAGTGAGGTGGTCTTCCGACGGTATTACCGGGCCATCGAGGAAAACACTCCCCTACCCGACCTCATCATCACCGATGGCGGAAAAGGACAGATGGAGGTGGTCAGAAGGGTCATTGAGGATGAACTGCATCTTAGCATACCTATAGCAGGATTGGCCAAAGACAACCACCATAGAACGTCAGAATTGCTCTACGGCAATCCTCCTGTAACCATTGGACTCGACATAAAGAGTGCGCTCTTCAACTTCCTCACACGTATTCAGGACGAAGTGCACCGATATGCCATCACATTCCATCGAGAGAAACGTAGCAAACACCAGATTGCTTCAGCACTCGATGAAATCAAGGGAATAGGACCTGCCACCAAACAGTTGTTGCTCAAAAAATACAAGAGCATCAAGCGGATTAAAGAAGCAGAATTGGCTGATTTGGAAGCCACCATTGGAAAGGCGAAGGCGAAAATCATCAAGGAGGCGCTATAACGCCTAACGCCTTCTTGAAGGAGCCCTGTACCCGCGCTTTCCAAGCGCGGTGTAGTCACCAGATAATGGGGTACACAGGCAGCTTGTGTGCGAAAACTAATGAATCAATGCTTAAATGTTTGATAAACAATAAAATATAATCTTATATGCGAGTACTACTTCAACGTGTGGACGATGCATCAGTGGAAATAGACGGTATCGTTCATGCATCGATAGGACCAGGGATACTTATTCTTGTCGGTGTCTGCAACGAGGACAACGACGATGACATCGTTTGGATGGCGCGAAAAATCGTTCAGTTACGGATTTTCGACGATGAAAACGGTGTGATGAATAAGTCGGTAAAGGATGTCGGAGGCGACCTTTTGGTGGTTAGCCAGTTTACTCTATGGGCTTCCTACAAGAAAGGCAACCGACCATCCTATCTTCGCGCTGGAAGCCATGAGGTCACGATACCCCTTTACAATCGTTTCTGCGACGCATTAAGAACAGAAATGGGCAAAGAAATCGCTACAGGTGTCTTCGGTGCGGAAATGAATGTCAAACTCACTAACAACGGCCCAGTCACCGTCTTTATGGACTCTAAAAATAAGGAATAAACGGACCTTAAGAGAGATAGACAACAATGGACAACAACCACGATATTACAATACAAGACGCCCAAAGTATGGTGGACAAATGGATTCACGAATACGGTGTACGTTATTTCAGTGAACTGACCAATATGGCTTGTTTGACTGAAGAAGTGGGTGAACTTGCAAGGGTGATGGCTCGTAAATTCGGAGACCAGAGTTTCAAGTCCGGTGAAAAGGACAACCTTGGTGAGGAAATGGCCGACGTGCTGTGGGTGCTTATTTGTTTGGCCAACCAAACGGGTGTTGATCTCTCAGATGAATTCGTCAAGAACTTCGACAAAAAGACCCAACGCGACAGCGAACGCCATCATAAGAATCCAAAACTTACCGGAAAATAATAAAACAAATGAGTTGAATGTCAATTTTATAATAATATGCAAAGCAAATATCAAGAAGCCATCAGTCAGTATAACACTGACTACGATTACAACGAGATCAAGGAGAGGGTCACTACCCTACTCTCTCGCCACAAGGAAGAAAACAACACCAAGGCCGTGAAGACTTTCCTTTTCAATAGCATCGAACTGACTTCGCTCGATGTGGCAGATAATGAGGATAAGATCCTCAAGATGGTGGAACGAGTCAACCAGTTTGATACAGACTATAGTGAACTGGGTCATGTGGCCAGTATCTGCGTCTATCCCATTTTCGCCAATATTTGTCACGACAGTCTTGAGAACGAGGATATCAATATCACCTGTGTGTGTGGAAACTTCCCTTCGTCACAGACTTTCCAGGAGGTGAAAGTGGCGGAGACTGCCATGGCCATCCATGAGGGAGCAACCGAGATCGACACTGTGATGCCAGTGGGATTGTTCCTTGCTGGCGACTATGAGTCTGTGGCCGACGAGTTGTCGGAACTGAAGGAGGTCTGTGGTACTAAGCCGCTTAAAGTGATACTTGAGACTGGGGCTTTGAAGACACTTAGTAACATCAAGAAAGCTGCTGTGATTTCGATGTATGCGGGCGCAGACTACATCAAGACCTCCACTGGTAAGATTGCAGTGGGAGCCACGCCAGAGGCTGCATACGTGATGTGCGAGGCGATAAAGGAATACTACGACAAGACAGGCATCCAGATTGGTTTCAAACCTGCAGGTGGTATGAAAACGGTGGACGATGCCCTCACCTACTATACGATTGTCAAGCAAGTTCTTGGTGATAAATGGTTGAACAACAGGCTTTTCCGTCTTGGAACAAGCAGTCTTGCCAATCTGCTGCTCAACGACATCACGGGCAAGGACGAGAAATATTTCTGACGTTAAACAGTTCTTTCACAGACAAATTCAACGTAGTCGTGAAGTGATGCTTTAACTTTCGACTGTGGGAAAGCGTCGATCAATTGGTGCGCCTTGTCTGCAAAGTCTTTGATGACTGAGTAGGCGTATTCGATACCGCCTTGCTCTAAGGTGAGCACACGCATTTTCTCAATGTCCAGTTTGGTGGCCTCACCCTGTTGGATGAGACGGGCGATGTCATTGTAGTCTTTCGATTCCACTTGTTTCAACGCATAGAGGGCGGGTAAGGTTACCTTGCCCTCTTTCATGTCGTTGCCTGTGGGTTTGCCTATTTTGGAATTAGGGTTGTAGTCGAAGATGTCGTCTTTGATTTGGAAACAGATACCGATGTACTCCCCTACCCTGCTGAGTTGTTCCTGAGTGGCGGTGTCGCAGCCCACTGACATCCCGCCAGCTTTGGCACACGCCGAAAACAGTTCTGCTGTCTTGTTCTTAATGACCTCCATATAGTACTCGTAACTGAGGTTTTTGGAGTTGATGTCAAGTTGCAACAATTCACCCTGTGCCAGATGTTGTGAAGTGAGGGAGACAAGATCCATTAACTCTATGGATCCTGTGAGAGCGACGTTCTTCAAGGCTATTCCGAGCAGGTAGTCGCCCGACAGCACAGCCACCTTATTGGAATAGGCCTTATGTACTGACAATAGACCGCGTCGTTCGTCACTTTCATCAACCACGTCGTCGTGTATGAGGCTTGCGGTGTGGATCAGTTCCAGCGAGACGGCCGACAGGAGCGTGTGTTGGTTCACATCTCCGAAGACCTTGGCACAGAGCAGCGTCAACAGTGGACGCATCTGTTTGCCTTTCCTCGAAGCAATAAGTTTCAACACCTCATTCAGAAGAAAATCATCATGCGACAGTACCGACTCAAAGAGTTCGTTAAACCTGTTCAGTTCATCAATCACACCATTGCGAACCTGCGAAATACTCATCATAATATAACAATGTATAGTGTTTATCGTTACAAAAGTATATAAAAAAGGGAAATAATTACTTTTAGGTGCTGAAGAATTGGAATTTCTTTGGTGGATTTTTGTCTTTTCAATCCATAAAAGCGTATTTTTTACTAACTTTACACACAAAAAACAAGAACTATGGCAAGCAAACTATTCCTACTCGACGCATACGCGCTTATTTACCGCGGGTACTGGGCATTATCAAAAAATCCGAGAATCAACTCAAAAGGAGTCGATACCACAGCCATCCTTGGTTTTGTGAACACCCTTGAGGAAGTGTTAAGAGAAGAAAGGCCCGAGTACATAGCTGTGGCTTTCGATCCCAAGGGAGGCACATTCCGCCATGAAGTCTATCCAGCATACAAGGCGCAACGTGAGAAGACACCCGAAGGCATCGAGATTGGCGTGCCATATATCAAGAAGATACTGAACGCTTACAATATCCCAGTTTTCGAGATTCCTGGATTTGAGGCAGATGATGTTATCGGCACTTTGGCTGAGCAGGCCAGCAAGACCGATGTCATCACCTATATGATGACACCCGATAAGGACTATGGTCAGTTGGTAAAGGACAATGTGTTCATGTACAGCCCCAACCATATCGGCCATGGTTTCACCATCAAGGGTCCTAAGGCGATCATGGAGAAATATGGAATCACCAGTCCCACTCAGGTCATTGACTTGCTCGGACTCATGGGCGACAGCTCCGACAACATCCCAGGGTGTCCCAATGTGGGAGAGGTAACCGCTGTGAAACTCATCAAGCAGTTTGGGTCAGTGGAGAACCTGCTTGAGCACACGAACGAACTCAAAGGGGCAATCAAGGTAAGAGTCGAGGAAAATGCGGAGCAGATCAGGTTCTCGAAATTCCTTGCCACCATCAAAACAGATGTGCCAGTGACCCTGAATCTCGATGAGCTCAGGAAGAAAGACATCAACAGAGAGGAAGTCCGACGACTTTTCGAAGAACTGGAGTTCCGTTCGTTGCTCAAACGAGTGTTGGGAGACTTTCAGCCGCAACCTCGTCAGTTGGACCTTTTTTCGGGCGATTTATTTGCCAATATTCCGAACGAGGGGACAGACAATCCCGAAAAATCGCAGTTTCAAGAGTTAAAAGATGTTAATCATAATTACAAACTTGTTGAGACAGAGCAAGAAATAGGTCAATTAGTTCAAAAATTTTTGATTTCAGATTTTGTCTGTTTAGATACAGAAACGACCAGTTTGAACACCATCGACGCAGAATTGGTGGGACTGAGCTTCTCCGTGAAGGAAAACGAGGCATTTTATGTACCCATTCCACGTGAATTTGACGCAGCCCAAAAAACTGTGAGCAAATTTAGAGAAATCTATGAAAATAAAAAAATTGTTAAAATTGGTCAGAACCTGAAATACGACATGGAGGTGTTGCTCAACTATGGCATAGAGCTCCGTGGCAAGATGTTCGACACGATGTTGGCGCACTACCTGCTTTTCCCCGAGATGAAACACAACATGGACGAGATGGCACGCAACTACCTCGGCTATGACCCCATACCCATCGAACGGCTCATTGGTTCTGGCAAACAGCAGAAGAACATGCGCGACCTGAAACCCGAAGAAGTGTATGAATATGCAGCCGAGGATGCCGATGTGACCCTCAAGCTCAAGAATGTCTTCGAGAAGATGTTGCGTGAAGAGGGGTTGATGGAACTCTTTGAGACGATAGAGATGCCGCTCCTGCCAGTGTTGGTGAGGATGGAGCGCAATGGCGTTCGCATCGACGAGAATTCGCTCCGCGAAACATCTTTGGACTTCAGTCATCGGATGCAGGAGATTGAAGAGGAGGTGTATCAGTTGGCCGACAAGAAGTTCAATGTCTCGTCGCCCAAGCAAGTAGGGGAGTTGCTGTTCGAGAAACTACACCTGCTCGCCAAACCCAAGAAGACCAAGACGGGACAGTATGCCACTTCGGAGGAAGTGCTCATCCCTTTGAAGAAACTGCATCCTGTGGTGGGCAAGATTCTCGACTATCGAGGATACAAGAAGTTGCTTTCCACCTATATAGATGCCTTGCCGCTGCTGGTGAGCAAGAAGACGGGTTATATACATACGTCTTACAATCAGGCGGTCACTTCGACAGGACGACTCTCATCGAGCGACCCCAACTTGCAGAACATACCCGTGCGCGAGGACATCGGCAAGGAGGTGAGGAAGGCTTTCATCCCAGACGATGGCTGTCTCTTCCTCTCAGCCGACTACTCGCAGATAGAACTGCGCATCATGGCACACTTGAGTGGCGATGAGAACATGATCGAGGCATTCCGGGAGGGTAGGGACATCCACGCTGCCACCGCTGCCAAGATCTACAGGATTCCACTTGAGGAGGTCACTAAAGACCAGCGCCGCAAGGCCAAGACAGCCAACTTCGGCATCATCTATGGAATCACCACTTTCGGACTCGCCGAGCGTATGGAGGTGAGTAGGGGAGAGGCCAGGGAACTCATCGACAATTACTTCCAGACTTATCCAAAGGTGAAGGAATATATGGATAAGTCAATAGAGCAGGGTAGGGAGAAGGGCTATGCCGAAACCGTTTTTGGTCGCCGTTGTCCGCTTTCGAAAATCAACAGCCTCAATGCAAGCGAACGAGGCAATGCAGAACGGGTCGCCATCAACGCGCCCATTCAGGGTACAGCTGCCGACATCATCAAGATTGCCATGATTCGTGTCGATTGCCGTATGCGAGAGGAAGGACTGAGGTCGAAGCTTATCTTGCAGGTGCACGACGAACTCAACTTCAGTGTCGTTCCCGAGGAGAAAGAAATCCTTGAACAAATCGTTCGTGAGGAGATGGAATCGGCCTACCAAATGCAGGTACCCCTTATCGTGGACTGCGGTTGGGGCGACAACTGGCTGGAGGCGCATTAAGAAGAAGGCCTGTAATGGGCCCTTTGGATGTAGATTTGCACTTGCAGGAGGAATCTACACCTTGTTCAAGTGTTTTGATGACGATAACATCTACTATAGTAATCAAACTGTTCCATGGGACAAGAACCTGATATTGTCCATTCACAATGTACTTCCGAGTGTTGAGTAAGTTATTTTCGAGGAAAAAGGGGGATAATCCGTAGAAAATGGCTAATTTTGCAGTTTGTAGGGATGTGATTCATCGTATCCCTGCATGTTGATGTGGTGGTGTCGTGCTGATTACTGGATACATGCCCACGGCAGAATTACGAATAACAAACAAAATCAATAATAAATTATGTCATTACAATGCGGTATTGTGGGGTTGCCCAATGTGGGTAAATCCACTTTGTTCAACTGCCTCTCCAACGCCAAGGCGCAGGCGGCAAACTTTCCTTTTTGCACCATAGAACCCAATGTGGGTGTCATCACTGTTCCCGACGAGCGGCTCACCAAACTCGCGGAGCTGGTTCATCCAGGCCGAATCGTTCCCACGACAGTGGAGATAGTGGACATCGCCGGACTGGTGAAAGGCGCGAGCAAAGGTGAGGGCTTGGGTAACAAGTTCCTCGGCAACATCCGCCAGACCGACGCCATCATCCATGTGCTCCGTTGCTTTGACGACGAGAACGTGACCCATGTGGATGGTACCATCGACCCTGTTCGCGACAAGGAGATTATTGACACCGAATTGCAGTTGAAGGACCTGGAGTCTGTGGAGCAGCGCATCGTGAAAGTGAAAAAGATTGCCGAGGTGGGTGGTAATAAGGATGCCAAAATGGAGTACGGTGTGCTGATGGCCTACAAGGAAGCATTGGAGCAAGGCAAGTCTGCACGCACAGTGGAGTTCGACAGTAAGGAGGAACAGGCCTTCGCCAAGAACCTCTTTCTCCTGACCACCAAGCCCGTGCTGTATGTCTGCAACGTGGATGATGCCAGTGCCAAGGACGGCAACGCTTACGTGGAGGCCGTTCGTGAAGCCACCAAGGACGAGCACGCCGAGATACTGGTGGTGGCCGCCAAGACTGAGGCCGAGATCGCTGAGTTGGACACCTACGAGGACCGTCAGATGTTCTTGGAGGAGTTGGGTCTGGAGGAGTCGGGTGTGAACCGCCTGATAAAGGCTGCCTACCGTATGCTCAACCTTGAGACCTTTATCACCGCTGGTCCGATGGAGGTGAAGGCCTGGACTTACCGCAAGGGCTGGAAAGCACCACAGTGCGCCGGCGTGATCCACACCGATTTCGAGAAAGGCTTCATCCGTGCCGAGGTCATCAAGTACGAGGACTACATCAAGTATGGCAGCGAGTCCGCCGTTCGCGAGGCTGGCAAACTCGGTGTTGAAGGCAAGGACTACATAGTGCAGGACGGCGACATCATGCACTTCCGCTTCAACGTGTAAGATATTTTCTTTTTACCCCGCTTTTGAGAATTTTATAGAATGACACACCTATCCACCATCCTCAGTCCTTTGTTTATTGACTGGCAGCCGAATAAGGAGATCTTCCATATCGGGTCGATATCCGTGTTGTGGTACTCCACGTTCTGGATTCTTGGCCTTGCCCTCGCCATCGTGATTGTGGCGCGGCTGTACAAAGAACAGAAGATTGACGACTCGAAGTTCGAGCCACTCTTCTTCTATTGTTTCTTCGGCATCATCATAGGTGCCCGTCTGGGGCATTGCCTATTCTATGAACCCGGGTATTTCCTCAGTAGCGGCACGCATTTCGTAGAGATGTTCATACCATTCAAGAAAGAGTACAGTCCTGCTCTTGGCGCCGAAAAATGGGTATATCATGGTTATCAAGGTCTGGCCAGTCATGGCGGCACCATCGGACTGTTCATCGCTCTTTTGCTCTACGTGAGGAAATATAAGGTGAACGTGTTGCGCGTGCTCGACAATATAGCCATCGCCACACCCATCACCGCCTGTTGCATCCGCTTGGGCAACTTGATGAACTCCGAGATCATCGGTAGTCCGACAGACATGCCCTGGGGCTTCATCTTCCATACCAACGACGGGCTTGTCAACGGACAGCTGGGCCCGCGCCATCCCTCACAGCTTTACGAGGCCATAGCCTATCTCGTCATCTTCATCGTGGGTTTCATCCTCTACAGGAAGATGCGTGGTAGGGTAGGGACGGGCTTCTTCTTTGGCTACTGCCTGACCACCATCTTCACCTTCCGGTTCTTCATTGAGTTCCTGAAGGAGGTGCAGGTGGATTTCGAGCAGAACTTGCCGCTCGACATGGGTCAGTTGCTGAGCATCCCCTTCATCATCGTGGGTGTCTATTGCATGATAGGCAGCAAATGGCTGAGGAAAATAGGTGAACAAAAAAATCCCGCTCAACATTGAGTGGGATTTTTTATTTGGGGGCTTCTAACGTTGGCCTTTAGGGAAATCCTATAGTCTTTTTTCGTCAGATGGATAACGCCACCTCTTCGATGACGTGGGGGAAGTGCTGGTATTCCAGCGCATGGACACGTTCAGCGAGGCTGTCAGGTGTGTCGTCGGGGAGGATGGGGCATGTGGCCTTGAAGATGATGTCGCCTGAGTCGTATTCGTTGTTCACGTAGTGGATGGTGATGCCCGACTCTTTGTCGCCCGATGCCAAAGCCGCCTCATGCACCTTCTGTCCGTAGAACCCTTTTCCTCCATACTTGGGCAGCAGGGAAGGATGGATGTTGATGATGCGGTGGTCGTAGCGCGAAGTGAGGTATTCTGGCAAGAAGATGAGCGATCCAGCCAGCACGATGAGGTCGATCTGGTATAAGTCGAGCAACGGCATGATAAGTGTGGGCTCCTTAAATTCCGGCCGCATGCGGATAAAGGTGGGGACGCCGAGGTTCTTGGCCCTTTCGCGTGCCTGAGCTGTGGGGTTATCGACAAGCACGAAAGCCACTCGTACTTTGTCGGAGTCCTTGAAATACCTGATGATGTTCTCTGCGTTGGTGCCTGTGCCAGAGGCGAAAATAGCGATATTAGTCATTCTTTTTACCTTGTCTGTATAAATATGTGCAGTATATGCAAAAACATGGTCTGCAAATTCAAATTCGGATGCAAAATTATGAAATATTATTCATATAGCCACAACAAATCTTAAAAAAGACGCTCTTTCTTTGTGTTTGTCAAATAAAAACTCTATCTTTGTGGCTTGAATGTATTCATATTGAAATTGATATGGACATTTTCCTGTCATCCGATTCAAAAACTGATTCCAAAACCTATAAAAACCGAGAAACAATGAAAAAAGCAATGATGATGCTCGTCCTGCTGTTGGCGCCATTCGCACTGCAGGCACAGACACAATTCCACGACGTGGAAGCCAATGAGGCTAAGGGTCCCGTCAAGTCAATCACTACAACCGTAATGATGGGTCAGCAGCAAGTGACCAACTTCACTAAGGAAGGCAAGATGCAAAGAGAAGGCGTGACCAATGTGGTGTATGACGAGAATGGTTATCTCCAGAAGATGACAGTGGAAGCCATGGGGCAGCAAGTGACCGCTACCATCAAATGGGAGAACGGAAGAGTGAAGAGCCAGAGCATGGACATGATGGGCCAGGCCCTCGTCATTTCACCCATCTATGATGAGAACGGTAATGTGACTGGTCAGACCATGGACATGGGCGGCCAGCAGATGAACGCTGAGTACAAGGACGTCAAATACGATGACCATGGCAACTGGATTAGCCGCAAGACCAGTATGATGGGTCAGGAAATCGAGCAGACCCGCACCATCGAGTACTACGAGTAGTGTTTCCACCCATTTACCAAAAGATAAAGCCTCCTGCAACGATTGTTAAGGGAGGCTTTTTGAGTGGCAAGAGATGGTAACTATCGGTACCGTGGTATTGTCGTCAAAAAGGTTACAGTCATACTGTAATGTGGGATAGTATTCTTCCCCAAAAAGAAAATAAACTTTGATATTCGCTTTTTCCATAAAAAAACGCTATATTTGCAGAAAATCAGCAATAGGAGGATTCCATCATCCTAAAATCAGGAAAAACCAACGTTTTCGTTAAGCCGAATGCAGAAGAACTTGTTTTTATGCTGAGGCGAGAAAATGTCTGTATTTATACGAACAATAAAAACCGATTTAGAAATGAAAACAAACTATGAGATTCGCTATGCAGCCCATCCTGCCGACGCGAAAAGTTACGACACCACCCGCCTGCGCCACGACTTCCTTATCGAGAAGGTGTTCGCTGACGATGAGGTGAACTTGGTGTATTCCATGTACGACCGTATGGTGGTAGGCGGAGCTAAACCCGTGAAAGAGTGTCTGAAGCTTGAGGCCATCGATCCGCTCAAGGCACCGTATTTCACCACCCGTCGCGAAATCGGCCTGTTCAACGTGGGCGGTTCCGGCACCGTGAAGGTGGGCGACGAGGAGTACCACCTTGACTACAAGGAGGCCCTCTACATCGGCCGTGGTGACCGCGATGTCTGCTTCATGAGCGATGATGCCAAGAAGCCCGCCAAGTTCTATATCAACAGTTGCACCGCCCATAAGGAGTATCCTTGCAAGAAAGTCACCAAAGCCGATGCCGTGGTGGCACACATGGGTTCGCTGGAGATGAGCAACGAGCGCGACATCAACAAGATGATTGTGAACCAAGTTCTGCCCACTTGCCAATTGCAGATGGGTATGACTGAGCTGGCACCTGGCAGTGTGTGGAACACCATGCCCGCCCACGTGCACAGCCGCCGCATGGAGGCTTACTTCTATTTTGAGGTGCCCGAGGACCAGGCTGTTTGCCACTTCATGGGCGAGGTGGAGGAGACCCGTCACATCTGGATGAAGGGCGACCAGGCAGTTCTTTCTCCCGAATGGAGCATCCACAGCGCCGCCGCCACCCACAACTATACCTTCATTTGGGGTATGGGCGGTGAGAACCTCGACTACGGTGACCAGGACTTCTCGAAGATTACCGATCTGAAATAATTTTACGAATGAGACAATAAACTAACGACACAACAAACAATTTATGGCAACAAATCTTTTCTCACTTGAGGGTAAGAACGCTTGGATTACAGGCGCTTCTTACGGTATCGGATTCAACATCGCCAAGGCTTTCCATGCCGCAGGCGCGAAAATCATCTTCAACGACATCAAGCAGGAACTCGTCGATAAAGGCCTTGCCGCCTACAAGGCAGAAGGCATCGACGCTGCGGGCTATGTCTGCGACGTGACCAAGGAAGACCAAGTAAAGGCTCTTGTGGAGCAGATCCACAAGGAAGTGGGTCAGATCGACATCCTCGTCAACAATGCCGGCATCATCAAGCGCATCCCCATGCACGAGATGAAACGTGCCGAGTTCCAGCAAGTCATCGACATCGACCTTGTGGGTCCGTTCATCGTCAGCTCGGCTGTGATACCTGAGATGATGGAACGTCGTGAGGGCAAGATCATCAACATCTGCTCGATGATGTCGGAGCTTGGCCGTGAGACCGTGAGCGCCTACGCAGCTGCCAAGGGTGGTCTGAAGATGCTTACCCGTAACATCTGCTCTGAGTATGGTGAGTACAACATCCAGTGCAACGGCATAGGCCCAGGCTATATCGCCACCCCACAGACCGCTCCATTGCGCGAGATCCAACCCGACGGCAGCCGTCATCCTTTCGACAAGTTCATCTGCGCCAAGACACCGGCCGGACGTTGGCTCGACCCATCCGAACTCGGTGGTCCAGCTGTGTTCCTCGCTTCCCACGCCTCCGACGCTGTGAACGGACATATCCTCTATGTCGATGGTGGCATCCTCGCTTATATTGGCAAACAGCCTTGATGACCGTCAACCCAATGTGAAGAACATGAACAGGAAGTTTTTCTCTTTCCTCACAGCTCTGCTTCTTGCCTGTGGCATCCATGCCGCAGACAAAGTGA
Source organism: Bacteroidaceae bacterium (assembly GCA_017509605.1). Classification (GTDB taxonomy): domain Bacteria; phylum Bacteroidota; class Bacteroidia; order Bacteroidales; family Bacteroidaceae; genus RUG11857. The sequence continues at coordinate 106,081 of JAFWPH010000012.1, read as the reverse complement.
CAGTGAAGGTAACGAACCCCATAGCCATTGACCGTGTAGGCGAGTCCGTAGAACTCAATGTGGACCAGCTGTCGAAAAAGCTCGATGGAGCCACACAGTTTGTGGTCAGAGACGCCGACGGCAAAGAAGTGCCGAGCCAGAAGACCTACGACGGCAAGCTCATCTTCCAGGCCAATGTGGGTGGCAAGTTATCGTCGCTGTACACCGTGAGCGCAGGCACTCCGCAGACCTATGAGCCCCGTGTTTTCGGTCGCGCCATCCCAGAACGCAAAGATGATTTCGCCTGGGAGAACGACCGCACCTGCTACCGCACCTACGGACCTGCTCTGCAGCAAAGTGGTGAGCGGGCTTTCGGTTACGACGTGTTCAACAAGCGCACCAGCCGTATGGTCATCAACGAGCGTTTCGCCCTTGAGTTCGACCCCACCATCGGTTCCATCTGCGACAAATTGCGTGCCCAGGGACGTGGCGACCTCGCCCAGGACGTGTATTATGAACTGATGTGTTACCATGTGGACCACGGCACTGGCCAGGATTGCTACAAGGTGGGTCCCACGCTGGGTTGCGGCACCAATGCCTTGCTGGAGAACGGAGGCACCGACATCGTCTATCCTTATTGCTACAAGACCGTGGAGATTCTCGACAATGGCCCTCTGCGCTTCACTTTCCGTCTTACCTACAATCCTGAGCACGTGGATGGTGTAGAGGTGGTGGAGACCCGTATCATCTCGCTCGACGCCGGCTCGCACCTCAACAAGGCCACAGTGTCGTTCAGCGGGCTGTCCAAGGCCAATCCCATCGCCACAGGCATTGTGGTGCATGAGGAAAACCCTATGGCCTTCGTCATCAACGAGAGTGCAGGATATATGGGATATGAAGACTTGGGCGACAGCAAGCAGTTTCAGGAGAAGTACCGTCCACTCTACAACAAGACCTTCGGCCGCATTTATGTGGGCGCTGTCTATCCTGAGAAGATGAGCGCCATCAAGTATCAGCAGTTCACCGAAGAAGACAAGCCCAACCGCGGAAACGGTGCCTTGGGACATCTTCTTGGTGTCACGACCCTGAAGCCTGGTGGCAGCTACACTTACTATTTTGGCAGCGGATGGAGCAACAATCCTGAGACCTCTTTCCAAACGCTCGCTGATTGGGAGAAGTACTTGAGCGACTATGCACAGAAAGTAAAGAAACCGCTGGTGTTGAAGTATTAAATACGACTTCCCAAGTTTTCCCAGTGTTCATAAAGAGGGTGGTGGACGTGGTTCCACCACCTTTTTTCTATTTTTCTATTTTAACATTTTGTTCTAAAGGTTTAACTATTGAAATATAGCCAGTTCTCTTATTATTGGCTAATTTTGCAACGTGAAAGAATTGGGTGTTAAAATAATCGTCTTTTTTCTGTTTCTCCTGTCCTGCGATATGCAGGCAAAAGCCCAGCAGATACAAATTGAGGACATGGAGGAACTGACAGGCCCTCCCATCTTCCGCCACGGCATCGGATATGCCGGTGTGGTGGAATACGAGGGAGAGATGATTCCTTGGTTTGTGCTCAGCGATGTTTATATCTTCAAGCCTTTGATCCTGAAGAACAAGAAACAGGTCCAGAAATACTACAAGCTGGTCAACAACATCAAGAAAGTCTATCCTATCGCTGTGGATATCAAGCGCACCATCGACGCCACCGTGGCCCATATGGACTCCCTACCCGACAAGAAAGCCAAAGACGAGTATATGAAGAAGATGGAGAAGGAACTAAAGGCGAAATACACACCTCAGTTGAAGAAACTGACCTTCGCCCAAGGCAAACTGCTCATCAAGTTGATTGACCGTCAGACGGGCGACACTTCCTACCAACTCATCAAGCAGTATATCGGTTCTTTCAAGGCGACTATGTGGAACACTTTCGCTTCTCTCTTCGGTGCCAGCCTCAAAAAAGAGTATGATCCCGATGTGGATGACCGCCTTACAGAACGCTGCATCTTGCTGATAGAAGCCGGGGAATTGTAGGGTCATTGACCATTGACCATTAACCATTGACCAATAATCGCAATTTTGATTATTGGCTTTCGAGAAGATACTATTGTATTGATGGAATCACAGCAAAATAACAGAATCTTGATACTCGGCGCCTCCTCTGGCATCGGCCAAGAGGTAGCCCGACAGCTAATCAACATGGGTTGGACGGTCAGTGTAGCCGCCCGCAGGGAAGCGCCATTGGTGTCGCTCAAGGCCATTGAACCGTCGAGGGTGGAATATGCTGTTGTGGATATCTTGGCGGAGGATGCCTGCGCACGCCTACAGCAGCTTGCTGATCGCACAGGGGGCATAGATATCTATCTTCATGCGGCCGGCATAGGCAGCCAGAACCGTCAGCTCGTGTTGCAGACGGAGGAGGAGACTGTCCGCACCAACGCTTTGGGTTTCACACGGGCCATGAACTGGGCTTACCATTACTTTGAGCAGCAAGGGAAGGGGCATATTGCTGTCATCAGTTCTATAGCCGGCACCAAAGGACTTGGTCCAGCGCCAGCATACTCAGCCACAAAAGCCTTCCAGGCCAACTATATCGAAGCCTTAGAACAGCTCGCCCGCCAGCAAGGACATGACATCCGCTTCACCGACATCCGTCCTGGGTTTGTCGATACACCGCTTCTGGGTGAAAGTCCCGCTTATCCGATGCTGATGTCAGTTGCTGATGTGGCTGGGAGTATCATCAAGTCTCTCGTGCATGAGGACGATGTGAAAGTGATAGACTGGCGTTATCGGACACTTGTAGGTTTGTGGCGATTGCTGCCCCGATGGGTATGGAAGAGGATGCGCATTTGAGTGTGGCTGTAAAACAATCAAAAAATGCAAAAATACGTCCATGTGACTCCCACAAATACTATTTTTCGTTAATAATTATGACATATCTTGCTGTATTACGGAATAATTATGTAATTTTGCCAAATCTTTTGGGTAGAAGTATCTCAATAAGCAGATGGATACTGCACAGCAGGAGTGTTAATTAGAATGAAAAAGATGTTTAAAAACTATAAGGTTCATTTCGCTGTGACAGATTTCGCCCCGATAGATTATCTATGTCAATGCATTAACTAAATTACGACGAAGAATATGAAACTGAAGAAAACCATTGCTCTTTTGACAGTTATTGCAACTGCTCTTCCTTCCTTCGCTCAGCTCGAAGGAACATCGGTTTATGATCGCATCGGTCATGGACAGGACAGTATCAACGCCCTCAACAATCTCAGTCTCTATCAGGAAGCTTACAAACTGAAGAACTGGGCTGAGGCTTACGATTCATGGAAGCAGGTGATAGAGAAGGCTCCTATGGCACAGGTGTCGCTTTACACCCAGGGTCCAACCATCCTGCGCAACTTGCTTACCGCAACCACTGATGCCGCCCAGAAGAAGCAGTATCTCGATGAATTCATGAATATGTACGACACTCGTCTGAAATATATGAATGAGCTCAACTCTTTCGCTTCGGAGAAGATGAAGACCAACAAGGGTGGTGTGCTCTGCCGCAAGGCTTACGACTATGCCACTTATGCCCCAGGTGTGGACGCTTCTTATACGCTCGACAATGCCTACAACATGTTCACAGAGGGTATCAACTTGGTCAACGATGATCCGTCGCGCGAGGTGGAGGGATTCGTGCTCTACAAGTACTTCGATGTATCGTACCAGAAGTATCTGGCCGATCAGGTGGGTTTCCATGAGCAGTTCCTCAAGGACTACTTGCTCTGCAAGGAGGTTTGCGAGAAGATGCTTGAGAAGGCCAATGGCGAGCCCGATACAGTAGCCGCTCAGAAAATTGTGGCTCAGTACGACCCGACTCTGCTCGCAGTAGAGAACAACTTCATCCAGTCGAAGGCTGCTGACCGCGACCAGCTCATCAAGATCTTTACCCCCAAGGTGGAGGAGAAGAAGAACGATCTCAACTACCTGCGTTCTGTTATCGATATTCTCGCTGAGAATGACTGCGATGACACCGACATCTACTTCACAGCTTCTCGCTATGCATTCGAAATCGAGCCAAGCTTCAACGCCGCCATCGGTACAGCACAGTGGTACACCAAGCAGGGCAACCACTCTGAGTCCATCAAGTACTACGACAAGGCCATTGAACTTTGCAACAGCGACAAGCAGAAGGCTCGTATCGCCATGAAAGTGGTTTACGCTTTGGCTAAGAGCGGACAGGGTTCCAAGGCTGAGGGTTACTTGCAGAAGGTGGAAAGCTTTGATCCTTCCATGGCAGGACGTTGTGACCTCTTCCGCGCCCAGAGCGCCGCTACCGCCAAGAACTGGGATGCTGCTCTCAACTACGCTCGCCGCGCAGGTCAGGAGGACGCCAGTATTTCGGGTGTGAGCTCACGTCTCATCAGCCAGATCAACGACGTGAAACGTCGCGCCGCTGAGTACGACAAGGCCAACGCCGAGTACAAGGCACAGCTTGAGAAGCAGCAAAAACTCGAGAACTTCTGGAAGGGAAAATAAGATTTGTTTTCTCAAACCGTTTAATCATAATAGCGACGCAAAATCATTTGCGCCGCTATTTTTTTGCATTGACAATTTTGGATAATAATATTAGTATGACTAGTTACACTAGTTCTACTAGTTCGGCTAGTCTGGCTTGTAAGAACTAGTTGGACAGGTCTGGCTGCCATGTTATCCGTAGATGATGTCGGACCATTTCTTGGGGAGGAACTTGATGACCAGGATATAGAGGACCACGCAGAAGAGGACTGCCAGTGAGAAGTCGAGCAAGGTGCCTTTGCGCAAATAAATGTCGAATACCAGTAGGAAAGGGAACTGTCCCAAATAGATGGCAGTGCTGAGTTTACGAACATGCAGGGAATATTTGGCGAGCCATTTCATCTCCAGTCGGCTTGCAACCAGAAAGAGAAGGCCAGCCGCGATAGGGTAGGAGATGGCGATATGGAACCATTCCCATTGGTAGCGAAGTAAGACAAGAGAGGCCAACAGCGCTATCAGCAGCCAAGGCATGCTGATGTTGATTTTGTGTTTGGCGAAGAAATGTCCGATGCCCATGAAGATCATTCCAGCGTTCAAGAAGTTGCGAGTGCTGCCGAAGAAGAGGTAGATAGGGTAAAGCATGTCCCTTGTAGTCGGTGCATGCTTGGTGTAGTTCAGTTCATAGATATGACCTACAATCCACATTCCTATGGCCATAGTATAGAACAGCCAGTCACAGTGCTTGCGTTCTGTGAAGTAGATCATGGCCGCCACATACATCAAGGAGAGGATGAACCAATAGATGCCAAGACTGCCCGAGAACAGGAACATGCGGACGATATAGACCAGGCGCAAGGGGATGGAGTAGTCTGAGTGTCCCGCCTCGATGCATTTCCATGCGATGGGCAACGTGACAATGGTCCAGAAGACATACATCTTGAAGATGCGCAAGAGATACCTTCGCAGGTAGTGCCATTGGTCATCGGCATTTCGTTGCAGTCCCTTGGTAAAGAAGAAACCCGAGGCGATGAAGAAAAAGGGAACAGAGAGATTGGGTAGCCAATAGATGAGCCAGGTAGCTACGAAAGGACGATACCCGGGATAGGTGAGATCCCGACAGTTGGAATGCATCAACACAATCAGCAGTGCACAAACGAGTTTGAAGAAATCCACTCCATAGTAGATCTTCTTCTTCTTGGTAGTCTTGATGTCGTCCATATTGATCTTCTGCATTAGCGTAGGGCCTGTTTGAACTGTTCTTCTAATGCCTGCTTCTGTTCAGCCGACAGACATGAGAGTTCTTCCTTGGCGAGGATTTGGCTGAACGCCTCCTCAGCCTTGGCCCTCATTTGTGCTTTGCCCACCTTGATGCCTGCTGACAGTTCCCCTTTGGGAAGCAGACTGCGGTTGAAATTGCCGTCGCTCATAGTTGTTATGTTTTCGAGGTGCAAAATTAGGAAAAAAAGCGCAAAGAAGCAAGAGAGAGTGAAAGGAGGGGAGTTGTTTAGTAGTTGATTTTGTTTCCTCTTACTTGTGAGGCGCCGCTGACGGCATCCACTGTTGGTTTTTTCCTTTCCTTGCTCATGGGGTTCGTCAGTGCTGAACCAGCGTAGATAGCAGGTATGGCCTCGGTGCGTGCCGTTTGCTCCAGTTCGCTTTTGCTGGCTCCCACAGGCTCCACCATCCATTCTGGTACATTGTAGGAACGGAAGAGTTCATCGTTGTAGGTGGGGCGTTTTTGTGGCAGCATGAACGGCTTGTGCATTATGCCGTTCTGGTCGAAGTAGGCGAAGTAGAGCCGTGAGTAATTGCCGTCGAATCTGCGCGAAGCGAACATGATCCATCTTCCGTTAGATGACCATGAATGGTAGGAGGCATGTTGGTTGTCAAGGACGGTGTAGGGTGCGCCAGAGGAAGTGCTGGTGTTTGCGGAACTGTCGCAGGGCATGATGCAGAGCCTTGCCGAGTGGTGCCAGATATGGAACTGTCCATAGTCTCCAAGGGTGAAGAGCAGGTACTTTCCATCGGGTGAGACACGGGGTAGGGATGCGCTTTTGTTCAGGGCCGTTGCATCGAGGACGGTGTGTTTGTCGCCGAACTTCATTGTTTGCGTGTTGTAGGTTCGGCTGTAGATGTTGTAGCGCAGTGACTCAAAACCGTCATCGAGTTCGTTGTCGATGTTGTCGGTCTGTTGTTCGTAATGTGCGGCACAGAAGAAGAGTGTCTGTCCATCGGGTGTCCATGCTGGGAATGTCTCGTACTCATTGGGGTCGCAGTCGATGTCATAGACCTTGTTGGTGTTCATGTCGAAGAGTATGAGGTCGCTGCCATAGTCGATGACTTCCACCTTCTGTGTGTCGCGAGTGTGGAACACTTGTCCAGTGGAATTTACTGAATAGGCGATGAGCGGTAGGGTAGGGTGCCATGCTGGATAAACGCCAGCCGAGAGTGTGCTGTCGGTCTTGAGGTTCATCTTGCGCTGTTCTTTTCCATCGATGATGATTGTGCCCCCTTGGTGCTGTCGGAGGTGCATCTGCATTCGTCCTGTGCGGTTGTAGTCTTGGTAGGCATGGCAGTTCACACATTGTCCAGTGGAGGCATCGACGCTGAAGTCGCGGTTGTCGTAGATGACCTTCTCCTCGAAGTCACTCATACGTCTTTGGCAGATGTAGATGTCCTCATAGTCCACGTATGAGGGTTGTATCAGTCGGTAGGAGATGTATGGATCCACTTCTTCTTCCGCCACAGGGTTTTTGAGTTCGGGGTACTGAGTCCATGAACCATTGTGTCGCACATAGACGGTGGTGTAGATGGTATCGCCCTTAGCGCTTTGCAAGAGCTTGTGCCATTGGTCGGTGTTGATGTCGGTTTCCTTTCCTTTCACCACGATACCTTTGGCATCGGCTTTCGTATGAATATGGGTGATGTAGTCATCCCCTTCGTTGTCGATGCGCAGGTTCATGGGCGCGATGTTGGGTGGCAGTGTGGCTCCGTTGTTGTCTGGGAAGACGTTAGCGGGTTCTTGTGCCAGTTTGGAGTCCTTAGGCAGTTCGGCTGTGCACGATACCGCAAGGATCAGTATGGCTATGAGGTGGATATATTGTCGCATGCTTAAGTTATTAACTATTGATTATTGACCATTAATAATTGACCGTTGACCATTGACCGTTGACCATTGACCATTGGCTTCGCCTAAAATGCTCACGCTCGGCATAGCTCGAACAAGTTCGGCTCTGCCCTCGCTTAATCGCATTTTTGACCATTGATTATTGAGCATTGAGGGTTGTTTAGTTGGTTTTCAGTCCTGTGGTGAAGAAGAAATAGTACCAATAGGTGTTGCCGTAGAGGGGTCGCAGGCGTGTGGCGTTGTACTCGTCCCCGTATTGGCTGTTGGCGTTGGCCTCAGCGATAAGGTTGTCGAAACGCTCCTTGATATCAGCATCGATGTTCACTTGACTCAGATCGATATTGCCTTGCAGGTTGGCGAAGAGCAGTGCGGCCTCTTGGTAGTGGCGTGGAATCTTGTTGCCGTTCTCGTGTTCCCACACTGGCAGCATCTTGATGAAGAGTGGCCAGAAGTCGTTGATGTCCTTGAGGATGAGCGCGCAGTCGAGCGAGAGGGTCACCATCTGGCGTGTTCCTCCCCGCATGGTGGCGTAGTTCTGTAGCAAGTATGCCTCTACGTGTCCTCCGTCTCCGTCGAGGATATTGTTGTACTCCAGTAGCGGTTCTATCGCTTTGCACTCAGCCTTGTAGTCAAGTTCTGTGTCGATTTGGTAGAACGGGTGCGCATTGAGTTGTCGGGCGTATTTTCGGGCAAGGACTTGTTCGCCGTTCAGCAATGACGCGCGGAGCATATAGCTCAGGTATTGGGGTCTCAGTCCGTATTCCACCATGTCCTCCATGCACCATCTGTAGGCATAGTTGGGCTTTCCCAAGAAGTAGTAGAGTTGTGGTCCGGCAATGAGTCTGAGGTACTGGTTGACAGTGGGCGCTGCGTAATCGGAGTCCCCATCGGGGTAGTTGTAGAGGCTCTCGCCCGCTAGTCCCAGTTTGTAGAGTGCCAGTCGAGTGTAACATACCTGTATGCGTGTGGGTGGCAAGTCATGTTTTTGTTGCAGGGCGATGTCGAGCACTTTCTGCCAGTCATTCTTGTCCACGGCTTGTTTCATCCTCAGGATGTTTCGGTAGTTCTCGTCTTTGAATGTGCGTTGGTAGGTGTGCCAGCCCATCAAGCCCATGGCCAATAGGGCAATGGCGAAGTAGATGATAGTGGTCTTGCTGGATAGAGTAGATTTCCCAGTTTGACGAGTCTTACCAGTTTGACAGGCTTCGATAGTTTTGCTGGTTTTTCTTCTTCGTTTTGTCCACCAGTATCTCAGCAATGCCGCTAACGCTACCACGACAATGGCGATGATGAGCCAGTTGAACTCTGTGCCAGATTCCTTGAACGTGTATAGTTCATAGCCTCTGGAGGTAAAGTTTCCGAGCAGGAACAAAGATGGCAGGTAGCATAAAGGTGCCCACGCCCATTTCAGTTTTGAGCAGCATTGTAGCAGCAAGGCAAGCAGTGTGAGGAGCAGAGTGAGTATTGATGCGCCCAGCAGTGGTTGTGTCATGCAGGCGCAGATGGCAGACGAGCACCAGGTGGCGATGCCCCAGACGCCTTGGCTCATCAGTTGTGAGGTATAGGTGGGTGTCAGGTAGAAGGGAGTCATGCCAGCCACCTCAACGAGGTATTCCTTTCTGATGCCGATTAACACGAACAAGCAGAAAGAGATGAACAGCAAAGGGGGCAGGAGACGGAAGATGATGGTCTGTGTTTTCTTCATATCTCAACGTGGTCGTTTATATCACGAAAGCAAATGTACACAAATAATTGCACATTTTTGCGCCATAGGCGTGTAAATACACATTTTTAGACGTTTATTACGTAATAATCGAGTGCTTTCCATTCTTCCAATCAGACGTTTCCGAGGAAGACGTGCTTGATGCCTTCTTGCTCTGCTATCTGTCGGGCGCATTGCAGTGTGCCGATAGGAGTGGGGCTGTACCCTTCGGTGAGTTGGTAGCGCGGGAAGAAACGCGAGAAGTGCAGTGGAGTGTCGGCGAAGCCATTCTCCACAAGCCAGACGCACATGGCTCGGAACTCATCCTCTGTTTCTGTGCCGGGAATCATCAGGTGGGTGATTTCCAGCCACACATGGTGTTGCTTCAGAATTTCCAGTGTTTTGAGTATGGGTGGTAGAGTGGCTGAGGACATCTGTCGGTAGGTCTGGTCATTGAAATATTTCAGGTCGATGTTGGCGGCGTCGATGAGTGGTGCCAGATGTCGTAGAGGCTCCTCGTTGACATAGCCTGCTGATACCAACACGTTCTTCATGCCGTTCTTATGTGCCAACCGACAGCAGTCGAACGTGTATTCATACCATGTGAGTGGTTCTGTGTAGGTATAGGCGATGATGTCTTGGTGGTATTTGCGGGCTAATTCTATCAGTTGTTCGGGTGTCAGTTCATAATGCTCAAAGTCGAGAGGTGCGACTTGTGAGATTTCGTGGTTCTGGCATCCCTTGCATCTGAGGTTGCATCCCGTGCATGCAAGCGACAGGCATTCTTCCCCAGGATGGAAGAAATAGAGCGGTTTCTTCTCGATAGGGTCGATGGCCAGCGAACAGGGTTGTCCATATGACATCGCGTAGAGTTTGCCGCTATGGTTCACTCTGCTGCGGCATAATCCCGTTCCTCCATCCTTGATGTGGCAGAGGTGGGGACAGAGGTCGCATCGGACAGCACCATCGTCCAACTTGGTGTAAAATAGACATTCTTTCATCCTTCCTCGAAAAGTATAGCCTCGTAAGTGTATAGTTCTGCGTCGCGCCAGCCATTCCATCCGATGCCCGCTTTGTCGCGTGCGCAGTGTCCTAAGAACTCCTCTTTGGTCCAATCGACCTCATGTGCCACTTGTGGCAGGAAGGTGCCGCTATGGTATCCCTTGCGCATATAGATGCCTTGTTTGCCATAGATGAACTCGTCGGCACTTTCGATGCGTTTGAGCGGTGTGAGCACGGATATCTCGATGATGATGTCTTCCAGTTCGTCGGCTGTGACTTTTGGGAAACGCGGGTCCTCAAAGGCTGCTGCATGTGCCATCTCCTCGACAATCTGATATAGTGGCACGTCTTCACCGAAGTGACCGATACATCCTCGCAGCTGGTCGTTCTTGTGGAGTGTGACGAAGGCACCGAGCTTTTTGGTGAGGTTGTCGGTAATGTCAATGTGCGGCATGGGTTGTCGGTTGCAGTCTGATGTGATGCGTTCCCTTGCAATCTGCAGAAGTGTTCCCATCTCGTCCCTTGTCAGTGCGAAAGCCTGCGGTTGGCGTTTCTCGGGATAGACGATGAAGGAGTGGTAGCCCACCACCCGCTGCTTCTCCCCGAACGGACTGTCGCCTGAGTTGCGGTACATGATGTGTTCCACCTTCGTAGTGGCATCATTCTTCGTAGTGGTATCAATGTGGGTGGTGAGCATCAGGGTGAAAATAGCGGATAGTCCACATGCGCAGGTAGAAAGCCCTTTGATGTGCTCGCGCTCGTTGCGGTCGATGATGTTGGCGAGCATCTGCACGTTGCCGCTGGCGATGGCCTCTGCGGTGCGTGTATCTACTTTGCAGGCATCCTCGTAATCGGGATAGTGGCTGAAGTCGGATGAGATGACCCAAAGGTTATGTTCGTTGAAATAGGGTCTGAGTGTCATGGCCAGTTTCACCAATGCGTCGGGTTCGTCTGTGGCGATGATGACGGGTACGATGGGTGGCATTTTCTTCAGGTGGTACTGCAGGAAAGGCAGTTCCACTTCGAGACAATGCTCATGTAGGTGCGCCTTTTTGTCGTATTTGAAGAGCTGTGTGTCCTGTGCGAGTTGCTGGCATAGTGCGGTATCGACTTCCACCTCGCCCAATGGGGTGGAGTAGTGGGTTGATGCGGTATCGACCGACGCGGCATTGAGATAAACTTGATGACTGGGCCCGATCAGGAAGACGCGGTCGTAGGTTCTCTCTGGTTTGATGCGGGCGAAAGCAGAGGCGGCCACTTCGCCCGAGAACACCCATCCCGCATGTGGCACGATAACGGCTTGTATGTCGTCGCGTTTATCACAGTCCTTGAAGGTGCTGAAATATCCGTCTAACTCGTGGGTCGCTTCTTCGCGTGTAGCGGGGTAGAACTGTCCTGCCACTGCTGCTTTTCTGGTGTTTTTCTCTTCCATAGTGCCGGGTGTGTTGGTTGGGGTCAATGTTATAAGCAAAGATAGAGTATTTATGCGACAACACAAAAATGTATTGTGCTATTATTTGTGCAGTTCAGTCTTTTTTCTTATCTTCGCAATCATATTAGGGACCTTCCATAAAATCCCCGAAAGACCATTTATAGAAGACCCCATTAAAAAACCAATGCTTTATGATACAGAAATATATCGAGGAAAATGAGTCGCGGATGCTGGAGGAGCTTTATAGCCTGATCCGCATACCGAGTGTGAGTTCACAAAGTGAGTACAAGGAGGACATGGTCCGTTGTGCTCGCCGATGGTGCGAGTTGTTGTTGGCAGCAGGAGCCGACCGTGCCGAGGTGATGCCTTCTGATGGCAATCCGATGGTCTATGCCGAAAAGATTGTTGACCCCTCTGCGCAGACTGTATTGGTCTATGGCCACTATGATGTGATGCCAGTTGAACCGTTGGAGCAATGGGCTTCCAACCCTTTCGAGCCAGAAATCCGTGACGGACGCATCTATGCCCGTGGCGCTGATGATGACAAGGGCCAGTCGTTCATTCAGTGCAAGGCTTTCGAGTATCTGGTCAGCCACAGTTTGCTGCGGCATAATGTGAAGTTCATCTTGGAGGGCGAGGAGGAGATTGGTTCTCCGAGCCTTGAGTCGTTCTGCGAGCAGCACAAGGAGTTGCTGAAGGCCGACATCATCCTTGTGAGCGACACCTCGATGCTGAGTGCCCCGTTGCCCTCACTCACCACAGGCTTGCGTGGTTTGTCGTACTGGCAGGTGGAGGTGACAGGTCCTAACCGTGACCTTCATTCCGGTCATTTCGGTGGGGCGGTGATGAACCCCATTAATGCGCTTTGCCAGATGATAGCCAGTCTAACGGATGCAGACGGTCGTATCACCCTGCCTGGTTTCTATGATGATGTGGAGGAGGTGCCAGCCGAGGAGCGTGAGATGATTGCCCGTATTCCTTTCGATGAGGAGCAGTATAAGGCAGCAATCGGTATTGACGAGGTGTGGGGCGAGAAGGGCTACAGCACTTTGGAGCGCAACAGTTGTCGTCCTTCGTTCGACTGTTGCGGCATCTGGGGCGGTTATACGGGCGAGGGCGCTAAGACGGTGATACCGAGCAAGGCTTACGCCAAGTTGTCCACGCGTCTTGTGCCGCATCAGAGCAATGCGAAGATTTCCCGTCTGATGGTTGAGCATCTGCAACGCATCGCTCCTCCAGGGGTTCATGTGAAAGTGGAATGCCTGCATGGTGGCGAGGGTTATGTCTGCCCTATATCGTTGCCAGCCTACAAGGCCGCTGAGCGCGGTTTCGAGTTAGCGTTCGGTAAGCGTCCTTTACCCGTGCGTCGAGGAGGCAGTATCCCCATTATCGCCACTTTTGAGCAGGTGCTGGGCACGAAGACCATCCTGATGGGGTTCGGTCTGGAAGCAAACGCCATCCATTCGCCCAACGAGAGTTTCCCGCTCGACATGCTCCGCAAGGGCATTATTGCCGTGGCCAACTTCCATCTTTTCTACGATGAATGATGCCACCAGCATCAGTTGGTTTGCGATAATTTCGTTTTTCTCAAAGAGGAGGCTGCTGCGTATGTACTCATACAGCAGCCTTTCCCCATTTTTGATTACATCAAAATCTATTGTTTCTAATCCCCTTTATTTGAATCCTCAACGACCGTGTTAATCAATTTGGAATACTCTTGTCCTATCGGCAATTCCATCTCTACACATAGCATGCGTCTTTTATAAGATGTAGTTTCTTTAGTAATAGGATTGAAGCCTTGCCTATCATCATCACGATAGAACATACCAACGCCTCGTTTCTGCCATGAAGGTAAATCAGTATAATTGACGCCTCTCGAGAACAAAAGTTCATTCTTCTCACTATTGGAGATTCCTGCTAGTTGCTCTTGTGCTTCATCTGCAGAGACACCTTCCTGGCGTAATTTCCAATAACAGTGTGAGTTTAGGGAATTACGGTGTGCATCCTCCTGCCGCCATCTGAAATAGTCCACCACGTTTTCCATTGTTGGCAAAGGAACAAGTCTGTTATCGAATACAGCCGCTCTGCCTGTCTGCATAGAAAACGCCACAGATGCTTCTGCTGCAAGTATAGACAACAGTTTTCTCTCTTTTCTGCCAAAAGTGTTGTCTTTCAAATGGAATAGAAGAGATATCTCGTCACTCTGCGTGTAGCCGTAGATCATGCGAAAACCACAATCCATCAAATGCTTTGTGGTTTCTATCATGGCATCACGAAACCGAATGTCAAAAGGTTTCTCCAGATTCCATTCTTTCTTGGTAAGGCGCGTGAATCCATGCCCGTCTAGTCTAGCCACCATATAAATCCCATTGAGCATGGTCCTATCCAGTGACTGCTCGAAACGTCTCATCAGTTTGTCAAGTGTATTAAAGTCCATGTTTCATTCCCTCCATTCTGATATTAAAAAATCAATATCCTTTATTCTCACGAAATAGAGTTTATCAAATCCTTCAGCATAGTTGGGCAGCTGTAATTTGTTTTGTGTACAGGGGATTGCCTTCACGGGGACTTTTTTCTCTCTCATATCATTCCTGACAATGCAGTCTCTCACTATACTCTGAAAGAAAATGCCTATCACCTCATAGCCATGCGCCTTGGCATCTTGAATGTACCTCTCCCTATCGGTTTTCTCAGGATTGGTGTTGTCGACGACGAACGACTGTTCACGGTCATAACACTCCTGGATGGCCAGCGATTCCCTGGGACGTGTGCGTAGAGTGTCAAGATTGATATGGACATAACCATGAGGAGCCAACCATTGCTTGAAGAAGGTGGTTTTTCCACTGGCTTGAATGCCGATGAACACGATAATCTGACAGGTCTGCCTAATGTCAAATGGAAGTTTCTTCATATTACATTCTGAATTGTTGTTTCCGAATCTCTATCATCAGGTTATTGACAAAGTCCGTGTCAATCTTCTCACGGATGGTGGACTGTTCCATCAGATGGTTCATCCGCTCCTTATCACGTTCCAGCATCTCGATGATTTCCTCGTATTCGAACTTGTGGTTGCGCACATCCATCAGGAACTGCCTGTCCTCGGTGCGTTGCAGTATCACTCCCTTACCCTCCGCTATCTCCGCTGCCATGTGCATCAGCCGGAAGCAGTGCATCATGTTCTTCGAGTCGTAGTTCTTGTCAAGGTTCGACTCATAGCGTTTCGGGTTGCGGTTGCTCACCCATATCTGGTATTCCGCATATTGACGGCAATGCATGGAGTATCCACTTTGGTTGTAGGAGATGAAGCACATCGGACGAGTGTGCTTGTCGTCAATGGAGGAGAGTCGTATCTCATCGGCCTTGGCATCCTTCTTGATGACACCACGATAGCCTATCGGCACCATCTTTGACAGTCTTTCGATGACAGCGACCTTTTCCGTGTCTCCATAATATTCTTGGCAGAAAGATAGAAACCGCCCGTCTTCTCTCCAGTCCGGATAAGCGGCGGTGTGCGCTCCAAAGTCATAATACACGCCATAGATGTCGTGCATGTTGGGCACGTTGACAAGACCGCAGAACTCCTGATGCATACTGCGATTGTCGAGCCAGTCGCTGAACTTCGTGCTACCCTGCCCCTTGAAAGTATAGATAAAATCGTATGGCGTCAGGCGTTCGGTCACAGGATTGACAATCTTCTTGTTCAGTCCCCATGCCTTCTCTATCTGCGACTTGGCATAGCCGAAGAAAGGATTGAAGCACTGCTTGCTGATGAACTGGTCTCGTTGGTCGATGACCATCTGCATGATGGGATGAATGTCACCGATTACTTTGTCCCTCGGCACAAAGAGGCTTTCCAGCACCGTGGGGTTGGATTTCAGAAGCAGACGGACCAGTTCTCCTATCTCATACCATGTGTTGTCGTGGCGGCTGTCAGTCACCTGGGGCGAGTAGCCGAAGCAGCTGAACAGTTCGTCACGTGTGCAGACATAGACACCGCTGGTGTCGATGTCGCTGTCCTCATTGTTGAGTCCGTAGAGGTGACTTCCCCGGATATACTCGTAAAGGAGCCTGCCGTCCTGACGGATAACATCAAAATTGTTCATCTCAAATTAGGTTTATATTCAAAGCAAAAGCAAAGATAGGCACTAACTATGCAACCTATTTGCGTAAAGTCGTTTTTTTCACCTTTTTCTGAAAATTTTTTGATTTACGCAAATACATTGCGTAGTGGCATTTTACTTTTGCAACCAGAAAAACGAAAGCGTTCTTTGAAAGAAAAGTATAATTTACTGAAGTTTCGGAAGTTATAAAATGAAGTTAAATAGGGAGTTAAGCCAGCAGTGCTGGCTGGAAGTTAAGCACTTTCGTGCTGGACAATACTACAGCAATTAAATGCTATCGTCCTGTGCAAAGCACATAACTCCCAAGAGCGTAGCGAGTTTACTTCCATTTCTATTTCCATTTTTACTTCCGAAAGATGTATAATTTAGGTGTGGTTGCCGTAGTGAGGGGTTACTTCGTTTGATAAACCGTAGAAGGTGCAGGATTCAGTTCCTGATAACCAACGTTGGGTTTTCCCAAAAGTCCGCTTTCGACCGTTGCACCCCACCTTTTTAATAAAAAAGTGAGTGCCGTAGGAGAGGAATACTTCGTAATGGTTGAACGTCGGATAGCAGATTCGAAAGTGCAGGTTCGATTCCTGCCACCAGTTCGCTGGTGTAGTTTAGAACCCTCACCGCTTGTCGCCTCACATCTTATAAGCAAGTGCCGTAGATAAGACTTACTTCGCCTCTTAAGCCAGGGGTCGCTGGTTCAAATCCAGCCGTGGATTCGTCCATGTAGCTCAGTGGGCAGAGCAATGACTGTGTCTTTTCGCTAGTAGCCTTGCTTCATACAGCGGAGTGGAGCAGTTGGTAGCTTGCAAGTTTCATAAGCTTGAGGACGCAGGTTCGAGTCCTGCCCCCGCAACAAAAAAACGCAGAATGCCGTAGGATGACAGATACTTCGCTCCACCATGAGGGAGGGTTTTTACTGGTTTTTCTCAAAAATCTTTGCGAGACTCCCGCCTGTTGCCCGCCTGTCGCTTCTGCTTACCAAAAACGGTTGCCGTAGTAGAGAGATACTTCATTAGCTACGTCAGAAAGCACTCGACTGATAATCGAGGGATTCATGACTCTCTATGCCTGTCGCACCGTTTCCTTTTATGTACATGATGAATAACTAATTAATTTAACAAGTAACGAAAATGAAGTACAATTCTATGTTGAGAGAACAGAATACCGAGAAGAACTACGAGGGCGCCAACGCTTACGCGATGACCCCTGAGTTGGAACTCTACTCTGCCGTAGTGACTGCATCGCTCAGCGATACTTTCTACGAGAAGCAGGACGAGCGTACCAACCGTATTGCAAAGCTTGTCAAGAAGGTGTCTCCAGAGTTTGTGGCACGTCTCGCAGTATATACACGCACAGTGATGAATCTCCGCAGCGTTCCACTGCTCCTCCTGGTTGAACTGGCAAAGGTACACAATGGCGACGACCTTGTGGCCCGTGCCGTGGAGAAGACAGTGCTTCGTGCCGACGAGATTATGGAGTTGCTGATGTGCTACCAGTGGCGCAACCCTTCCACCGACCCACGCAAGAAGCTGGGCAAGTTGTCGCGCCAGATTCAGAACGGTTTGCAGCGTGCATTCAACCGATTTGACGAATACCAGTTCGCCAAGTACGACCGCGATAATCTCGAGGTGAAGCTCCGCGACGCATTGTTCCTCGTTCACCCCAAGGCCAAGGACGAAGAGCAGCAGGCGCTTTTCGACAAGATTGCGAACGGCCAGTTGGAGACTCCTTATACTTGGGAAACAGAACTCTCTGCACTCGGTCAGCAGCAGTTCGACTCCGACGAGCTGAAGAGAGAGGCTTTCCGCCAGAAGTGGGAAGAGCTGGTGAACAGCGGCAAGATGGGTTATATGGCTCTGATGCGCAACCTGCGAAATATGCTCCAGGCCGATATCTCCCTCCTCGAGATGCAGAAGGTGGCCAACCGCCTTGCTGATGCCCAGCAGGTGGCGAAGTCCAAGCAGTTGCCCTTCCGCTATCTGTCTGCCTACCGCGAGATTGAGAAGGTGGATTCCGGCCACACCGCAACACTGATGAATGCCTTGGAGGCCGCCGTCAAGGCCTCTGCAAGCAACATTGAAGGCTTCGACGAGAACACACGCGTCTTGCTGGCTTCCGATGTCAGCGGTTCAATGTGGTCATCTATAAGCCTGAAGAGCACTGTTCGTCACTTTGATATAGGTCTCTTGCTGTCGATGTTGCTCCGCAACCGCTGCAAGCAGGTCGTAGCTGGAATATTTGGCGACACCTGGAGAGTGGTGAATATGCCCAACGACAACATCCTGATGGCTACCCGCCAGTTGGAGAGGCTGGCTAACACCGTAGGTTTCAGCACTAATGGTTATAAGGTCATCGACTGGCTCATCAGCCAGAAGAAGGAGATGGACAAGGTGATGATGTTCACCGATATGCAGATGTGGGACAGCACGGGGCGTGATAAGACCTTTGAGAACTCCTGGCACCGCTACAAGCAGATGGTGCCCGATGCCAAGCTCTATCTCTTCGACCTCGCTGGCTACGGACAGCTCCCTCTGCGCATCGTAGAACCCGATGTGTATCTCATCGCAGGTTGGAGCGACCGTGTCTTCGATGTCCTCTCTGCCATCGATAAGAGCGAGGACGCTCTGGGCGAAATCAATAAGATTAGTCTTTAGGGATGCATACAAATCCCGTTTAATACCATAGATACGGGGCCTCCGTCTAAATAATGAAGTTTGGCGTTTTTTCTTCAGAAATGAAAAAGGACGCCATTCTTAGTTTGTCGCCAAATTTGCATCATGTCCGTCATTTGTTTCTCTTATTTTTGTTGATACGGTGAACAATGATTACCTTTGCGATGAAAAACAAATTTTATAACTTAACTACCTAAATGATAATGAAACGATTAATGACTTTGTTTTGCTGCTGTTGCTTGGCCATCAGCAGTTTCGGACAGCAGGCCTTGGGCCAGCGTCCACGCGTGAGTTCGCCCGTAGTGAATGCCGACGGTACAGTGACTTTCAACTTCTATGACCCGGCAGCCCAGCAGGTGAGTGTACGTGGTGACTTTGAGGAGATCCGCTCGCAAAACCTGCCCATGACGAAGCAAGAGAACGGTGTGTGGACAGTGACCACCGGCCCGCTCGCCCCTGAGCTTTACTCCTACAGTCTGTCTGTTGACGGTCAGCGGTTCATCGACCCGGCCAACAGTTATGTGAACCGCGATATCTCAACCCTGAGCAACATCTTCATCATGTCGAAAGGCACAGACGACAAGGGGCATCTCTATCAGGTGAACAATGTTCCACATGGAACCCTTTCCCGTGTGTGGTACGACAGTCCGACACTTGGCCAGCAGCGTCGCATGACCGTCTATCTGCCGCCTACATACGATGGCAAGAAGCGCTTCCCCGTGATGTATCTGCTGCACGGACATGGCGGTGATGAAACGGCATGGGGTGACTTGGGCCGAACGTCGCAGATCATGGACAACCTGATTGCCGAGGGCAAGGCCGTTCCGATGATTGTGGTGATGCCTAATGGCAACCCCACCTGCAACGCCGCTCCAGGATGGTGGCATGAGGGCATGTACACCCCTGATGGCAACGCCTTCAACCAGCGTGGTGCCAAAGCATCGATGGAGGAGAGTTTCATGGACATCGTGCGCTTTGTCGATAGCCACTACAAAACCATCGCCAAGCGTCAGGCACGTGCTGTGACAGGTCTCTCCATGGGTGGTGGCCATACTTTCGGCATCTCTCGTCTCTATCCTGAGGTGTTCGATTACTATGGCCTGCAGTCAGCGGCTGCCCGCATGCAGCGCGATGACCCGAAATTCGAGGAGCAGATGGCTCGTCTCTTCGCCTCCAAGCCGAAACTCTATTGGATAGCCATTGGTAAGGAAGACTTCCTGATGCAGATGAACAGCCAACTGCGTCAATACCTTGATGAGAAGGGTTATCCCTACGAGTACTACGAGAACGACGGTGGCCATATCTGGCGCAACTGGCGCATCTACCTCACACTCTTTGCACAGAAAATCTTCAAGTAGTGCTGCCTACGAGTTAGGGTATTGTTGGAGACTTGTGGATTAGCTTGTTGTGATGCCACTTTGCAACTGAGTTGCATGAAAGATGTCGTACCTTTGCAGCGTAAATCAAAAACAAAGGTTAGACAATGGCACACGAACATCATCATCATCACGACAAGGATTGTTGCTCACACGAACATCATGAGCATCACCATGAGGATCACCATGAGCATCACCATGAGGATCATCACGAGCACCACCACGAGCACCACCATCATGAGCACGGCGGTCTGAAGAAGCAGTTGCTGCTGATTGTGTTGACAGCATTGCTTTTAGGCGCTGCTGCGTTTATTGAACACCGCTGGTCGCTTCCCGTTTGGCAGTTGTTGCTCATCTATCTCGTTCCCTATCTGCTTATCGGCCACGAGACGTTGCATGAAGCTGTTGAGGGTTTGGTGCATGGTGATGCCTTCAATGAGCATCTTTTGATGTCTGTGGCTACTCTTGGGGCCTTGGCTATCGGTTTCATGCCTGGAGCAGAAACCGAGTTTGCCGAGGCCGTTTTTGTTATGCTCTTCTTCCAGGTTGGGGAACTGTTTGAGGGTTATGCCGAGGGTCAGAGTCGCAAGAGCATAGCTCATCTGATGCAGATCCGTCCCGACACTGCCAATGTGGAGCGTGAAGGTCAGGTGTTCAGTGTGAGTCCTGATGCAGTGCAGGTGGGTGAGACCATTGTCATTCGTCCGGGCGAGCGTGTTCCTCTTGACGGTGTGGTCATCGAAGGGACCACGAGCCTTAACACCGTTGCTTTGACGGGCGAGAGCGCGCCTCGTGATGTGTCGGTCGGTGACGAGGTGATTTCTGGTTGTGTCAACCTTGCAGGCCTTGTGCGTGTCCGCACCTCCAAGAACTATGGTGAGAGCACTGTCTCGAAGATTATCAATCTGGTGGAGAATGCTGGTGAGCACAAGTCAGAGAGCGAGACGTTCATCGCTCGTTTTGCCCGCGTCTATACCCCCATTGTGGTTTTCGCCGCACTTGCCTTGGCTGTGCTTCCTCCGCTGTTTGTGGGTGGTTGGACCACGTGGATTCACCGTGCTCTTATCTTCTTGGTTGTTTCATGTCCTTGTGCGCTGGTTATCTCCGTTCCCCTGACATTCTTTGGTGGAATAGGTGGCGCTTCTCGCAAAGGTATTCTGGTTAAGGGTTCCAACTATTTGGATGTGCTGTCAAGGGTT
Organism: Bacteroidaceae bacterium; assembly: GCA_017509605.1. Lineage (GTDB taxonomy): Bacteria > Bacteroidota > Bacteroidia > Bacteroidales > Bacteroidaceae > RUG11857. The sequence continues at coordinate 84,977 of JAFWPH010000012.1, read as the reverse complement.
CAGACGGTGGTGTTTGACAAGACTGGAACGCTGACTCACGGACAGTTTGCTGTCACCGCAGTCCACCCCGAGAGCTATGATGCCCGTCATCTGTTGCACTTGGCGGCTCATGTGGAGCATTTCTCCACCCATCCAATCAGTGTTGCCCTTCGTGATGCTTATCCTGATGAGGCCACTGATGGTTGTTCCGTTACAGACATAGAGGAAATAGCGGGTCACGGTATCCGTGCCAGAGTGGAAGGAGTGGAAGTGTGTGTTGGCAATCAGAAGATGATGGCGTTGAAAGGGATCCAGACGCCCGACTGTCCTCACGGTGATGTCGGCACGGTCATCCATGTGTCCATCGGTGGTGATTATGCTGGCCATATCGTTATCAGCGACAGTGTGAAAGCCGACAGTGCCGATGCGATTCGTCAGTTGAAGGAGTTGGGAGTCAGCAGAGCGGTGATGCTCACAGGCGACCGTCATGAGGTGGCGGCGGCTGTTGCAAAGGAGTTGCATTTGGATGAGTTCCATGCAGAGTTGCTACCTGCTGATAAGGTTGATCAGGTAGAGCGGTTGTTGCATGAAACGGCAGGCGGACAGGAAATCACAAGTGGTAAAACGGCAGGACATGGAGCCCTCGCTTTTGTGGGCGATGGCATCAATGACGCGCCAGTGCTGGCCCGTGCTGATGTGGGAATCGCGATGGGCGGACTGGGTTCAGATGCCGCTATTGAGGCAGCCGATGTCGTGCTGATGGATGACCAGCCCACGAAACTGGCCACAGCCATCCGTATTGCCCGACGTACCATCCGCATTGCCCGTCAGAATGTCGCCTTTGCTATAGGCGTGAAAGTTGCCGTGTTGGTGTTGGCCGCCTTCGGTTTAGCCACAATGTGGATGGCCGTGTTCGCTGATGTAGGTGTCACGGTTCTGGCAGTGCTCAACGCTATGCGAGCGTTGCGTTTTTCTAGGCCTTAGGCTTTAGGCTCTAGGCTTTAGCTTGCTGAGCGATAACGTTTTAGGCGAAGCCAATGTTCAATGTTCAATATTTATCGTTTGAGTGTGCAGTTGCCTTTGGCGTCAATGAAGCCGTAATTTGCGTCAATTCCTACGACAGCGATGCCTTCGCTGATGTCTTCAGCCTCGTCGAATTGGCAGGGGAACACTTCCTTGCCCGTTCTGTCGATGTATCCGTATTTCTGTGTGTTTTTGTCCCAGACACGTGCGAGACCTCCGTGGAAGTCGTAGCAAGGTCCCTGAAGAAACATATCATCTTCTACCCATGGCTCATAGCGGAAGGGAACGACAACCTTACCCGTCTTGTCGATGTAGCCGAACTTGCCGTCTTTGTTGCACACCCATGCCAGTCCTTCGCTGAAGGTGGGGCAGAGTGGACTTTCGCCGCATTCCATGCCTTCTTCCAAGACGATGGTCTTGTAGTCGCCGGTAATCACAAACTTACCTTCGCGGTTGATGAATCCAATGGCGTCGTCGGTCTCCGCCCAGCAGAGGCCCTCGCTGAATTGTCCAGTGTGTTTGAAGATGAAAGGAATGACTTCAGTGCCTTTTTTATCTACAAATCCAGTGCGTAGTGTGAAGTCGTCTTCACTGTCTCCGAGGTTTCTTACCACTGCTGCCAGTCCTTCGTGGAAGTCTTCGGCAGCCCCTTCGCACTCAAAGACCTTCTTGCCAGTCTTGTCAATGAAGAAAGACTTGTCGTTTTCTTTGTCATTTCGTTTGCACAGTCCTTCACTGAAGTCAGTGACGAAAGGGCCGTTGCAATACCCCATTTCGTAAGTGGGAGCTATGACCACTTTGCCATTGGTATCCATATAGCCTTCCATGTCCGACTCATTAGACACAGCAAAGGCTAACAGCCCCTCTTTGAATCTTTGGTGGTAGCCGTAGTTGTACTGAGCTATCTCCTTGCCAGTCTTGTCGATGATGATTTCCTGGTCATCGTTTTTTGTGACGATAGCTACACCATCATTGAAATCGCATGAGATGTAGCGATACTGGCATGGGATGACTTCTTTTCCTGTTTTGTCGATGAAGCCGTAGAGGTCGGTTTCCCTGTTGCATACAACGGCAAGTCCTTCGTGGAAATTGCTGACCACATTATACTTGGGCAGTGCTTTCGCCAGTCCTTCCAGTTCCTCTTGTGTCATCTCGGTCGGTTCCTGGATTGTGGTGTCAGTAGTTTTCAGATTGTCTGTAGTGTTTTTGCCCGAGTTGCTATTGCCCGAGTTGCATGAGGTTCCAAGCAAGGTTGTGAGCATCAGTGCCAATGCTGCGCCGAACGCTTTCCAATTGTGTTTTCTGTTCATGATTTATCGTGTTTTTTGGTTAAATCCTTATAACTGCCTTCAAAAGTATGACAAACTCTTGACCTGAGCAAGAAAAGGTAAGAAACAAAGAGTTTAACGAAATGTTAAGTTTGCCCGAGTTGACGCCTTCCAGCGTGAACTCTCCGTCGAGATTGGTCACGGTGCCGGAAATGCAGATTCCCTTTGGTAGGCCTTTTTACTTCTTGCTTTTAGTCTTCGGTCTTTAGGATTAGTCAGCGTGAACGGAATCTATTTGGTCGAAGCCGTGAGCGTGAAGCCGAAATGGTACGATTGGTTGCCGTCGATGGTATATTGTGGCAGGGTACGCTTGCCCCAGGTGTCGGTGCCTCCCACCCCATGGATGTTCAGATTGATATTCACGCAGACAAAATTGCCACGTGGCACTTCGTGGGGATGAAGCGGTCCGAGATCCTCTTCACCATAGTCCCAGGCACTGATGCAGAGAGGTTGCCTGCCATGGATGCTGATGGTTGAAGAAGGTGATGACAGGCTGAACCAGCGTACGTCACAACGGTTGGCATTATCCTGCGGATGGATGTATTCCGTCTCAAATTCGCTGAGTGGCATTTGGTAGTATCCGAGCATGGCACTATGCTTGCGGTCGGGATAGTTTTCCCAGGGACCTCGCCCATAGTAGGCAATCTGCGTGAAATCTGATGTCAGGCGCATCTGCATACCGAAGCGAGGTATCGCGGGCAGGCTGCCTACGGGTTCCGTTGGCTGGTAGTCAGCAAGAATCTGGATGTGTCCCTTAGGTGCAAAACGATACGTAAGGGTGTAGTCGGCACCGATGGGGAGTCTCATAGGGCAGGTAACAACCACGTCAGAGTCTGTGCGTTCTGCACGGATGTTACCTACTGTTCGTTTGGTTGCTGCCTCTTTCCAGACTGATGTTCGTTGTGCGAAGTTGGCCGCAGCCTGGTTGTCGTTTTCAGGTTTCCAGAATGAAGGCACCAGGGGTGCTTCGAGCAACTCCTTTCCATCCTTCTTCCAACTGATGAGTGCACCCGTATTGTCGATGACAGCTGCTCCATGGGCACCATTAACAACAATGCCATCAGTGGTGCGACGGACTGAGGTCTTCGTGCTCTTGATAGAACCGGAATAATCTGTAGGGCGTGATGCTTTGTCATAATCATAGTCGTGCAGGATGAACTGTCCATGAGCGATAGCGTAGCCTGCTTCTGCCCAGAGTGTTGCTTGGCGCAGGCGTGCATAAATGTTCATCGCCACCTCGCCATCCTGTACTGGGCAAGTTGGCAAAAGAAGGCTGTCATTGTTGAGTTGCAACGCCCCTTCTTTGGCTACTTTTCCATCGATGAGCAGCGTGTAGGTGTAATCGTATTCGTCAAGTGAGGTAAAGAAGTCGCGGTTAATGACACGAACTGCATCAAGGACGCGTGGCTTCTGTGGTGTCTCAGCCGCAACAAACTGCAGGGGCGCATAGACATGCTGCACCTCGTAGTATTGCGGATGAGGCGTGCGGTCGGGTGCTAAGATGCCATTTATGAGGAAGCAGCCGTCGTTGGGGTGGTCATCGAAGTCGCCCCCAAAGGCCCAGAATTCGTCAGGTTGCAGCTTAAGTTCCGACGAATGGCGCAATGGCGAGTTGTCGATGGGCTTGGCCAGACCTTGGTCTACCCAGTCCCAGATGGCAGCGCCACAGATGCTGGAATCGGCATAGATAATGTCCCAATACTCCTGCAGGTTGCCTGTGGAGTTGCCCATGCTGTGGGCATACTCGCGCATCATAAAAGGACGGTCGCTGACTTTCTGTGCTACGCGTTGCATTTCTTCGGGATAGAGGTAGCTGTCGTCGTAGATGGCCGAATAGCGGCGGTCGCTGTCGTAGAAGGTTGGTCGCGTGGTATCTAGGGAACGAATAGTATCGTACATCGCCTCTGCATTGCGGCCGCTGCCGGCCTCGTTGCCCAGGCTCCAAAGGATGATGCTTGGATGGTTGCGGTCGCGCAGCACCAGCGATGCGGCCCTGTCCACGTGAGCCTTTTCCCATATGGGGTCATCGCCTAATTGTGTATTGCCGATGCCATAGCCGTGGCTCTCGTTATAGGCTTCGTCCATGACATAGATTCCGTAGCGGTCACAAAGTTCATAAAGCAGGGGTGTGTTGGGATAAACGGATGTACGCAGGAAATTGATATTACACTGCTTCATCAGTCGGATGTCAAGCTCGTGGGTTGCATCGTCGACATATCGCCCTGTGCGCGGATGATGTTCGTGACGATTGACGCCCCTTAGTTTGACGTTTTTTCCGTTGATCTTGAATACCTCGCCCACAATTTCGACTTTCTTGATGCCGAGGTGGTAGTCGAAGTGCTCTACCAGGTTGCCTTTACGGTCGCGTAACTCAATGGCTACGGGGTAGAGATGAGGTTTCTCTGCCGACCAGAGATTTGGTGATGACAGTTGGCAGTTGACTTGAATGCGAGTAGTGTCGCCAGCTGCCAGTCTTTTCAGAAACCCTAAATTTTCCTTTCCATCGAGTATGAATACCACGGAGAGGTCTTTGACAGACTTGCCGGTTGTGTTGCAGAGTTCAACGTCGGCTGTCACTGTTGCCTGGCTGTAGTCGGGTGCGATGTCGGTCGTCAGGTGGTAGTCACTAATGTGGATGAGTGGTCGTACCCACAGTTGCACGCTGCGGAAGATGCCGCTCAGTCGCCACATATCGATGTCCTCAAGATAGGATCCGTCGCTCCATCGGTAGACTTCCACTGCTAAGCGGTTTTCACCCTCGTGCATGAAACGTGTCACGTCAAACTCAGCAGGAGATGTCGGGTTTTGGCTGTAGCCCACTCGTTGTCCATTTACCCATACATACATGGCCGACTTCACGCCGCCGAAATGTAAAATGAGATTTTTATTCAGCATCTCGCGAGAAACATTGACGAAGGTAACATAGGATCCCACTGGGTTGCGATGTTGATATGCATACCACTCGCGTGGAGGCTCGCTCGTCACGCTGGGTGCATTCTTCTGGAAGGGATATTTGGAGTTAGTATAGATAGGCTTGCCGTAGTTCTGCATCTGCCAGTTTCCAGGAACGGTGATGTAGTCCCACTGACTGATATCGTAGTGAATACGCCAGAAATCCTTTGGTCTCTGCTCGGGGCTTGGTGACCAATGGAAGCGCCACTGGCCATCGAGCGAGATGATTTCCTGACATTGCCTTTCGAGCGAAGGCAGTTGCAACGTGGCATGGTAGGGTAGTTTGTTGATGCCTACCACTTGCGGATTTTCCCAATCGTGTGGTTGGGCTGGCAAATCCAGTGCAAAGGCTGTGGCAACAGCAACGATTAAGAGTCTCATACTTTTGTGTATTATTGTCAATTTACTTTAAGAATCATTTAGGGCAAAGCCCTTGGGACTATAGGAATAGCTGACTGTTCTCGTTGTCATCTTTCAAGAAGGGTATTTTTCGTAGCTTCTGTGGAGGCTACAGCGTGGAAGGCGTGACAAGTCACTTGATGCACTTAAGGCTCAGTGGCTCATATTGAAGCTTCTGATCATCTGGAGTATGACGGAGTTCCACTCGGCAGTGCCAGGCTTTTGGTAACGGCAGTTGCCAGAGGCAGATGGTGTGAAAATGGTCTCGGCATTGGGGGTTATGGTGGCTGTGCCACGTCCTGAGATGTTGAACAACGCATCTCCCTCAAGGGCGTGAATAACGGTCATGGGGTCCCACATCTTCTGTCCCGTGTTGCAGTTGCAAGTCAAATAGACCTGCTTGATGGGATGGATGTCGGTCCAGGCAATGTCGCTGATGACCTGTTCAGGTACATATTCGATGGGGTCGCCCACCTCAGCGGGTGAAAAGACGATATCGACATCTTTGGGCCAAAGACGGAAGAAATCCATTGCGAAAGAAATACCTTGTCCGAAATTGTAGTCAGGCTCGATGGCTTCGCCGAAAATACCTCCCATGACGTAAGCGCATTTCACTTTCTGGCGCACGAGTTCCACGCCTGTCAGAGAAGAGTATTCATCGGGTTCGGACAGAAGCAATTGAGCCAAACAAGTGACGAACCCTGTAGAGCAGATGCTTACACTGCGGTCGGGCTGAGTGGCGAGTAACTTGCGGTAGAGTTGCCATCCGTCAGGCAAGGTGGAGTAGTTAGTGACACTATGTTTGAACATAGGTTGTCCGTTCTCCAGCTTGTAAGTAGGCAAGGCCTTGTAGTTGATCCAAACCGAAGGGTTCTTGATGCCCTCGCGCACCAGTCCGATGGGCACATCGGGATGACCGAAATAAGTGTTCATCACATCGGCGCATGCTGCGCAGTCCTCACCTTCACGGTCCACCACCACGCCCAATAGCCGGCAGCGTCCCAGTTCCTCGTAGTGGTAGAGCATTTCGAGAGAGAAGAGGTCGTCAGTGGAAGAACCGATGTCGGTATCGAGAATGACGAGTGGTATTCCTGTATATTCGGGGATGTCGTTCTTCGTTGTGGAGTTCTTGGAACAGGAAGTGAAGAAGGCAACGATACAGCAGCAAAGAAGCGGTGCTATCAAATGTGAATGTAGTTTTTTCATTGTGATTTAGTTGTTATGATAAGGGCCGAATTGTTTTTGCCCTTGTTGCGTTCATTCGATATAACGATGCAAAAGTAGCCATTTTTACGGAATTAGGGAAGTGTTGGTAATGTATTTTGAAGGGCTTAGTAGGCTTTAGCCTTATTTAATTAAGAGTTAAGAATTAAGAGTTAAGAAAACTATTTGAAGGGTCGAGAGTAGGCTTTAGCCTTATTTAATTAAGAGTTAAGAATTAAGAGTTAAGAAAACTTTTTGAAGAGGCGAGAGTCCTTAGCAGGCGTTAGCTATTCTAAGGAGGGGAGGAGTAAAGGAGAGAACGCCTAAAGGCATTCTGGCCATGCGGATGGTTAAATTGGAAACAACTTATCACAACATTAATCAAGATATCCCTGCGGGATAGGAAGGAGCCGCTACGGACGCGACGGAACAACTATACACAATTAAGGTCAAATAAAGGTCAAATTAAGGCAAATTAAGGTCAAATAGGCTGGTGTCAAATGTTTCATGGTAAATGTTAAAACGGGGGCGTTTATGCAGAATCTGCATTAAAATGCATCTAAAATGGGTGTTTTGTGGCGATTTACCGTATTTCTATGCAATGTCATATACAAAAATGTCATAGGGGCGTGACATTATGAAACATGGTCAAGGGGGCTAAGCGTGTTATCCCTGGGTGAAGTTGGCGATGCCACAAAGACAGGTGTCAAAAGGTACCCATTGATGGATAGAGTTCTGTAGTTTCTATAGAGAGGGGTCAACAAAAAAGCCAGCAAAAAAGGAGGGAAATGTGATTTTTTTCCATTTTTCATACTTGAAAATGTGTTTTTTTGTTTATGTTTGTAGTCGAAAATCTGATTTTCCTTTTTTTGTTACCTAATTATTCCTAATGATATGAAAAATTATTTCTTCCTGATTCTGCTTGCTTTTATGTCGTTGACGCCAGCACACGCTGAAGATGTTGAACTCCAGAAAGTGGAAGACCTCACGACACAGTATTTTATCATGGCCTACAGTGACAACGGCACATATAAGAGTCCCTATTGGACGAGGGGCAACAACCAGAATGTGATGTCGCCTCGCGAGTCGGCCATCATCTGCAACGGCAAGGATTATTACTACCTGTTGAAAGCCCAAGCCGTGACCTATAATGGTGAGAAGGTTTATCGCATCAGCATCTCAAACGGTCTGCATGAGAAGTTTCCCAACGGTATTGGCGGCTCGGCCTACATGAACAGCGCGGGCTGGTGTTTTTTCGCTGGCGAGAGTGAGCCTTCGGGTAAGAGTCACGTCTATGGTCAGGATGCCGACGGTCTGGGTGTATGGCGCATCACGTACACAGTGGGCAAGGGTTTCCAGTTCCAATGTGTGGGCAACGGCAACTATGTCAGTTACACCATGGGCAACAGCTCATCAGCCAACAAATATTACTGGCAATGCTTTGCTGAAGGGTCGCTTTACGACCCCATTTTAGCCTTGAAGGAATCGTCGCCTTACATAGCTCACAACGAGATGCGCAAGATGCTGGAAGCGCTCGCTAAGGACAAGACCAACATCAGTTGTGACGACTCTGAGCGAACAGTCCTGACCGAAGCGCTGGCAACGGCCAAGACAGCAGTGGATGCCGCCACCACAGAGTCCGAGATCTTGTCGGCAATCAAGGTTCTGCGCGCCGCAGGTTGCTCCTTCCTCAACAGCATCACACTGGCAAAAGGCTACCAGCTGAATGTCACACCGTTGCTCATCAATGCCTCGTTTCCCTGCAACAACGCGGCAGGGTGGGACGGCACGGAACCAGGATTCCAGGCCCACGGCGACGCTGAGTTCTGGTCCAAGAGCTACAATTTCCACCAGACGATGCCTGACATGCCCCAGGGAACCTACATGTTGCGACTGCAAGGATACCAACGCTCGCAAGATGCCAACGATAAGGCAATGACCAGTTTCCTAAACGGAACGCTCACGCAGTCTGAGGGTTATCTCTATGCCAATGACGAAGAGATGACGCTGTCGCTCATCACTCGTGATGCCCAGACAACCAACGCCCTCGGCGGTACGCAGTACACGGTCAACGGTACGAACTACTGGATGCCCAACAGCATGAGCGATGCCAATAAGTTTTTCAACAATGGCAAGTACTGGAACACCCTCACCATCAACCATCTCAAGCGCGGTGACTTAACCATAGGCTTGCGCTCCAGCGTGGGGGTATGGGCAACTTGGACATGTTTCGACAACTTTGAACTCTACTATCAGGGCGAGTCAGGCGATGTCAGCGATGTGACCTACCTCATCACCAATCCTTCGTTTGAGACGGGCACCACGGATGGATGGGTTGTAGGCCACCCCAGTGGCGGTGGTGACATCGGTGCCAAGAAAAACGAGGGTGTCTATGAGACGAGTGGCACCGAAGGCACCTTCCTGTTCAACACCTGGTCCATCAGCGACAACTATTCCTACGGCACACCAGAACAGTATGTGGAACAGACGCTCTACGACATGAAACCCGGTGAATACAGGCTGCGTGCCCTGGCCTCCAGCAACACCTATTCCAGTGTGAAGACCCCAGTGGAGCTCTACGGCAACGACTACGTATTCAGTTTCATACCCCCATCGAAGTCCGAGTTCCGGCAGACCTACGAGGTGACCATCTATCTGACGCCCTCAGAGCCGAACCTCACCATCGGCATGCGCTCCGCCAGTTGGTTCCGAGCCGACAACTTCCGCCTCATCTACTTCGGCCAGACCGAGGACTATGAGATGGAACGCCGCATGTCCATAGCCAACCGCTACGAAGAGATAGCCAGTCAGGCTCTTGACCGCAGCAATTATGACGCTGTGCTCAGTGAAGTGCGTGCTGCATTGCTGGCTGAGGAGATCACCGATGAGGAAATCACCCAGCAGAACGACCGCCTTCGTACCGCCCTCTTGGATCTTGTCAAGACAGGGACAACGGCCACAGGACAGTTCAATCTCACCGTTCTGCTCAAGGGCAAGGGTACACTGTGCTCCAACAACAAAACTCAACTCACCACCATATCAGAGAATCTCGACAACATGCCTGCAGGTCACTACACCTTCCGAGCCAATGCCCTCTACCGTCCGACGACGATGAGCACCGCACTGGAACTGTATGAGGCAGGCACAGAGGAGCATCCGGCATTTATATTCATCAATATGAAGCAGTCGCCAGTCCTGAACATCTTCGACGACGCACGTCATGCCGCCGCCACAGCTACAGACATCTACTCCACCATCGACGGACGCAGTCTTCCCATGACCGAATCGACAGCCATGAGTGCTTTTCTGCAGGGCGACTATCCCGCTGTGGTGGAGAGCGATTTACAGACTGACGGACAGCTGAATGTGGGCTTCCGCATCAATGCCGTCAGCAGGAGCGACAACTGGCTTCTGGCCAGCCACCGGCAACTGCTTTACGGCAATACGCCAGACACCACCATCATCAAAAGTGTGACCGCAGGGACACTGACACCGCTTTGTATGCCATTCGAGCTCCAAAGCGACAACACACGTCAGCTTTATGCCGTCGGCAGCATTCTCGATGGCCAGGCTACCTTGTATCCTGTGACTATCATACGCGCTGGAGAGCCCTGCGTCATCAATAGCCAGGAGGACATCGCCTCATTCACCATGCCCAAGACGAAGATTAGTAGCAAGGTAGCCGACATCGTTCCGTTGCCTTGGGACGGTGGAGTCATCACGGCCGACCCCGCGAACTTCACGTGGACAACCACCTCCATTGACGGCAAGACAGTGACCAAGGCCGAAAACCTCACCTTCACCGTTTGTGACCCCATGAGCATGGACTTCACGGTGAACCTTGAGAACCTGCAAGCACGCCGCTTCATCCAGTTGGAAAACTATACAACCACCAGCAGCAGCCACATAGACAACTACAATCTGGCACCGCCCGCCCGACGCGACCTGCCCAACAATGTAGGCGTTCCCGTGGTTGGCGGCATCAACGCTAAATACACGCTTCACTATTCCACCCATGAGGATTTGAGTGAGGCTCAGACACTGAGCAGCTATCTGACAGACAACAAGTTGCTCTATGTGCCAAACCTCGTGCCCCAGCGTACCTACTATTACGAAGTCCTTTCTGACGACAACTCCGTCGTGGGGCAGGGACAGTTCCACACCGATGGTTATCTTCGCATGATCTACGCTCCCAGCATCAGCAATATCCGTGATTTGGGCGGCTGGCAGACCTCAGACAAGAAGTACATCCGCTATGGATTGATTTATCGCGGTGGCGAGATGAATGGCGGCCACGTGGCTACGGCAGCCGATATCAAGCGCCTTCGCAACCTTGGTATCGGAGCGGAGATAGACCTTCGTAAAGACTATGAGAATGGTTCAGGGAAATCGGTCTTCAACTTCACAACCACAGCCAAGACCTTCTACTTCGCCAACTGCAACGACTGTTATCCAGAGAACATGGAATCTGAGGAAAGCTACGGTCATTGGAGGGATGAGTTCGACTTGATCATGACGAATCTGCGCAAGGGCAAGAGCATCTACTTCCACTGTATCTGGGGAGCCGACCGCACAGGTCTTCTCTCTCTGCTGCTCGAAGGGTTGTTGGGTCTGCCAAAAGACAGGTCGAACAAGAACTATGAGCTGACGTCATTCTCCTTGGCGGGTCAACGCGTGCGCAGCACACAAGATGGTTTCTTCAACTACATCGAGGCCTTGAAGGGTACCACTCTTCAAAAGAAGTTCAATACTTTCTTCGTGGAGAAGATCGGTGTCAGCCAAGCTGACATTGACGAGTTCCGTGACATCATGCTAACAGACGACATCACCCAAGACCTTCCTAATGCCATAGAGGAGATTCATGCAGACCAGACTCTGCGACAGCACGACAACACGCTCTACGACCTCTCTGGGCGAAAGATAGAGAACAGTAAATGGGAAGATGGTACTTTGAAGAAGGGTATCTACATCCGCAACGGGCAGAAGGTATTGGTGAGGTAAGTGTAGGCTTTTGGCGTTAGGCGTTAGCTGGTCAAGGGTCAAGAGCCTTATTTAATTAAGAGTTAAGAATTAAGAGTTAAGAAAAATTTTTGAAGGGTCGAGGGTCCTTATTAGGCTTTAGGCGTTAGCTATTCTAAGGAGGGGAGGAGGAAAAGAGGGAACGTCAAATAGGCTGGTGTCAAATGTTTCTTAGTAAATGTTAAAATGGGGGCATTTATGCGGAATCTGCATTAAGATGCATCCTAAATGGACATTTTTGGGCGATTTTCCGTATTTTTATGCAATATCATATACGAAAATGTCATAGGGGCGTGACATTTTAAAACATTGAAAATTGAGGATTTTCAACGATAAACTTTTTTCACTATTCCCTCCGATGTGACAACGATGTAAACACCTCGTTGAGGAGCACTTACTTGACGGCCGTCAAGCGTATAGAATCTTGTGGAACAATTAAACGGAATAATCGTTGGAATGGAATTGGATTCGTTATTGCCGTTATAGATAAGCCTGAAACCTGTGATTTCACTCCATGAGCCTTGCTCCCCGATTTCGTCTTTCACGCCTATCGTCATTGGAGATTGCCCAGTGTAGTCGAAGGTCAGTTCATTATGGTAAATGCCTTTATCGAAATAACGTATCACAGCATCAGTCTTATACCATTGGGGCTGATAGTAAGTGCGGTTGCCTATGGTGTAGCTGTTTTCCAAGGATGTGTCGCCAGGAAAAAACCTGTTGGACACCTCACCGTTGTGTGCGTGTTGGATAGCCTTTTCATGGCTGTCGATAAAGAGATATGCATTCACTGTAGTGTAGTCGTTATCACTCATTGGTTTGTAGAATCCCTCACATGAGAGGGTATAGTTTCCTGCTGGAAGTCCTTCGATGCTTTGTGAAAGGTTGAACTTGGTGCTGAGTTGATGAAACATCCCACGCCAGTCGCTGCCTTCTACATGATTGCCGTAATCCCAGTTATAGCTGTTGTTTCCGGTTTGACCTTTGTAAGTAAATCCTTTCCATCCAGCATTGTAATCATGATAGAAATGAGAGTTTACGATCATGAACGAGGCATCCCCGCCGTTCTTGTCGGTCAATGCGTTGATGCGTTCCGTCTTTTTGACGAATTGCCAGCATGAGTTGTTGTTGGTTCCGTCGCTGCTGAGCCACACGACGGTGGGGTATGCCGTGTCGTATGTCAGATATTTGTTGCCGTTGGATGGGAAACGGATGGTATAGACATTGTCCACCCCTGGAATTGCTACCGCAGTGAATGTAAGACGTTCCTTGCTGGTTGTGCTGTTGAGATAATATTTCGCATCGATGCCACTGGGAAGTGTAACGTTGCTCAGTGGATTGACATCGAGCCAACCATAGTAGGTGTCACTGCCGATGGTTGATGTCTTCAGACAGTAGCCGTTGCCTGATGCCTCAAGAGTGAATTCCAGTCCCCCATCGTCGAGTCCCATCTGCGTGCCGTATGACCCGTAACCGATGTTCACAAACTTGTGTTGTCCTATGTTGTAAAGATAGTAGGTTTGTCCGGCTACGGGTTTTTCTCCCTTGAATAAGCTGAAGTTGGCCGAAGCCTTCACCTGCTCCATGGCGTCGCGCAATTCGTTTATCAAATCGTCGAACATAACAGGTTCGTTCACCAATGGAATGACATCCGACTGCCTGGCAATCAGTGCCGCCAATATTGCCTTGGCCTTGGTATCGTATCTATTGTCTTCGTCAGCCACTAAAGTCTGGGCCTCATCAACCACTTCGTCGTACTTTTCCTGCGCCTCCTTCAGTTCCTGTTCCAACTTTGCAGAAGCAGCAGCCTTGCCTTCCACGTCTTCCCCTATGCGGTACAGGTGGAAATCGGTAACGGCAAACCACCCGCTTTGCCCTCCGTTGGATGTTGATGTATAACCGATACGTATGTTCTGCCCCTCGGTGATGGTGATTCGTCCGGTGGTCTGTAATTCCCAACTGAGTGCGTCCCACGCATCGTTCTGCTTTACTGCCGATTCGGCATGGCTTTCAGAAGTCAAAGGGTTGTCGTCATACCCTATGATATATGCATGCTGGTCGGTAATCAGACCTTCTCCACATACACTCCTGCATGTTAAATAATATTCACCGGGCTGCAAGTTCAAAATGTCCTGATGTATGTCCATCGAAGTGAAATCAGTAGAAAAACTGTTGTAGGCCCTTTGGTTCAGTACTGTCATGGCGGTTGCATCCACTGAACCTGTATTCTTCCTTGTCCATCCTTTCAGTGAGTTGAATGTCGGATTTTGAATCAACGACGTGCAATCGGTCACCTCCTCAGCAGTCTCCCCATAACCTTCTTCGGCGGCCAGATTTTCGATAGTAGCTTCGTCCGCTATCACAAAAGTGTTGAAGGAGTTTGCTGGAACCCTGACGCTCATATACTTGTCGTCCACAGAGAATGTGAGCGTCCTCTCCTTGTCGTTTTCATTTCCTACGACTACGACGATGGTACCATCGGGTCGTTGTGCAGCCAGAACCAATGGCTGTCCGCTGCTCTTGTGTAATATTTTCGTTCCGTCACCGATGAAATGGCTATAATGCTTATAGGCATAGAATTCGGGCGTGTAATAAGCCACACGTTTGTTGATGTCGAGATGAAGAAGTCCATTCTGCCACCAGTTCATGAATGGACCTCGGCCGTTTCCGCCAAGGATTGAATTCCAATTGGTATAGGTGACACAGCCGTTATTGAGATAATGGTGTATCAATTCGAAAGTATGTGCCCCGGCCCCCCAATCGAACGTCCCGTTGCCACACTCGCTTTCTGTCTGGATGAATTCCATGTCGGGATAGCGTTTACGCATCTCGGCAATGGCCTCACGCCCTTCCCACTGGAATCCGATGCCGTCGAACAGTTCGTACAACTTTTTTCCGTTGAAATCTGGATCAGTGCTTTGGGAACGGTAGTTGAGAATCACTTCAAACACGTCATCCACGTGGTTCGTATTCATGGTGCCAAGCCATATTTTCACCCCAGGATGATGTTTCCGCAAATATGGTATGAGATAATCACCGTTGAATATGGCAGTACTCTTTGCTTCCCAGGAGGTGTTGGGGTAATAATTGCAAGTGTATGCCTCGTTCTGATAGCACATACCAGTGATGGGAATGCCCTCCTCGCCATAAGCCGTTATGAACTTGCTGAAATACAGCGCATGAGCATTGAGGTAGTCTGGTTCCATGATGAACTGAGTAGATGTGTATGAGGGGTAAGTCACATCCAGTCCGTTGCTATAACCTGCACGGTTGGAATAATGATGACTTTTCTTCATCCACTGAGGGGGGCTCCATGGTGAGCACCAGAACGTCATATTCGGGTTTTGCTCCTGCGCTTTTTTGATGAAAGGGATGATGTGCTTCTTGTCTCGTTCGATAGTGAAATGCTCCATGGCGAAGTCTGTTTCTCCCTCTGGCATTTCGTCACAGCTGTACCAGGACTCCTCCAAGTTGATGGGTTCGTTACGCTGGTGAAACACCGAAGGGTCATAGAAGTCTTCTGGCCCGGCATAGTCGCTGGCACCTACAGGGATTCTTCCCAAGGAGAAACGCAGGTCGCCGGTAGGAGCAAACATTCGCTTATAGTATTCCGTTTGAGCTGTAGGAGACAACCGTTGGATGGCATACCAGTCGAGTTCGTTGAAACAAGTACCCCAAGCCTGGAAAGTGCTTGTCACATCAGAGGTTGAGAACACAGCCTGTGGCTTTCCTATCACTTTTCTGCCGACATCCGCCTTCTTGATGGTCCACACGTCCTTCTGGGTTGTTGTAAACTGCAAGGCTTTCAAATTCTGAGCGTTTGCCGTAGTTTGCAACTTTATTCCTGATGCTATCAATAGAGCAAAGCAGATGAGAAAGTTATTTTTAATCATTTCATTTGTTTGTTTTGCTGTTCAAAGACACCATATCTTACTGCTACTCGTTGCACAAGGGAATTCCTGAAAGTCGAGCCTAGAAATCTGCTTTATAAGAAGTTGTTCAACGACTATTGGATATTTTGCTTAACAAGAAGAGTAATCTTTTGACGATAGCAAATGTATGTAAAGCCTTCAAGATGATAAGCCTGTCAACATAGGATGTAAACATATTGTCCCTAAAAGCATCGTTCTACGGCAAAAATACTTAAATAATTCCGTATAATCAAATAATGGCATAAAAAGTTGTACATTATAAAATCCTATTTACTCGGAAACGACAGGCTTTAGGCTTTTTTTATGGTTATAGGTAATTGAGTTTTGGCTGACGCCTAAGGAGGCTTTAGGCCTTTTTTAATGGTTATTGGTTATAGGTTATTGGTTATTGAAGTTAGGCTGATGCCTTAGGAGGCTTTAGGCTTTTTTAATGGTTATTGGTTATAGGTTATTGGTTATTGAGTTTTGGCTGACGCCTTAGGAGGCTCTAGGCTTTAGGCTTTAGCTATTCTAAGGAGGGGAGGAGTAAAGGAGAGAACGCCTAGAGGCATTCTGGTTCATTACTAATAGTACATTTCAATATAGCTGTAAGCTTTCTCGAAAACGTCATTGTCCTTAATTTGGTATTTAATCCAGAGGATAGAACGCAGTTTCTTCTTTATCTCACGCCTTGCCGTAACACTTTGGAAAGCATCATTGAACTGGCGTACGATATTGACGACTTCATTGTCGATGTCGTTCACTACCTGCTCCACGATAAAAGGTGTATCTTCTGTCTTGATGCTTTGGAAAAGATCTGTCAGAGCGGCTTTAGCCTGGGCGCGTTTGTCTTGAGGTTTTTCCATCTCCTTTTCTGCCTCAAGCAATTCACGAGCCATCTGCAGCAACTGCTTCAGGAAGTCAATGCTCGAAATCAGATTCTGTTCCATACGCTCACGCAGCTCATCCAGTTTTTCTGCAAACTTCTTGAATTTAGGGTCACCCTTATGCTCACCCAGACGTATCTTCAGCATCTTTTCCACCTCAACAATCTTCTTCTCACGTTTCTTTTCGTCTTCCAAAACCGAGTCGATGATGTCAGCATCTACAACGAGGTCTTCAAGTGGGGTACCTATGTCGATGGTATCAATGTTGTTATGGATAATCTCTATGGTCTTAGCTCCGAGTAAAGTCCAGATTAGGTTTCCACCACTAACAGGGCGTACACTCTGATATACTTGTGCAAGCCAAGTGTAATCACTGGAATATGGAGTAAGGAATTCGTCAGGTGAAATAATTTCCCAAGCCTTTGAAAGCCGTGCAAAATGCCGTGCAAAGTTAGTTTTCACGCCTTCCTCCTTCAGACATTGTTGGGCAGCCGTCAATCCTTCCCATCCACCAACAGTACGGTCAATGCCAGGAAAAAACTGAATACATTCCTGCATGAATGTTGGAATGAGCGCCTTAATCTCGTCCATGTTCTTGATAATGGTCTTCACACTTTCCTCGTCGAATGCGAGGCTTTTAGCTACATCCTCGAACACACCAACGAAGTCAACAATCAGTCCGCACTTCTTGTTCTCGTTATAGGTACGATTAGTGCGACAGATGGCTTGTAGCAGCGTATGATTCTTCATTGGCTTGTCAAGATACATACACTGAAGAATAGGTGCATCAAAGCCTGTTAGCAGTTTACTCGTAACGATAACTAACTTCAATGGGGACAGAGGGTCGCGGAACTGGTCGAGTAACTTCTTTTCCTCGTCACGAGTCCGCTTATACGCCCTGTATTCATCAGCCTTATCGCCTGATGTATGCATCACGATGGTAGTCTGGTCATCAGTGCCCAGCAACGCATCCAGGGCCTTTTTATATTTCACACAACAGTCACGGTTATACACCACGACCTGTGCCTTCATGCCAGTTGGCTCCACATATTCACGGAAATGATTCACGATATACTTACACACATCTTTGATACGCTTCTCAGACGTAAAGAAAGCCTCTACGCTGGTACGGCGTACCAGTTCCTGCTTGTCTTCCTCGCTAATTTGGTCGGTCAGTGCATCAAACTCTTCTTGAAGTTTGGCCTCATCAAGATGCATTTCTACGGGAACCGTCTTGAAATTCAACTCCAAGGTGGCACCATCAGCAACAGAGTTTTGGAAGGTGTATTTCGAGATATAGCCATACTCGTCTTCTACACTACCAAAGCAAGCAAAGGTATTGTGGTCGTTACGGTTGATAGGTGTTCCTGTCAGACCGAAGAAGAATGCATTAGGCAGTGCCGTGCGCATCTTTTTTCCAAGGTCCCCTTCTTGTGTGCGGTGTGCCTCGTCCATGAGTAGGATGATATTGTCGCGGTCATCGATTACCTCACCATCATTTAGGTCGCCAAACTTAAAGATTGTGGTTATGAGAATCTTACGCTGGTGTATCTTCGTCTCCAATTCTTCCTTAGATGAGATGCCGTCCACATTTGGTATCTCTGCACGGGTAAAGTCACCAGTAATCTGGTCTTCCAAATCGATGCGGTCATCCACAATGACCACAGTCGGAGCCTTCAAGTCGTTCTGGCGGCGTAGTTTCTGGGCAGCGAACACCATCAGCCATGACTTTCCAGAACCCTGAAAGTGCCAGATGAGTCCTTTCCTTGGACCTTTTCCAGCTCGGTAGGTACCCAACACCCTCTGTACGATAGCTTCCCCACCAAGGTATTGCTGATAGCGGCAAACTATCTTGATTTTTCGGCCGCCCGATGTGCCAGTAAAGACCGTATAATAGCGATAGATGTCAAGCAATCTTTCTGGGGTGAGCAATGCCAGGTAGTTATGCTCCACATCGTCTAACGTTCCATGCCGACGCTCCTCATCAGCAAACCAAGGCCCCCATTTATCCACGGGACAACCTACACCTGCATATTGCAGTTCTCGTCCTTCACTGGCAAAAGTGAGGATGTTGGGGACAAACATTTCAGGAATGCTCTTCTGATAGTGTAAAATGTCTGTTGCACCATCTGCCCATGTAACCGATGACTTCACAGGGGTTTTGGCTTCTCCAATTACCATTGGTATGCCATTGATGATAAATACCAGGTCAAGACGCTTTCCGCCTTCCTTGCTACGCCTTGGAAACTCCCATTGGTTGGTGACCACGCATCGATTCTCAGAAGGAACATCACTGAAGAAACGGATGTTGATGTTCTCTCCATCCTCACCATAAGGATAAGAGTTTTCCTCAAACAGCAATCGACGGAAACGGTCATTGGCATTGATTAGTTCTTCGTGATTGGTACCAATGCTACAAGCTGCACGTAGTCTATAGATAACCTGTGCAGCCTGGTCGTCTGTAATATCATTGAATTTCTTTAGAGCAGTCAACAACCATTCTGTGACAAGCACCTCGTCAGGAAGGCGTGGTACTTCCTGTGGTTCCACATAGATCCAGCCACAATTGCCTGCAGCGTTGATGAGCATCTGCTCAACGGTATTTTCTTCGTTAAAGTATGCCATAATATATTGTATTTTTTATTTCATTTAACATGCAATCCTATATTGCAGGACAGACCCTGATTTATCGGCCTGACGCGCAATCTCTTCAAATTCATTTTGTTTCTCCATAGGAGGAAGAATACATTGGAACTTTCTTAAATCGTTCAAAGGCATTCTTGGCATTTTGGTTCCAGTCGATATACTGTTAGCGTAAGTAACAAAATCATCTCCTCTAAGCAAATGACTGAAGAATGTGAGATTAAGTAATTTCTGATTCGGGCGGAGTGGAACGAGTTCTGTTGTAGCATATCCTTTCCCGTCTGGAATGACTACTTTATTGAGGTAGGGCCTCAGTTTTGAGTATAGTACATTCCCTTCATCAAATGGGGCTACAGACAACAAGTTCGAGTCGTTTACAAAGACTTTTTCAACGACCTTACCTGTATTACTCTCAATCATGTCAAGATTCAGAATCCACACTTTCCCTGTTTGCTTTTCTATGCTTGGAGCTTCTGGAGCAACATCCTTGATAGGTAAGGTATTCCAACCTTTATTGTTGGTAACAGGATTCCCAAACATCTCGATAAACCGCGATTTCACCATTTCCTCGGTAGCAGCAAGCAGTTTCTTGTATGATTCTTTCAGACGATAAGCCGCCCAAAGTTTATCTGCCAGAACCTTTTGTTCAGCAAGTGGAGGAAGGTCGAAGTCTAGATTCTTTAAATCTTTCCAATTAACCGTAGGCGATAGACCGCCGACGGATATCCTGATAACTTCGTCGAAAAATTTATCTGATGAGACAAAGAACGGAAAATAGTTTTTATCTACGACATCTTCTTTGGGTCTGAGAATCATGCCATGTGCAGAAAATAAACCGTCGTGTGGGGCTATTGCGGCTCTTCTTAGATATGCGTTTCGCTTTCCAAGTAAGATGTCGCCTTTATGCATAACTAACTTATCGCCTTTTAAGTCAACATCAAGCCCATATCTTGTCACATATAGTGACCCAGAATCTAGATGCTCAAGTCCTATATAAAAACGACTATCCTCAGGAACAGGCTCTCGCTTTTCTGTTATATTTACTGCAATATTATCAAACTTCATTACCGTTTTGGATTAGTTTTATGAATGTATCAACCTCTAGCTCTGTTTTTGTTGTTTGTGACTGCCACAGCAACACACTTTCGTCATATGATAATAATGACGTGTAATCTGTGGCGTCAAGAAATACGATTTTTTGAATACTTAAATCTGCGTTATTATTAATCAGTTCTTTGTTAGAAATGACTTTACAGAACTTATCAATATCTATAGCATTATGATAAGCTGAAGATATTTTAGATATGTGTTTTTCGTTCAAATACGACTCAGCGTTTTTTCTTTCTACTTCTTTGACCGCATTTATGAATAATATTCTGCCTTTAAGTACGTCTTTCTTGTTATTGTTACAAATTAAAATGCACGCTTCCATACACGAGTTGAAGAACAGATTTTCTCCAATTCCGATAATCGCTTCTATCTTGTCTGATTCAATTAATTTCTTTCGCATTTCTCGCTCATCATCGCGGAACAAAACGCCGTGAGGAAGCAATGTCGCACTACGCCCATTCTCGTCATCCATCGAGGCAATAATATGTTGTATGAAAGCATAGTCTGCACGTCCTTGTGGTGGGGTTCCAAGAAAGTTGCGTCCCCATTTGTCATTCATGAATGCTTCGCGATTCCATGTCTTGATGGAATATGGCGGATTAGCCAACACGATGTCAAACTTCCGCAAATGGCTACCATCAACGAAAGCAGGATGAGCCAGTGTGTCTTCACGCACAATGCTGAAATCCTCTACACCATTCAAGTAGAGATTCATTCGGGCAATAGAAGCAGTCAGAGCATTGATTTCCTGTCCGAACACCTTTACGCCCTGCCAAGGCTGTCCTTTCTGACGTAGGAAATCAAGACATTTCACAAGCATACCGCCACTACCGCATGTAGGGTCGTAGATGCTCTCATTTGGCTTAGGCTGGAGAATCTCAGCCATCAGGGTTACCACAGTACGGTTCGTATAGAATTCCTGTGCGGTATTACCTGCATCATCAGCAAACTTTCCTACAAGATATTCGTATGCCTGACCCATCTCGTCAGCAGGACAAGAAGACAATCCAAGATTATATCGAGAGAAGTCTTCGATGAGAGATGTGATGATATGGTCGGGCATTTTGTTTTTGTTTGTCCATCCATCCTTCGGCCCAAAAATGCCATCCAGACCACCAATGACACGACCATCTGCCTCTTCACCAGGGTTAGCCTGTTCAATGGCGATAAAAGCTTCAACTAAACGTTGACCAACATTCTCTGTCACTTCACGTACATCACGCCAATGTGCACCGTCAGGTATGCGGATGGCCAGTTCCTCGGCTTGCATACCAGCATATTCCTCACCTCCTTCTGCCACGAAGCCCTCGAACTGCTCATCATAGACATCACTGATGCGCTTGAAGAAGAGCAGTGGAAAGATGTATTCCTTATAACCAGCGGCATCTATCTGTCCGCGCAGACGGGTGGCAGCACCCCATAGGAACGATTTCAGTTCGTCCAATGAAATAGTCTCGTCTGGTCGGCGGTATCGTGTATTCATGTGTTCTTCCATCTTTCTATGCATTTATGATGTTTCTGAATTCCGCTTCACGAAGCTTCACTTCCTCGTAAGCAGCCTTGAACGCTGCAAGCACCTCGGCGTAGGGTTTGATTGCTTCGCGGTGGTACTGCACATATTTGTTCGGTGATAGGTCGTAGCCCTTGGCGGCAATATCATCGAGCGTTACGACCTGTGAGAAGTCTTCTACGTTCTCATAGTTGATATATAACTCGAACAATCGGTCAACATCCTTCTGTTCCAATATGTTCTGAGCGCGTTTCGGAGTCAGAATCTTTGTGCCGTCAATCATCAGCACACGCGCACTATGTGCTGCGGGCTTCATCTTGCGAATAATTAGGAAACACGGTGAAAGACCTGTTCCATAGAAGAGTTTGTCGCCAAGCGTCACAACGGCTTCCACCATGTCACTTTTCACTAACTTCTCACGTATGCGTCCTTCTTCATTGCCTCGGAAGAGTACACCTTGCGGCATCACTACAGCCATGCGCCCCTTTCCCGGAGCCATCGATGCTATCATGTGTTGAATCCAAGCGTAGTCACCACATGAGTCGCTGGGCGTTCCCCAGATGTTACGACCATATTTGTCGGATGACCATTCCACCGAACCCCATTTCTCCAAAGAGAACGGAGGATTGGCAATCACGCAGTCGAACTTTGCCACCTCTCCACCTTGCAAGATCTTCGGGTTGCGGAGTGTGTCACCCTGCATAATGTTGAAATCACTGGCACCATGCAGGAAAAGGTTCATCTTGGCAATAGCCGAGTTAACCACATTCTTCTCTTGCCCGAAGATGTTTCCACAACAAAGGCTACTATGATTCATGTGATGTACGGCCTCAATAAGCATACCACCTGATCCGCAAGCAGGATCGTAAACACTTTCACCGGGTTTCGGGTCAAGTATGCGAACAAGCAGCTGCACAACAGATCGGGGTGTATAGAACTCACCAGCCTTGGCCTTTGAATCATCAGCAAATTTCTTCAGCAAGATTTCGTAGGCATCGCCCATCAGGTCGGTAGGATAATCTTTGTTGCCCAGCTTTCGAGTACTCAGATGTTCGATGAGGTCACGTATCTTCCCATCGGAAAGATTCTTCTTATCAGTCCACTTCTGAGCGCTGAACATACTGAGCACGCCATAGAGCGTGTCAGGGTTGGCCAGCTCAATACCACGCATGGCACCTACGATGGCAGCACCGAGATTCTCAGTACGTTCCCG
The DNA here is from genome assembly GCA_017509605.1 of Bacteroidaceae bacterium. Taxonomy (GTDB): domain Bacteria; phylum Bacteroidota; class Bacteroidia; order Bacteroidales; family Bacteroidaceae; genus RUG11857. The sequence goes on along the minus strand of JAFWPH010000012.1, from coordinate 61,803 downwards.
CACATCCTGCCAGTGGCAGCCATCGGGTATGACAAAGCGGTGCTGCTCTGGCAAAGCAGCATATTCTTCATCACCGCCACTTTCCTCTAAAGCAGCCTCGGTCTCTTCGTCGTACACGTCAGAGATACGCTTGTAGTAGAGAATAGGAGTTATATAATCTTTGAAGTTGTCCTGACTCACAGGTCCACGAATAATATTGCACGCCTCAAACAGGAAGTTGTACAAGTTCTGTACACCTTCCAGCTTTAGCTCTTGTGGTGTTTTGGGTGTATCGAAGAGGCTTAGAGTCTGATTTGCTTTCTTCTTTGACATGTTCAATATTTAAAGTCCTTGGCGAGTTAAGCATTCGCGCTATCATGCGCTTTGAGCGCAAAGTTAATAAAAAACAAACAATTTGAGGTATGAACTGGCAAATAATGGTAAGTAAGATGGAGATTATCCGATTCGGACAATCATCCTATAATTAATTAGGCAAATATAGACGAGTTGACACGAATATATGATATAAATTCAGTCAGAAATGGTTGAATTTTTTCGTATTTGCCGATATTTATAACTAAAAAAGTATGTTAGTAGCAAAGAATCTATTAATAGAAATGGCAGTATATAGTGAAGAGGAAGTCTTCGAAATGAACCCTGTCGCATCTGTTTCAACCGAAGCAACAAACAATCTTGAAGGCGAAGAACTTAGACGTTATGTTTACCTAAAAATTCAATCTGCATCAAGAGAACTAAATTGCAGTATAAGCGAAGATGATATTGGGGTTTTAATTCGGCATCATTGCGGATTTAGACCTCGCAAGAAAGCAGCGTTGTTAGCTCTTCCATACATAGTAAGTGCAAACCTCGTTACAGCACCTTGGAGAAAGCAAGTTGACAAAAAAGGAAAACTTCGCAAGGGGCGAGACAGAAGACCTTCAGGTATGATTAGCGCACCAATTATGATAGATGGAGTTAGATATCTATGTAACATAACCAATAAAACCAACTTACAAGGTAGGATTACCCTATATGCATTAACTCTGAAAGATGGTAATGGTAATATAGTAGAAAGCGAAAAGATGGCAGACCCTTCCAACGTCCCTCATAGCAACAGCGAACAATCAGCCAATGGGAATGCTCACCTTGATAACGTCACTACTTCGCACGAGCCTAATCCATCTTTTCAAGACGCAAATGTACAACAAAATATTGAAACAAACAATAATAATGATATAAAAACAGAAAATATACGTATGAACAAAAAACAAATCAGACTCACTGAAAGTGATTTAAAACAAATAGTAAAAGAATCTGTCAATAAGATTCTTGGTGAGGCATATGGGTCATCACCTCAAAAGGACATTGAAATGGCAAATCGTTATGTTAATGCTACTTATCCGGACCTTGATGCAAATAGTAATCTTTCTTGGACTACAAAGGATGAATACAATGATATAGCACCTGAATTAAGAGAGATTGCACTTGGTTTCTGCAACATAAAAAAAATCATAAGGTCACTGGAAATAGGTCTGAATATAGATAGATATGGTTCACCTACTCGTAGAGGCTTAAGGCAAATAAAACCTAAAAACAGTGGCACCTTAACAGGAATGGATAATTATCTCTATACTTTAGATAATATAGTCGATAAAGGTCGAGCAGTTTTACATCGAATGACAAATAGAATGGTACAAAATATGGGACTTAATCCAAATGACGTACCTTATTGATTAAGCAGCCATCAAACCTACTCTGATTTCAGACCACTTACGAACTAGTCCGATAGACTTATTGAACATATCAATAAAGCGTTCCGTTTGGGACGCTTTTCTTGTATTCCACCTATACACAGCCTCGTCAATGTATGACTGCAAATGAGCATCACTCACATCGTGGTAACAACCTGTTATCATCCTTCTGAAATGGCTCCAAAATCCCTCAATGCCATTTGTGAAGATGTCATCTTTGACATACTCATCAGAACCGTGGCACACAACCTCGTGAGTATAACCAAGTTCTGACAGACCATTGTATGAATTCAACTCATCAGTGATAACCCTTGAACCATCAACAACGAACTGACCAATGATGGGAAGCAATGTGTCCTTGTTGGTGTTCTCAACCACGAATGCGTGAACATACGACATAGGCTCTTCCTCACCTTTTGCATTGATGAAGACATCACGCTTCGCCATACCAAAGACAGGTGTCTTGGTCTTGGTTGAACGTCCCTGAGTGTGTGGTGTGCGCATTGATTTGTGCTTCCACTTCTCCCTGCCACCGATATACACCTCATCACATTCAACCGTACCGTCAAATCCCTCTGTGTCACTCTGTGGGAACAGAGCGCGTATCTTGTGGAGCATATGCCAAGCAGTCTTCTGTGATATGTCTATGTCACGAGCCAACTGACAGGATGAAATGCCTTTCTTATGGGAAGAAATAAGGTACATAGCAACGAACCACTTGGTAAGTGGTGTTTTGGTGTTCTCAAAGATTGTTCCTACAAGGCAGGAGAAATACTTGTTGCAATGAGTGCAATGGTATCTGCCGTTCTTGGCGGTCTTGCAGTGATGTTTGCCACAATATGGGCAAATGATGTCTCCGTCAGCCCATCTACTTTCGATAATAGTTTGTTTGCAGATGTCTTCGGTATTGAAGTAAGTGGTAAGAGAAATAAGGCTGTTGAACTTTGTAAAATCTATCATATTTGTAATGTTGTCTTAACACTACAAAATGTAAGAAATTTATTTGAAAAGTCCAGCCTTTAGAGTGTTAAAAATGCTGGATTCGTGTCAACTCGTCTATAATTGCCATTAATTAAGTGAAACCGCAGCAAGTGGAGGGGAATGTATTATTTTGGAAACAACTTACCACAGTCTCGAGGCCTTAGGCTTTTTAATGGTTATTGGTTATAGGTTATTGGTTATTGAGATTAGGCTGATGCCTTAGGAGGCTTTAGGCTTTTTAATGGTTATTGGTTATAGGTTATTGGTTATTGAATTTTGGCTGACGCTTAAGGTCAAGGGTCGAGAGCCTTATTTAATTAAGAGTTAAGAATTAAGAGTTAAGAAAACTTTTTGAAGGGTCGAGAGGCCTTAGGAGGCATTAGGCCTTGTTTAGTCAAGAGTCAAGGGTCAAGAGGCGAGAGGCGAGGCGAGGGGAGAGGGTTTAGGTTTTCCTTTGCTGATGATTACACCCACCATGAAATGGCGGGGCACAGCGCTCAAAGTAGGGTGGCCGAAAGCACGAAGGCAAAATGGTAGGGTATGTTGCCGTCGATGGTGTATTGTGGCAGGGTTCGCTTGCCCCAGGTGTCGGTGCCGCCGACGCCATGGACGTTGAGGTCGATGCTGACGTTGACGAATCGTCCGCGCGGCACCTCGTGGGGATGGCGCGGGCCGAGGTCTTCATCGCCATAGTCCCAGGCGCTGATGCAGAGCGGCTGCAGCCCTTCGATGCGGACGGTGAGTTCAGGTTGTGAGAATTCTATCCATCGCACGTCGCAGCGGTATCCGTTGTCCTGCGGGTGTATGTATTCTGTCTGGAAGTCGCTGAGCGACATCGCGTACTTGCCGAGCAGGGCCGAGCGCTTGCGGTCGGGGTAGTTCTCCCAAGGCCCGCGACCGTAGTAGCTGATCTGTGTAAAATCGGCAGGCAGGCGCATACGCATGCCGAGTTTGGGTATCACCGGGCGGTCGTGGGATGTGGGTCGGTAGTCCATCTCCACGAGTATGCTGCGTTCGCTAAGCGCGGTGTAGTGCACCTCGACGTCCCGCACCTCCTTCCACATCGCCGTTCGCCGTGCAAAGTCGGCGGCACTCTGGTTGTCGTTCTCGGGCTTCCAGAAATAGGGCTCCAAGGGGGCTTGCAGCAGCTCCCTGCCATCGACGATCCACGACGTGAGGGCATTGCCGCTGACGGTGAAGCCCTTGTCCTTGTCGCCGTCACTCGCATCCTTGGTGACGTCAGCTGCTGCGGGGAAGGCGTATGGCGCCAGCACGAACTGTCCGCGTGCCACGGCAAAGCCTTTGTCGGCCCACAGCGTAGCTTGTCGCAGACGGGCATAGACGTTCACGGTCACTTCGCCCTCTTGCAGGGATGCCTCCCGTAATCCCCTGGCAGGGGATGGCATTGGCAGCAATCCGTCCGTCAGCTGCAGAGCTCCTTCCTCGAGAGCATCGCCGTTCACGAGCAGCGTATAGGTGTAGTCGTATTCGCTGAGTTCGGTGAAGCAGTCGCGGTTGATGACGCGGATATGGTTGCTGTCGGCCCGCTCAAACTGCACGGGGGCGTAGACGTGCTGCACCTCGTAGTAGGCGGGATGCGGCGTGCGGTCGGGGCCCACGATACCGTTGATGAGGAAACGCCCGTCGTTGGGTTTGTCGCCGAAGTCACCGCCGTAGGCCCAGAACTCATCGGGCTGCAAGGAGAGCGAGGGCGAGAAGCGGAGCGGCCCGCCGTCCTTGGGCTTGGCCAGCCCCTGGTCGGCCCAGTCCCAGATGGCAGCGCCGGCAATGCTGGAGTCGGCGTAGATTATATCCCAGTATTCCTGGAGGTTGCCCGTGGAGTTGCCCATGGAATGGACGTACTCGCGCATCATGAAAGGGCGGTCGTTCACGCGGTCGGCTACGCGCTTCATCTCGTCGGGGTAGAGGTAGCTGTCATCGTAGATGGCCGAGCAGCTGCGGTCGCTGTCGTAGAAAGGCGGGCGCGTGGGGTCGAGGCGTACGACGGTGTCGTGCATGGCCCTGGCATTGTCGCCCGCGCAGGCCTCGTTGCCGAGGCTCCAAAGGATGATGCTGGGATGGTTGCGGTCGCGCAGCACGAGTGATGCGGCGCGGTCCACATGTGCCTTGCGCCATGCGGGGTCGTCACCCAGTTCCCTGTTGCCTATGCCGTAGCCGTGGCTCTCGTTGCAGGCCTCGTCCATGACGTAGAGGCCGTAGCGGTCGGCCAGCTCGTAGATGAGTGCCGTGTGGGGATAGACGGTAGTGCGCAGGAAATTGATGTTGGCCTGCTTCATCAGGCGTATGTCCAGCTCGCAGGTGGCGTCATCGACGTAGCGGCCCATGCGGGGATGATGGTCGTGGCGGTTGACGCCGCGCAGCTTCATGTTCTGTCCGTTGATCTTGAAGACCTCGCCGACGATGTCAATCCGTTTCACGCCCAAGTGGTAGTCGAAGTGTTCTATGGTGCGTCCTTTGCCCTCGCGCAGTTCCACGGCAAAGGGGTAGAGGTTGGGCTTCTCGGCCGACCAGAGGCGCGGTTGCTTCAGCTTACAGGTGAGGCGCACGTGTGTGGTGTCCTTAGCGTCGAGGCGCTGCAGGCGGCCTGTGACCTCCTGTCCTCCGATGAGGAAGGCTACGGTCAGGTCCTTGGCTCGCCTGCTGCCTGTGTTGCAGAGTTCCACATCGGCGCAGACGGTGGCCTCGCTGTAGTCATCGTTGGGCGTAGCCGTGACGTAGTAGTCGCTGATGTGCGTGAGCGGGCGCACCCACAGCTGCACGGGGCGGAAGATACCGCTGAAACGCCACATGTCGACATCCTCCAGATAGGCGCCGTCGCTCCAACGATACACCTCTACGGCGAGGCGGTTCTGTCCCTCGTGGACGTAGCGCGTGATGTCAAACTCGGCGGGCGACATGGAGTTCTGGCTGTATCCCACGCGCCGTCCGTTCACCCAGACGTAGAAGGCCGACTTGACGCCGGCGAAGTGGAGGATGAGGTTCTGCGCCAGTTGCTCGCGCGTGATATTGAAGAAGGTGACGTATGAGCCCACGGGGTTGCGGTGGTCGTAGGCATACCAGTCCTGCGGCGGCTCGTCGGTCACGCTGGGTGCATTGCGCTGGAAGGGGTAGCGGGAGTTGGTGTAGATGGGGCGTCCGTAGTTCTGCATCTGCCAGCAGCCTGGCACGGCGATGCGTTCCCACAGGCTGACGTCGTAGTCCATGCGGTAGAAGTCCGCCGGACGTTCATCGGGGTTGGCCGACCAATGGAAATGCCATTGTCCGTCCAGCGGCACAATCTCGCGACATTCAGCCTCGCGCGACGGCAGTTGCAGCGTAGCGTGATAGGGCAGTTTGTTGATGCCCACGACGTCGGGGTTCTCCCAGTCGGGTACTGCCGTCTGGGCTAGGGACGATGCCGCCGCAGTCAGGCAGGCGAGGGCACCGGCAAGGAAGAGTTGGCCTGTATCCATGTTCACTGAATCCATTTCTTGTGACCGGCGATATAGATGCCTCTCTTGATGGGTCGTGCCATGCGCCGTCCACACAGGTCGAAGCATGCGCCGTCCTTCGTCGCTGACTGCCCGTTGCCGACTGCAGGTTGCCAATTGCTAATTCCCGTATTGATATCCTGCAGCTCATCGGCATTGAGGGCTATGCTGTACAGCCGCAGGTCATCGATGGTGCCGCAGAAGTCAGCATTGTCGCTGGCCGACGAGGTGTCCCACCATTGCGTCCGCCCTATATAGTTGCGCACGTTGGCGGCGTAGGCGGCCAGCTCCCACGGCTCCTGTGCGAAGGTTCCGTTGGCCACCTCCTCGCCGTCTACGTAGACCTTGGCCGTGTGCGAGGCGGCATCGAAGGTGAAGGCCACCTGGTACTCGCGGTTGGCCGAGAGCTGCTTGCTGGCCTTGACCAGCTGCGTGGTGGCACCTTTGTATTTCTCGCCGATGGCCAGGTTGCCGATGCGGCCGAAGATGCTGTTCTGGCTGCCTGAGCCGAAGTCGAAGAGGCGTGGCAGCTTGGTCACCGTCTTGGGCTTGATGCGTGCCGTGACGGAGAAGCTGCGCATCTCGTCCAGCATACCTTGCGGCAGCATCAGGTAGCCGTTGGTGGCGAATCCTGCGGCAGTGTTCCGGGTCAGGTTGAGTGTGCCGTCGATGCTGCCGTTGCCCATCAGCGTGGCGGTGGCTACGCGCCAGTTGAGCCTGCCTTCCTCGGCACCGGCCGCGGCCGTCACCAGCATGTCGCCCTGCCCGGATTCGCTGGTATCCTCCGCTTCAAAAGGGTAGTAGAGCAGCAGGCAGTGTGTCACGTTGCGCGGATGCACCGTCACGTAGAACGTCCTGTCCTCGTGTCCGTTGCAGTGTGCGGTCAGGGTGACTATGCGGGGTGTCGTTGGCAGGTTCACCAGTCCGGTGGCCGTCATCACTGTCTCGTCGCTGCTGTTCCAGGTGATGGCACTGTCGTCGGTCAAGGCCGCAGGCAGCAAGATATCTGTGTAGATGTCGGCGGGCACGTGGAGGGCGCTCCATTCGGCCTTTGTCATGAAGGTGATACCGCCGTTGGCCACCGGTGTCAGTTTGATGTCGTAGGGCGAGTAGTTGCCGGCTTTGTCCAGGGCACGTACGGTCAGCTGGTAGCGTGTGCCGGGCTTCAGCCCTTTCACCGTGAAGGCACAGGCCGTGGTGCTGCCTTGGAACTTGGTGCTGCCCATGCCGTCCACGTAGATATCGTAACGGTAGATGCCCACGTTGTCTGTTGCGGGACTCCATTCCACCTCGGCCCAGGTGTCGCCCGCCTCTGTCACGTGCAGGTCGCTGACTGGTGAGGGTGCATCGACGTCCTTGCTGCGCTGATACACGCGGAAGTAGTCCACCTCGAAGTGCTGCTCCTGATCTATGCCGTGGCCGAAGTCCTTCAGCGCCAGGTTGAGCCACATGTACTGCGGATTGTAGAAGGCAATGGTGCCGTCGCCGTTGCGCATCTCGCGTATCTTGATGCTGTTGCGCTTCTCGCCGTCGAGGTAGAGGGTGATGGTCTCCTCGTCCCAGTCCATGCGCCACACGTGGTACTTCTTCATCCAGTCGGGATCCTTGTCGATCCAGTAGGTGAGGGGTGTGAAGGTGGAGTTCCAGTTGGTGTCGTAGATGTCATTTGGATTGCACTTGCTCACGGCGAAGTTGGCTGTCAGCACCTCCTTACCGCTGCCGAGCCAGTAGTGCTCCATGATGTCTATTTCGCCGTTGGCAGGCCAGTTGCGGTTGTAGCCGCAGGTCCAGATGGCGGGGAAGTAGCCGTTGCCGGGAGTGATGCGTGCGCGCACCTCGACGCGTCCGAAGAGAAAGTGGCGCACGTCCTTGCCGTAGATGCTGGCCGACGTGTAGCTGGCGTAGTGCGTGTTCTTGCGCCAGTCGCCGCTGGACGGGTCGTAGTTGGGGTTGAGCCAGCGCTCCTTCTTGCCCACGATGACCAGCTGCCCGCCTTCCACGTAGGCGTTGTCCAGGCGGTCGGTGTAGCATTGTGCCTCGTTGCCGCGTTTCATGCCGATCTCGAAGGCCCACAGGCTCCTGTCCACGGCGCCGTCCTTGTCGAACTCGTCGCCCCAGCAGTACACGTAGCCGGGTATCTCGGGGATGTCCACGTCGCGCGTGGGCTGAAAGGGGTCGGTCTGTGCAAAGACTGGGCTTGCACACAGGGCCAGGAAGCTGAGTATTTTCTGGTTTACGATTCTCATATTGTTTGTTTTAAATGGCTATTTCACGACGATTTTCTTACCGCCAACAACGTAGATGCCTTTTCTGGATGGATGTGCAATGCGGTGGCCACTCAGGTCGAAGTAGCCTCTATTTGCGCCATGTTCTTCCTTGTGTTGAACGATGTCAAGGCCCTGGCTCTCGTCTATGCGGATGCGTACTTCAGTGATGCTGTTCCAAGTGGATGTGCTGGCGCCGTTGCATACGATACGCACGTAGCGTGCTCTGATGACCTTGGGCATTGGGTAGCGCTCCAGCTCAGTAGTCTTGCCGGTGCTTTGCAGCCCGGTTCGGGCATTGGTCCACGTTCGTCCGTCAATCGATGTCTGGATGTCGAAATAGTTTACGCGTGTGTTGCCTAAATAGAAGGCGATGTCCACGGCCGCAACACGTTTCACCTCGTGCAGGTCGAACTGTATCCACTGTCCTTTGCCCTCCTGGCTCCAGCGTGTGCCGTAGTTATTGTCCATCACGTTCACGGCGGGGTTACCGCTTTGTGCGCCAATGGCATTTATGGTCAGATCCAGCTCGTTAGGTGTGAGGGGTACAGTGTGCAGGAGCATGTGTTCGCCGGTGGTGGGCATCAGCTCGGCCCCGTCTGAACTCTTGATGCCGTGCACGTTGAAGCGGTAGGTGCCGTAGTCCAACGGTTCTTGCAGGATGATGGTCAGCGTTGTGCCGCCGTCGTAGGTGATCTCTGTGGCATCCACGGGGTGTTCGTCGATGTAGTAGTTGTCGGCATCGGTCAGTCCCTCGTTGCTCAGCATCGTGTTGAAAGTGAGACGCAGTTCTGTCGGGCTGGCCAATTCGACATGAATCAGGCGCAGCGGCATCGCGCTCTGCTCGCCGGCGGCGTAGCGGCTCATCTCGGCAGCTGCCAGCAGGAAGGCACCTACGCCGAAGTCGGCCGTCTGACTGGCGCTGATGTAGGTGCCTGGAGCGGCGTTTGAGCCGATGGGCTGCACGTAGCCCACGGCGCCGTTGTCCTGTAGCGCCACACGTGTCAGGTAGTTCCATCCGCGCTGCAGGGTCAGTCCGTAGCGGCTTTCGTCCAGTATGCCATGATTGATGCCCCAAGCGTAGGCGAACACGTTCAGCGCCGTGCCGCTGGTCTCGTAGCCGGGTGCATAGTCTTCGTCAAGGAGCGAGCGGCACCAGTAGCCGTTGCCCTGATTGTCCGTACGCTGACATTGGCGCAGGCTCTCGGCCATACGGCGGTAGTAGCTGATGTATTCCTCGCGGTGTGGGTCGTCGGCGGGCAATTCGTCCAGCACACGTGCGAAGGCTGCGAAGATCCATCCGTCGCCGCGGGCCCAGAAGTCCTTGCCGCCAGCGGCAGTCTTGTGTGCGGGATAGATGTAGTGGCGGTCGCGGTAATAGAGTCCTGCCTCCTCGTCCCACATCAGGTCAGTGCCCCAGCGCCAGTACTCGTACATCTTGTCCAGATAGGTGCGGTTGCCCGTGATGCCGTACAACTTCGTCATGATGGGCAGCACCATGTATAGGCCATCCACCCACCACAGGTAGCCGCTCTCATTGGTTGAGATTTGGTAGTTCATCACTTCCAGGGCGCGGGCTATCTTCTCCTCGCCGCCCAGAATGTTGTACAGGTCGATGTATATCTGGAAGCAGATCTGGTTGTCGCCGAAGAGCACATAGTCGGCCGATTCGCCGTAGCCGAACTTCCAGCGGCTCTTGTCGGTGCCGGTCTGCCCCCAGTAGCGGTTGCGCTCGGCCCACGCCACGGAGTAGTCGAGGAACTGTTTCTCGCCGGTAGCCTTGTAGGCTTCCATATTGCCCGTGTGATAGACGGCACGGTTCCAGAAGTGGTCGCCGTGCGTCGGGTGCGTCTGCTGCCAGTACAGGTTGGCTTTGTACAGGAGGGCTATCACATCGTCGCGCTGTGGCAACTCGCCCTCCCACGACGTGGCTGTCAGCGGGTGGTCCACCTGATGCTTGAAGCGTTCCAGGGCATCGAACCAGTCGTCATCGCACGTGTATTCGCCCTGCGGGAAGCCGCTCCATCCGCCGCCGAAGTAGTAGGTCAGCTCCGTGCCAGGCTGATAGTCCACGCAGACGCAGAGGTGGTGGTCGATGACCTGGGCTTTGGCCGTGGCGTCAGGGACGTAGCAACCTTGGTAAAAGCGCGCGCCGGCGGTCGTGACGGAGCCTTCGCTTTTATTCTCTGCCCAACCGGCCAGCCCGGGTGTCGAGGTGTAGCTGACGCCTTGGTGGTTCACGCTGCTCATGTCAGTGTGCTGGTACAACGCCACAACCAGCTGCATCGGTTTGCCCGTGCCCGCCTGTACAGGGGTGTAGCATACGGTGGCCTTGTTGAGCAGGCTGCCGGCCGAGCTGCTGACTACCAGTGTCTTCGTGTACGTCACGCCATCCACCTTTATATTATTATAGGTGAGGCGGAAGGTGCTTTGCAGTGCCCCGTTCTCTTCTACAACGCATTTGTTGTGAGGTGCATGCACAACCAGCTTGCCGTTCACGACGTGGCTCACGCCGCCATTGCCCAGTCGCTTGCCGTTGACGCTGAAGGCATCTACGCCGTACTCGCTCTCGGCATGATAGTTGGACAGGCTGTACATCTTGTCGATGACGGGCGTACTCTTCTTTTTGAACCACAGGTCCACGCCATTTCCTGTGTTGGGTTCGTTGCCTAGCAGCACAGCGGAGTACATACGAGCTGCGCTGCGGTCGTTCTCCCAGGCGATGTCCGATCGCGACTGGGGTGCCTTGATGGAGGCGTAGGTGAGCTTCTCCGGCTGTCGGTTGCTGCCGTCGGCGAGCAGGTAGCCCACGGAGGTGCTGTGCGGCACCGATGCCTGGAAGCGTATGGCGTGGCTGCCGCAGCGCTCATAGGGCAGTATGTGTCCCTGTTCGTCGGTCAGTTGCAGGTGGCTCAGATCCACATCAGCTGGTATCTCCACCTCCACGGTCTCGTTTTGGCGTGCAAAGCCCAGCGTGTTCTTGAGGCGGAACGCGTAGTTGTTGGCCGTGGTGGTCAAGGCCATACACATCAGTGCTATAGTGAAAAGTTGCTTCATAGGTGAGAGACTGGTACATTAGTTTTCGTTAGCAAAGTTAAAGATATCTTCTGAAAGGCGTCTTCTCATTGAACTGAATCTCGTCCTTGGAGATGCCGCCGAAGAGGCTGGCCCCCAACTCACCATTGCCTAGAGGCAGGGAATACTCCATCCAGATATTTTCGACACCGGTCACAGTGGCGGGCCTTTACTTCGCTTCGATAGAAGCCAATTATTACGACGCGCCTATAATATCTCTTTCCGTCGGCAAAGGTACAAGCAATTACACTTCTCTGCCGCAGCGCTTGGTATCAAAGAATGGTAATCTGGTAACAAACAGCTATCGCTCAACTAATAGCACGCCCCTGCGCCCATTAATGCCCATCACCCACACACGCAATGACCAGCTGAACGTGTCTTCAGGGGTGGCAAAAACCACCGTTAGGACATACCTACGAACATTGAAAAAAGCAGGAGTGGGTGTTCACTAGAAAACCAGTAGTGAACAGCCACTGCTGAGGCGCTGGTCAGTGCGCCCCATCGGCAATGCAGAGCAGAGTAACGTAATGTAGCTTAAGAGTTAAGGGTTAAGAAAACTTTTTGAAGGGTCGAGAGGCCTTAGGAGGCTTTAGGCGTTAGGCTTTAGGTTTTCCTTTGCTGATGATTACACCCACCATGAAATGGCGGGGCACAACGTTCAATGTAAGGAGACTTATATAGATGATAGGGCCTTGAACCTGAGAAGGGTTGACGTTATTTAAACAAGTCTTTCAAGGTAACCGTATTTTGGAAAATGCTGCTATATTGATTGTTAGCAAGTCCAAAAGTGGTTACAAGCACTGGGTGAATTGCCTGACGAATCTCATTTGCCATGCGGAAAGCTCTTATCCTACGTTCAATATCATTATAATCTTTCTTCTTCATCATATATTCACCATCATAAAACTTCATCTCGCAGATATTGATGACCTTGTCTGCACGTTTAATGATAAGGTCTATCTGAGCCTTCTCTTCTGCCGTTTTGGGAGTTGTCCACGAATACACTCTTGTACTAATAACAGCTATACCCAGAGCCTGTTCTATCTGCCTATGGTGATTCAGGCAGAGTTGTTCAAAGGCAAGTCCTGCCCAAGTGTCGTGTTGGCGTGTTCCAATCTGATATTGCCAGAATGCCTTATCAGATTTGCCGTTATTCTTAATAAACTTGTAATAGAATAAAGTGAACGGGTCTGTCAGTTGGTAGATGCTCATCTTTGACATGTTACCGTAGCCTTGATAACGACGGATGAAATCACAATCCATAAGGTCTTGCAATACTGTTGTAAAATGACCATTGTTGTCAAGTTTTGTGGTTTTCAAAATCTCTTCACGAGTTAACCCTTTATTTTTTGAACTTAAAGCCTGGACGACTTTGATATAATTGTCGGACTTCTGAAATAATGAGGTATAAAGGGCATTGAACTCGTCGTCGAGCCTTCCTTTTTCAGCAAAGAACATCTCATCAACGTTCTGTGATAGGCTTGCTCCTTGTCTAATATTCTTCAAATAAAAAGGTATTCCGCCCATAATCATATAACATTCCGCAATTTCCTTATCCTCCATAATGATGTCGCGGCTTTTAAGATATTCTTTGCATTCTGCCAATGTAAACGGGCGGATATAGATCTTTTGTGTTACACGGTTGTGTAGTCCGCCACGGTTCTTCAAAATCTTTTTGGTTATCCACGAGGTGGCGGAACCGCACACAAGAAGAATAAGGTCATTTTGAGTTACAGCCCAGTCGTTCCAAAAGTGTTCTAAGGCAGAAACAAGGTTGCTGCCTCTGGAATCCAACCAGGGAAGTTCATCGATGAATATCACGCGTTTGCCTTTGACGTGCACTTTTTCCAACAGTTCGCGGAGCATGTTGAAAGCTTCATACCATGTTCGTGGATTCCTGTATTTAATGCCGCCACCATATCTGTTTAGTGACACCGCGAAGTTTGCCAATTGCTCGCGTTTACTTTTTTGGGCTAGGCCGGTCAACTTGAAAGTGTAATTGTCACTAAAAAACGTATTGATAAGAAACGTCTTTCCAACCCTTCTTCTACCATATACAATTACAAACTCTGCTTCCTTTGATAATGAGATTGACTCAAGGTGCTTTATCTCGGCATCTCGTCCTATCAGTATATCTTGCTTTTGATCCATACTCATACATTCTAACTGATGCAAAGATAATACTTATTTATGGATGAACAAATAAATCGTGCAGACTTTCGGGCTAAATGTGGATTTTTTTCGCAGATTTAGCCCGAAAGTCTGCAAAAAGGCGATAGTTTTCTGTATTATTCATTGAAAAATACGGGAAGAAAGGGTGTAAAGATGATAAATCATGCAGACTTTCGGGCTAAAAGTGTTTTTTTTTCGTAGATTTAGCCCTGAAGTGGATGGAACTTATCTGGAAACAACTTATCACAACTTTAAACAAGATATCCTTGCGGGATAGGAAGGAGCCACCGCGGATGCGACGGAACAACATGGAACAACAATCGAGCCGATGATATTGATTCGCACTCTACGTTGAAGCGATGGACGCCCCATGTTGATGATTACACCCACCATGAAATGGCGGGGCACAGCGCTCAAAGTAGGGTGGCTTATATAGGAGTAAAGGAGGGAACGCCGATTTTAGCGGACGCCGAAGGGGGTGCGGGAGCTGGAGTTGATGGCACGGGTGGCTTGATGACTGTTGAAACGGGTGGGGGCGGTGATGAAATCGGGGACATTGAAGGAGAGGAAACGCTCACGATAGAAACGACGGGGATTGCGCTGCGGCAGCATGAAGGCCTTGCTGACATTACCCTTGGCATCGATGTGACAGAAATAGGGACGGGTGAAGAGTCCGTCGTCGCGACGGGAACTCAAGACGAGCCAACGGGAGTTTGTACTCCAGTTGTGGAACGAATCTGTGTCCTTGGAGTTGGCTTCATCCATGGAGCGGCTTTGATTTGTGGCAAGGTCGAGGAGATAGAGGTCGGCCTCATGGTGCCAGATGCTGAACTGCCCGTAGTCGGAGAGGGTGTAGCAAAGGAAACGACCGTCGTAGGAGGGACGGGGGAAGGACACCGACTTATGTATTGCCTCGGCATTGACGATAGTGTCTATACGGTCGCCGTAGTTGCCCGTTTCGGGGTCGAAATCGATGCGGCAGAGATTGTAGCGGATGGAGTCGAGATGATGACTGCCTTCGGGTAAGGCGCGAGCCGCGCAGAAATAGAGGGAACGGCCGTCGGCCGAAAAGACGGGAAAGGTCTCATAGACCGAGTCTTGCTTGAGAAGTGGCGACAGCAGCAGTTCGTTCTTCTCGATGTCATAGACTTGGAGGTCGGAGGCATCGTCAAAGACCTCGATACGGTTGCGGTCGGCACTGTGGAAAAGTTGGTTCGTGGTGTTGGTAGAGTAGGCGATATAGCGTCCCGATGGATGCCAGTAGGGATAGACACAGAGGCCGAGTGTCTGGTCGGTCTTGGTGTTGTAAGCGGTGACAGGTCCATAGTTCTGTCGCAGCAATGTGGCGCCATGAGGTCCTCGGATGTGAAGGCTCATGTCTGCAGGGTTTCCCCGGTTGAAGCTGTGGCAGTTGACGCAACCCTCGAATTGTGTGTTCTCAATCAGCGGCCGCTCGTCGAAGGAGGAGAGGTCGCGTTCGTAAATACCCATCTTGCTCCATACCTCGTAGCCAGGCTCGATCAGGCGGTAGCAGATGCCGTAGTCGATGCTGTCGGCGCTGACGTACATCGCGAAAGGGCGATAGGTGTGCCAGCCATCGGCATATTTGGCCGAAACGGTGACGGTGAGCGAGTCTCCAGGGTTCTGGGAGAGGAGTGTATGCCAGTCGTCGATGTCGAAGTCGGTGGATTCCTCTCCTTGGCTATGGAGGTTGTGTCCATGTCGGTCTGTGATGACCGCATCAATACGCGAAGCCGTCTCATCGGCCATGCTGAAGCAGAGCGGAGCGATATTCACAGGTATGGTTACCCCGATGTAGTCGGGATAGATATGCGGTTGAGTGTTCTCATAGTTTGCATCGCTGACCTTCTCGTTTGTGCATGCAACGCACAGGAGGATGGTGAGCAGTATGTATAGAATCTTTTTCATTGCTTAATGGAGGTGAATTGGTAATAAGTCTCGCGGTCGCCCGTCAGCAGACAGTAGGCCAACAGATATTCGTAGGCAAGCCGGTTGTCCGTGTTACTGAGGAAAAGGCTCTGGAGCATCTGGGAGGTCGTATGGTCGCTGAAGTAAAAGTCATCTTTATAGGCGAACTGTCGTAGCCGTCCGTATTCAGGATGCTTGGCTATCGCCTCCTCATTGCCCAGCAGCGACAGCGTTTCATTGGCCCAGTCGCTGTAGAAAAGGGTTTTCTGCAGTGCCATGAGATATTTTCGCGCCACTTCGTAGTCGCCGTTGATGAGGTTGGTCTGGGCCAGCCGCTTGTAGCACCGTGCGCTTTTCTGGAAGTCAAGGATGGCCTCCTGTGCTTCGAAAACCGTTCGTTGTGCGACATTGATCATTCCCAACTGATAGAACACCTCGGCCGTAGGCAACGGACTGGTGGCATCGCGCTCAACATCAGGAAAAAGTCCCAAGATGCCGTTCTGGTTGTACTCGAACAGATGGTCGGGGAGCAATCCGTGCATCCCCAAGGCCAGATTCTGGACAGTCACTCCAATGGGGTTGTTGGGTTTTTCGGCATTGACCGTGTCGAGTATGCGGTTCCATTGCTGGTGGCGAGCCATGAAGTCGTATTGCATCACCTTCTCCGCTTTGAAATTGGTTTTCTTTGATACAAAGAAAGCCATACCTATGGCCACCACGACAAAAGAGAGAAGAGTCATATAGTTGTTTGAAGCATTGGCCCAGCGGTGGAGGGCACGGGCGATGAGCGTGAGGACGAAGATGGACAGGACTGCCACCCAAAGGAGAACAGGTATGACTGTCGGGTAGCGGTGGTAATGTATGCCGAACCATAGTTTGTCGGCTGGTATTGGGAGATAGAATGACAGCAGTACGGGCAAGAGCGCCAAGAGGATGAACAGTCCATAATACCATGAAAGGCGTTTAGGAGCCTGCAGGAGGAAGAACAAGATGCAGACGGGGCCTGCTATCCAATAGAGTAGGGGAACGGCGATGATGAGCAGGATGGGACGTGTCCAACCCCCGAGAGTCCGTGGGCATCCATCCTGTGATGTCTTTCGCAAGCAGGCTGCTTGCGTACCCTGCGTTGGAGTCCAAGGCAAATGGTCGAAGGCCCACCCAGCGAGGAGGGAGAGCAAGACTGCCCAGACTCCACCTAAGAGCGCGTTCTCGTCGAGCAGGAAGAGCCAGAGGAGGCATGAGGGCACAAAACTCAGTCCATAAAGCCGTCCCCAAGAGGCCAGTCGGAGCGTAAGGAGTTGCACTGCAGAGAGCAGGACGCTGATGATTAGCGCTCCCACCCATGCAAAAAGGAAAAACTGGGTGCAGAAGCGTCCTAACAGGTCGGCTACGCCACCTGGCAGCTTGATGATTTCCCAGACGTAGGTGCTGTCGAAGATGAAAAGCTGGAACTGCTCCTGATAATGCAGATGATGGGGATAGACCCGCCCGAAAAAGAGAAGGACCGCCACACCGAAAAGGAGTGTGCATATACCACGAGTCATCTTCAAAGTGTTTATACTCATCAAGAATTTGAGAATTAATGAATTATAATCTTTCTGATATGAGGAATTTTAGAGAATCAGAGATAAAAACCGCAAGCGTTTTTTTGTAGTTGTTATCATTGGAACACCTGGCTAAACTCATTGAGACTGATATGGACAGGTTCAATCATGAACTCCGGGCGGTTGTAGCTCTTGAGTAAGAAGGTATGGTGCTCGGGGTCTTCCTGAGGCAGGAGGAATGCCTTTTCGGCCTTGCCATTGTGGAAATAGGAAAAATAGACCCTGCTGTAGTTGTTGTCGTTGCGGCGGCTGGCACACATGATCCAATGTCCGTTGCTCGACCATGAGGGGTAGCTATCAGGAAAGCCTTCGCTGTTCAGTTTTGTGAGGTCGATGTCGGAAGGTGCTTCATCGTCGAGCGGCATGCAGACGATGTTCGCTTCACGATGCCAGATATGGAAACAGCCGTAGTGTCCCTGTGCAAAGAGGAGGTAGTGTCCGTCGGGGCTGATGCGCGGCAATGTGGCACTCATGTCCTGTGATGCTGCATCGTAAACGAGTTCCTCCTCACCGAAACCGCGTGTTGCCAGGTCGAAAGTACGACGGTAGATGTTGTATTGTATCTTTTGATAGTAGGACCTGATGTCTTTGTCGCGCAGTTCTTCAGGAAGGGGTACAGACTTGCAGTAGTAGAGGTATTTACCATCGGGCGACCATGTGGGATAGACCTCCAGGAGTGTGGAGTCGTTGCTGACGACCATCACGGAGTCGGTCGCCACATCGTAGAGTATCAAGTCGCTTTCCATATCGTAAACCTCTATTTTGTTGGGATTGAGGGTATGGAATCCCTGCCGTGTCTTGTCGGTCGAGAAAGCGATGAGTTTGGCAGTAGGATGCCATGCGGGATAGACTCCCGAAGAGATGGTATAGTCGCGTTTGAGATTGACTTTGGAGACCTTTCCGTCGTTGACAATGACTGTGCCGGCATTAGAGATACGAACATGAAAGAGCATGTTGTCGGTCTTGTAGTTTTGATAGCTGTGGCAGTTGATGCACTGTCCTTTTTCCCTGTCGATGCAGGTTGTCTTGTTGTTGAAAATCTGTGTCTCCTTGAAGGAGGTGATGTTTCGCTGTGCGATTTCCATGAAGTTCCATGCCACATAGGACGGTTCGATGAGTCGATAGGACAGGTATTCGTCGATGGGTTCTTCAGCCACAAATATCTCGAAGGGACAGAACGACAGCCATTCACTTTTCACATTCCCGTGCTCCGCTCCCGTGGTCTTTCCCCAGACCTCAACCTTGATGCTCTTTCCCTTGGCGTCATTGAGCATGGCATGCCATTCGTCGTCGGGTATCTGCACTTTCACGCCAGCGCCATAAGTCTGCTGTTTGCCATCGGGTGTGGTGATACGAGCCACACATTCCGAATATTCGCTGGCAGGGAGCATGAAGTTGAGTGGCGCGATATTGCAAGGGACGGTGACATTGCAATAATCGGGGAATATCGTTGGCAGGCAGTTTGCCTCTTTGGACGAAGCAGGCACATCGGGATGATAGGCACACGACGAGAAGAGCAATGTGACTGCCACCAAGAACTGAAAATAGGCGCGTATATGTCTTTTCATTGTTTTTCTTACGATTGAACTTCGTTGTCTTTCCTTTCAGCTATATTAGAATATTGTCTTCCGAAGTAATAATAATACCAGTATGTGTCTCCCCATTCTCCGCCCATTTCTCCAGCAACTGTTCCAATGGTCTTGCCTGGCTTCACCAGTTTTGCCAGTGTTTCGCAGAATTGTTTGTAGCGGTAGTAAACAGTTTCTTCTACGGGAATCATCATGCGCTTTTCTTCCGGGAATTTATCTATAAACAGGATATAGGCCTCCTGCGCATGCACAGGAAAGTCCTCGTCTATGTGCTTCATCAAATAGTTACGTAACGATGGCCAGAAGCGATGTGAGTCACAACTTATCATGGCGTAGAACAAAGCCTGTTCTGAAGCCAGTTTGCTGTCGGTCTTGTACCATAGGCTGATGCTATTCACAAGATAGCTGTCACTGTTCTCAACACCTGTGAGTTCATCGGGATAAGAAGCTTGCAGTTCCTTCACCTTATCAGACACGGGAGCCGGTTGCCAGTCGCCGTAGAATGGGCAATGGCGGAGGATGGTGGTATATCGTTCCACCAGTTTATTATCTCCTTTAGCCAATGCACATCGTGCGAGCATCTTGAGATAAAAGGGTGAGAACCCTTTTTGTATGGCATTTTCAAAATTCAAGCGGGCGGCTTCATTTGTCATGCCGTAGTTGTAATAGACCAGAGGTGATGATATTTCCAGAAAGCCGACGTGAGCCGTATCGGGATTATAGACAGGAAAACTGATGTTACCACTTTTAAATGAACAATCGAGCAGTCCCCCTTCATTCATCAGGGCAATATTCTTGAGAAAAACCATCGTGGTTGTCGGTCTGGGATTCTCGGCAGCCGTATTGAGGACTTCCTTCCAGTTGTCGTCGTAAGCGTAGCGCACCATTCGCATCTCCTTGAAGTAGTTCTGGTCGCGGAACATGAGCGAGAGGGTGAAGATGACACCAACGACAGCACACAGCACAGGCACGAACCATTTAGTCAGGTATTTGCTACAGAGCGTAATAAGCACGGTGACAGCGCCAAGCACCCAGAACGGTATGGAAAGACGGTCGCTGGAGTCGAGCGAAGTGATGAAGCGGGGAAATCCCGCAAACAGGACTTCGTCGGATTTCAGATTCGAATAGAGCAGCGTGCGCCATGTGCTGGCCGTGAAGCAGAGCAGGAAGAGTGCCAGTAGCTCCCGCCAGGAAGGTTTCTCGGTCAGGGCCAGACAGATGACGAAAAGCAGTGCAAACCACCCGAGGACCGGATATGCGCAAACGGCCAGGAGATACCATGCGAGGTGCCATCGGTGTGGTGTGGCCCGCGCCACCCACAAGAGCAGCAGCATGATGAGATAAGCCACAGACTGTGAGAACCAATAGCCTTTTGGGGGGTAGATATAAATCCAATAGCCAAGATCGACGACAGAGGTGAGCAGGCAGGCGAGCGGCAAGATCATCAGCGCAACGGCGCTTCCCTTTAAGCGGAACGCCTTGGCTCCCACCCAGCCTATCAGTATCCAGACCAGCATCATCACCCCAGAGCCAAAAGCCGGCTTACAGAAGAGCAGTGTGAGCCATGCCCCCACATACTGCATCAGTCCGAAGGGCTTGGACATGAGCGAATGTAAGAATGTAGCCCCATAGATGAATTCGGAGCGGTCGTGCGCTGTATAGAACACCTCCTGATTGATGTATAATGCATATACAACAAACGAAAAGAAAGCTACCAGGCTTACATAAAGGATGATATGGGACAGTTTGCTGGTTTTATTCATTTTCTCCATAAAGGGCTGACTCAATCAAATGAGTCAGCCCTAATAATTCTACCTAAAAGGTATGATTAATACTCATAGTAGCAAGCCTTGATTCTGATTCTGCCTCGCGTCATCAAGAGGTCAAGGTCTTTACCATCGCCACCATCATCTGTGGAAGCACACTCCTTGGCAATATCTTCGGTAATGTCAAGTTCCCAATATCCTTTAGTAGGAACAACATCCTCTGCATAAACAGAGCTCCACCAACCGTTCATCACGCGCATAGTCAGACCGTAATCATCGCCCCAGATGAACTTGCCTTCTTCAGTATCTGTGACTTCAAAGACGAGTGTCTTGTGGCCAAAATAGGTTTCCTTATCAAGATACGGGAAATATTTACCTTCAGCACTGCTGAAACGACCAGCTCCAGCGTCTCCAGCCTCGAGCCAGAATGGAGGTTGTTTCACAGGATCCTCACCATAAATCCAGAATTTCTTGATGGGGTCAGTTTCCACCTGGCAGTTGATGGGGAAATCAGCCGTAACTTCAGTACCATCAGGGCAAAGACCAGTGAGGGTGACAACATACTCACCGACTCTCATCTTCTTTCGAGCATAGTTGCCGATTATATCTTTTCCAGCAATAGTCCACTTAGCGTTCACAGGAGCAGAAGTAGAACAGGTAACGATGTTACCATTCAGTCCATTAGCATCCTTGTCAACAGTAACTGTGGACTTTGCCAACAGTTCTTCTGCGGAGATGTGCCCGCCATTGCTGAAATCCTCATGAACAGGATCGCAGGCTACAAGCGCACATACTGCGGCAAAAAGCAAAAATATCTTTTTCATATTGATTACTTATTATTACATTAATAAAGAGTCTTATATTGTGTCTCAGGATTAGCAGCATCCCAACCAGGATTCTGTTTCAACTTACCATTCATGAGGTTAATCTGTGCCTGAGGCTTAGCAAGGAAGCCGTTGGTGTCGATGTAACGCTTGGTCCAAGAGCAGGTCATGTGCTGCATTGTTCTCTTGTTGCCCGTGTCTCCAGTCACAACAATTTTCTTGCCAGCCTGAGCCTGGAGTGCCTTAGGCGCGTAAGAGGTTTCGTTAGGCTTATTGCCCGTCCAACGGCGCATATCGTTGAAACGAACTCCCTCGAAAGCAAGCTCCCAACGACGCTCGTCCTGAACAGCCTTCAGCGAGTAAGCAGTCTGCGGAACACCAGCACGCTTCTGCACTTGGTTCATGTAAGAAGCATCGCCTGTGAGCTCAGTAGCCATGAGCAGCACGTCAGCGTAACGCATGAGGTAGAAATCCTCGAAGTGGTCGCCCTGCATCTTGTTATCGAGCGAGCTACCCGTGTAACCCTCGCACATGCTCCACCAACTGTCGTTGTTGGCAGCACAAGCGTCGAGATTGACTTCGGCGTACTTCTTCACAGAGTATCCAGACTCCTCGCAGTCGTCCTTCTCGTAGGTGTAGTTGGCGAGTTCGTTATCAAGGTCAATCAAAGAACCGAGCTTACGGATATCCGTATAATTGCCGGATTTCTCAGCACTCGTCCAGTCGTCCCAGATATTGCAAGAAGGAGTACCCTGTCCCCAACCCTGGTTGAACGGATAAGTGAAGTTACGGTCACCGTTCTGTGCGGTAGAGCCATTACGAAGTCCCCAGAATACAGAGATGTAGTTGGAGTACATACGCTGTGCGTTATAAGTGCCGCCGATCGCCCACTTGGAGGCATTCATGAACTGAATCTGGAAGATTTCCTCGGTGTTGCCGTTACCCATACCAGGCTGGTCGAAGCAGTTCTCACGTTTCATGTCCTTGATAAAGGCATAACCGTGTCCTGTTCTGATTGTATCCTTCACGACATTTCCGTTCTCGTCTTTGGATTCTTTGATCTCGACGATACCGCCACCGTCCTGTGTCTCTTGCCAGAGGAGGCTGTTGGAGTACTGCCAGAGTGAACGGAAGTCCTCGCAGAGTTGGTAGCCACCATTGTTGATGACGTCCTTAATTCCATCAATGACATCAGCTTTGGACAGTGTACCTCCATCGCAACCTTCCTGTTCGATAAGTTGAATAGTGGCATCGCCAGAAGCGAGCTCACCAACATTCTTATAGAATCCGGCCCAGAACATCCATGCGCGTGCAAGGAATGACTCAGCAGCGAACTTGTTGGCATGACCAGAGTTGGACTTGTCGGTGCTCATGAGATTCTTTGCAGAAACGAAGTCAGAAATGATCTGTGGGTAGATGACTTCCTCAGCGCTGACTTCCTCTTCCATATCAGCAGTGATGGTGGTAGAGGTAATGAGAGGCACATCTCCGAACAGCTGAGTAAGCCAGAGTGTGTAGAGGCCACGCATGAAGTAACCTTCGCCAAG
The DNA here is from genome assembly GCA_017509605.1 of Bacteroidaceae bacterium. Lineage (GTDB taxonomy): Bacteria > Bacteroidota > Bacteroidia > Bacteroidales > Bacteroidaceae > RUG11857. Next base: position 38,831 of record JAFWPH010000012.1, on the reverse strand, counting down.
GAGTTGGTTACGCTGTCCCTTCTGTCCTTCGGTCCAAGGAACATTATCAATGGTCTCGATTTGGTTGTTGGCACGGGAGATACCGCCATAGAGGAGTACGAAAGCTTGTTCATACTGGTTGACATTCATCTCGACGAGATGATGCAGAGACTTCACTTTGTTGTCCTGAAGACCACCACTGCCGTAGCAGTTGTCCGACATGACTTCCCACCAGTAGAAAATGTTCTGGTTATCTGAGTCGCCGCCGCCTATGGTATTCATGATACTGTAGGTTGCCGCATTCAAAGCCTCAACGTCTGCAGGTTTACCGGGGAACGTAGCCTGAGTCATCTCAGTGACACGTGGGTCAGTGTCCAACATGTCGTTACAAGCGGTAAACATAGTAGCTGACAAAACAGCTAACGATGATATAATTAATTTCTTCATATTATTAAGTCGAATTAGAATTTGATATTTGCACCAATCAAATATGTACGAGCGGGTGGGTAAAGACCCAGGTCAATGCCTGAAGCCCATGATTCCACACCACCTGCTGAACCCACTTCAGGATCGAGTCCTTTGTAGCCAGTGAAAGTGCAGAGGTTCTGAGCCTGAACATAGAGACGGAGCTGCTGGAATGGGCAGTTCTTCCAAATATTCTTGAAGTCGTAGCCGAGTGTGACAGTCTTGATCTTGAAGTAGTCGGCATCCTCCATATAGCGAGTGGAAACCCAGATGGTGTTGGGATGACCTGTAGCGGAGATACGTGGCTGTGAGTTAGATGTGCCCTCTCCACACCAACGGCTGAGGATAGAAGTATCGTAGTTCTGGTAAGGCGTATCACCGAATGAGCGGTAAGAGCGCATGATCTGCATACCGAACGCACCTGCGCCGCTTACAGAGAAGTCGAGTCCCTTCCATTCGAGACCGAGGTTGACACCGAGTGTGGCATCTGGATTAGGATTACCGATGCGGTGACGGTCGCAGAGATCGCCTTCAGCGAAAGTGATGACGCCATCATGGTTCCAGTCGTCCCAGATGCAGTCGCCAGGCTGTGCACCGTCCAAAACAGGCTTACCAGCTGCGATAGCGGCGTCGATTTGTTCCTGGTTCTGCCAGATACCGCTGTAAGACATGCCGTAGAAATATCCGACGGGCTTTCCTTCCTCAGCACGGAAGATGTACTCAGTACCCTGAGAGAGCACACCGCCACTACCATTGATATAGTGGTTCTCGTTGGCGATACGTGTTACCCTGTTCCTGTTGGTTGCAAAGTTAACGCCTACATTGTACTTGAAGTCTTTGTTGATTCTGTCTTTCCAAGCGACAGCGAGTTCGACACCAGTATTCTGGATGTCACCACCATTGATGTAAGCTGGGTTTGTACCCTGGATGGCGATACGTGGAGCCACGATGAGCCAGTCCTTAGTGGTCTTCATGTACCAGTCGAAGTTCACTTCCAAGCGGTTGTTGAGGAAACGAGAGTCGAAACCGACATCCCACTGCTCAGAAGTCTCCCAAGTCAGGTCGGGGTTAGGCACGATGTTAGAGTAAGCACCAGTATGGGGTGTACCAGCCACTGAAGTATTCATGTCGGAACCGAACTTGTAACCACTGTCGCCAGCAGTACCAGACATAGCGATTGTAGCCAGATACTGGTATTTAGGGATACGGTTGTTACCGTTCTGACCCCAAGATGCGCGGAGTTTGAAGAAGTCCATGAAGCTCTTAGCTCCTTCCATGAATTTCTCGTTAGTCATGACCCAACCTACAGATACAGATGGGAAAGCACCCCAGCGGTGACCGTCGTTGAAGATGCTTGAGCCATCATAACGGAGTGTTGCTGTAGCCATATAGGTTTCGTTCCAGTCCCAGCTCAGACGTCCGAACCAAGAAGCGAGATACTCTTCGTCGTTGGGGTCGCCTGACAGTGAAATATCGGGAAGGTTATTCAGTTTGAAGTTGGAGAGCCATGCAGAATTCCAGCCCTTGAGTGTAGCGAGCTGGTCGCCATAAACCACCTTATTATCTCCACTGAGGTTGGTGCTCCATCCTGTGCTTTGGTAGCTTTGACCTACCATAGCGCTGATCTTGTGACCAGAGAAGACAGGAGAGTCGTAGGAGAGTGTGTTCTCAATCGACCAGTTATTGCTGAGCCAAGTGTTCTGGTGTGCGGTATATACATTCTTCGAATCTGTACCAGACGCAGGAGAACGAGGTTCAGTGTAATTACGATATGCGCCGGTGTTCCAGCTATAGTTGAATTGTGTACGCCACTTGAGGCCCTTGATGGGCTGAATGGTCAAGAAAGCAGTAGCATTGACATTGACGTTGCGGCTCTGAGCCAAAGAATTGAAGCCACCATGTGTGAGGTTCTCCCATGGGTTGTTGAACATCACAGGGTTCCATCCCAGTCCGTATTTAGGAGTACCGTCAACTTCCTGGAAATAATATACATCGCCATTGTCTCCGAACTGAGGCAGCATAGGATTGGTTTGAAGCAAGCTGTGGATATAGCTCCAGTACATACCGTCCTCAGCCAAGTCGTGGCTCTTGTTGTAGCCGATAGACACGTTCTCACCGAGTGTGATGGCATCGAAGTCCTTTACTCTGAGGAGTACATGGTCGCTGTTCATACGGATGGTGTGGCGCTTGTAGTAAGAAGCCATGTCGGCACCCATGATACCTTCGTTGCCAGTAAAGGTATAAGATAATGCGAATTTAGAGCGGTCAGTACCACCAGTCATGGTCAATGAGTGGTTGTTCTGGAAGGCATTCTTGTTGGTGAAAGCATCCCACCAGTCAGTGCCTTGCCAGCCCTCATTCACTCTGTCGAGGATATCCTGTGGTATGTAACCAGCCCAATCCATCTTTTGACCATTGGTGTTGAAGGTGTACTCGTCCATAATGGTCATATACTGCTGGGCATTGAGCAGCTGCGGACGCTTGTACACGTTAGACCAACCCAAAGCTCCATTGTAGGTGAGCTCGATTTTACCAGCCTTACCCTGACGGGTAGTAACGAGAATCACACCGTTAGCAGCACGAGCACCATAGATGGCAGCCGATGCGGCGTCCTTCAAGATGTCGATGCTCTCGATGTCGGCTGGGTTGATGCCAGAAAGGTCGCCACCAGCCACACCGTCGATGACATAAAGAGGTGAGGAGTCACCGATGGTACCGATACCACGGATGAACACCTTGAATCCCTTACCAGGCTGTGTGGATGACTGAGTGATCTGTACACCAGGAGTAGAAGAAGCGAGAGCTCCGAGGGCGTTGGTGGTGTTCTGCATGGCGATGTCCTCGCCCTTGACCTGGATGGTAGCACCGGTAACCAGTTTTTTCTTCTGCGTACCGTAACCGATCACGACCACGTCGTTGAGCGACTCAACATCTTCTTTCAGGGTAACCTGGATGTTGTTGCGGCCATTGACACGTACTGTTTCCGTGACAAAGCCCAAATAAGAGATGATCAGTGTAGCATCGCTTGAGGCCTCCACACTGAACTTACCGTTCAAGTCGGTGACATCTCCGGTTCTGGTTCCTTGCACTTGCACAGCGGCACCAATTACCGGTTCACCAGCTTCATCACTGACTGTTCCTCGCACGATCTGTGCCATTGCCCCTAAGTGAAAGAAGCAAAGTAGAAACAACAGTGCTTGCAGTTTTTTGGTAAAAGTTTGATTACACATAATACCTTAAGTTGTTTAAAAATAATTTAGGATAGTTAGGATTAATTATGCATTTTGGCGCAAAAATAGATTTTTTTGAACGATTGACTTTTATACATGGTTTCAATTCCTTTTCTTTTTGTAACATATCCCATATCATTTTGTATTTCCCCGATAAAATCGTTCATGATTCATGATACTTTTCAACTTTTCTGCCACAAAAGAGGTTTTAATAATAATTTTTCAGGAGTTTATAAAAAAGACTTATTAAATTAAGAGTCAAGGGTCCTTAGTAGGCTTTAGGCGTTAGGCCTTAGGCTTTAGATTTTTCTGAACTACGATAATTAAGAGTTAAGAATTGAGAAAGCCTGTCTTTTTGCTATGAAAAAACTATGGGAAAAAGCGAAAAAAGATGAAATTCGTGCAAAAAGTGAAGAAAAGTGGCGTTATATTTGGACAAATGACAAATGATTTCGTAAATTTGCTTACTTAATGGCATAAGCTACGGTCAAGTGCCGCAAGATTCTTCGCCAAAGCAAGTAAAACCAAACAAACACCATAGATTATCAACTAACCCAAAAATCATGGAAAAAATCGACAAACTCGACAAGCAGATTATGGAGATTATCTCCAATAACGCGCGTATTCCTTTTAAAGATGTAGCCACAGCCTGCGGTGTTTCCCGCGCCGCCATCCATCAGCGTGTCCAGCGCCTGATCGACATGAACGTGATTGTAGGCTCGGGCTACAATGTCAATCCCAAGAGCCTGGGCTACACCACTTGCACCTACGTGGGCATCACCTTGGAGAAAGGTTCTCTCTACAAGCAGGTGGTTGATGAGCTCAAGCATGTTCCAGAGATTGTGGAATGCCACTACACCACAGGTCCTTACTCGATGCTCGTGAAGCTCTATGCCAAGGACAACGAGCAACTCATGGACTTGCTCAACAACAAGATACAGGGCATAGCAGGAGTGGATGCCACCGAGACACTTATCTCCTTGGAGCAGAGCATCAAGAAAGAAGTGCCCATCACCATCGACGAGGACTAATCCTCCGCAGACATCATGACTTTTCATTTTGAAGGACTGCTCATCGGCATCTGCACTTTCTTGATTATCGGTGTGTTCCATCCCATCGTCATCAAGGCGGAGTATTATTGTGGCACCCGCATCTGGTGGGTCTTCTTGGTGGCGGGCGTCGCTGGCTGTATCGCCACCATGTTCATTCCAAGTGTCTTTTGGGCATCGTTGACGGGCGTGTTCTCTTTCTCGTGCTTCTGGAGTATCCATGAGATTTTCGAGCAGGAGAAACGCGTGAAACGCGGATGGTTCCCCAAGAATCCTAAGAGGCGTTAGGCCTTTTTAATGGTTATTGGTTATAGGTTATAGGTTATTGAGTTTTGGCTGACGCCTAAGGTCGAGAGGCGAGGAGGGTCGGCCTGCGGCCTCAAAAATATAATAATACTGTTTCTGATATTAGGAAACAACTTACCACAGTCGCGAGGTATTAGGCTTTAGCTATTTTCGATTTTAAAAAAAATCATTATGCAGGATTTCAACTGGACTGCGGCTTACGACCGTCTGAACACGGGTTTCAAACCTCATGAACCACGTCCCCTCATCGGTATCACGGGCAACTACAGCGACCTCAACACCACCCTTGGTGAGGCTTATTACCGCTCGGTATTGGAGGCAGGTGGCATCCCCGTGGTGTTGCCGCCCCATGATGATGTCAGCATCCTCAAGGATTTGCTTGACCGCCTTGACGGCATTCTCCTGAGCGGAGGCGCCGACATGAACCCGCTGTTTGTAGGTGAAGAACCCATTCGTGATTTGCACGGCATCAACCACCGCCGCGACCTTCAGGAACTGCTGTTGGCGCGTTTGGCTTACGACCGCCAGTTGCCGATGTTAGGCATCTGCCGTGGCATCCAGCTCATGGTGGCGGCACTCGGCGGCAGCATCTACCAGGATATCTACACACAGAGGGACACTCCTTGCCTTAAGCACACTCAGGAACTCGATCGCGCCACCGCCTCACATTCAGTGGCTTTGGCTCCAGGCTCGTTGCTCCACGAGTTGTTTGGGTCAGACACGATTTATGTCAACTCCTTCCACCACCAGGCGGTCAAGGACGTGCCTGCGAGCCTGAAGATCACAGCCACCAGTCCCGACGGAGTGGTGGAGGGTGTGGAATCGACCGAATACAAGTCTATCCTCGGTGTGCAGTGGCATCCCGAAGCCTTCTGTATGGCCGGCAAGGACGACATGCGTCCCATCTTCGACTGGCTGGTCAAGGAAGCCACGTCGTTCAAGGCAGCCAAACGCCTGCATCAGCGCATCATCACGCTCGACTCCCACTGCGACACCCCCATGTTCTTTCACCAGCATATCGACTTCTCGTCGCGCGACCCGCGCATCCTTGTCGATTTGCACAAGATGACCGAGGGTTATTTGGACGCCACCATCATGGTGGCCTACCTGAAGCAACAGGAGCGTGACGATGAGTCGCTCCTCAACGCCACCGCCAAGGCGAACCAGATCCTGACCCAGATTGAGGACATGGTGGCGAAGAACTGCACCGCCGTGGATATCGCTTACCGTCCTTCCGACATCCTCCGTCTGAAGCGCGAAGGCAAGAAAGCCATCATGCTGGGTGTGGAAAACGGGTATGCCATCGGTAAAGATATCAGCAATGTGGAGAAGTTCCGTCAGCGTGGCGTGGTCTATATGACGCTCTGCCATAATGGCGACAACGACATCTGTGACTCAGCCAAAGGACAAGGCGAGCATGGCGGAGTGAGCGAGTTCGGTGAGAAAGTGATCAAGGAGATGAACCGCCTGGGCATGCTGGTGGACCTCTCTCACGCCGCCGAAAGCAGTTTCTATGACGCGCTTGATATCAGTTCAGCCCCTATCGTATGCTCCCACTCCTCTTGCCGGGCTTTGTGCGACCATCCGCGCAACCTCACGGATGAGCAGATGCGGCGACTGGCTCAGAAGGGCGGCGTGATGCAGATCACGTTCTACAACGGTTTCCTGCGAAAGGAAGGTGAGGCCAGTATTCTTGATGCCATCAACCACCTCAACCACGCTGTCAACGTGATGGGCATTGAGCATGTGGGCATCGGTACTGATTTCGACGGCGACGGCGGCATCCGCGGCTGTGGCTCGGCATCGGAGCTCATCAACTTCACTCGGCGTCTGCTGCTCGAACGCTACACTGAGCAACAAATCGAAATGATTTGGGGTGGGAATTTCATGAGTAGGCTTTAGCTGGTCAAGAGTCAAGGGTCAAGAGTCAAGAGACTTTAGGTTTTAGGCTATAGAAATGATAGGAACTATAGTATGTATAGTATCTATAGTATCTATAGTTTCTATAGTATATATAGTATAGTAGAGATAAACATAAACAAGTGAAAATGAAGGGAAGATTATTGATATTATCTTTAACGGTGTTGATGGCATCATGCTCCTCCTGTGGTGGCGAAAAGGGCAACGAAGGAGGCACTATCGGGACGATGGAGAGCATAGCGCCCACATTCAATGCCGACAGCGCCTATAGTTACGTGGCTCAGCAATGCGCTTTTGGTCCGCGCACCATGAACAGCGCCGCTCATGACTCCTGCGGCAACTTCATCGCCCGCGAGATGGCCCGTCACGGAGCTGTGGTCTTCAACCAGTACGCCGACCTCCAACTTTATGACGGCACCCCCATCCGCGCACGCAACATTATCGCCTCGTTTGACACGGCTAACGCCTGTCGCGTATTGGTGTGCGCACATTGGGACACGCGTCCTTGGGCTGACCATGACGCCAACAAGACCAACGTGCTGACCCCCATTGACGGAGCCAACGATGGCGCCAGTGGTGTGGCAGTCCTTCTGGAAATCGCGCGTCTGCTGCATCAAGAGCAGCCAGCTGTGGGCGTGGACCTCGTCTGCTTCGACGCTGAGGACTGCGGTGTGCCCGACTGGGCAGACTACGATGGCAACACCGAAGACACCTGGTGTTTGGGCTCGCAGTATTGGTCGTTGAGAGTCAGCTCGAGTGGTTACAGCGCTCGTTTCGGCATATTGCTCGACATGGTGGGTGGTGCGAACACTGTATTCTGCAAGGAGCAGCTGTCGATGCACTTTGCCCCCAGCATCGTCGATAAGGTGTGGTCGGCAGGCCAGCGCATAGGCTATAGCAAGTATTTCCCCAACTCGATAGGCGGTGGTGTCACCGACGACCATGTGGCAGTGAACCGCAAGGCAGGCATACCTTGTATCGACATCGTCGGCACCAATGCCGACAACATGCAAGGATTCCCTGTCACCTGGCACACGCTTGACGACAACCTCCAACACATCGACCGTCAGATACTCAAGGCCGTCGGCCAGACCGTCCTCGAGGTCATCTATAATGAGAAATGAGTTTTAAAAGGGAGTTAAAAAGGGAGTTAAAGTGGAAGTTAAAAAGGGAGTTAAAATGGACGATTGTTATGTAGGTGGCACTATAGAAGAAGCCCAACAAGAGATTATCGATGAATTCAGCGATTATGACGACTGGATGGACCGCTACCAGATGCTGATTGACCTCGGCAACGAGCAAGAACCGTTGCCCGTGGAGTACAAGACCGAGAGCAACCTTATCGACGGATGCCAAAGCCGCCTGTGGTTGCAGGCAGACTTAGTGGAAGGCCGCGTTCACTACCGCGCGGAGAGCGAGTCGCTGATTGTGAAGGGCATTGTGGCATTGCTCATCCGTGTGCTCAATGACCACACGCCTGATGAGATACTCGAGGCAGACCTGCATTTTATTGACGACATCGGACTGCGCGAGCATCTCTCTCCAACCCGCAGCAATGGACTGCTGTCGATGCTCAAGCAGATGAAACTATATGCTATGGCTTTCAAGGCTAAAGGGAAATGATTCTTCGCACGCAGCTGGGAAAATCATTGCAGGGTACGTGGGCTGCCAGCCCGCGAGAAATCTTTCGCAGGCAAGCTGCCTGCGTACCCCCGTGTCTGCCATCCTTCAGATTACGAATCCTGACGCTATCTTTTTGTTAAAAAACAGTCCAAAAAAAGCTCGAAATGAAAAAAACCATGAAAAAACTTGCATTTGTAAGAAAAAAATGATAAAATTGCACGTTAATTATCGAGTTTTCAGAAATCGAGCAATTAGATTTTTCAACAATATTGTTTAACTTAACTAATGTTTTCTTTATGAAGCAAAAATTACTTTTAGCAGCAATGCTGCTTGGAGGTAGCTTGACCGCTTCGGCTCAGTGGGCATTCCCAGAGCCAGAGACTACTGGTTTCAGCATTGTGGACGGTACCTATTCTACCGACACTATGTACCTGTATAATCCAGGGGCAAAATGCTACTTCATTGAAGGCAATGACTGGGGCACACGTGCAAGTACAGCTGCCTCTGGTCTGAAGGTTTATTTCGAGCAGTTCATCGAAGATCCTGAAGATCCCAACTGGGACGGTTCTACCTACCTGATTTGGGACTACTCTTTGGCAAAGGGTGAATGGAGAAATCTCTTCATCGACAGCGAAACCGCCATGTACGTTGACCATGGTTCACAGGGTGAGAACTGCTGGCATTTCCAGATCCAGGACAACGGTTCCACTTTCCGCATCTTCGCTGCTGAAGACAGCAAGTACAATCATTCATCCTACCCAGGCTCCTATGTGGGTATTGTGGAAGACCTTGATGGCAACATCGCCAACATTATCTCGCCATTGCTCAATCCAGACGAGATTGATGCAACCAGGGAGAAGGCATACCACATTGACTGGGCATTCGTGACCAAGGAAGCTTACGAGAAGCAGCAGGCTCTTGTTCCAACTTACGAGGCCGCTATGGAACTGAAGGCAGCCATCGATCAGGCAGAGGCCGGCGGTATTGATGTCAGCGCTGAGAAGACCGTATTCAACAACACCAGCAGTACAGTTGAGGAGTTGAAAGCAGCCACTGAGTCGGCAAGGAAAAAGATTGCCAACAACATCGAGCTCACCTACTCTCCTACCAACCCATTGAACATGGATGCTGACTATGTGATCAACACTGAGTTCGCAGACGCTTCTCTTTGGGAGTACACCACAGGTGCACAGAACCACGGAACAGCCAGAAACAAGACAGATGAGGCTGGTCGCGACGGCAACTTCTATTTCACCGGTACATTCTGGGAGAACTGGCATCCAAGCAGCTACACTGGCAAGCTTTACAGACAGATGACCCAGATGCCACATGGTGTGTATCGTCTTGAACTCGCTGCCTTCACAAACGCAGGTTTCGGTTCATACATTTACTTGAACGGTGACAGCACAGAAGTGACCTTCGGTTCACCTGAGGCTTATCAGGTGCTTGCACTCGTTGAGGAGACAGACACTGTTGAGATTGGTCTGAAGGTGGTTTATCCAGCTAACTGGACAGGTATCGACAACTGCCACCTCACATACTACGGTAACAGCGATGCTTCCTTCGCTTACCTGATGGCTCAGAAGGCAGCTCTCAATGTTATCCCAGACGACGCTTACTATCAGAAGAGCGCTAAGGAAGCTTATCTTACTGCAGTTGCTGCCACTTCCGCTCCTACAGGCGCCGCAGACGCAGCTGCAAAAGTGAAGACTTTGGATGAAGCTTGGGTAGTATTCAAGGCCAATTTGGACGCTTATCAGGCACTCAAAGACGCATGGGATGAGGCAGAAAAGGCACTTGAACTCGGTTATGTGTATGGGGAAATGTCCGACTACGCTATGGACGTAGAAGATATGCTTGAGGACGGCTTGTTGACCACAGAGGAGGCAAATGCCAATGCTCAGACGCTGAAGGGCTATATTGAAGAGGCTTACAAGCACACACCCATTGAGGGTGAGATTCTGCTCTTCACCAACCTTAACTTCAACAACGCCAACACAGGTTGGAAGGTTGACCAGACTACAGTGAATGGCGCTGTATCAGACGCTCCTGCAGTGGCTGGCCTTTCCATCAACCCGAACGGTGAGCGTTGGAACGCCAACTTCGACTACTATCAAGAGGTATCAGGTCTGGAGAACGGTGTTTACCGTCTGACAGCCCAGGCTTTCTACCGCACAGGTTCAAATGCAGCTGCTGAGTCTGGTCGCGAGACCGATGAAGTTCTTGCATGGCTTTACCTCAATGGTAGCAAGAAGACCATCCATAACATCATGGACACTTACCGCAACTCCACAGAGCTCTATAATGCAGTGAACCAGGATATCACCGGCAACTGCTACCAGCGTACAGACGTGACCGACGCAGAAGGAAATCCTGTCTTCACTCCTAACGGACAGAACTCCGCTTCCGCATTCTTCCAGCTCGGTGACTATCAGAACGAGGTTTATGGTGTTGTAACTGATGGTACAATGCGTATTGGTATCATGAGCGAAGGCTCTATCGGTGACCGCTGGACTCTGTTCGACAACTTCCATGTATATTGGAAGGGAATGGACGAGGGCATTCTCTCAGACATCCTTGCAGAGATGATCGCTAGTGCTGAGGAACTGGCAGAATCTGGAATGGCTGCTCCAACTAATGATGCCTTGAAGGGTGCCATCTCTACTGGCAAGTCCGCCCTCACTGGCAGTGGCAAGGAGATGTTCGACGCCATCCAGGGTCTCGAAGCTGCAGTTGAAAACGCAAAGGCATCTATCAAGCTTTATGAGGATCTGAGAGCCGTTTACAATGAGTTCATGACCGCTCTTGAGACAGCAGGTGAAGAAGGCACAGGCACTCCAGAGGCATTCGATGCCGCCGACAAGCTGGATGTAGAAATCGCTGATGCTATGGAGAACTTCACCTGGTCAGACGAAGAGGTAGAAGCCAAGATCGCCGAGACTAAGGGCGTTATCTCTGAGCTGAAGAAACCTGCTGAGATAGCAAGCGACGACAATCCTGTTGACTACACTAGCTACATCACCAACCCGACATTCGACACTATCGGTGACTTCACAGGATGGACAGCCAATGGTAGTAGCGGTTTTGGTGCTGGTGGTGTAACTGGTCCGAGCGCTGAGCGTTATCAGGGTAAATTCAACACCTTCCAGGACATCAGTGTTCCTGCAGGTACTTACGAACTCTCCGTGAATGGTTACTTCCGTTCAGGTTGGGCAGAGAACGACTGGGCTGACTATCTTGCTCAGCAGGAGGCTCTTGCCGAGGATCCCAACTATGTTGACCCAACTCTGACCGCATTCCTCTATGCCACTACAAGCGAAGGCACTTATTCAGTAGCTCTGAAGCACGCTTCCGCAGGTTGGACAGATGTTGAGTATGGTCTTGACAGTGAGTCACAGGTAGAGTCGAATGCATGGATTCCTAACACGATGAATGCTGCCGACACTTACTTCCACACTCCAAAGGTTGACGAGCAGGGCAATGAGTACTATCCATATCAGGTGAGCGTGATTCTGAAGGTGGGTGAAGACCAGAAACTCCGCATCGGTGTGAAGCGTGACGCCGTAGCTGATGTTCCTGCAGGTAACTGGTGTATCGTTGACGACTTCAAACTCACTTGCTTCGGTACAGACAGTAAGCAGACTCCAAGCGGAGACGCTTCTGGTGTTGAGTCTATCGCTACTGCAGAGCCAGTATCTGTTCAGTACTTCACAGTTGGTGGTGCCCGCGCTAATGCAGCCCAGAAGGGTGTCAACATCGTGAAGAAGGTGAACGCCGACGGTACAGTGACTGTATCTAAGGTGCTCGTGAAGTAAACCTGAAAATTCGATCTGACTACGGTCAGAGACTTGATAAAAGGGCATTGGACAAGCGTCCAATGCCTTTTTTTTGTTTCCTGTGTTTTTCATTCCTCAGTATGTTTGGAGTGTTCGTAGAAATGCGCTAAATTTGCAGATGTACAATCGTTCAGTTGAATGGTTGTAGGGAGTGAGATGCAAATGATGGCAAATTCAAAGCAGACATACTGATGACAGAGTATCTTATACAGAAAAACTGGAAAGGCATCGTGTGGATGGTCCTGCTCTACTTGATGTGCCGCTACACGTTCGACACACCAGGCGAAGTGATGAACGGCTTCGTCTGCATCTTCATCTTCTTCTGGATCATGAGGGTCATCTTCGCCGGAAACGGTCCTAAGGCCGTAGTTATGATAGGCGGCTTGTTCGGGTTGGTGAGGTTCATCTGGTATGTCTGTTCGTTGAAGCCTCTTCGTCGTCTGATTTTCCGAATGTTTTATTTAGGGGCGCAGCAGCAGCCCTATCCTTATCTGGCACTATACGGCAGTCTGCTTGACACCCATGTGATGATGTACAAGTTGTCGGTGGCTTTCTATCGCGACAAGACCCCGGTGGTGCGTGCCGCTATGTGGCGTCTGCTGGCCAGGGGCGTGATACAACTGGGCACAGACGCAGAGGGAAAAGCCGCCATCAAGTTGGGACAGTGGGTGGATTCGCCCAGCGATGGCCTCGACCAAAGTTTGGAGAAGTCTCTCTACACGTTTCTTGAGCAAAGCAAGTCCAAGGATGGGGTAGTGAATCCTTCGGAAGTGAGAAAAGTCATGACACACGGCTACAAAAGGAAAGGCTTTTTCTTCAGCCGTAAGAACACGGGCAGAAGAGATTACAACAACGACAACCAGTATCATTTCGCCGACCTGCTCAACACGGGCATCAGCCTCAAGGCCTACTCCAAGCGTGATGTGCGTAACATCTATGGCATGAAGCGTTTCTTGAGCCACCTGTCGAAGTACTATGGCAAGTATGTGGAGCCAGAACTGACCAATGCCTCGGCCACAGGCGTGGAGATGCCTGAAATCAGCCGTGTGTGGCCAGAGTATATGGCTTTCGCCTACCTTTTCGGTATGGAGAAAAGCGTGTTCCAGCAAATCACGAGGATGCTGCCCACAGGCGGTAATGACCATCCGCTTCTCAGTCAACTGACCCACAGTCCTCTGCATTTGAGGGCCTGGCGAAAACTGTTGTCCCAAGTGAGTGTTGCCACCCCAGGGGTTGAGGATGCTGTTGCTGGCAAGATAGGGCTGTTGCCTCTCGCATGGCACGCCAATGAAATTTATGATATTTAGGCTTTAGGCATTAGGCTTTAGGCGTTAGTGGTCGGCCTGCGGCCTCAAAATTATAAGAAAATCTGATAAAAAATTTATTTTTTTCAATTCATTTTTTCTGTAATTTTAGCTTAGTTGATTATTGTCACGACTCGGCATAACTCAAGCAAGCTTGACTCTGCACTCGCTGCTCGAAAAATTGAGCGAAGCGACCAGTGAATAGGCTTTTAGTCTTTATTAACTTCCAATTCTACTTCAGTAAAAAATGAAAGATTTGATATATCCATTCTTGTTGGTTTCGCAATTGCAAGTTGTGGAGGCGGTTGAACATAGCTCGGGTTTCTTTGGATTCCTGCCCGATTGGCTCGACACCTTGCTGTCGATGATCGCCCTCGTCATGGTGCCGGTCATCGTCGTTGTGGTTTTCGTGGCCATGGGTGGTAAGACTTTCCGATTGATATGGTACGTCATCTCCCTTCAGCCCTTGCGTCGCTGGTTAACCAGGAAAAGACTGCAGGACCAGTTGACATATTACCGTGACATGCCCGCAGGAGGCGACCTGAAGATCGCCAATGCCGTGATGAACTCACTTTCGTCCTCACCTATAGCCGACTACCAAGGTCTGTTCGGTGCATTGATTCTGCGGCTGATTGAAAACGGAGCTTTGGTAATGGAGAACAAGGCTACGATTTACGGTTCGGAGCCACACCCTATCCTCCGTATCGGTAAGCGGCCCAATACAAGGAGGCCTGAGTTGGAGGAGCAGTTCCTGTCGATGTTGGTCAGTGCGGCGGGCAACGACGGCATCCTCCAGCCGAGGGAACTTCAGCAGTACCTGCGCAACTGCAAGGCGAAGCCTCCTTTTTTCCAGTCGTTAAAATCATTGAACAAGGTAGAAAAAGACATAGCCTCAGACCCCTACACCGCGCGTCAGGTGCTTGGGTTGCGCAAGTTTCTGCTCGACTTCACACAGATAGGCATCCGCGACATCAAGGAGATGCCCTTGTGGAAAGAATACCTGATTTACGCTACGCTGTTCGGCATCGCCGATCAGGTGAGCCAGAATTTCGGAGACCTTTACTCCGACTATTTCAACACCAACAGACTCGCTCTCGCCGAACTCAACATCATCGGCAACAACGCGCTCGTGACCTACACCAACGCTATGGCCTCTTCGATGTAGTTTTTTTCTTGTCCCGAATTAGAGAATTAAAGTTTTTTCGCGGCCATCCCCTTGAACTCAGACTAAAAGAGAAAGTAGTAGATTCGTCTATTGCTTTCCTTTTACGAATTCAGTGGGGAGCATGCCATAGTCTTTCTTGAAGCAAGAAGAGAAATACTTAGGATCGTTGAATCCCACGCTGTATGCCAGGTCAGAGATGCGTATGGTTGGGTTCTTCTGCAGCACCTCGTAAGCGGTCTTCATGCGTATGCTTCGGATGAAGGCCGACGTGTTCAAGCCGGTGAGCGTCTTGAGTTTCTTGTAGAGGGTGGATTTCGATGTTCCAGTCTGCTCAGCGAACTGTTGCTGGTCGAAGTCGAAGTTGCCAATGTTTTTCTGCACGCAGGCGATGCAGCGCTTAAGGAATTCCTCGTCGGCCGATGTGAGGTCGATATCCGTCATCTCCACCAAATCCTTCTTTTTCAGTTCTTTCCTGGTTGCCATGCTTCGCTCCATGAGGTTCTCCACACGCGACAGCAGCACATTGGAGTTGAAGGGCTTGGTGATGTATGCGTCAGCTCCAGCGCTATAGCTTTCGGCTCGGTCTTGGTCGTCACGTTTTGCGGTGAGCATGATGACAGGTAGGTGTGTGTAGTCAGCGTTCTCACGTATGAGCCGCAGCAGTTCCATGCCGTCCATTACTGGCATCATGATGTCGGTCACCACGAGGTCCACAGGCTCGTTCTCCAGGATCTCCAACGCCTCTTTGCCGTTGTAGGCGGTCAGCACTTTGTACTTTGAAGAGAGGAGTTGTCGGAGGATGGCGAGTATATCGTCGTTGTCTTCCACGACCAGCACTTTTCCCCTGAGGTTGTCCTCTGCCACCTCGTTCATGTTGTGATTATCAGGTTCTTTCTCTAGGCTTTCTTGGTCTGCAGGCACAATGGTGTATTGGTCGTCGATTTCCTCTTCTGTATAAGAAGCCCTGTCTATGGGCAGTGTGATGGTGAAGGTGGTGCCTACTCCCTCCTCGCTCACGAAAGTGATTTCCCCATGATGCAGGTGAACGAGGTCGCGTGTGAGAGACAGTCCGATACCTGTTCCGTAGGTGTTGAACTTTCGGTGCTCTCCCTCGTAGAAACGGTCGAAGAGTGTGGCCTGTTTCTCTTTCTTGATTCCCATGCCGTTGTCTTTCACTGTGATGACGACCTTGTCGGGTTTGTCTTCATATTGGACCATGCTCATTTGTATGTATCCCATTGGCCGGTTGTATTTGGCAGCGTTCGAGAGCAGGTTGTACAGAATCTTGTCGAGCGCGTCGGGGTCGAAGTATCCCCTGACAGTCTCTGGTGAAGTGACGACGGACAAGTGCAGTTGTTTCTTCTGCATCAAAGGTTGTATGCTCTCTATTTCGCGTCGGCAGAAGTCTGCGATGTCGCCTTTGGCGACCATGAGTCTGAGATTGCCTGTTTCCGCTTTTCTGAACTGCAGGATTTGTTCCAAGAGGCGCATCAGTCTGTTCACGTTGTTCTGTATCACGTTTTTTCCCTCACCCTGCATCGAATCGACCGATGCTGAGATGATGGTAAGCGGTGTCATCAGGTCGTGAGTGATGTTGGTGTAGAACTGCAGTTTCTTGTGGTTGAGTTCCTCCACTTTCTCCGCTTCCATTTGTGCTATCTGGAGTTGTTGTCGCTGGAGGAGGCGGAACCGGTAGTAACGGACAGCGCCGTAGATGATTCCCGCTGCCGCCAAAGCGTAGAGCAGCACTGCCCACCAACGTAGCCACAGTGGTGGCATTACGACGATGGTCAGCACCTTGTCTTTCTGTGACCACAGGGACTGAGGGTCAGCTCCTCTCAGTCGGAACGTGTAGGTGCCAGAGGGAAGGTTGCTGTAATTCACTGTATTGACCCCTTGTTCGGCGTACATCCATTCTTTGTCGTAGCCTTCCAGCATATATGCGTAAGCAGTGTAGGGAGTGGAGGCGAAATTGAAGGTGGAGAACTCGAGTGAGAAATTGTTTTGGTTGGACTTGAGTACTATTTTTTCGGTGTAAGGCGGTAAAAGGCTCAGAATGCCTTTCCGCTCCTCTAATGGGATGTCGCCAACACTTTTTCCTCCAATCCTGATGTTGGTGATGTTCACCTTGTTGGTTCCTGTGGCTTGTGGCAGGCTATCGGGATGGAAGGTTGTGAAGGCAGCCACTCCAGCAAAGGCCATGCTGCCGTTGGTGCTTCTGGCTGAGAGGTAGTTGCTGAACCCCCTGAAATGTGGCAGTCCTGCTATCGTATAGTAATTGAGAGAGTTGAGGGTGTTGTTATTGTTGACGCTGAGGCTCAGTAGGCTTTGGTGGGTTGCCATCCACAATGCTCCACCATCGGCTACCTCCAAGGCATAGAGGCTTTCGGTTGGTATGTTGAACCAGTTGTTCATGGAGACGAGTTCATCGTTGGTTTTGTCGTAAAGCATGAGTCCGATGTTGTGTGAGCAAGCCCAGATACGCTTCTGGTTGTCTTCGACAATTCCAACCGCATCGTTGACCTCATAGCCGGAACCGTGTGGCGACACATAATGCCGTGTGCGTAAAGACTTGGGGTTGTGAATGTTGCCTGTCAGATGGATGAAACCAGTGTTTCGTGTTGTGAGCCAGATGGAACCGTCGCTGGCCAGGGTGATGCGTTGCACTCGTGCATTGTCGAGGCTATCGATATTCGCCAAGCTGATGCCCTTTCCGTTGCTGTAGATCACACTCAGCCCATGCCAGCCGCCAACGTAGATGTTGCCTTCCTTGTCTTCTGTGAAAGTATAGATGCAGTTGTCAGTCAGCCAGTCGGTGTTGTCCTTGTCAAGGGTTTGAAGAGAGTTTGCTGTTTTGTCGTAGATCAGGATTCCGTTTTCCTGCGTACCTATGTATATCATTCCCTTGCTGTTGCGGAAGACGGTGTTCACCTTGTCGGGCAGGGATGCCACTATAGCCGCGGGCATGTGTTCGGCGGTCTTATCGGTATGCCCGTCAGCGCTGATGCATCTTGTGCCTCCATGCTCCAATGCCAGCCAGAGGTTGTTGTTGCTGTCGAAAGTCAGTCCTCGAACCACGTCGGTGGATTGTTCGTCTTGTTCGACGTTGTGGCCATAGATGTTGTGGGGGCTGACCAGGGTATAGGCTACTCCCGTGCGGTGGCCTGTCATGAAGATGTTTCCGTGGTGGTCGAAGATGAGGTTGTCGATACCTCGTCTGAAGAACTGGGGAAAGGGTTCTTTCTCTTCGGGGAGCAGATAAAAGGTTTGTGGTTTTTGGTTGTAGTTACAGAATCCCACCCCTTGGCTTGTAGCCACCCAGAGCCGGTCGGTGTCGGGACTTTTGGTTACGGAGTAGATGTAATTGAGTGCCAGTTCTTTTCCGTTGATGGAATGTAGTTTGAAGTTTTGGAACTCCAAAGGGACGTCTGTTTCGTAAGGATTGTCAATGCGGTAAATGCCCTTCCCCCATGTCCCCACCCACAGGTGGTGGTGTTCGTCCATCAACAGACAGTGCGCTGAATTGCTATCGTTAAACTTTGGCAGCTCGTACCATGTGTCATTAGTTGTGTTGTAGCGGTAGAGTCCCTGGTTCCATGTGCCTACCCAGAGGTAGCCTTCATCGTCCTCGTAGATGGCTTTGATGGCACTGTGTGGCACGCGTGAGTTGCCCCGTTGGTCGCACATCAGCACAAATTCATCGTCCTCCTTGTCGTATAGATAGAGTCCTCCTTCTGTACCTACCCACACATCTCCACTTCGTGTGGCAAACAGGCATCCCACGATATCGCTGTTGTCGAAGTCCTTCAGGTGGTATTGGCGGGTAATGCCTGTAAGCATATCTATGATATTAATTCCATTATTGGTTCCTACCCACAACTTGTTGTCTTGAGTGGATAGAATGCTCAGTACATTGTTGGAGGTCAGCACCGATGGTGTCTGAATGTCGTTTCGATAGGAGATGAAACGGTAGCCATCGTATCGGAAGAGCCCTTCCACGGTACCGAACCAGAGGAATCCGTTGGCACTCTGATGGATGGTGTTCACACCGTCGTGAGGAAATGATGATGGAGTTGAGAACTGCTGTATTTCAATATTGTTGAGCCAATAATGGCTGGGGTCTGTCTGTTGGGAATGGACAGGCAGGCACAGGGATGCAGCTAATAAGAAGATAATGACATGTCTCATGATAAAAAGTGCTGGATGATGTTTTGATGACGATGCGATACACCGTTCGTATTGCAAATATGGTGGATTTATGGGTATTATTCCGTATTCTGGTGGTGGAAAAATACGTCAAGGTGGAATTTTCCACCTCTTTTACGTTATTTTTTAGTTGGTTGCCCTATTTACATGCTATTTTTGCAAAAAAAGCGGATTATGAAGAAATTGATTTTCATTCTCTATTGTTTTATGTCTTTTGTGGATTCATTTTCCATGGGGGTGATAGCTTATGTTGACCGTCACCTTAGTGGTACGACTCCCCTGAAGACATCAGAGGTCATAGAATTGGAAAACAATGTCTGGTTGTTTTTCGATGATGTGAAGCCCAATGATGTAATAGCCCGTTTCAGCGACAACGTGCGCATTAATGGCGAGCGGATGAGGCCGGATGTGAACTGCAGGGTGCTTATCTACCGCCATGGTGCAGTGGTTGTGCCTCAGTCCAGCGATGATGTGGCGTTAGTTTTATATACTGAAAGCGGGCTGTCGGGTGGTGGCGAATCGTTGAGGAGTGGTTTTTATTATAGCAACAATCCACCGGTCGCCGCTCCTGATAGTTTGAGAAAGGGTTTGATACTCGACAATAAGGCTTGTTCATTCATCCTTCGCCGAGGTTATATGGCCACACTCGCCACCCAGAGCGACGGCATGGGCTATAGCCGTGTGTATGTGGCCGACACCGCCGATCTTGTGGTCCATGATTTGCCCGACCTTCTTTCCCGCAAGGTGTCGTTTGTCAGGGTGTTGCCTTGGCAGTACGTCAGCAAGAAAGGTTGGGCGGGCAGCAAGTGGGACGCTATGCCCGAGGGTCTGAAATATGTGGAGGAGCAGGCCGACTACACCAACTCCACATGGTTCTACAACTGGGGTACTTCAGCCACCTCCACCACCAATCCCAAACGCCAGGGCAAGAGTTACAATCAGGAGTTTGTGCCTGAATTGTGGGGAGCGTCGAGCGGCACGTCCAAGATGTATGCCCTGACCGATGTGTGTCAACTGATGGGTTTCAATGAGCCCGACCATACTGAGCAGTCGAATGTGAGTGTGGAGAAAGCCATTGAGTTATGGCCTAAACTGATGCAGACAGGTATGAGGTTGGGTTCGCCAGCCACCACCGACTTCAATTGGCTCTACAACTTCATGAACGAGTGCCGCAAGCGTAACTACAGGGTTGATTACGTCGTGGTGCATGCTTATTGGGGTGGATTGAGCGGGCTGGAATGGTACAATAAGCTCAAGGATGTATATGATCACACGCGCCGTCCGATTTGGATCAAGGAGTGGAACAATGGCGCCAACTGGACCAAGGAATCATGGCCCAGCGGAACGGCTGAGCAACAGGCCAAGCAACTGCGCGACCTCAAGGAGATACTCACCGTGATGGACACATGTTCTTTTGTGGAGCGTTACTGCATCTATAACTGGGTGGAGGACAAGCGTGCCATCATCCATGGTAGTACGGCCAAGCTGACTCCTGCTGGCGAGTATTACGCGAGCGACCAGCCCGACTATTTCTTCCGTCATGACAAGCAATATACTCCGCAATATGCCACACGCACCGCGCCCGTCCTTTCGTACGCTGGAGTGGAGAAGGACAAGGTTCGTTTGCAATGGACGGATAGGGAGTGGGAATTCATCAGCAGTTATGTGGTGGAAACCAGCAGCGACGGCATCAACTACCGTGAATGGATGAAGGTGGAGAATCTCGATGAAACCGATGGTTTTTCATGTGAGATACCCTTGTCGGAAGATGCTGAGGGCAGGGTGTTCTACCGTGTAGTCTCCAACCCACTCTATGGTTCTCAACAGATTTCCAACACGGTAAGCTTATATGTATTCGACAATAGTGGTGGACAATCTCCTTTTCTCTCGCAGTTGCTGCTGACGGAGAACTGGTCGGCGGCCGTCATGAAAGAGCGTTTCCAAACCAATCCCTGTGTGGTGCTGGGCGCCCCCACCTACCGGAACAAGATGCCATTGGGCTATCGTGCCAACCATGTGCAAGCCGATGCTTTCGATTTCCGTCTCACCAGTTGGGACTACCAAGAGTCGCCGTCTCTGGCCTATCCCGATACCATCGCGTTGATGATGGCTCTTGAAGGCACCTACGATTGGAACGGGCTTCAGGTGGAGGTGCGTCAGGTTGACGGTGTGAGCGATGAATGGCAGCATTTCGACTTCAAACGTTCCTTTCGAGATGTCCCTGTGGTGATTCCGACACAAATCAGCTCTAACTATGCTTCTGCTTCTTCCGCCCGTGTAAGGAATGTGAGTCCGACAGGTTTTGACCTTAAATTGCAGTATGAAGGGCACAATCATCTGCCCGGCGGAATGACAGAAATGGTGAGCGTTCTCGCGATAAGTCAGGGTCATGCTGTTTATCATGGTAAGGAAATCCAAGTGGGACTGAGCGAATCTGATGTTCAGGACAACCTGCTTGGAGGCACCCGTTTGGATTATGGCATCAGTTTCTGCGCCCTTCCGCTTTATTTTGCCGCGATGCAGACCGAGAACGACAGTATCACGTCGGTCTTGCGCATCAAAAGCCGTGACCTCAACGGAGCGACACTGATCAAAGACCGTGAGAAGGCTTTAGCGCATGAGCGCGTGAAAGGGGAGCAGGTTGGATGGATTGCGATAGGCGATACAGAGGCCACTTCCATAAAGGCAGTTCTGGACAGTAAACGCATGTTTCGGCTTCGTGTTTCTGCCAACAGGTTGGTCGTTGACGGTGTTTTCAACCACTGTGTGATCTGCGACATGAACGGACGAGTTCTGGGTGAGAAGAACGACAGTGACTTTGTGCAAATAGATAGGTTGCCAAAAGGAATCTATATTGCAAGTATTGATGGCGAAAGGATGAAATTCGAGAAATATTAATGAATCTTGCTTTTTTTCGGACATTATTCATTCTATATCAGTTGTTTTTTGTATTTTTGTCTATTGTATTTAGAAATGACTATAAACTATCCCAACAAAATGAAAAAACACATCATACTCATCATCTTTTTGTATTGGTTACCTTTGTGGATGGTTGCCCAAAATCCTTATAGCCGTTACACCAACCTGCCGACGGTCTATATCAACACTTACGACGGATATGGCATCACCAGCAAGACCACATACAAATACTGCACCCTGACCTATATTGACGAGAACGACAGCGTCATCGTGCGCGACTCGGTGGAGATTCGTGGTCGCGGCAACTCCACTTGGAACATGAGCAAGAAACCCTACCGTTTCAAGTTGGCCGCCAAGGAGAAGTTCTTGGGAAAGGGAAAGGCCAGTGCCAAGAAATGGACATTGTTGGCCAACGCTGGCGACAAGACCCTCATCCGCAATGCTGTCACCAGTGCCATGGGTGAGTTTCTCGG
The DNA here is from genome assembly GCA_017509605.1 of Bacteroidaceae bacterium. GTDB lineage: Bacteria > Bacteroidota > Bacteroidia > Bacteroidales > Bacteroidaceae > RUG11857. Next base: position 16,356 of record JAFWPH010000012.1, on the reverse strand, counting down.
CTTGTATTTCAATCCCTCCTACAAGTTTGTTGATCTCAACATCAACGGTACCTATTACGGCAACTACCAACTCAGCGACCATGTGGATGTGAGGAAGCACCGCGTCAACGTGAAGGAACAGGACCTCCCGCTCACGGACCAAAGCGACATCACAGGAGGCTACCTTTTGGAAGTCGATGGTTTCAAGGACGGCAACTGTTTCACTACCAGCGCTTATAGCGTTCCCATCCGCATACATTATCCCGATGACGAGGATATCGCTCCAGAACAGAACGACTACATTCGCCAGTACATGCGCGACTTCGAGGAAGTGCTCAGGAGTTCTGATTTTGCAGACCCAGTGAAAGGCTACCGCCGTTGGGTCGATTCCATCTCACTCGCCAACTGGTATATCGCCACGGAGATAAGCGCGAATATCGATGGATTCTTCAGCACCTATTTCTATAAGGACCAAGGCGACTCACTCCTCTACTGGGGACCGCTCTGGGACTACGACATTGCCTACGGCAATGACACCCGCCTGGGCGACACCACCCGAAAGCTCATGGTGGATATAGGCTATGGGCAGACCAAACTTTGGATGAACCGTATGTGGGACGACCCTTGGTTCTCGCGACTTATCAACCGACGTTTCAACGAGGCGCTTGACGAAGGGTTGGGGCTGCATATGATGAACACTATCGACAGTCTCGCCTTGTTGCTCGAACGGTCGCAGGAACGCAACTACGAGAAGTGGGGCATCAATAGGAAGATGTATCACGAGAGGGTGCTTTATTCCTCGTACAACCAATACATCTTTGACCTTAAGAATTTCATTTTCAATCATGTAGAATACCTCCAAACAGCATTTGCCGATAAACAACCCGCAGAGCCCACACCCAAATTCTATCCTAAAAATTTCTACTATCGTATCATCAATGCCGCCAATGCCAAGGCCATTGACATCTATGGTCAATACACTGATCCTGGAAGCCGCATCTGTTTGTGGGACAATGAAGCGGACCGTGATAGTGAACAATGGGAAATCATAGATGTTGGTAATGATTATTTCATGTTGGTCAACAAATTGACAAAGATGGCGCTCAATGACCCCACTGAAGGGGAGTCCACCACCACCACCAACACCGGAACACGTTTAGATGTGGCAGAACCCGATGAGAACGATCCCCGCCAGCAATGGTTCTTCACTCCGCAAGGCACAGAGGGATACTACAATATCACCAACCGCCATACTCAGCATACAGCCAACCTTCAAGGCGGCAGTTCGTCGAATGGAACCAGTATCATCAGCTACAACACCGATAGCCGCAACGCTACCAGTACCAACCGCTTGTGGTATCTTATGCCCGATGATGAAATCGAGGATATTGACAATCCAGATGACCCCGACAATCCAGACGACCCAGACAATCCAGATAATCCCGATGATCCGGACAATCCCGATAATCCGGACAATCCGGATAATCCTGATGACCCAGACAATCCGGACAATCCCGATAATCCAGACAATCCGGACAATCCCGATGATCCGGACAATCCCGATAACCCTGACGACACCGACGGTATTGGCGATATGCCTGAAGAGCCAGAGGAATACGCTTTGGCCTACAACTCGCAGACTGAAACTCTACACTTTGGTAGCGAGACCCCCGAGAAACTAACGTTTACAGTGAACCTCTACACCACTGCAGGCGTCAAGGTTGCACAGTTCCGTGCCAACGAGCGTTTCTCCATCTCGCATCTGTCTTCAGGCACTTACATCATCTCCTGGAGTGTTGGTGGCAAGAAACGTTCTACCAAAGTCAGCAAATAGGAAAGGGAGTTTGTTGAGCGTCCTTAAGAGTGGAAAAATCGCTATATCGATATGACAGAATGATAATTCGACCTAATTCAATGATATTTTGAGTTGACACTTTTTTTAATAGGTTAAATTTGCAATTGAACACAGTCATATCGATAGCAGACGATTAGAAAACAAGATAAACTATTAACTTAATAAACCACTTCGATGAAACAAAAACTCATTTTCTTGTTGGTATGCTTGGCAGGCTTCCTCACAGCGGGAGCCCAGAAGTACGTCTATGAGATTGGTGACGAAATCACCACCAACACAGGCAAGTACATCGTCAAGGGCGCCAACATCATCTCGAATCCGTCGTTCGATGATGGTACCACAGGATGGATCGCTGGAGATGGAACGGATCTCAGCGACAGTTATTTCGATGTGCCGACCTCTGGCGGCGCTGACGGTGGGGCTTATCTCAAGGCCTTGGGCGGCGCTGGTTCAGGAGGTGCCCAGTCCATTAGGACCAGTTTCCCCATCACAGCCGGCAAGACCTACCTTTTCAGTTGCTGGGCATACCGCACCAACAATGGCGGCAACGTTCAGTATAGCAGTTTGCATCTTGCCAACAGCGACCGTGGCACTGACAGTCAGATAGCCACTATCAATTATGTGCAGAACCAATGGACACAAACCGAGACCATTTTCGAGGCCGGTGAGTACACTTTTCTTACTGTCAATTTCAGATGGCTCGACTCAGCCTCCTCTTTCGACTGTTTTTCTCTGATGGAGGTGGAACTCAGCGGTGAAATCGTGCTCGACAGACTTACGGAAGCCATTGCCACCGCAGAGGCACGTCTTGAGGCCACAGAAGAAGGCAACGATCCTGGGCAGTTCACTACTGAGACACGTCAGGCTCTTCAGACCGCCATCAACGCAGCCAAAGCAGTCCTGGCCGCTCCCGCCTCACAGGAAGCCGTGAACCAAGCTGTGACTGACCTCAACGCAGCTGTCTCTACCTACAATAAGAATGTCAACCCGCCGTTCCAAGTGGGCAAGCAGTATATGTTCTTGCTCTATCCCAATCAAGAGGTGGCTCTCTCTTCTGGTGGCGATGGCGGAACAGTGAAAGTTCAGCCCTTGGATGAAGACGACATGACACAGGTGTTTACTTTTGTTCCTGTACCCGATGGTGCTGAGGCCGCTGGTTACAACATGAAAGACGGCAATGGCAACTATATCTACCGTTCTGGTTCATGGGACACCAAGGCCCGTGCCGAGCAGGACTTGACCAAATCGGTGGCCATCTTCACCATTATCGACCGTGGCACCTACGTGCAGATTCACAGCGAGCAATACGACAATGTGATGGGTGTGGACAACACTTCTCCCGGTAGTGCGGTTTATTCTAATAAGGGTGGTACTGGCAACAACAATCGCTGGATACTCAAGGAGTATGTTCCTGCCGACCAGCGTGATGCTGAATACAACTTCAACAACCTGCTGAACAAGGCACAAGGTGAAATCAGTGGTATTTCATCTTCTGCCATCGGTAATGGCCTATTCAAGTATTCCAAGTCAGCCTACGACGCATACGCCGCTGCTATCGCCGCCAGTCAGCAGATGACGGACTTCGTGGCAGCCAAAGAATATCTCCAGGCCGCTATGGATGAGTTTGCCGCCAATGCGGTGAACAAACCCAATCCAGAGGCTGAATATATCATTACCCAGTCATCGGGCTCACATCTTGGTTATTTAGAGGACAACACCCACGGTGTGCTCAGCGATGCAAGTGAACCTTTCAAGATTGTAGCCGCCGAGACCACAGGCGCTTATTACCTGCAGCATATCGCATCAGGCAAATACCTGGCCAAGTCGGGTTCCAGCGCTTGGGACACCACCTGGGAAGAAGAAACAGGCAACAATACCGCTCAGTGGACCATCGCTCAGTACAGCGAAGGTATTTATACCATCCAGAACGTCAGTAACAAGGGACATCTCGGAAGCGATGCCACAACAGCGGGCTCATCGCTCTATTGCGACAAGTCGGCCAGTGCAGAAAACTCACACTGGACCATTACAGAAAATTCTGTAGCGGGTATTGTGGACGGAGTCATCGCCAAAGCACAGGAACTCCTTGAAAGCGCTGAGGTGGGTACTGAATACTACCAAGTGCCTCAGTCAGCTGTAGATGCCTTGCAAGCAGCCATCAATAAAGCTAACAATGACAAGAAAACCGCCACTATTGCGACTGCTGGCGAGATTGTCGCCGCCCTCAACGAGGCCATGAGCGTCTTCCGCAACTCCTACAACCCCATGGGTGATTTCGACACCGAGCTGACCTATTATATCCAGCATTATGGCGGAGCCGTGCTCACTGCTGTGGAGGAAGGAAATGCCACCATCACCACACTTGTGGAGGAAGGAAAACCTGCTGACGCTCAGAAGATATATTTGGAGAAGGTGGGTAGCAGTTACTATGTGAAGAGCGTGGCCAATGAGACTTATCTCTCCGTCAGTGGCACCTACGACACCCGTTGGCTCAGCGAGCCCGACGAGACCAGCCTCTTCAACATCGTTCAACTCTCAGGCAAGTATCTTGGTCTTTATAACATCAGCAAAGGCACTTACTTTGGTACTGATGCCACAGCCAATGGCAGCAAGGTCTATTCCGACAAGTCGGGCGTTCAGAATTCCTACTGGTTGGTTATCACGTATCAAGACCTCGACCGCACCCTCTTCAATGAGGCTGTAGAGGCCGCTCAGGCATACGCCGAGAGCATGGTGGAAGGCTATAAAGTAGGAGAGTATATGCCCAACGTGATCAGTGAGTATGCAGAGGTCATCACCAATGCTCAAGCAGCCAGCAAGAAAGCCGCAGACCAAGAGGCTCTTAATCAGATGGCCGCTGATCTCAAGGCCACCATCGACGCTTACAAGGCCAAGGCCAACAGCGAGAACATGGCATCTGAATACCTGTCGCTTGTGATTGCCCAGGCAGAGGCAGAGGCAGCCGCGGTGACCGTGGGTATGGATAAGGGACAGTATCAGCAGGCAGTGCTCGATGCTTTCAAACAGGCTATTGGTAGTGCCAAGATTGCTTCTGATGCCGAGAAGGCCATCGCAAACCTTAATCAAGCGCGAGAGACTTTCCGCAACAGCGCCAACAGTATCGACCGAAGCGCACTGAAGAGCGCCATTGCTACAGCTGAGTCAGCCATTGGCGGAGCTGTGGTGGGCGATTGCAACGGCAATTATCCACAGGAGGCACTCGATGCCTATTCCACTGCACTTGCTGATGCTAAGGTAGTGTATAACGACATCAACAAGACACAGGATGAAGTGGCACAGGCCGTAGAGGCACTTAAGTCGGCAGCTGCCGATTTTGCTGCCGAGAAAGTGGTCATCGACTTCTCCCTCTTGAGAGACAACATCACCGCCGCACAGAAGACGCTGACCGACAATGCCCAGTTCAAGGGTGAAGGGCCCGGCACATTCCCCGAGTCGTCGTTCACAGCCTTGCAGCAGGCCATCGAAGAGGCACAGACCTTCGTGAACTCCACCACTGCCAACCAGCAGGCTGTGGATGATGCCGCCGACAAACTCGTGGAGGCCATCGACGCTTTCGATGAATCTTTCGTGCCTGTTGACTACTCTGAACTCGAAGCCCTTCTCGATGCAGCCAAGAGTGCATTGGAGTCTTACCGTTCATTTATGGCAGCAGACGACATTGAGGAACTGGAGTACGCCATCGGCGTAGGCGAGGAGGCCATGAAGTCGCGCCTGCAGTCCGACGTCAACCGTGCGGTGAAGATCCTCAACCGCGACTATCAACTCTTCAACTCCATTGCCACCGCCATCGACAGCATCATGGCAGGCAACAAGGTTGAGGGCGCCAGGATTTACAGTCTCAATGGCGCCATCGTCAGCGGAGTTCCCGCAAAGGGAGTCTATATCATCCAGATGAACGTGGAAGGCCGTGTCATCACCAAGAAGTTCATGGTAAAATAAACTGACAAGAAAAAACAAGATCATATGAATAAGTCAATCAGTAAAACTTTGTTCTGTATCCTCTTGGGATGGTTCGCTTTCCAGACCAATGTCTTTGCCGCCGACTTCGTGGGCGACGATGAGGATATCACAGTGCATGTGGCAGCGGTGGCCATGCCCAGCTCAGGCTACACCACACCCAACGTGCTGCTCCAAGGCACTGGTGCCAGCCGTACCTTCACCGTTTCGGCTGCCGACCTTCAGAACGATGTCACCATCACAGCCACATCTGGCTTCTCTGTGGATGTCACCACAGTCAAAGCTGGTGAGGAGGCACAAGTGACCGTTACTAATACCACTTATCGCCGTAAGAACGTGGGTAAAGTGATCATGCGTTCGGGCGATTACCGCGCTTACATCAATCTTACCAGCCGTGGTTCCGACCTTGAACAGAAGGACATCACTGCGGGAAAGGTCTATAATGGAGGTACCGATGAAACAATGTCCTTCGAGGGTTTCGCTCCTGGAAAGAACGGCTATACCGTGGAGGCCCGCGTGAAAGTCGATGACGCATCCAAGAACTTCTATCCTTTCGCCACCACCGACAAAGGCGTGGGCTTCAAGGGCTATGTTAGTTCCACTGGGCTCGGCCTCTACAATGGCGCCGATACTTACGTGTCTACAGAAAGCATGAGCAATCCGTCGAATGGTGGCACCTTCTACAACACCGACGGTGAGTATCACACCTACCGTTATGCAGTGACACCCGATGAGCGAGTTATCGTCTATCGCGACGGTATCAGCATCGACACCATCCGCGTGGCCGACCTCGCGCTGCAGTCCGAATGGTGCGTGGGCAATGGCGAAGTGGTGGAGAACCTGCTCAAGAACCCAAGCTTCGAGGGTGAGTACGACTTCCGCAGCAGTGTGGTGGCACGCATCGAGGGATGGGATGTCTATCCTTGGGACCAATGGAACAACACCCAGGGCATCAGCAGTTCTGAGCGTAGCAACACCGTTGACCAGAACAACCACGCTGTTTGGATTGACCGCTACATGTGGGAAGATGGTTGGGCAGCTGGTGAAATCAGTCAGATTGTGAATGTGGCTCCCAATGAGACTTACTCTTTCTCATGTTTGGCCAAGGGTGGTATCTACGGCTCCGACCCGTTGGGTAGCATCCGCATCACAGACCTTCAGAACGACGACAACAAGCAGACCATCAAAGTGACCAGCGACAGCTGGCAGACCTACGCCACCGACATCGAGACCAAGGCCAACACGCAGCAGATTCGTGTGAGTTTCTATCTGGAGCGCGCCAAATGGGGTGCCAGCGTGAGCAGCTTGATGGCGGACGATACCAAACTCACAGGTGTGAGTCGCGAGATCAAGCAGCAGATAGGTTTCCTCAATGAGGGCGCAGATATCGAATACTTCGCTTTCGACAACACAGGTGCTTATGCTCCGCTCTTGGCCACCATTGATGCCAGTGTTGATACGCTCCGCTTCACCGCCACTGGTGAGGAACAGGAAGTGACCGTGAACTATGCCAACGTTGTGGGCGACATCAGCGTCACCGCTACACATGGTTTCACCGCTACACCCGCTGTCATCCCGGCAGGCACAGGCAGTGTCAGCATCAAGGTCACCAGCGACACCTACCGTCGAAAGAACGCCGGACAACTGATTCTACGTTCAGGAGATAAACGTACATACGTTCAATTGCGAAGCCGTGGTTCAGACTTAGAGCAGAAGGACATCGCCGCCAACAAGATTTATACTGGAGGCACCGACGAGGCCAAGACCTTCGAAGGTTTCGCTCCTGGAAAGAACGGCTATACTGTGGAGGCTCGTGTGAAGGTAGATGATGCTTCGAAGAGCTTCTATCCTTTTGCCACCACAACTGACGGCATCGGTTTCAAGGGATATGTAAACGCAACAAGCATAGGCCTTTACAACGGCACGGACTGCTTCACCAGCGACGAGAGCCTGAGCAATCCCTCCAACGGTGGTACCTTCTACAACACCGACGGTGAGTACCACACTTACCGCTATGCTGTGACTCCTGACGAGCGTGTCATCGTCTATCGTGACGGTATTTGCATTGACTCACTTCGCGTAGCCGACCTCGCTCCTCAAAGCGATTGGCAGGAAGAGAACGGCGAAGTGGTGGACAACTTGCTCAAGAATCCAGACTTTGAGGGTGAGTACGACTACTCTGGATCTCGTTCCATCGTTGATCGTATCGAGGGATGGGATGTTTATCCCTGGGATCAATACAACTCCTATCAGGACATTGTCAGCGACGAACGCAGCAACACTGTTGACCAGAACAATCACGCCATGAAGTTGGACCGCTATAAGTGGAGCGATGGATGGGCTGCAGGTGAAGTAAGCCAGATTGTGAATGTGGCTCCCAACGAGACCTACTCTTTCTCTTGCTTGGCCAAGGGAGGCATCTACGGCTCCGACCCGATAGGTAGCATCCGCATCTACGACCTGCAGAATGACGACAATAAGCAGACCATCAAGGTGACCAGCAATAGTTACCAGACTTATGCCACAGATTTCGAGACCAAGGCCAACACCAAGCAGATTCGAGTGAGTTTCTATCTCGAACGCGCCAAGTGGGGTGCCAGTGTCAGTGGTTTGCAGGTCGATGATGCCAAACTGACAGGTGTGAGCCGCACAAACAAGCAACAGATAGGCTTCGAGAACAACGGTGCGGAGATTGAGTATTTCGCGTTCGACAACACTGGTGCGTATGCTCCGTTATTAGCCACTATCGAGACCAACACAGACACACTCCGTTTCACTGCCACAGGTGAGGAGCAGGAGGTGACCGTGAACTTCGATAACCTTGTGGGCGACATCAGCGTCAGCACCACTCACGGTTTCACTGCAACTCCATCAGTTATTGCCGCTGGAACAGGCAGTGCTACGATTAAGGTGACCAACGACACCTATCGTCGCAAGAACGCTGGCCAGCTCATTTTCCGTTCGGGCGACAAGCGCACCTACGTTCAACTGCGTAGCCGTGGCTCAGAACTTGAGCAGAAGGACATCACCGCAGGTAAGGTCTATAACGGCGGCACCGACGCTTCGAAAACCTTCGAAGGTTTCACTGCGGGCAAGAACGGTTACACAGTGGAAGCCCGTGTGAAGGTGGATAACGCCAGCAAGAATTTCTATCCCTTCGCCACCACAGCCGAAGGCGTCGGTTTCAAGGGCTATGTCAGTTCCACAGACCTCGGCCTCTACAATGGAGAGAACACCTACGTCTCGAATGAGAGTTTGGGCTCCTTCCACAACACTGATGGTGAGTACCATACTTACCGCTACGCTGTGACACCCGACGAACGCGTCATCGTTTATCGCGACGGAATCACCGTTGACACCATCCGTGTGGCCGACCTCGCGCTACAGTCTGAATGGTGCGTAGGCAATGGCGAAGTGGTGGAGAACCTGTTGAAGAATCCTGGTTTCGAGGGTGAATACGACTTCCGCAGCAGTGTGGTGGCTCGCATCCAAGGCTGGGATGTCTATCCTTGGGACCAGTGGAACACCACACAAGGCATCAGCAGTTCGGAGCGTAGTTACAACATCGACCAGGACAACCATGCTGTATGGATTGACCGCTATATGTGGGAAGACGGCTGGACTGCCGGCGAGATTTCACAGATTGTGAATGTGGCTCCCAACGAGACCTACTCCTTCTCCTGTCTGGCCAAGGGCGGTATCTATGGTTCCGACCCATTGGGCAGCATCCGCATCACCGACTTGCAGAATGACGATAACAAACAGACCATCAAAGTAACCAGCGACAGCTGGCAGACCTACGCCACCGACTTCGAGACCAAGGCCAACACCAAGCAGATTCGTGTGAGCTTTTATCTCGAACGCGCCAAATGGGGCGCCAGTGTGAGCAGTCTGATGGCAGACGACACCAAACTCACAGGTGTGAGTCGCGAGATCAAGCAGCAGATAGGTTTCCAGAACAACGGTGCTGACATCGAGTACTTCGCCTTCGACAACACTGGAGCCTATGCACCGCTTATGGCTACACTTGAACCCTCTGTGGATGAGATGATCATTGCTGGAACAGGTGAGTCAAAGACCTTCACCGTCAATGCGGCCAATCTCGTGGGCGATGTCAGTGTGAGCACCACTGCCGGTTTCTCGGTTTATCCCACCAAGATTGAGGCAGGCAAGTCAAAAGCCACCATCACAGTGACCAACAACACCTATCGCAAGAAGAATGTGGGCAAGGTGGTTCTTCGTTCTGGCGACAAACGTGCAACCGTCAACATCATTGGCTATTGTTCCGACCTTGAGCCGAAGGACATCTCGGGCTCTCCTGTCTATGCGGGTGGTACCGACGAGACAAAGACCTTCGATGGATTCGACCCAGGAGAGAAGGGCTATACCGTGGAAGCCCGTGTGAAAGTGGATGACGCCAGCAAGAACTTCTATCCTTTCGCCACCACCGACAAGGGCGTGGGCTTCAAGGGCTATGTCAACGCCACAGGCATCGGACTCTACAATGGCACCAACTGCTTCATCAGCGATGAGGGCTTGAGCAACCCGTCGAACGGAGGTACCTTCTACAACACCGACGGCGAGTACCACACCTACCGCTATGCCGTGACACCCGACGAGCGCGTCATCGTCTATCGCGACGGCATTACCATCGACTCCATGCGTGTGGCTGACCTTGCGCCACAGGCAGATTGGTCATACGAGAATGGTCCTGTGGTCAAGAACCTGCTGAAGAACCCCGGTTTCGAGGGTGAGTACGACTACTCAGGTTCTCGTTCCATCGTGACTCGTATCGAGGGATGGGATGTCTATCCATACGACCAGTACAACTCCTATCAGGACATCGTTTCTGACGAGCGCAACGACGCAGCCAATCAGAACAACCATGCCGTGAAGCTGAACCGCTACATGTGGAGCGATGGCTGGGCAGCTGGTGAGATCAGCCAGATTGTGGATGTGGCCCCGAACGAATACTACCGTTTCTCGTGTCTGGCCAAAGGTGGCATCTACGGTTCCGACCCAATAGGAAGTATCCGCATCTACGACTTGCAGAACGACGACAACAAGCAGACCATCAAGGTGACCAGCAATGACTATAAGACCTACTCGACGGAGTTCGAGACCAAGGCCAACACCAAGCAGATCCGCGTGAGTCTCTACTTGGAGCGCGCCAAGTGGGGCGCCAGCGTCAGTGGCCTGCAGGTGGATGACACCAAACTCACAGGTGTGAGCCGACTCATCAAGCAGCAGATAGGTTTTGAGAACAACGGTGCCGACATCGAGTACTTCACCTTCGACAACACAGGCGCTTATGCACCTGCATTCCCAACCCTGCAGCAGATAGACATCTACACGGCAGTGGAAGGTGTCAATGCCGATAAGGAATTAGGCATCAAGGCCAAGGTAAGTGACGGTATGTTGACGCTCACGGGTGCTTCGGGCGCACAGGTGGCAGTCTATAGCACCAACGGAGCGGCACAATCGTTGCATCCTGCTTACCGTGATGGCACGGGCATTGCCCTGCCTGGCCGAGGGGTGTATATTGTGCTTGTCGTCCAAGATGGCCAGCGAAAGAGCATCAAGGTAAGTTATTAATATCAGCCTACTCGATAATTAAATGGAGTTAAAGTGGAAGTTAAAAATGGAGTTAAAGAGGAAGTTAAAATGGACGATAGTTTTGCAGGCGGTATAATTATGATAGTAGTCATCCCGCCAACAATGTAACGTCCTTTTTAACTCCCATGAGCGAAGCGAATTAACTCCCCATTTAACTCCAGATTTTACTTCCAATTAACAATTGTTATGAAGCATTTCATTCAAGTTGTAACTCTCGGACTGACAGTGAGCCTCGGCGCTCACTGCCAGTCCTCCTTCAAACCCGGCGAGACATGGAACGACACCAACGGCTCGGCCATCAACGCTCATGGCGGTTGTGTGCAGTATCTCGACGGGACATATTACTGGTTCGGAGAGACCCGTGACGGTAGCAAGTGCAACGGCGTGAGTTGTTATTCCTCGACAGACCTCTACAAGTGGAAGAAGTTGTCGAACGCCATGACACCAACGGGTAAGATGACCGATGCTTGTGTGGATGTGGCTCAGGGACGTACTTTCGAACGTCCGAAGGTGATCTATAATGCCAGGACGGGCAAGTACGTGATGTGGTTGCACTGGGAGAATGGCTCTGACTATGGGCAGGCCAAAGTGGCAGTGCTCACCGCCGACAAGATTACAGGACCCTATACACTGACAGAGGATGGTGTGTTTCGTCCTAACGGATGTGACTCTCGCGACCAGACGCTCTTTCTTGATGCCGATGGCAATGCTTACCACGTGAGTGCTACCAACACCAACTACCAGACCCACTTCATTCGTCTTTCTGATGACTTCACCAAGCCTACCGATGAGGAGAGTATCGAGGTGTTGGGTATGCGTTATGAGGCGGCTTCCATGTTCAGTTACGGCGGCACCTACTGGTGCCTGTTCTCGGGTTGCGATGGTTGGAACCCCAACCGTGGACGCTACATCTGGAATAATAATCCGCTGCAGGACTGGAGTTATGGCAAGGAGTTCTATGCCAACAACTCCTGGGGTGTGGATTTCTGTGTGGACGATGGCAACGTGAAGTGCTATACCTCGCAGCCTGCATACGTCTTCCCTGTGCAGGGCCGCGACCGCTGTTTCATCTATATGGGCGACCGTTGGAACTCTGGCAATGTGGGATCTTCGAAATATGTATGGCTACCCTTGAGCATCCGTTCGGGCTATCCTGCGGTGCGCTGGTACAGCAATTGGGACCTCTCCGTCTTCGACCACCTCTACGACAAACGGCGTGTGGCAAAGATTGAGGACGGTATGGAAGGCTACCTTTTGGAGAAATACTCTGACCGCATCGTCAGCCGGCCAACAAACTCTTTCAAATTGCAAGATGACGAGGAAAGCAATACTTGTTTCATCTTCCATGCGACAGACAATCCATACGTCTTCCGTTTGGAATTCAAAGACCAGCCTGGGAAATTCTTGGAGTCTGTCTATGGCAGCATGCGAGTGATGGACGAGAGCGACAGCGAGGGACAGAAGTGGTGTTTCACTCTTGAGGAGGACGGATACTACAAAATCACCAATGTGAGTGACGGAAAAGCCATCTCTATCTCTGGCAACTCCACACAGGCTGGCACTTCGGTGGCCTTGCTCGATGTTTCCGACACACAGCACCAGAGCCTTGCGGTCTATTTCGACAGCACTGTGCATCCTGAGTACGAGGAAGCAGACATGTATGCTGCCGACTATAGGGCCAAAAACCGTGTCCTGATGGAGGAACAGACCACCTATACGTCCATCCATCCCATCACCGCACCTACCAATACGCATATTTCCGAAGTCTATTACTCACTCAATGGCACGATGTTGGATGGCAGACCCACCACCCCCGGTATTTATCTCGTGCGTTCAAGGACCATTGATGGTAAAGTCGTCAGTGAGAAAATTGTTGTTAAATGAACACCTTTTGATGGTTTTATTTGATTTATATACTTAAATAAAATACTCCCTGGAATGATAAATCGTTTCAGGGATTTTTATTGCAAAATACAGGTAAGTAATGGTACTTTTTTACCTAAAAATATATAAAATTATGTGATTTTAATCGTTTTTTGGGGGTTAGTTTTGTTGGTTTCTTAAAAAAAGAACGTAATTTTGCACTCCAAAAATTGTAAGTTTTGATGAAATAGTAAAAAGATTGTCTATAATTTTCAAACATTCTATGAACTATATGAAAACAAGGAAAAAATACACAGTTCCAACAACAGACATTGTTACGTTGGTTCAAGACTGTTTATCTCTTGGTAATCCCATCTCTTGGAATGGAGGGCATGGTGAGGATAGTAAAGATATTATCGAAGGCGATCCTGATGGCGATGGTAAAGGTGCCAACGTTGTCAATGATATTTGGTCGCAAGAGTGGTAAACTTTTTTATAGAAAACACTATTTTTTAATAAAGGAAGACCATCATGAAACAGATAACTACTTTTCTCCTTTTGATTATGCTGTTGATGACGAACAACGTGAAGATTTCGGCCCAGGTGGTGAACCAGGATCCCAATGCATCCAACTTCGGTCAGATAGTATGGCTTGGCACCTCACTGAGTGATGCAGTAACCTACTGCAACAATGGTGGATACGTCTATTTATATAATGTTGATCAGAACAAGTTCATGACAACTGGCGGTGCTTATGGAACCCATGCAGTCTTGTCGTCGGTGGGTATGCGTCTGAAGATTACGCGTTCAACAGACTACACAGGAAACACTATCTGCTATACCATTATGGGACGTATAGACAATCCTGACCAAGGCAGTTACTTGAGCCCTAACGGTTCCAGCAGCTCTGAGATTTTCTTAGACAGAATAGGAACAGAAGCTTCAGGCGCACAACATAGCGAGCCAGACTGGTCCTTCTCTCAGACCAGTGGCACAACGACCATCAACGGTACACGCTATAACACATACACCTCTGTCATCAGGAATTACAACCGTGGTGGAAATACCAACGCTCTTGGCACCAAGTCCAACAACACCGACGTGTATTTCGTTAGATATAACAATGGCATCAACAGGAGCTGGCGTATCATTACCGAGGAAGACTACAAACGTGCCATGGACAATGTGACTTGGGGCGAGGTCGATCTTGGTTCGTTTGTGAAAGACGCAGAGTTCGGCCGTGACGACATGGACGGACGTTATTGGGTGTGGGGTACCAATGGTGAAGGTGGCGCTCCTGAGACTGGTATAGACGCTGAGGGCGAGACCTACACAAAGGACGGTTATGTGCTGACAGGCGAAAATATCCATTGGCACCAGCGCAATCAGGATGTGATGTGCAACGGAGTAGAACTTGCCGGCAAGACCATCACTCCTGCCATGGTCGGCACCAACGTACTGAGTGGTAACACCGACCACGATGGGTTCCGCAACAGTTGCGCGAAGTACTATACCGCAGAGATTTACAACGAGGTCAACTCCTTGAAACAGGAGTTGGAGATGACAGGTGTTCAGAACCTGAATGCAGGTCTGTACAAACTGACCGCCCAGGCTCTGTTTTATGATGATGATGCCGGTTTGACGAACGACGGTGTGGCTTACCTGACCGTAGAGGTGACCACAGGTGACAATGTGACCAGGCAAGAGTTGCCTATCATTCCGATGAACAAAGTGGGCAATAATATCACCTATCATAGCGGTGTGTCGGCTGGTTATGTGTTCGACAACAACTCCGACGCATACTTACATGAGTTCTTCATCGAGCTCAAGAACGATTCCAAGTTGAAAATCGGTATAGAGACCCGCAAGGCAGAGGGCTGGACTGTGATAGGCAACATCCACCTTTACGCCCATGGCAAACAAGTGGTATTTATCGATGAGGACTGGAGCGAAGTAGAGACGTTGTCATTCCAAGATAATGGACAGGAGGTCACTGTGACTGACGACCCATACGAGATCGTCGGTTTCTACAGCACGAACTTCACCTACCCCGTGACCATCAATTACCAAAGGACGATGACTAAGGACGCTTGGAACACTATCTGCCTTCCTATCAACCTTACGGGTTCCCAAATACGCACCGTTTTCGGCAGCGACTGCATTCTGAGTTCTTTTAAGGGATTGGACGATGATGGCTCATGCATTCTGTTTGAGGATGTGGACCTCGACCTTGAAGGTTTAATTGCTGGCAAGCCCTATATCATCAAGCCTACGAAAGATCCTGATGTGGCAGCAGGAGAAACGGAGGTTCAAGAAGTGTTGAATGGAGGTCAGAACCATACAGTAACCGTTGAAGGCCCGACCTATTATATCCCAGGTGTGACCAACGATGAGAGGATCACAGATTTCTCACATCTGAGCCTTATCACTCACGATGAAGCAAGCGGCATCTCTTTCGAAGGCAACATCTACAAGAAGGTGATTTGCAACGACGCTACGACCTTGGCTCAGGAGAACTGGGTGATCACCAAGGGCGACATGTACCACCTGACCAACACCAAGGCATATACGGTATGGGGTACCTACGCTTATCTCCACGCTCCATTAGGGAGTCTGGAAGATACAGGATTGATAGTGAAGCGCAATGATTTGTCGGATCAATTGACAGCCATTGAGGGTCTCCGGATCAATGCGTCCTCTTTGCTGAAGGATAATACTGTTTACACCATTACAGGGCAAAAAGTTGCCACTGATGACAGCTTAGGGGCACTGCCGTCTGGTGTGTACATCATGAATGGCAAGAAGTTCTTGGTGAAATAAAAGGTTTGGTTTGGGTTCCTTGGGAGCAGTTATGCTCCCAGGGAATTCAAGCAAACAGGACAAATTTCAAAAAAGGCAGGAATACAAGTGATTGCATTCCTGCCTTTTTAAGTACGCTCGGCATGAGCATTGTCTAACGGGTGCAAGTCCCGAGTGAGCCCTAATAGCGGGAATCACATAGCCCAAGGCAAGGGTGTCCATCGTGAGGTGGAATCTGAAGGAAGCCGTCGGCAAACATCTGGTCT
>JAFWPH010000011.1 GCA_017509605.1 Bacteroidaceae bacterium | reverse complement strand
TTGAGAAAGAGGAATCCATACCTCCGGAACGAACGCTTTTTGACTAGGGGCTTACTTTTATAAAAATCATCCGCAATGCCTGTTTATCGGCACTGCGGATACACTATCTGTCAGTTATTCTTTTTTAGCGGACACCAATATCTGCTTATACAAAGACTTCCAATAAAGAAAACTCATACATCACAAAAGAATATGCCGCTGCAATCGGTAGTGGCACAGAATCTGATCCTTGGCTAATCTATACTGCTTACGATTTACAAGGTGCATATCAAGCTGGCTACTACAAACTGATGAATGACCTCGATCTGACGTCGTGGATTAATGAGAACAGCAGTACTGCTGGTTGGATACCTGTAGGATTCTCCGGAAGTGGAAACTTCATCTTCGATGGTGACAACCATACCATTTCGGGACTGTGGGTGAACAGCACGGGTAATAATGTGGGGCTTTTCTCTTCTCTCGATCATGCAACCATTAAGAACCTGACGGTGATAACCTCTACCCGTAAGGTTAAAGGTGGTGATAATACTGGTATATTGGCAGGAAGACTAACCGATGCCTCAATTGAGAACGTCTCGGTACAAGGAGAAGTTCAAGGCAACTCACCTGTTGGTGGTATTGTTGGAGAAGCTGCATCTGTTTCACTGAACAATTGTACGGTTCAAGCGATCCTGTCAGGCAATCTGAGGATTGGCGGTGTAGTTGGTAGTGGTTCATATATTCTGGATGGGTGTGGTTATTCAGGAAGCCTCAGTTCAACCTCCAGTAATGCTTATATAGGAGGTCTTGCAGGCAGTGGCTCAGTAATATATGAAACCGAAAACGGTGCAAACTACAATATTCGCATGTG
Source organism: Bacteroidaceae bacterium (assembly GCA_017509605.1). Taxonomy (GTDB): domain Bacteria; phylum Bacteroidota; class Bacteroidia; order Bacteroidales; family Bacteroidaceae; genus RUG11857. The sequence goes on along the minus strand of JAFWPH010000011.1, from coordinate 59,711 downwards.
TAAGGCAGATGTCACGATTTCAGCAACAGGAACAGGCAGCAAATGCGGTGGTTTGGTCGGTGGCGACACTGGAGCAATGATTCTGCAAAGTACTGCCTCTGGAACCATCACTGCTACAGGCTCGGATTCGTATGCAGGTGGTTTGGTCGGTTATCTATCCAGCGGGTCTATAATGAATTGTTACAGCACAGCAAATACGAGTTCCACCCTTTATGCTGCAGGTCTGGTTGGCTACAACGAAAAATCTGCGATTACCAAATGCTATGCTTCGGGCAACGTGAACAGTACATATTATGGTGCCGGTGTTATCGGGTATAACGATGGAGCAAATGCTACTCTGACCAACAGCGTTGCAATGGGCACAATAGTCAATGTCAGCGACCAGTCAGGATGGGGAATCCGGGTGTTGGGCGGCTACAAGAACAGCGCACCAGAACCTGACAATAGTAATTTCGGTTGGAGCGGTATGCAGATTTCAGTGAATGGCGTGCCCAAAACTGTCACTGAAAATGATCTCGATGGTCTGTCGCTCTCAACGGCCCAAACCAAGCAGAGTGCTACCTACACTGCCATCGACTGGGACTTCAATGATATTTGGACAATAGAAGAAGGAGTTGGCTATCCCAAATTAAAATGGGAAGGAGAAACAGGTCCAACTGTTGTATTGGCGACTGGCGTCACCTTGGATCAGACGAGCATCACGTTAATCACAGCTGGACAAACAGCCACTCTGACTGCTACGGTAGAACCCGCTGACGTGACCGACGGCAGTGTGTCTTGGACGAGTAGCGACATAAGTGTGGCTACAGTCAGCAGCGAGGGTGTCGTCACCGCTGTCGCCAACGGAACAGCAACTATCACCGCAACAACGAACGATGGTTCAAACCTCACGGCTACGTGTACGGTGACTGTGAATATTACCACCACAGTATTGGCAACCGGCGTTACATTAAGTCAGTCAAGCATCACGTTAACCAATGCTGGTGAAACTGCTACCCTTACTGCAACGGTAGCACCTGGTAACGTGACCGACGGCAGTGTGACTTGGACGAGTAGTGACGAGACGGTTGCCACCGTCAACGGCGAAGGTGTCGTCACAGCAGTTGCCAACGGATCAGCCACAATAACAGTTACAACGAACGATGGTACAAACCTCACAGCTACTTGCACCATCACAGTAGCTATTCCAGAAGATAATCCGGATCCTGACACTGACATTTCCCAGATAGCCAATGTGGTTTACATGGAGAGTACAGAAGTCTCGGCTGGTTCTGAGGAGACCTTGTCAATCAAGATGAAGAACACGGATGGAATCCAGACGCTTCAATTCGACTTGTATCTGCCTGAAGGTGTTGAAGTGTTGACTGACGAGGATGACTTCGAACTCATCGATCTGAGTACGGAACGTACGACTGCCCGAAAGATGGACCAGTTCAGTGTACAGCGAATGTCGAACGGAGCCTATCGCGTACTGATCAACTCCTCACGTGGTTACACATTCGACGGCACAGACGGTGAGATTGCGACCGTACAGGTGGGGATTTCTGAAACCATGACACCAGGCAACTATCCCGTCATCTTCCGCGACATCGTCCTTGTCAACACAAGTTCGGTAGGCTATGAGACCGACTACGTCAAGTGTTCTCTGAATATCCCGGATTACAAGCCCGGAGATGTGAACAATGACACCAAGGTCAATGCCATCGACCTGAACGCCATCACCAACTACATCCTCGAACGCCGTGACTTCCCGTTCACCTTCAACAAGAAGGCTGCCAACATCAACGGCGACAAGGAGACCAACGGTGATGAGAAAATCAACGCCATCGACCTGAATGCCGTAACGAACATGATCCTCAACGAGGGAGCCACAACATCTAGTGCTAATAGACGAAGGGGTATTTTGATCCCAGATTAAGAAAACTTAAATTCTCTAATTCGCAATAATCAGAAATCAACAAACAAAAACAATATGAAAAGAACTCCAATTCTCTTGATGTTTTCCCTAATCGGCCTTCTCGCAAAGGCCCAGGGAGACACAGACATTTCCACGATGGACAATGTCGTTTACATGAACCCTGTGACGGTTGCCGCAGGTTCGCAGCAGACGCTGTCGATTTGCATGAAGAACACAGTGGGCATCCAGACCGTCCAGTTCGACATGATACTGCCCGAGGGCATCCGTGTGGCACTCGACGATGACGGTTTCGAGATGTTCAGTCTGAGCACGGCACGTACAACGGCCAGGAAGATGGACTCGTTCAGCGGCGTGACCATATCAGACGGCCATTACCGTGTACTCATCAACTCGACCAAAGGCAACACTTTCGACGGCACAGACGGTGAGATTGTCCAGGTGGTTGTCAATGTAGCGTCAACGGTTCAGCAAGGGGATTACCCCATCACATTCAAGGAGATTGTGTTGGTGGATACTGGGTCGAACGGATTCGAGACAGAGTTCGTACAGACAACACTGACCGTATCAGGTGTTGATGACGGCCGCATCCACTTCAACGAGAGCTCGACAACCCTCCCGAGCTACACCCCAGGGACTACAGGGAACGTGACGATAGTACGCTCCATCAAGACCGGTCAGTGGAGCACGTTGGTGCTGCCGTTCAACCTGACGAGATCGAAGGCCACTGCCCTCTTCGGCAGCGACGTGGAGTTCGCGAAGTTCGACGGCTTCGAAGTCGATTATGGCGATGACGAGGAGAATGTCACTCCGCTCGGCATACTCGTGAAGTTCACTTCCTACACAATTCCAGCACGTGGAAATATGGCAGGGGGTACTCCCGTCCTCATCAGAATCCACACAGCAAAGGATATCACAAAAATAGAAGCCGACGACGTGACGCTCACCAATACGGTGACTGACGTCACAAAGGATGCAGACGGTGATATCGGTGAGTATGTCTCAGGCAAGTTCACCGCCTCGCTGGTGAAGACGGTAGTGCCTGAAGACGGTTTGTTCATCAGCGACGAGCACTTCTGGTACTCTGTGGGTTTGACGAACATCAAGGGTTTCCGTGGATGGTTTGAACTGGATGCTGTTTTGGACAAGGAGACGGACTTCGGCGCGAACATCCGCTTCGTGGTCAATGATGACGCTACAGGCATCCAGGACATTGAGCTGGAGGGTATCTCCGAAGGATGGTACTCCTTGGACGGCCGCAAGCTCAACGGCAAGCCGGCGCAGAAGGGAATCTATATTCAGAATGGCAAGAAGGTTAGGCTTTAGGCTCTAGACTTTAGACTTTAGACCTTAGACTCTTGACTCTTGACTTTAGCAACTATTAAACACAAAAAGAGGAGAAAATGAAAAAGATATATATGACTCCTGTGATGCAGGAAACAGAGATGGATTTGCGCCAAGCAGTGGCACAGGCCTCAGGCGTGAATGGCAGCAATGGTATCGGATACGGTGGTGTTGATAGACAGGGAACCAAGGATCCCGACACCAACCGCCGCAACGACCGCAACACCGAATGGGGCAACCTCTGGTAAGCACACCCAAGAACCTGTATAAAACCCGTTAAATCGTTTCAATAAGCGCATTGTTTGAGACTGTCCCTGTCGCAGGAGTTGCGGCAGGGACAGCATTGGCTTTAGGTCATTTTATTGATAGAGAAAGCGATAGTAGCTCCTTAACTCACATTTTAACATACTTAAGAAGAAATTATCGCTTATATTTGCTCCTTCGATTGACAAAAAGACTGTCAAATCGACTATCGACAAGGATCACCTGTCGTTTTTCAGGCGCCCCTCCCCTTGAATGGGTGGGGAGAGAGTGATGAAAATGACAATAATACCAATAAATATGCGCATCTCTTACAAAAATCTTAAAAAAACGCATAAAAGATAACATTTTTTCATGATTTTCTTTGTTGTTAAAACATTTTTCCATAATTTTGCACCGTAATTCAGAAAAAGGTAAGAAGACACAATCAAATAATAACAATAATCAGACTTAATTATGAATGCAGCAAAAGTTGTGGAAGATCTTCAGAGACGCTTCCCTAATGAACCTGAGTACATTCAGGCAGTGAGCCAAGTTCTTGGCACGATTGAAGAAGAGTACAACAAACATCCTGAGTTTGAGAAGACGAACCTTGTGGAGCGTCTTTGCATCCCCGACAGGGTGATTTCGTTCCGTGTGACCTGGGTGAACGACAAGGGTGAGGTGAAGACCAATTTTGGCTACCGCATCCAGCACAACAACGTGATTGGCCCGTACAAGGGAGGTATCCGTTTCCACAGCTCTGTAAACCTCGGCATCCTGAAATTCCTCGCTTTCGAGCAGACTTTCAAGAACTCTCTGACGACTCTGCCTATGGGTGGTGCCAAGGGTGGTTCCGATTTCTCTCCACGTGGCAAGAGCGACGGCGAGGTAATGCGTTTCTGCCAGGCTTTCATGAATGAACTCTACCGTCATATCGGTCCAGACGTGGACGTTCCCGCTGGTGACATCGGTGTTGGCGGACGCGAGGTGGCTTATATGTTTGGCCAGTACAAGAAGCTCACACACGAGTGGAGTGGTGTGTTCACTGGCAAGGGCCGCGAGTTCGGTGGTTCACTCATTCGTCCAGAGGCTACCGGTTACGGTGATGTATATTTCCTCCAGGAGATGCTGAAGACCAAGAACGACACAGTTGCCGGAAAGACCGTGCTGATCTCTGGTGCTGGCAACGTGGCACAGTACGCTTGTGAGAAGTGCATCCAACTCGGTGCCAAGGTGCTCACAATGTCTGACTCCGATGGTTACATCTATGACCCAGACGGCATCGACCGCGCAAAGCTCGACTATATCATGGAACTCAAGAACGTGGAACGCGGACGTATCAAAGAATATGTTGAGGAGTATCCAACAGCCGTTTACCACGCTGGTGAGAAGCCATGGAACGAGAAAGCTGACATCGCCCTCCCATGCGCCACTCAGAACGAGATCAACGGCGACGCTGCCAAGGCTCTTGTAGCTAATGGTGTCATCGCAGTAGCTGAAGGTGCCAACATGCCTTCTACTCCAGAAGCTGTGAAGACCTTCCAGGACGCCAAGATCCTCTATTCACCGGGCAAGGCTTCCAACGCCGGAGGTGTGGCTGTTTCAGGTCTTGAGATGAGCCAGAACTCAGAGCGTCTGAGCTGGACGGCTGAGGAAGTGGACAAGAAACTCCACGACATCATGGTGAACATCCACGAGAACTGCGTGAAGTACGGCACAGAAGCCGACGGTTACGTGAACTACGTGAAGGGCGCCAACGTGGCTGGATTCATGAAGGTGGCTAAGGCCATGATGGCTCAGGGCATCTACTAATCTGTATCGACACAAACACAAACACTACAATAAGACCAAGCGGAGAAAGGCGAGCAATCTTTTGTTCGCCTTTCTTCATGCGTGTCAGATGTTAACATTCGTCAATCAGTCATAAAAAAGCGTATCAATGACACTATTGTGAGAGTATTTTTATACTTTTGCATGTATTTTTGTAACTGCTAAGATTGTCATGGATAACAAGAAGCTGACACTTCGAGATGTGTCGTTTGTTGACTTGATGACACGCCGTATATTCAATGTGCTGCTGATAGCCAACCCTTACGACGCGTTCATGCTTGAGGACGACGGACGTGTCGATGAGAAGATCTTCAAAGAATACTCCAACTTAGGACTGACATCACCCCCGCGTTTCACACAAGTGGCCTCCCAAGAAGAAGCTGAACGGGTGATGGCAACCACTCCGTTCAATCTTGTCATCTGCATGCCAGGCACCGACAACAATGATGTGTTTGACATCGCCCGCAACATCAAGACCCAGAATCCCCAGGTACCTATCGTGGTGCTGACGCCTTTCTCCCACGGTATCACCAAGAGAATGGAGAACGAGGACCTGTCCATCTTCGAATATGTGTTCTGCTGGCTCGGCAACACCGACCTGCTCCTGTCCATCATCAAGTTGATTGAAGACAAGATGAACCTCGACCATGACATCAGGGCGGGCGGCGTTCAGATGATCTTACTGGTGGAGGACTCCATTCGTTTCTACTCGTCCATCCTACCCAACCTCTACACATATGTGTTGCAGCAAAGCCTTATATTCTCCACCGAGGCGCTCAATGCCCAGCAGGAGAAACTGAGGATGAGGGGACGTCCGAAGATTGTGTTGGCGCGCAACTATGAGGAGGCATGGGCACTCTATAGCAAATACCATGACAACACCCTCGGTGTCATCAGCGACTGCCGATTCCCGAAGAACGGCAAGAAAGAGGAACTGGCTGGCTACGAACTGCTCAAGGCCATCCGCGCCAAAGATGAGTTTGTGCCGTTGGTGCTTCAGTCGGCCGAGGTCGAACGCAAGGCGCTCACACCTGAGTTGAGTGCCGACTTCATTGACAAGAACTCCAAGAAGATGGCAGTGGATCTGCGGAAAATCATCACGAAGAAATTCGGTTTCGGTGACTTCATCTTCCGCGACCCGAAGACCTTGGAGCCTGTGGCAACCGTCCACAACCTCAAGGATCTTCAGGACTGCATCTTCACAGTTCCACGAGAATCGTTGCTCTACCATATCCAGCGCAACAACGTCTCCCGATGGCTCTGCTCCAGGGCATTGTTCCCCATATCGGAGTTCCTCAAGCGCATCACCTACAAGACACTTGAGGACGTCGATGCCCACCGCCAGATCATCTTCGACGCCATCGTGTCGTACCGAAAGATGAGGAACCAAGGCGTGGTGGCCGTGTTCCACCGCGACCGTTTCGACCAGTACAGCAACTTCGCACGCATAGGAGAGGGGTCGCTCGGAGGCAAGGGGCGTGGCCTGGCTTTCATCGACAACATCATCAAGAAACACGAGGACATCAACCAATACGACAACCTTGAGGTGGTTATTCCGAAGACGGTCGTGCTCTGCACCGATATCTTCGACGAGTTCATGGACACCAACGAACTCTACCAACTGGCACTCAGCGACACACCTGACCAGGAAATCCTCAAGGCCTTCCTGCATGCCCGCCTGCCCGAACGGCTGGCTGATGACCTCATGACCTTCCTCGACGTGGTGAAACACCCCATCGCCATCCGTTCGTCGTCCCTGCTCGAGGACTCCCACTACCAGCCTTTCGCCGGCATCTACGCCACCTACATGATTCCCTACGTGGAGGACAAATACGCGCGGCTGCGAATGCTCAGTGATGCCATCAAGGGAGTCTATGCCTCGGTTTTCTACCGCGACAGCAAGGACTACATGACCGCTACGAGCAACGTCATCGACCAGGAGAAGATGGCCGTGATCCTGCAAGAGGTGGCGGGCACTCAATACGGGACCCGTTTCTATCCCAACATCTCTGGTGTGGCACGTTCCATCAACTACTATCCCATAGGAGACGAGAAGGCGGAAGAAGGTATCGTCAGCCTCGCGCTCGGTCTCGGAAAATATATCGTGGATGGCGGGCTGACCCTGCGATTCTCACCCTACCACCCACATCAGATCCTTCAGACCAGCGAATTGGACCTCGCGCTCAGGGATACGCAGACCCGCTTCCTCGCCCTCGACATGGCGAACAATGTGGAAACCTTCGATGTCAACGATGGTTTCAACTTGTTGCGCCTGCCCGTCAAGGAAGCCGCCAAGGACGGTTCGTTGACCTATATCGCCTCCACATACGATCCATACGACCAGATCATCCGTGACGGTGTCTATGAGGAAGGACGGAAGGTGATGACCTTCGCCGGTGTGCTCCAACACAACGTGATACCTCTGCCTGAGGTACTTCAGAAGGTGATGTACTATGGCCAGAACGACATGCGCCGCCCTGTGGAGATAGAATTCGCCGTGAAAGTGGGCAACGACAAGACCGCCACCTTCTACATGCTGCAGATCCGTCCGATGGTGGACAACAAACTCAACCTCGACGAGGACCTCACCAAGGTGGATGACAGCCTGTGCCTGATCCGCTCCCATTGCGCCATCGGCCACGGTATCATCAACGACATCAGCGACATCGTCTATGTCAAGACCGACAACTACTCCGCGTCCAACAATCCCGCCATCGCCGACGAGGTCACCAAGGTGAACAGCCAGTTCCTCAAGGAGAACCGCAGCTATGTACTTGTAGGTCCTGGACGCTGGGGCAGCAGTGACCCTTGGTTAGGCGTACCGGTGAAGTGGCCCCACATCAGTGCGGCAAAGGTCATTGTAGAGGCTGGAGTAAAGGGATTCAACGTTGATCCAAGCCAAGGCACACATTTCTTCCAAAACCTCACGAGTCTCGGTGTGGGTTACTTCACCATCAACGACTACCAGGGCGACGGCATCTACCATCAGGAGTATCTGAACGCTTTGCCTGCAGTGAGTGAGACCGAGCATATCCGCCACGTTCACCTCCCCTACCCCATGACCATCAAGATTGACGGTATGAAGAAAGAAGGCGTCATTGAATATCCTCTGTCATTTTCCCATTAATTCCCATAAAACCATAATAAAACAATGAAACCAACAACTAAATTCTTTCTGATATTCCTACCTGTGGCGATCATTACCTCAGTCCTCTTCCACGCTGTAATGACCTTTGCGGCAGCACATTCACAAGGCATGCCACTCGAAACCATCAACACCATCACAGGCATGGCCACTTGGAGCGGTGCTATCATGGTAAGTTGCGGGTTCGCCTTGTTTGTGGCCCTCATCGCCCTCAAGAAGTGGGTCCCCATCATCGTCATCCTACTCTTTTTTTTCTTACAGACCACCGTATCCATACCGCTGTTCTTCGTCACGAAGTTCAAGCCAGAATGGGACATCACCGCCTTGGGAATGGGACTTCTGCTTGCGAATCTGATGATGATCGCGCTCGTGCACGCCATGAAGTTCTACAACGCCAAAAGGACTTTCCGCAACAACCTCAGCCCCTTGCTGACCGCCATTGCCGTCGTAGCCGCTATCTTGGGGGCGTTCGGCGGTAATATCGCCAACGAGGCCTTGGCTTTACCCAACCTCATGGAGCAGGCGTTTACAGATATGAGCAAGAACATTATCAGCATCCTTGCCATCGCCATCATCGGTCCGATAGCGGAGGAAATCGTTTTCAGGGGAGCCATCTGTCGTTCACTCCTGAAAAAAGGCGTTCCCACAGGTCTAACTATACTGATTTCCGCCATGGTGTTCGGACTCATCCATGTCAACCCCGCTCAAGTACCTTTCGCATTCATCATGGGACTGGCGTTAGGCTATATTTACTGCCGTACGGGGAGTCTGGTAGCCACCATCATCACACATATCCTCAACAACTCCATATCGGTGATTTTCATGGCTATTTACGGTGAGGAAGCCAATAACACGACATTCGCCGATATGCTGGGTTCACAAACCACCGCATGGATCTTGATGGGCGTCAGCATAGTGGCATCCATCGGTTTGTTGTACGTGCTACACAAGAAAGCCGAACCAGCCGAGGTGCTTTGGGAGAAGACCGACCCTGACGACTCCGAAACGCCAGTCACACCACCCGCTATTCCAGTCACACCATCAGAGATACCTCTCACACCCTCAGAACAACCGCAGAATCCTTCATGATCCATCTTCAAGACATCAACAAGACCTATTTCGGCGCCCAACCGCTCCATGTGCTCAAAGGGGTGAACCTCGAGATTGAGAAAGGAGAGTTCGTATCCATCATGGGAGCCTCGGGCTCGGGCAAATCCACTTTGCTCAACATCCTGGGCATCCTCGACAACTACGACTCGGGAGAGTACCACCTCAACAACGTGCTCATCAAGAACCTGAGTGAGCGGAAAGCGGCAGAATACCGCAACAAGATGATTGGCTTCATCTTCCAGTCGTTCAACCTCATCCAGTTCAAGACCGCTGTGGAGAACGTGGAACTGCCCCTCTACTACCAAGGCGTGGGACGTCGCAAGCGCCACACCCTTGCCATGGAGTACCTCGACCGCTTGGGACTGAAAGACTGGGCCACCCACTACCCCAACGAGATGTCGGGCGGTCAGAAACAAAGGGTAGCCATAGCGCGCGCCCTCATCACCCACCCACAGATCATTCTCGCAGACGAGCCCACAGGCGCACTCGACTCAAAGACCAGCGCCGAGGTGATGGAACTGCTGAAAGCACTCAACCAAGAGGAAGGAATGACCATTGTGGTAGTCACCCACGAAAGTGGAGTGGCCAATGAGACCAACAAGATTATCCACATCAAAGACGGAGTGATTGGCGAGATCAATGTGAACGTCGACCACAACGCTTCACCATTCGGTACGGGAGGCATCATGAAATGATAGACATCTTCTACGAAATATGGGGTACAGTGCGACGCAACAAACTGCGTACGTCGCTTACGGGATTCGCCGTGGCATGGGGTATCCTCATCCTCATCGTGTTGCTCGGTGCCGGAAACGGTGTGATCAACGCCATCATGCAAAGCACCGACGACTACCTCTCCAACTCCATGGTCATCTTCCCTGGCAGGACATCCAAGCCATACCAGGGCATGAAAGAGGGAAGGCGTATCAGACTGAGGAACGATGACATCGAATACACCCAAAAGAACTTCAGCGAACATGTGGAGAACGCCAGCGGACGCCTGGAGCAATCTGGCACCATCACGTTGGGTGAACAATACATCAGCAGCAGCGTCAGCGGTGTAAGTCCTTCTGAAATGGTCATCAACAAACGTCAGATGATGTGCGGCAGGTTCATCAATGAGCTCGACTTGCGCGACAAACGCAAGGTTTTGGTCATCGGCACCTCCCAGGCAAAGGAACTCCTATCAACCTCTAACGGAAACCAGGCGAACAGAGATGTCGATTACAAACGCATCCTTGGCAAATACGTCAATTTCAACGGAATAGCCTTTCAAGTGGTCGGTGTCTATAAGACCGACGAGAGCGGTATGGGCAACGAGAGCTTCATGCCTTTCTCCACCATGAGTGTCATTTACCACCAGACCGACAACATACACCGTATCTACTTCTCTTTCCATGGGCTGGAGAGTGAGGAAGCCAACGAGGAATTCGAGAAAAAATACAAGGCGGGTATGAACCCGCGTCACGATGCCGCATCCGATGACGACGAGGCCTTGTGGATATGGAACCGTTTCACCAACAACCTGGAGATGAACCAAGGCATGAGCATCATACGCACGGCACTCTGGATCATCGGCATATTGACCCTCATCAGCGGCATTGTGGGTGTGTCGAACATCATGTTGATCGCCGTGAAGGAACGTACCCATGAATTCGGCATCCGTAAAGCCATCGGAGCCAAGCCGTTGTCCATCATACGTCTGATCATGGTTGAGAGTGTTGTCATCACCACCATCTTCGGCTATATTGGCATGTTACTGGGCATAGGAGTGAACCAATACATGGACGCGACCTTAGGCCACAAAAGCATGGACACTGGATTGTTCGAGATGAGCGTATTCGTCAATCCCACCGTGGGACTCGATGTTTGCATCGAGGCGACCGTCACCCTCATCATCGCCGGAACAATCGCCGGTCTGGTTCCCGCCAGAAAGGCCGCTAACATCCGTCCTATCGAAGCCCTAAGGGCTGAATGAGGCAATTATAGGCGTTAGACGTTAGAATTTAGATTTTAGACATATAAATAAGAGATCATCATGCTGAGCATCAGTGAGACATTTTCTGAGATTCTCGACACCATCACCCGCAACCGAACTCGCAGTTTCCTGACGGGATTCGGCGTGTTCTGGGGCATCTTCATGCTCATCACCATGATTGGAGGCGGACAGGGGCTGAAGGAAAAGCTTCAGAACAACTTCGCAGGTTTCGCCTCCAACTCTGCCATGCTGTGGGCTCAGCCAACGACCAAGGCATACAAGGGACTGCGCAAAGGTCGTTCGTGGAACATGGACTACAAAGACGTGGACCGTCTCAAGCACCAAGTGCCAGAACTCGACGCCATCTCACCACTCATCTCCCTTTGGGGACGCAACTCCGTCAGAGGCGACCATTCCGTGTCGTGCAGCCTCAAGGGCATCAAGGCTGACTACCAGAAAATTGAGACACCCGAGATACGTTACGGGCGTTTCATCAATGACATCGACATACAACAGGGCAGGAAAGTCTGTGTGATCGGCAAGAAGATCTACGAGACGCTCTTTCCCGGGAAACAAGACCCTTGTGGAGAGATGATCCGCATCGACTCCATCTACTATAAGATAGTGGGAGTGGATTATAACGAGGGAGGCATCAACATCAACGGATCGGCCGAGGAGAGCGTGCTTATCCCCATCACCATCGCACAGCATGCCTACAACAGAGGCAACAACGTGGACATGATCTTCGTCACCGGCAAACCAGGCATCACCATGAGCGAGATTCTCGACAAGATGCGTTCGGTGGTGGCACGTGCACATCAGGTGAGCCCCAACGACGAACAGGCGGTGATGATTCTGAATACAGAAGTGATGTTCAAGATGATCGATAATCTGTTCACAGGAGTCAATTTTCTGATTTGGCTTGTGGGCATCGGCACGTTGCTGGCTGGTGCCATCGGTGTGTCAAACATCATGATGGTGACAGTGAGGGAACGTACCACCGAAATCGGCATACGCAGAGCCATAGGGGCCACACCCACCAACATCCTCTCCCAAATCATGTCGGAGAGCATTATTCTAACCACCGGAGCCGGAGTGCTGGGCATCTTGTTCGGAGTGCTCATTCTCAACATGGTGGAACTGGGAAACACGACCGACGGCATCCTTGACGCCCATTTCCAAGTAGGGTTCTGGACGGCTATCCTGGCGTTGCTCCTGCTCATTGTACTTGGTATCTTGGCAGGTCTGGCGCCTGCCGCGAGAGCCATGGGCATCAAACCCGTCGATGCCATGCGCGACGAATAAGCAAGCCCATTTCAACTATCAAGAATAAAAAAATCATCACAATATGAAGAAAATTTTCAGATTTATCATCGTTGCATTAATCCTTTTGGTCTTCATCGGTACATTCGTGTACCTCTATCAACGGTCGTTGCCCGAACTGGCTCGTTATGAGGAGTTCACGCCTAAGATGGATAACATAGAGAAGACAACCGTCATCACTGGAAAAATCGAGCCACGAAACGAGGTGAACGTCAAACCTCAGATCAGCGGCATCATTTCGGAACTCACCCACCAGGCTGGTGACAACGTCGCACAAGGCGAAGTCATCGCCAAGGTGAAGGTCATTCCCGACATGGCGCAACTTAGCAGTGCCGAGAGCCGTGTCCGCCTCGCTGAAATCAACCTGAAACAGGCACAGGTGAACTACGACCGCGAAAAGAACCTCTATGAGCAGAAATTGGTCAGCGCCGACGAGTTCGACCAAATCAGCCAAGCCTTGAAACAAGCCAAAGAGGAGAAGAACTACGCCGAGGACAACCTCCAAGTGGTGCGCGATGGTATCTCGCGCAGCAACGCCAAGGCGAGCAGCACGCTCATCCGTTCGACCATAACGGGTGTGATACTCGACATCCCTGTGAAAGTGGGTAACAGCGTCATCCTCAGCAACACCTTCAACGATGGTACGACCATCGCCACGGTGGCCAACATGAATGACCTCATCTTCCGTGGCAACATCGATGAGACGGAAGTGGGACGTATCACAGAGGGAATGCCGATGAACATTACCATCGGTGCCATACAGAACTACCAGTTCGAGGCTACACTCGAATACATCTCACCTAAAGCCACAGAAAGCAATGGCGCCAACCAGTTTGAGATCAAGGCCGCAGTGAGCAAGATTGGTGCCGAGCGTATCCGTTCGGGCTACAGTGCCAATGCGGAGATTGTGTTGGAAAGAGCCGAAAACGTGCTGTGCATTCCTGAAAGCGCAATCGAGTTCAGCGGTGACTCCACCTTTGTCTATGTCATCAAAGGAGAAGGTGAGAACAAGAGCTACGAGCGAAAGCCTGTTGTCACAGGCATCAGCGACGGACTGATGATTGAAATCAAGAAAGGCATCACCACCGACGATAAAATCCGAGGCCCGAGAATCATCACTACCAAGGAGCAATAGGCGTTAGGCTTTAGACGTTAGAGGCTCACTAATCATTAATTCACATTTTACCCACCAAACCCATTCCCTTTTCATGCGTAAATCGTTCATCCTCATACTCCTAATGGCATCAATTGCAACCTATGCCCAGCGACCATGGACACTGAAGCAATGCATCGACTATGCCCTTGAACACAACATTTCCATCAAACAACAGGAATTGTCGCAGAAACAACAGGAAATCCAAGTCAGCACCGCGCGTAACAGCCGACTGCCAAGCCTCTCTGCCGGCGCATCGCAGAACTTCTCCTTCGGACGTGGTCTGACCGCCGACAACACCTATACCAACACCAACACCTCAAGCACTTCCTTCTCGCTCGGCACGGACGTTCCCATCTTCACAGGATTCCAGATACCAAACAACATCAAACTGGAACAACTCAACCTGAAGGCCACAACTGCTGACTTAGAAACAGCGAAAAACAGCATCAGAGTGAATGTGGCGCAAGCATACGTGGAAATCCTTTACGACATGGAAATCAGCGAGGCCGCTCATCGCCAAGTCAGTATCGACTCCATGCAGGTGGAACGACTGACCCGACTGATGGAAAATGGAAAAGTGAGCGGCGTGGAGGTCTCTCAGCAGAAATCCACTATGGCGCAAAGCGCGCTTTCGGCCACTCAAGCTGACAACAACCTCAACATGGCCCTGCTCACACTCTCCCAACTTCTGGAACTGACCACTCCTGAGGGTTTCTCCATCGCACGACCTGACGAGCAAATGCTGTCGGAATCACTGAGCGCAGAACTGGTCACCACTCCCGACGAAATCTTCGCCATGGCGGTGCAAACACGTCCAGAAATCGAGGCTGAAGAATATCGCTTCGAGGGAACGGAAAGGAGCATCAAAATCGCACAGAGCGGCTACTATCCTCAACTCTCCTTCTCTGCAGGTATGGGCTCCAACTACTACCGTACATCTGGCTTCAAGGCAAAGAGTTTCAGTAAGCAACTCGACAACAATTTCAGCCAGTACATAGGCCTGTCGCTCAACATCCCCATCTTCAACCGGTTCTCCACACGCAACCAAATTCGTTCTGCGAAACTGAATCGACTCAACCAACAATACAAGCTCGACAACGCAAAAAAGACACTATACAAGGAGATCCAGCAGGCCTACAGCAACGGTATCAATGCTTTCAAGAAATATGAAAGCTGCAAGGTGGCTGAGGCCAGTTCACAAGATGCCTTCAAACTGGTAACTGCCAAATACGAGAACGGCAAAGCCAACATCACCGAGTTCAACGAGTCGCGCAACAACTGGCTGTCCAGCGTCAGCAACCTCATTCGTGCTCGCTACGAATACCTCTACGCCTGCAAACTCCTCGCCTTCTACAAGGGAGAGGAGTTGCAATTCTAACCTTTTTAGGCGCTTCGCATCAGACCGCAGTGCGGGCAGTCCTCTTTCTGTCCTTTTGTCCGTAGAAACGTGTCATCCATGGCGGTTGCCATGGATGGTATGGAACAGCGGACATTAGGCCTTTTCTCATTGAAAATATAAAAAGTCATAAATAATCACGTCCTTACTTAAAATTAGGTTAATTCTTAGGTTAATAAAAATAAATGATTTTGTCAGTTGGCAGAAGCATTGTAATTTTGTGCCTACAAAAGTTGAGTTATGAGAAGAATACTGTTTTTATTATTGAGTTTACCCATGGTGATTTCGTGCAGTGATAAATATAACATTGCAGGAAACACCTCTCAAAGCGTACTCAATGGTAAGATGGCATATCTGAAAGAATTCGACGACGAAGCGCTGAAGGCTATTGACTCCTGCGAGGTGGTGCATGGAAAGTTCAACATGACAGGAATCCTCGACTCTGTGCGCTGTGTTTCGTTCTACATGGACAATAAGAACGTCATTCCTGTGGTGTTGGAGCAGGGAGACATCAACATCGACATTGTCAACGCCAGAATACGTATATCAGGCACCCCGCTCAATGACTCGCTCTACACCTTCCTGAACAAGCGCGACTCTCTGGTCCTCATACTCAACGACCTGCCACACCGCGAAAGCCTCATGATCCTCGAAGGATATTCCGAAGACCAAATCATTGACGAAATCAACGGCAAGGCGAACGCCTTAGCCATGCAACTCGACCGTCTTGAGACTGATTTCATCACCCGCAACTTCGACAATGTGCTTGGTGTGACTTTCTTCATGCAACTCTGCAACGATGCATACAAGCACTACGGCTACCCCACCACCACCCCTCAAATCGATGAGATATACGGACGAGCTCCCCAGACTTTCCGCGACCATCCCAGTGTAGCCCGCTACATACGTCTCGTCAACGAGCGTGAGGAATAGCCTCCTCCCTTTTATCTTCCTAATATGTTACCTTTGGAGCAATTCTTGTAACAAGGATTGTGGGTTGCTGATACTCGGAATTGATAATTTTGCGTAAAAATCAATTTATCAGTACAGCAATATGAAACAGATCCTACTGATTCTCGCACTGACAGTGGCTCAAGTCGCAGCCGCTATCGACCACAAAGACATCACTTCGTACAATCCATCGTGCGAAGGTTTCATCCTTATTGAAAACGGACAGCCGATAGACATACTGATCGACCCAGCCGACAACAAGGGAGTGATTATCGCCGCCAACAATCTCCAGGCAGACTTTGAGAGGGTTTGCGGTACCAAACCCACCATTAAGAACGACGTTCCCCAATCCGGACGACTTGTCATTGCCGGCACACTCGACAGTAAGTTCATCAGCCAACTTGTGAAAGCCAAGCACATCGACGCTAAGCAACTGAAAGGCAAGGTGGAGAAATACATCATGACCACAGTTTACAAACCTTTGCCTGGCATCGAGGAGGCGCTGGTGATTGCCGGCAGCGACCGTCGTGGCGCCATCTACGGCATCTATGAGCTTTCGGAACAGATAGGCGTTTCACCCTGGTACGACTGGGCTGACGTGCCTGTTGTCCACCGTGACTTCGCCGTCATCCAAAGAGGCACCTACACCGCCGGGGAACCAGGTGTGCGTTACCGCGGACTGTTTCTCAACGACGAGGCGCCCTGCCTCACAGGATGGGTGGAACACACCTACGGTACCAAATACGGAGACCACCGTTTCTACGCCCGGGTGTTTGAGTTGATCCTGCGCCTGCGCGGCAATTTCCTGTGGCCCGCCATGTGGGGATGGAGCTTCTATGCCGATGATCCGCTCAACAGCGCTACAGCCAACGACATGGGGGTGATCATGGGCACGTCCCACCACGAGCCCATGGCTCGCAACCATCAGGAATGGGCCCGCCACCGCCGTGAATACGGTGAATGGAACTACGCCACCAACCAAAAGGTCATCGACGACTTCTTCCGGCTGGGCATGGAACGCGCCAAAGACACGGAGGACCTGATTACCATCGGCATGCGTGGCGATGGCGACACCGCCATGGGTGGCAAGGAAGGACATGACGAGGAAGGTGGCGACCAAGACAAAGCCGTCATGAACCTGCTGAGAACCATCGTGAAGAACCAGCGTCAAATCATCAAGGAAGTGACAGGTCAGCCTGCAGAGAAACGTCCTCAGGTGTGGGCGCTATATAAAGAGGTGCAACGGTATTATGACATGGGCCTTCGTATGCCCGACGACGTAATTATGCTCCTGAGCGACGACAACTGGGGTGATGTGCGCAAGCTGCCCGATGCGAAAGAACGTCTGCACAAGGGCGGATGGGGAATGTACTACCATGTGGATTACGTGGGTGCTCCCCGAAATTCAAAATGGCTGAATGTCACACCCATACAAAACATGTGGGAACAATTGCAAGTCACTTATGATTATGGTGTGGACAAATTGTGGGTTCTCAACGTGGGCGACCTCAAACCCATGGAATATCCCATCACCTATTTCCTCAACATGGCTTGGAACCCGACTGCGTTCACCGTAGATAACATCCTGGACCACACCCGCGACTTCTTCACCCAGCAGTTGGGCGAGGAACAAGCAACGGAAGCCGCTCGCATCCTCAACCTCTACTGCAAGTATGCAGGACGTTGCACCGCCGAGATGCTCGACGCCAACACATACAACCTCCAGACCGGTGAATGGAAACAAGTCGCTGACGATTTCGCACGGCTTGAGGTTGACGCGCTTAGACAGTACATGAATTTGGATGCCAAGTACCGTGACGCCTACAAGCAACTGGTGCTCTTCCCTGTTCAAGCCATGGCCAACATTTACGACATGTATTACTCACAAGCCATGAACCGTTACTACTTCCAATTAGGCGACCCACGTGCCAACGAATGGGCCGACCGGGTGGAAAAAGACTTCAAACGCGACAAGGCGCTCTCATACGACTACAACAACGTGATGGCCGGGGGCAAATGGAAGAACATGATGATCCAGAAGCACATCGGCTACACCAACTGGAATGACAATTTCCCCGAGGACATCATGCCCAAAGTGAACAGAATCGATATGGCCAACCACCAGGACGGTGGCTATATGTTCGCAGTCAGCAACGGTGTGGCTTCCATCGAGGCTGAGCACTACTTCGCCAAGACCGACGCTGCCAATGCCAAATGGGCCATCATCCCCTATATGGGAAGAACATTGAGCGGAATATCCCTCCAGCCCTATTCACAACCCACCGACGGCGCATCACTGACATACAAGGTACGCATACCTCAAGAAGTGAAGGATGTAGAGCTGCATGTGATCATCAAATCCACCCTTGCATTCGCCAACGTCAAGGGGCATCGTTTCACTATCTCCATCGACGGCAGCACTCCACGTGAGGTGAACTACAACCACAACCTCAACGAAGAACCGCAGAACGTCTATTCACGCTTATATCCGACCGTGGCCAGGAGAATCATCGACACAAAGGAGTCGTTCACCCTCTCACCCACCAGTGACGGCTACCACACCATCACACTCAAGCCCATTGAGCCGGGCACAGTGTTCGAAAAACTGGTTCTTGACTGCGGTGGATACCAGAGGTCATACCTCTTTATGGACGAGTCGCCTTACACGATCAACAAGTAAAGGGCCAAGCAAAATAATATAAGGTAACCAGCAAAAAAGGAAACGGACACATCCGCAAAGAACTGTGGATGTGTCCGTTCTATATTAATAGGTAAATCATCGAAATGATGATCAATGGCCGGCACTGGGCTGCCAAACCACTCCATTGTAGAACTCACTATAGGTTGCTGAGTTGTTGATGATATTCTGCATCTTGTCAGGCGACAAGGCGATAGGGTCGTCGATACCCGAACCGCTGAAAATAAAAGGAGCTTCCAGAATGAAACTGCGGGTATAAGTTTCAGCGGGTTCGTGTCCTACCAACTCACCGTGTTCATTGCGTACTTCTTTCCAACTCTTAGTATATTCCCATTCCTGAGTGAACTGGCTGTCGCTCTTATCGCAACTCTCCCACAAATACTTCCATGGAGTGAATGTCGTTTGCTGCCAGCCGTTCTCAAAACCTGGTGCATATGATACAGCGTATGGCTGTCCCAAGTCTGCATACAGATAAGTGAAGTCAGGAGTGCCATTGGTAGTGGTCACAAAGAAGCCATCATTCACAGGAATGGATTCTTCAGTTGACTTGCTGCCGCCTTTCGCCCAATCAACGAATGAGACATGTCCTTTCTCGATGCCCATCATCTCTTTCAGCCAATAGGAGTTGCAAGGGCAACAGATTTTCTGGGGAGCAGCTCCCGCCTCATTATGGATTTCGTATGGTAGCACCTCGCCAGCAATATTTCCCTCAGACTCAACATAAACAGGAATAGCCTCTGTCTTGGCATACACCACTCCATTTACATTCTCCAGTTGCTCTTGATTCAGCTTTAAGCGCCACACGACTGCAGGACGCATCACGCCAGCTGCCACATTCACAGGTTGTGTATGGGGAACCCCAAACATGGCATGAGCCTCGTGTTCCAAGTCGCCCACATAGATTTTCTTTGTTCCACCTGCAGCCTGAAGGGTAATCATCGCATAATAATCATTTCCCTCAACAAAAGTGGTCACATCAAACACAACGTCATTGAAGTCCCAGTCGAAGGTGTTGCCCAAGTCCTCACACATCACTCGACGCGTATAATTATCAACTGTGTGGATACCGTTGGTCAATTTAAGTATCCAATCGTTGTAATAACCGTCAGCTCCTACAGGGTTGTTGTCTTTATACACAATCTCTCCAGTTCCTGAGTTCATTTCCTTATGCCAATAGTCAAATGCCAGGTAATAACTGCCATTGATATACTGAAGCGTCCAGTTGTTATGGAAACCGTTGACATAAGTACAATTGTAAAGGAAATCGAGTGTGCTGGCGTTTGCTTCATACATCACCTGTTCTCTTGTATTGCCGCCGGCGTTGAAATCACTGACATGCTCATAATTTCCAGATTCAGCAATCAGGTGTTCATCAGCATTAGATGCATTGATGTTGGATGCAGGATTGCTCGATATGAGCCCTTGTTTAATACTTCTGATCTGGTCCATTCCAAAATGAGCACCACCGTCATTCACCCGAGTGCCGTCACCATTAAAACCCGAATGTTCGGGCTGTCCCCACACATACTCAATGAAATAATCACTCCAGTTCACCTCTGTAGTCACAGGCCAACGATGAGTGGAGAACCACCAATAAACGTAGGCGCGCTCATAGTTGGTCACATCGCCGTGTGCCCATCCCCAAGGTTGCCCCTGGTTATCCGATAGGCCACCAGGTACATCAAAATGATATTTTGTGACCCATTCGTTTGAATTTACATAAGAAGCGCGGGTAAGTGATTCACCTCCAGCGATAGGCTGCAAACCGAATCCCCAATCATGACTGGCATTGACTGGCCCGAACTTCGATTCAAAGTTCTTTGTGTATTTACTCAAAAAAGCAACCTCATCTTGGCTCTGAGGAGAATACGGCTCATCAATGTCTGTGTTCTGGCAGGCAACCAAAACGGACACGACATAAGCCATCATCAAAAAATTTTTTACCTTCATAATCTGTAAAAAAATAATTAATCGGAAATATACAATCTTTTTATAATACTTTCTCTCAGTCTAATCAATCGATGAATCAACCAATGGAATCATATGTATATCACAATACGCGCAAGCTCTACTTTTCTCTTCCATGCTTAATTAGTACATTATTCTCTTATACATGGTTAAATTGGAGCAATTGCTACAATCAAGGATTTGATTTCCTATGCAAAATTAGAACTTTTCCTGAATTATTCAGGCCTAAATTAAGGAAAAAACGTATCAAGGAATAGAGATTGTTATAAATTATCATAAAAATGTCACATTATATAAACAAATATAACATTTACCAACCGTGATGGTTAATGAGTTAAATACTTTTGGATATGCAGGCGTATTTATTTCCAGATGAGAGAATTTTTTCGGATCTTGGTACAATTTGATTCCAAAAGCAAACCAAATCATATCAATTCTGTATCAAATATCACATCTTTTCAATATGATAGAAATATGCAAGTTTTTGAAACAAATATATAATAAAAGTTCTTGATTAATGTGATAACTTTGCATCGGAAATAAAAGTTTTACTTGTGGAAATAATTAGTTAAGTTAGTTAGTTTATAGCAATTACGCAAGGATGCAGGTGTGTAAGTCTCATTATCCACACCAGATCCTACAAATGATTCTCATTTGTAAAGGTATGCGACCGGTGGGAACCGGCCGCATACTTTTTTTATAGCAAAATCATCTCCACATTGTGGATAATTGAAAAAAAAAGACTAATTTTGCTTAATTCTAATCTGAAACAATTTCTGGGGCCTTAACAACCACATCACTAACCAAAAAGACAACCTATCGCAACAGCATAATGGACAACTACATTGTATCAGCACGCAAATACCGCCCGATGAGTTTCGACAGCGTTGTGGGACAACACGCTCTCACCACCACGCTCAAGAACGCCATCGCATCAGAGCATCTGGCCCATGCCTACCTTTTCTGTGGACCACGGGGAGTAGGAAAGACCACTTGTGCCCGCATCTTCGCAAAAACCATCAACTGCATGAACCGCCAGCCAGACGGCGAGGCATGCAACGAATGTGAATCATGCAAGTCGTTCAACGAACAACGTTCATACAATATCATAGAGCTCGACGCGGCCTCCAACAACGGTGTGGAGGACATCAAGATACTGATGGAGCAAACAAGGATACCGCCTCAGGTTGGCAAGTACAAGGTCTTCATCATCGACGAGGTACACATGCTCTCACAGGCCGCCTTCAACGCATTCCTCAAGACCTTGGAGGAACCACCAGCTCATGTCATCTTCATCCTCGCCACAACAGAGAAGCAGAAAATCCTGCCTACCATCCTCTCCCGCTGCCAAGTCTATGACTTCAAGCGCATGGAGATACAGGATATCGTGACTCACCTCCAACAGGTGGCCCAACAAGAAGGTTACACCACTGAGACCGCGGCGCTCAACGTCATTGCAGAGAAAGCCGACGGAGGCATGCGCGACGCGCTCTCCATTTTCGACCAGGTGGCCAGTTTCTCCCAGGGCAACATCACCTACGCTACCACGATAGCCAACCTCAACGTCCTCGACTACAATTACTATTTCCGCATAACGGAATACTTCCTTGCCAACAAGATCACAGACACCCTGCTGACACTCAACGACATCATCAACCGAGGCTTCGACATGGGATACTTCATCACAGGGCTGGCTCAGCATTTCCGCAACATGCTTGTGGCCCGCGATCCCCAGACCATCTCGCTCATCGAGGCAAGCAAGGAGATTCAGCAGCAATACCTTGAACAGGCACAGAAATGCAAGAGCAATTTCATCATCCAAGCCATGAAACTGCTCAACAACTGCGACCTGAACTACAAACAAAGCAAGAACAAACGCCTGTTGGTGGAACTCACATTGATTGAAGTGGCGCAGGCGGCACAAGACGACGGCGAGAGCGCGGGGCGTGGCCCTGCTAAGACTCTCAAACCCATTTTCAAGCTGACTGGAGTGAAGACTCCGGTTTCAGCCAACACCAAGGCGGTGGACAAGACTGCCCCGATGAGAACACAAGCCACCTCGGCAACCACGATGACCAACAAGGCGCCTGTCAACACGGGCGGCTCGAGCGCTAAGGTACGCGGTTTCTCCATCACGGGCGTGGCTATCAAACTGCAAAGAGACAATGGTGAAAACGCCAAGACTACTGCCCCCCAGCAGACAGGGACAACGGATGGTACCATCCATCGTGTTAACAAACCTTTAGACGGTGGTCGTCTGGCGATGGTTTGGACCAGCTATGCCAAAACGCTGCCCCAACAGGAAACGGCTATGGCCAAACGGCTCATCGACCTGGAAAGCAACCTGACCATCATCGACAGCGACCATTTCGAGGTGGTAGCCAACAATCCTGCCGTGGCCGATCAACTCAAGCAGTACAAACCTGCCATCGAACAATATCTTCGCGACAACCTCGATAACGTGAACATCACCATGAATGTGAGAATGAGGGAAGCCGAGGAGAAAAAAAGAGCCTATTCCCGGCAAGAACAATTCATGAACATGTGCGGAATCAACCCCAGTCTGAAAAAGCTCCGTGACGTGCTCAACCTGGACTTGTCGTGAACCGCTCACACCATAGAAAGAAGACCGCAACCTATCGTGAATGGACAAGTTGCGGTCTTCTTTATGTTGAAAGTCCGAAGGACAGATTAGAGATGATGGTGCATCATGCGGTATTCGGCCATTTGCTCATACTTTGTGCCTGGACGTCCATAATTGGCATAAGGATGAATGGAAATGCCTCCGCGGGGAACGAACAAGCCCGTCACCTCAATATAGCGAGGATCCATCAAGCGAACCAAGTCTTTCATGATGACATTCACACAGTCCTCATGGAAGTCACCATGGTTACGGAAACTGAAAAGATACAGTTTCAAGCTCTTGCTCTCTACCATCCTGACATCGGGGATATACTCTATCACGATCTCAGCGAAGTCGGGCTGTCCGGTAATCGGGCACAAGGTCGTGAACTCCGGGCAATTGAACCTCACCCAGTAGTCGTTTTCCTGATGCTTGTTCTCGAACGTCTCCAGCACACTGGGGTCATAATCATTCGGGTACTTTGTCTTGCCTCCAAGTTGTACGAGGCCTTCATTCACTCTGTCGCTCATGGTTCTGATAATTAAATTTCGTTGAGACGGAACACATTGTAGGAGATGTCACGGTCGTAAACATCAGTACCTTCGTATTTCTTCAGCCATTTCACTACCTTTATAGTGAGAGGAAGCACCAAAATCTCATACGCGGTTTTCAACACAGCTTGAGTAATGACCATCAGCCCCATCTTGTCCCAGGGCACAATGCCACCCAATGCAAGTGGGAAGAAAATGACGGAGTCGGACAACTCACCGGCCAGTGTGGACAGTATGGCGCGAGTGGAGAAATGACGTCCCTGACTCGCCACCTTCATCTTCGACATCACATAAGCGTTGAGGAAAGAGCCCACAAGGAAGGCGAGGAAAGAGGCGGCAGCCACTCTCGGCACCAGTCCGAAGAAGGCATGAAAGGCATCGTCCATCTCCCAATAAGAGGCACCAGGGATAGCGTCCACAAAAGCGCCTATGGTCACGACGAGGAAATTCATCAGAAATCCCGTCCAAATGATAAGACGTGCTTTCTTGAACCCCCACACCTCGGAGATGCAGTCATTGAGAATGTAGCTGACAGGGAAAAGGAACAAGGCCCCAGTGAAATTCAGGGGACCGAACTCAAATGCTTTTACTACCAGCATGTTTGAACATATCAGGCAGACACAGAACAGTATCCCACAAAGCATAAAGGATACCGACACATTTTTTGTTTGCATAATTCTTGTTTTTTTAACGAGGTTTTCAAGGACTCGCTTGATTCGGGGTGCAAAATTACGAATAGTTGAGCGAAAAAACAAATTTATTCGGTTTTTTCTGAAAAAGAGTAACTTCGGAGATGCAAAAAGACCTCTTTTTTGCTAACCACCAATAAAAAAGATGATTTTATTCTTCTTCTCCGAGTTCAAACAAGACATAAAGGGCATCGAGCAAGAGGATCTCGCCTAAAGAACCGTATTCATACATATATACATAGGTGGACTCGTCGTTCTGGAATGTGGGTTCTATGCCTGCGGAATAATCATAGTTCCCCTCAGCGTCGCTCATATATGCCACAACGGGATACAAGGTCATGTGGAAATCGGTGGGGATGGGGGTGGTCAGCACATTCTGTCCAGCAGTCAACTCACCGATGGTAAGCACATTGTCGGTCCCCATCGTATGTTGTAGGCCATGGATTATCCATTCAGCAGGACCTGTTGTGTAAGGTCCTGTGATGAATACCACCCTGTCGAGGTCGAGCGCATTTCCACCGGTCAAAGAGAGATCGTACTTGTATGAGGTGTTGTTCGCACTGAGGTCTTCCCTCCAAATAGAGTTGGCCAAGACCTCACCGTCATGGTTGTAAGCCGCGATATACGACGCCAGCCTTTGTGCCATATCCATCTCCCCATGGTTACAGTAGCGCAAATCAACAATCAGTTCGTTGACCCCTGCGGACTTGTAGTCGGCGAAGATGGCATCCATGTCGTTACGGTATCTCACACTTGAGGAGTCAGTCTCGTAGGGTCCCGGGATAAGACGAGTGACCATCAGGTAAGCGACCCTTCTGGACCTGTAGTCGAAGACCTCATTCACGAAAAAGGGGTAGTCCTCAACGTATGAAGACTTTCCCACGACAACCTCAGTGGTATCAGCCCAATAAAGGAGTTCCTCTTCGGCATCGTAGGCAAGATGATTGACCGTTAATTGAATGGTGTCGCCACGGACCATATTCTTCACATTGCTCGAGCTCACCCTGGTTTGACCGATAAAGGAAATGAAGTCGCCACGATTCAGACCGGCTTTGTCGGCTTGTGAGCCAGACGCCACATAAAGCACCCGTGCAAAGGTGCGGCTTGTGGAGCCTGTCGGGTCTGTCAACACGTCGAAATCCATACCGTATGAATTGAGATGGTTGAAATACCCGCGTGCGAACTTGTCCTCGACCACCGAGTCGATGGTGCAATATGACCAAGGGTCGGTCTTGGAGATCACCTTCTTGAAAAAGGTATCGCCATTGCCAAAATAGCCTTTCCAATCGAGATCAGTCTCCAACTCTTCGGGCCACAGATAGTATGTTTGAAGGAGTTCCACAATACAATGATTACCTCTGGTGATCTCATCATATTGATAGGTTCTGTCCTCACCACAGGATCCAAGCACACTTGTCAGCAACAATGCCGACAAACATGATATGACTATATGTAATCGCCCCGTTCTCACTCCTCAATGACTCTTCCGCCAAGGTTGGCTTCAATCTTTCAGGATACTCACAAAGGCATTCACTGCGTCCTCAAGTTTAGCAGGAGCATTATTGGTCTTGAAGAATTTCTTGACCATATCGACCGACAAGGGAGAAAGTTCCCCAGCGCCAGCCTTGAAGGCATCAAGTTTCTCTTGAAGAACAGTTTTACTGTAGGCATTAAAAGTGTTGATGATTTCTTTGATACGACCTGTGTCTTTCTGTGCATTCTTCTCTCGCAAGTACTTTCTCACCATTTTCAGCACATCGTAGTCGTTGCTGACGATAGTCTTAAGAACAGAGAGTGCTTCTTGGAATCCCAGTTTCTTGGCATCGGTGCTTTCACCTTGCAGAATTGCTTTCGGAGTTACCTCCAACGCTAAATCCTCAAATGGATCAGTTGTTTTCATTTAATGTTTGGTATGTGTTTGTTACTAAATACAAAGCAAATATAATCAATAGTTGATAAATAAAACAAATAAATTATGATTTTTTGTCAATTTAATTCCGATTAATTGCGATTATCGGCACCCCACATCATTTTATGGCGGATTGTGGAGAAGAAGCTCTGCCCCTTGCGCGAAATCACCTTCACTGCAAAAGGCGCTTTCCTTACCTTGATGTGAACACCTTCCCTGCAGCTCTGGCTACGTCCGTCGATTGAAATCAGGAAACTGTGGCTACGGCTCTCCACTCTCATCTCCACCTCAACATTGTCGTTGAGCACCAAGGGACGCATATTGAGGCTATGCGGTGCCACGGGGGTCAAGAGTATATTGGCGCTCTGCGGGTAGATGACCGGTCCACCGACACTCAAGGAGTAAGCAGTCGAACCTGTAGGTGTGCTGACCAAGAGTCCGTCGGCCTGGTAGGTGGTGAGGTACTCGTTATTGATACATGTGTTGATGCTGATCATCGAACTGCTGTCATGTTTGAGAATCGACACCTCATTGAGCGCGAACGGATACCCAGTAAGTTGTACCTCATCGCATGTGACCTGCAGCACCGAATGGTCGGCTACAAGATAGTCGGCATCGTAGATCTCAGCGATCATCGGTTCGATATCCTCTGCCGTGATGCAGGAGAGGAAGCCCAATCGTCCGGTGTTCACGCCAAGTATGGGTATCTGCTTGCTCCCCACCCGACTTGCCACATTGAGGAATGTACCGTCGCCTCCCATGCTGATGACAATATCTGCCTCGAAATCACTCCCTTCAAAAATACTGCAGGGTGGGACATCTATCTTATGTCCATCTGTCAGAAAGTTGTGGAATCCCCGCTCCACAGCCAGCTCCGCGTCATGCGCCAAAAGCACATTGAACATCTTCTGCACGGCCATTGACTTTTTCTCCTGATACACATTCCCAAATATGGCAAATCTCTTTTTCTTCATTGTCACTGAATGATTTTTATACGTGTCGAACGTCGATTAAAGATACTTTAAGTATTCTGAAAGCAACTTTAAGCTTTGAAAACACTTCTATTTGAATCAAATTATATACATTTGTGCGCAAAATTACGTTATTTTCATCTTTATAGGGCATTTTTCACAGAAAATGTAACATTGACAATTAAAAAAAACGATTTTATAAGTTCAAAAGAAATGGAATCATCAATGAGTTTACTGGAACTCGCCAGCAAAGGCGGTTGGATTATGATCGTACTGGGCATCATGTCCGTATTGGCTATCTACATCTTCTTCGAGCGTTTCATCGCCATCAGAAAGGCAAGCAAAAGCGACCCTCTGTTCATGGAACGCATAAGAGACTACATGAAGGAAAAGGACATCAAATCGGCTGTTAATTTCTGCCGTGTCACCAACTCTCCGGCGGCACGTATGGTGGAGAGAGGCATCAGCCGTATAGGCAGACCAGCACAAGACATACAGACAGCCATTGAGAACACAGGCAACGTGGAAGTGGCCAACCTTGAACGAAGGCTGCCTGTTCTGTCCACCATAGCCAGCGGAGCGCCCATGCTCGGCTTTCTTGGAACCGTCACCGGTATGGTCAAGGCTTTCTGGCAGATGAGCAATGCCGGCAACAACATCGATATCAGCATGCTGGCAGGCGGCATCTACGAAGCCATGGTCACCACCGTTGGAGGTCTGATTGTGGGCATCGTCTCCCTCTTCGCCTACAACTACCTGGTGGCCAAAATCGATGGCACCGTGAATGAACTTGAACAGAAGTCGCTCGCCTTCATGGATTTGATGAACGAAAACGAAAACAACCACAATAAAGCCTAAGGTATGCTTAAACGTAGAACCAAAACCAACCCTGTGTTCAGTATGTCTTCGATGACCGACATCATCTTCCTGCTGCTGATTTTCTTTATGATCACCAGCACCATGGTGTCGCCCAACGCCATCAAGGTCTTGCTTCCACAAGGCAACAAGCAAACGCAGGCAAAAGCCTCAGCCAGAGTGGTCATCGACAACCAACTGAACATGTACGCTGCGCTGGGTAACGACACAGAACAACCCATCACGCTCGAGCAACTGCCCGATTTTCTCACACAGCAGCAGAACGACTCCACAGAACTTTACGTCTCGCTCTACGCTGACGAGGTGGTACCATACAAGAACATTGTTGAGGTGCTGAACATCGCCAATGAGCTCCACCTCAAGATGGTGCTCGCCACACGACAACCCGACAGAACACCATAACTTATGACTAACGACAATCATAAAAAGGACAAGCTCAAAGCAGCCGGAATGACTATAGCCATACATCTCGGACTGCTGGTCTTCCTCTTCTTCGCCTCGATGAGTTTCAACCTCGCACAGAAGCCAGAAGAGGAGGGAGTGCCAGTGATGCTCGGCTACGTGCCCGATGCTGGAGGCGACGATGAGGGGGGAAGCATGCAACCTGGCACCAACAACAATGCCGAAACGCCCGACGAGGAAGTGGCAGACCCCATCCCTCAAACTTCCGCCCCACCCACGCCAACGGCCACTGCCCCAACTCAAGAGACTAAATCGCCAACAACGAAAGACCCCCTCATCACTTCGAAGACCAACGACAAGTCTATAGCCGCCGACGAGCCCAAGAAGAAGGAGGAAGCCAAGAAGAAAGCAGTAACAGAGGCCAAGAAGAAGGCAGAAGCTGAGGCCGAAGCGAAAAAAAAGGCAGAGGCTGAAGCCAAGAAAAAAGCAGAGGCTGAAAGGCTCAAAGCCGAAGCTGAAGCCAAGCGTAAAGCCGAGGAGGCCAGAAAAAAAGCAGAAGCGGAAGCTGCCGCCAAGGCTGCCGACCAAGTGGGAGGCGCCTTTGGTAAGGCTCGTGGCAATGGCAATCGTGGAGAGACCACAGGAGAAGGCGTTCAAGGTGTCGAAACAGGGAACGCTCCTCATGGCGCAACTTCTGGAATAGGCGGTACAGGCACAGAGGCGCATGTGGGCAACAGAAAGGCTGTTTACCTTGCAAAACCTGCTTACCCCGACAACACCAGCTCGGGCACCGTGGTGGTCAACATCGTGGTCAACAAGGAAGGAAAAGTGACAAGCGCCACTGTGAAATCAGGCACCACCTCTGCGGCATTGCGCAACGCGGCGTTGGCAGCGGCACGGCAATCCAGATTTTCTGCCGGCACCAACAACGCCGAGAACGGTACTATCACTTATAAATTCAAACTGAACTGACAACTCCAACACAGACAACATTATGATATACTTATTTTTAGCAACTGGATTTGAGGAGTGCGAGGCACTCGGAATAGTCGATACCTGCCGTAGGGCTGGACTCGAAGTGAATATTGTTTCCATTACTGGCGAATTGGTGGTCCGCAGCGCACATGGTGTGGGCATCTGCGCAGACACTCTCTTTGAGGAGAACGACTACACTAACGCCACAATGCTGGCACTTCCCGGGGGCATTCCAGGAGCTACCAACCTTTATGCATACGCTCCGCTCCGTGAACTGCTCATCGAGCACGCCAAGGCAGGCAAGGCCCTTGCTGCCATCTGCGCGGCACCGCTTGTGCTCGGTCTGCTTGGACTGCTCAAAGGCAAAAAGGCCACTTGCTACCCCGGCTTCGAAGACAAACTGATAGGCGCAACCCCCACTGGCAAAATGGTGGAGGTGGACGGCAATATCCTCACAGGCAAAGGCCCTGCTGCGGCTTACTTCTTAGGATACGCCATCATCGAGCATTTTAAGGGACATGAGGTCGCCAAGCAAGTGGCTGACGGTATGCTCGTGACCGGCGTATGATGAGGAAAGCCGTCATCATCGTGGCAGGAGGAAAGGGCCTGCGCATGGGAAGCGATATCCCCAAGCAGTTCCTGCCCATCAGCGGGAAACCCATTCTGATGCGCACCATCGAGGCCTTCCATCGCTATGACCCCGGCATGCAGATTGTGGTGGTGCTGCCCATCACACAACAAGAATACTGGACGGACCTGGCCACAAACCACGATTTTCATGTTCCTGTGACTATCGCCAATGGTGGTGAGACACGCTTCCACTCTGTGAAGAACGGCCTGGACAAGATTGACCTTGACGTTGAACTCATTGGAGTGCACGATGGTGTGCGTCCTTTTGTGAAGAGGGAGGTCATCGACCGATGCTACACAGAGGCGATGGCTTCAGGTGCGGCCTTACCCGCAATCGATGTGGTGGATACGCTGCGCCAACTCCCTGCACAATCAGCGGGAAAGGAGGTCATCCTCCACTCCACGACGGTTCCTCGCAGCCATTACAAATTGGTGCAGACCCCACAGGTGTTCCGTGCCGATTTACTTCACAAAGCATACGAACAAGAGTATGTCGAGGCATTTACCGACGACGCCTCAGTGGTCGAGGCCATGGGACACGAGGTGACTTTGGTCCCCGGCAACCGTGAGAACATCAAGGTCACTACCCAGTTTGACCTCATCGTGGGAGAGTCTATCGCCAGAAACACTTCCTCCTGAAAGCCACTCCCACCACGTAAGAATCATGTGCAAACTCGCAACTGTCACAGGTCACAGCAAAAAAAAGACCGCCGTCAGATGTCTAACGGCGGTCTTTGAATGATATGGATATCTGTTGGAATCGTACTGGTCTTGATAATCTCACTGATGACGGCAAAGTTACACAATTTCCATCATCTTTTTCCACTTGAGATAACCCAAAATTGCGATAACAGTGTAAAGAGAATAAAGCCCACTGTAGAAATAAAGTCCCTTGTAAGCGTATAGGAAGGCGCTCACTGCATCGACCACAATCCATACCAGCCACTGTTCAAGGTACTTACGGGCGAGTGTCCACATACCAATGATGCTGAGGGAAGTGGTAAAGGAATCCAACCACGGAACCGTGCTGTTAGTGAAATGTATCAAAGCTTGTGCGATAACCACAAACAACACAACAAACACAAGGAGCGATATACATAGGGTTCTAAAAGGCAAATGGGTGATAGCGGCAGGCTTTCCCCCGCTATCCCCTTTCTTTTTCAGTCCGTATCTCCAAACTATCCATCCATAGACTGCAATGAGCAAGTAGTAGATGTCCATTGCGAAATCGGCGTAAAGGCCCGCATTGAAATAGACGAACAGATTGATTGCGGGCATGATGACACTCGCAATCCATAGATAGATACTCGCCTTATACTCAAGCCATAAATAGACAAGACCTACTATTGTGCCGAATATCTCGAGAAAAGTCCAGTCCATAAAAACGACATCAGAAGTTGAACGACAAATGAGCCATGAAGTGGATAGGCGCCTGGCAAGAATAGGTGGACCAAGACCAGAATCCTGCATCAGCGTCATGGAAAGCCTTCACCTTATTGCCGTCCTGCTTGAAATACATTGAACAACTGCCATTACTCTCGTATTTCTCATCAAAGATGTTATAGACAGTAGCACCCAGCGTGATTTGTTTCACACCTTTCAATTTGAATCTGTAGGAAAGGTCAAAGTTGCTCACGAAGAACGCATCGATCATGGCACTGACATGCTCACCTGTGGCTTCATCCACATACGACTGGAAGTCTGAGTTGGTCATATACTGCTTGCTGACGTACTGGCTCATCAACATGGCTTTCCATCCCTTATACTCATAGCTGATGATGTTGTTGAGAATGAAGTTGGGCGAATAGGCGAGATGGGTGTTCCCTACATTCACTGATGACTCTACCCAATTCTCATCGACCACATTCAACATCATGTTCCTGGCACGGTTTCTACTGAGGGTGGCGTTGAGGTTCCATACAAAACCAGCGAAAGGACGTACTTGCAACTCAGCCTCGATACCCATACGGTAACTGTCCTTGATGTTGCGGGCAATCATCTCTCCATTGGTGTCCTGTGCGCCAGTGAGTACGAATTGGTTGTCATACCCCATGTGATAAAGATTAAGGCAGAAGTCGATGTAACGGGAGTTGAACTTATAACCAGCCTCAAAGTCATTGAGACGTTCGGAGCGAGGCATCACCTCCTGCGACTCAGCCATCTGGTCTTCGAAATCATTACGAGTGGGCTCCTTGTGTGCCAACCCGTAGGATGCATAGAACTGGTGGGAACGGTTCAACTGGTATGAAAGGCCGAATTTGGGGTTGAAGAAATCGTAATTAACATCAATGGCAAAAGGACGCTGGTCTTTGTTGTCGTCAAACTCCTGCGACGTACCAGTCATCCTGTAGTTGACATGACGATACTGCAAGTCTACATATCCTGTCAATCCTTTATATATCCTGTAATTAACCTTACCATAGATGTTGCCGTCGATTTTCCTGCCGTTGTTGTCATAATAGGTGTGTCCTGGGTTGACATCGCCCTTGAACTCACGCATCCAGACCAACGTTCCATAGTGGTCTGCATCGTGTTTGTTCCACGCCCCACCGAGATTGGCGTCC
This sequence comes from Bacteroidaceae bacterium, assembly GCA_017509605.1. Taxonomy (GTDB): domain Bacteria; phylum Bacteroidota; class Bacteroidia; order Bacteroidales; family Bacteroidaceae; genus RUG11857. The sequence goes on along the minus strand of JAFWPH010000011.1, from coordinate 26,464 downwards.
ACCCTGCCCTTGCGGTAGTTGAGCGACGCTACAAAGCCATAGAAATCACCGTCGATATTCTTTCTGCGCACAAGATCGGTTTTGGAGCCAAGTTCCGAACTGAGCAGATATTTGTACAGTTTCTGGCTCTCCTTGTATTGTTCGTAGTAACCGAAATTGTTCGTGTAATGAAGCCCTACATTCAATTTGAGCGCGTCAGTTAGTATCTGGTTCCATGAGAGTTGGTAGTGTTGCTGGTGGAAATAGTCAATCTGGTCATCATAGTAGGCTGTCGTTCCATCGGCTGCCGTATAGGCACCAGAGGGGTTGTAGCGCCGACCGTATGTTTTCCATTGCTCTTTGGATGAGTAGTCCCAGGCGTGATAAGTACGCTCCACACCGTTTGTGGTGATGAATTTGAGCAAGGTGTTATCTGTGTAGTAGCCTGCCTGCACGAAATAAGAGCTGAGGTCGGCCGACGCGCGGTCAATATATCCGTCACTGCCGATGTTGGAAAGGCGTCCCTCCACAAACCAATGTGATCCGAGCAGACCAGTACCGAAGCTGAGGGTCTCCTTGTGTGAGCCATAGGAACCGCCCGAAGCATCAACTCTGAAATAGGGGTCAAAAGAGAAATTCTGTGTCTGCATGTTGATGGATGCGCCAAAAGCCCCCGCGCCGTTGGTGGACGTACCCACTCCGCGCTGCACCTGGATATTCTCCACAGAGGAGGCGAAATCCGGGATATCGACAAAATAGAGATATTGGGATTCTGAGTCGTTGAGCGGTATGCCGTTGGCTGTGATGTTAATACGTGTAGGGTCAGTGCCACGGATATGTATTCCTGTATATCCGATTCCCGTACCAGCGTCGCTACTGCTCACCACAGAAGGGGTGAATTGCAATATCGACGGGATGTCCTTTCCGAAATTTGTCTCACTGATTTCCTCCTTGCTGATGTCGCGGAAAGCCATAGGAGTAGTTTTGGTGGCACGTGTGGTGACCACTTCCACACCCTGAAGGTTAATGATTCTCAATGTGTCGGCAGTTTGTTGGGCTTTCACCCCAACATGGTTCGACAAAGACACGGCAGCACATACTGCCATAAACATGATTCTTCTCATCGCTGATGTTTTTTAGATAATAAAGAAACAGGAGAAGCGGAAAGCATGACCATGAAAAGGCTCGGAAGCATGATTCCTGCATTTATCCAAACTATCCCTACGCGGGCATTATCCCGATCAGGTCAATGGGTATAATCTCAGCCAATACGAAATAGGCACCCCTCCTTGATAATTGCGATGCAAAGTTACAATCTTTCAACCAACCCAACAAATATCATCCTGTTTTTTTTAGATTTCAAGTGTCCATCATACCCTATAAACCCATAAAACCGATTGAGCTCTGAAAAAAAGGCCGATAATTTTGCATTATATCGAACAAAAAGTGTAATTTCGCATATTCAAATCAAGAACGTGTAAGAAAATGAAGCATGTTATCAGACATTATTTCCTGAAATTCAAATACCCACTGGCTATTCTGGTCTTCGCTGTAGCAGTTGTTTTCGTGGGTGAGGGAAGTCTTATCAACCGCAGCAAACAGAAGAAAGAAATACAAGCACTGCAAGCGGAAATAGACAAATACCAGCAAAAATTCAACGAAGACAAAACCACACTCGAAAGGCTGAAGAACGACCCGGAAGCCATCAAGGAAGTAGCAAGGGAAAAATACTACATGAAAACAGAGAACGAGGATATCTTTGTCATCGAAGACCAGGAATAGAAACATGGACAGCAAGAAAACGTTGGCAATGCTTACTTTGGCAGGAGAAACGATCGTACTGATCGGCGCCGTGATGTGGTCATGGAATCCTGACTGGGCTGTTTATACGTTTGTCACTGGCACCTGCCTGTTTTTCGCAGGAAGGATGCTCACACCCAACAATGACGAAAACATGGTCGTCAAGCGATTGCATACCCAGCAGAAAGCAGGAGCGCTCATCCTCTTGCTCGCCGCCATTACCATGACAGCCACACCAACATGGTTTTTGGGATACTATGTCACCAAATCAGCCTGGCTGATACCCTTCGTCGCATTTGTCATCATTGAGGTTTACACCACATTTCGACTGGCTTATCTTGACAATAACAAACAAAAATAACATTTTCAGACCATATTATTTGCTTGGCAACAGAAAAATGTTGTAATTTTGCACACGAAAAAAGAAACAACCCCATTCAAGGCATCATTTAGGATCTCGGATGCAAGGCAATTAGACCCACACAGTAAACACACCACATCAGGCCCATTCACAAGAAAAAACCACACCTTATAATAACGAATTGATAATTAGGAAGAGCTGATAACACGCGGCCTGACAAGTCTTTAAGTTGACGAAACTTATCATTCTATAAACACAACGATCACAAGAGAAATGGAATTGAACATTCTTACGGCCATCTCGCCAATAGACGGACGCTACAGAAGCAAAACGGAGAAACTGTCCCAGTATTTTTCGGAATACGCGTTGATCAAATACAGAGTTAAGGTTGAAATCGAGTATTTCATCACGTTATGCGAAATACCACTACCCCAACTCAAGAACTTCGACAAGACGCTCTTCAATCAGCTCAGAGGCATTTACAAGGACTTCACGATTGATGATGCAGAAAGAGTGAAGGAAATAGAGAAAACCACCAACCACGATGTCAAGGCCGTGGAGTATTTCATCAAAGAGCAACTCGACAAAATCGGCGATTTCTCTGACTACAAGGAGTTTGTACACTTTGGACTCACCAGCCAGGACATCAACAACACCAGTGTGCCTCTATCACTGAAAGACGCACTCAACGAGACATACTACCCAGCAATAGAGGAACTCATCGACCAACTCAAAGCATACGCAGAGGAATGGGCCGACATACCTATGCTCGCCAAGACACACGGACAACCCGCAAGCCCGACAAGGCTCGGCAAAGAGGTGATGGTCTATGTATATAGACTCAGCGAACAACTCAACAACCTCAAAAACTGTAAGATAACGGCGAAGTTCGGAGGTGCAACCGGCAACTTCAACGCACACCACGTGGCTTACCCTCAATACAACTGGAAAGAGTTCGCAAACAATTTCGTGGCACAGAAACTCGGCCTCCAAAGGGAGGAATGGACCACCCAAATCAGCAACTACGACAACCTCGGAGCCTTGTTCGACGCCATGCGCCGCATCAATACCATCATCATTGACCTCGACCGCGACTTCTGGATGTATGTGTCGATGGAATATTTCAAACAGAAGATCAAGGCTGGGGAAGTGGGGTCAAGCGCTATGCCCCACAAAGTCAACCCCATAGATTTCGAGAACTCCGAAGGAAACCTCGGCATAGCCAACGCCATCCTCGCCCACCTCAGCGCCAAATTGCCAGTCTCCAGACTACAAAGAGACCTCACCGATTCCACCGTGTTGAGAAATATTGGCGTCCCCATGGGACATGCCCTTATCGCTGTGACTTCCACACTCAAGGGACTGCGTAAACTGCTACTCAACACCGATGCCATCAACCGCGACCTCGACAACACATGGGCAGTCTGCGCAGAGGGAATACAAACGATTCTCCGCCGCGAGGCTTATCCCAATCCCTATGAGGCGCTCAAAGCGCTCACACGCACCAACAATGCCATCACAGAACAGAGCATCAAGGACTTCATTGATCAACTCGACGTGGAAGAAAGAGTGAAAGAGGAACTGAGGAAAATCACACCACATACCTACACTGGTCTTTAAGGACTTGAAAAAGAACACTATTTCCCCAATAATATCATTATAACTATTAACACAAAAGAACCACTATGAACGAGAATGATTCTTTTATGGAGGATTCCTACATGGATTCCGACCAGGACAACAAGACTAAAAACAATGAGAATGCAGAGAGCCGTGAAGGTTATCGCGCATACAACCGTGACAACAATTACCAGCAGCGCACACCACACACACGGACACAAGGACAGGGGCCACGTCAGCAACGACCACGATTCAATCGTTCCGAACGAGCCTACAGCAGCGACAATGGAGGAAACAGGGGATTCCGCCCACAGGGATACAACAACTCCAACAACACCTACTCCAACAGCAACAGCAACGACTACCGTAGGGGGCAGCAGTACGGACAGCAACGGCCACAGTACAACAATAACAGACCGCAACAAGATGGTGGCTATGAGGGACAAAGACCTGCGTTCAGCAGAAACCACACCACCTACACCCACAACTACCGCCCAAACCAGCAAGGAGGATACAGACAGCAGAACAACGACGGCAACTATCGCCAGGGTGGTTACAATCCCCAGCGCAACAACCGCTATAACGGCGGCGGACAGCAGTACGGAAACGGCGACTACAGCCAGCAGCGTCCACGCTACAACAACCAGAACCAGCAAGGCGGAGGATATAACCAGCGCCCCCAGCAGCAGAAGAACAAACAACGCAAACAAGGATACGACCCCAACGCAAAATACAGCCTCAAGAAGAGAATTGAGTACAAGGAGTACATCGAGGATCCCGACGCACCTATCCGTCTGAACAAGTTCCTCGCAAACGCCGGTGTATGCTCAAGACGCGAGGCTGACGATTTCATCCAGGCAGGGGTGGTCAAGGTCAACGGCGAAATCGTGTCGGAACTGGGAACCAAGGTCAAGCGCACGGATGTCGTTCACTTCCACGACCAGCTCGTGAGCATCGAGAAGAAGGTTTATGTCCTGCTGAACAAACCGAAGGACTATGTGACCTCAAGCGATGACCCGCAGGCAAGGAAAACGGTGATGGATCTGGTGAAGAACTGCTGCAGAGAGCGCATCTACCCTGTAGGCAGACTCGACCGCAACACCACTGGCGTGCTGCTGTTCACCAACGACGGCGACCTTGCCTCCAAACTCACTCATCCCAAGTTCCTGAAAAAGAAGATCTACCACGTCTATCTCGACAAGAACGTCGCCGCATCCGACCTCAAGCGGATTGCAGAGGGTGTGGAACTGGAAGACGGTGAGATACACGCCGACGCCATCAGTTACGCATCCGACACCGACAAGAGCCAAGTGGGCATCGAGATTCATTCTGGAAAGAACAGAATCGTACGACGCATCTTTGAGCATCTGGGATACCGGGTGATGAAACTCGACAGAGTGATGTTCGCAGGCCTCACCAAGAAAGGACTCAAAAGAGGAGATTGGAGATACCTCACAGAGCAAGAGGTAGCCATGCTGCATATCGGTTCTTTCGAATAAGGAATATCTTTTTTTATCAATTTTACCAACACAACGAGAATTCATTATATATGGAAACTATTCGTAGAACAAGAATCGTGGACCTGCTCAAGAGGGTTGACTACGGAACAAAAGTCAACGTGAAGGGTTGGGTGAGAACGAAGCGTGGAAGCAAGGCCGTGAACTTCATTGCACTCAATGACGGTTCTACTATAAAGAATGTTCAGATAGTGGCCGACGGTGAGAAATTCGACCCCGAGACCATCAAGCAAATCACTACTGGCGCTTGTATCAACGTCAACGGACTGCTCGTTGAAAGCCCAGGGGCCGGACAGAATGTTGAGATCCAGGCGGAGGAAATTGAAATCTACGGCACATGCCCCCAAGACTACCCCATGCAGAAGAAAGGACAGACCTTCGAATACATGAGGCAGCACGCACACATGAGACTGCGTACCAACACCTTCGGAGCGGTGTTCCGCATTCGCCACAACATGGCCATCGCCATCCATAAGTTCTTCCACGACAGGGGATTCTTCTACTTCCACTCGCCTATCATCACAGCAAGCGACTGCGAAGGCGCAGGAGAGATGTTCCAAGTGACGACCAAGAACCTCTATGACCTCAAAAAGGATGAGGAAGGACGAATCATCTACGACGACGACTTCTTCGGAAAGATGACAAGCCTCACTGTCTCAGGGCAACTTGAAGGCGAGCTCGGTGCCACAGCGCTGGGACAGATCTACACCTTCGGACCCACCTTCCGAGCAGAAAACTCCAACACCCCACGACATCTGGCTGAGTTCTGGATGATTGAGCCCGAGGTGGCTTTTATCGACATGAACGACCTCATGGACCTGGAAGAGGAATTCATCAAATACTGTGTGCAATGGGCACTCGACAACTGTCAGGACGATTTGGAGTTCCTCAACAAAATGATTGACAAGACACTCATCGAACGCCTTAACTCAGTCGTATCTACAGACTTCATCCGTCTTCCTTACACAGAAGGTATAAAGATTCTGGAAGAAGCCGCAGCTAAAGGACGAAAGTTCGAATTCCCAATCAAATGGGGCATGGACTTGGCCAGCGAACACGAGCGTTACCTTGTGGAGGAGCATTTCAAGAAGCCCGTAATCCTCACCGATTATCCCAAGGAAATCAAGGCCTTCTACATGAAACAGAACGAAGATGGCAAGACCGTACAAGGCACAGACGTACTGTTCCCGCAAATCGGTGAGATCATCGGAGGTAGCGTGCGTGAGGAAAGCTACGATAAGCTCATCAACAGAATCAACGAGCTCAACATCCCGATGAAAGACATGTGGTGGTATCTCGACACACGTAAGTTCGGCACTTGCCCACATGGAGGCTTCGGCTTAGGATTCGAGCGTCTCATCCTCTTCGTCACCGGCATGCAGAACATCCGCGATGTCATTCCATTCCCAAGAACCCCGAAGACAGCTGAGTTCTAAATCATCACAACGCATCGGTTACAAGTGATTCCACCGCCATAAGGCGAGATTGACAAGTCACGATACTCACACACATGACGTGAGAATCGTGACTTTGTTTTTTCGCAAACCACAAGTTAGCCAGAAAGAAAGTGTCAGATTATTGAAGTAATCATCGCCTTTACAAGAAAAATGACCAATTTATCAAATAATAATGCGGTTTTTTATTGTTATTATTTTGAAATTATATAACTTTGCACGGAATATGGGTAATTAGTCGAGATTTCTTCAGACAAATAGCCTTCGAACGCTGCTAACTCCAAAAAGTCAGCACAGTAAAAAGAGAAATGTTAAATTAATAATACGACAAAAAAATGAAAAAAAGTACTTTTTTGTTTTCATTGTTGCTAAGCGTCACCACATTAGGTCTTCATGCGCAGAAGCCCGAATCTGGAACTTACACCATTAGTAATGTTTCCTTTTCAGAGGTTACCTTGGCAGACAATCAATTCCTTGGCATAGGAGCAAAGAACGATGATGGTACTTACCAGACTTATTCAATGCAAATGAAGCAGCCGGGCACATCAACTGTGTTCGATGTTTATGCCAAACTTGACGAAATGCTCGTCGCACTGGCCAACAAAGTAAGGAGTGATGTTCACACGGGAGACTATCTCAGTCAGGCTACCGTTCCCGACCTCCTCACAATGGTACAGCTTATCAGCGAAGGTTACACAAAAATCAATGTTGAAACAACTGGTACAGCCGACGCAGATGGCAATCCTATCGTGAGGTTCAAAGTTGGAGTGCCAACAATCCCCAACTTCGTCGACAACTCTTTCATGACTGTGATGGGAGCAACAGGTGCAAGATATTCAGCTCTTGGTAGAGTTTATCTATGGGAATACGCACTCAATGCACTCGCAGAAGCTTTTGAGAGCGACCCTGTAGGACTGAATATCGTCCAAAACGTCAAAAGCCAAATCAAGCCCTATACATACCTGGTGTCTCAGAATCATTGGAGCGACGACTGGGCACTCACAAAATGCAGGAATTATTATATCGCTGCCCAAGAAGATGGTAGCATCTCTTTCATCAGGGAGAGTGCTGTTAACGAGTCGAACAAGAACTCCACCCTTTGGACACTGAATGGAACAAGCCAGGACGATATTTACTTGAGTGGTGACTACTACATCTTGAACAAGGGTAATCAGAAGTACATTAACTACAATGGTAATGACATCGCTCAGCCAGACCTTAGCGAACTCAGTTCTGACACTCAAGACGAGGCCACAACGTCTCTTGGGTTGGGAAGAATCAGAGAAGGCAACAATGTTTACCAGATAGACAACTTTGCTGTCAACGGTAAGTCAATCTTTGACTACATCGAGAACACACTTGGTCCTGATGACACGACAATTAAGAACTATACGAAGACTGCTATCAGAGGAAACAACCTTTTCTACCCCAGATTCAGAGACAACTACGGCTATATCATGGGTTATGAGACTGTCGTTATTGCCGACTGGTATATCAAGAAGTTTGGCAAGATCAAGATGCAGGACAATGGTGACGGTACTGTATATTTCTACTTCGATGTACCCGCCATGCCTTTCACAACCTCTTTCCTTGAAGGTATCGGAAGTGCCAGCCTTTGGCAGACATTGACGAGTGCTGCATTGGCTGAGATTACTGATGGGACAGAAAGAGCGTACGCAGGAGAGCAGTTGGACAAACTGACACCTCCTGTTCCCACAAATAACACCTTAGTACCCCCAACACGCTACTATATTGTAGCAAACGGCACCGAGTTCGACTTCGTGACAGCTGACCAACTCGCCACTGCAGGCGATTATGCAAAATGGATGCTCGGCCCGGCAGATATAGCAGAACTTGCAGGATACTACAGAGTGGAGAATGTCACCACCAGCAATGTTCTTGAGCTCTTGGGCGAAGACGCAACAACCATCCAGGCTTCTTCTGATGAAGAGGATTGTGTCACCAACGCAAGCACCATATTCAACGTTGACCTCACACCTAATGGTATCGACTATCAAGTGTCCAGTATGAGAAGCCAGGGCATCGATTTCATTAGTGACCTCAACAATATACTGAGCATACTGGCTGAAAGCGCACATCTGGAAGATGTACCATCCGTTCACATCAGACCAACTGCTCCACACGCTGACACATATGTGGCCTACTTCGATGTACCGAAGATGACAGACCTCCAGCTCCGCGCAGTGATCACATTTGTGGTTAACGAGGCAGCAGACCCAGATGCTACAGAAGCATTCTTTGCCAATGTGCAGCCCAACAAGCGATACAGTATCGCTCAAATCCCAGGCCAGACTACGCTTATTGCTGTTGAAGGTGACATACCTGCCGACAACAACGTATGGAAGCTGAAGGGAATTGACAACAAAGCAGAGTATTTCGCACTTGAATTCCCCGCAAAGGTATCATCTACTGAAGACGGCATCACTTACTACTACTGCACCCTCAACACTGACTTCCCATACACAATTCCAGAAACAAGCCAGATTGTAGGCGCATATGTTGTACCGACTATCACTAAGGGTATCGCTCATCCTGAACTCATCGGAGGCCCTGGCATACAAATACCAGCCAACACTCCTGTCATTCTGGAGAGCCTTTCCACGGAGCTCACAGATAATATCGTCAACATCATTCCTGAAGTGACAGAGAGCATCGAGATGCCTAACAACTACCTCATTGGTACATTGCTGGCAGAACCTGTTGAAGCCAACGGTCGCAGTCGTTCCAACATCCGCGTGTTCAACATCAGCAGCAAGGGCGTTGTGGGATTCTACAAGTACACAGGTGACATCCTGGTGAAGAACAAGGGATTCCTTGACCTCAGCACAGTCACTGACGAGCTTGTGAACACCTACGCCATGAGCTTCGATGAAATGGGCCCGACTGATATCGAGAACATTGATGTTGAAGAAACGGTTGGAAGCGACGAGATTTACGACATTCAGGGCCGGAAGGTGAACAACCCGACCAAAGGCCTCTACATTATCAACGGCAAGAAAGTTCTTGTTAGATAGGCGTTCTTAGCCAATAGTTTTTATCAACCAGTATTAATGCAAGTAAACTGAAATGGATATGAAAAAACAATATGAGACACCTTGGTTCGATGTCGAAGATATCGTAACAGAACAGAGCATTCTTTTGCCAGCTTCACTGCCTACAGATGATGATGGTGAGGAAGTAGGTGATATGTACGGTAACCAACGTGAGGAAAAGACTTGGGGCAACCTGTGGTAAAGCCCACGTCCATGCATGATTTCACATAACAATCAATAATCAGAAAGAAGGGATGCCCCATTGTGGAGCATCCCTTCCTTTTTTATAACCCTACTCAACCATAACCCTATTACATTACTTCGACTGCTTATGGTAGGTCTCTGCTGTCTGAAGCCAACGGGCAGACTCTTCTTTGGCACCTATCGAGGCAAACAGCGAGGAGATCTTTCTGGCCAATCCCTCGGCTTTCTTAAAGTCAGACTTACCATTGAAAGCGATGGCCTGCAACTCATCCTGATTTCTGGCTATTTCCCTCAGGGCTTCCTTTTTGGATGATTCCGGTGTGTCAGAGAAATCACGCAAGTCAGACTCAACACCTCTGAACTTTTCTTCTTTCTGTTGATTGGAAGTCTTCAGGTTATCGGAATGTCCTTCGACTGTGGAACTACCATCTGAGACTTTGAGTTCTGAATCAACATTCCCGGCATCCTCACTATAGCTTTCTGGGGCAATGGTAGTTTCAACTTGTTCTACTTGATTTGAATGAGACCCTGCAGGTTTGGATTTGTCCTTGCATGACATGGTCAACAGCATAAGAGCTAAAGCAGGGGTCAAATATCGCCATTTTCTCATATACCGATTTACTTAAAGTGATTTGACTTAGGATAACTATAATCAAAAAAAGGAAGCATTACAGCTTCCCTCTGGTGGGCGCTGACGGATTCGAACCGCCGACCCTCTGCTTGTAAGGCAGACGCTCTGAACCAGCTGAGCTAAGCGCCCTTTTTAAAACCATGGCAAAGTTACAACTTTTTATCCAATACGCCAACTATCAGCTACATTTTTTCCTTTTTACATTTGATTTTAGGACATTTTCCTTATTCTACGGTGATTCTCCGCACTGATTATACCCATAACAGCCAACAAATAAAAAAGTCCGGCCTCTTTCCTTAGGCCGGACTTTTCTTCGATTTTGTTCAATACTTCAACCGTAAATCTTATTTCAACAGTATCTTCTTGCCATTGCGAATGACGATGCCTCGATAACTGTCATCCACCTTCACACCCATCAGGTTGTAGGTGGCACCTTGGGAATGAGCGTCAGAATCATCCACAACAGTATCAATGGCGTTGGGAACAGTACAAATCAGTTCGAGTTTGTCGATATTCACATTGGCGCCCGTAATGCCGATGCGCAAGATCTGCTCACCCATCTCAAGATCGCGACTGAGTGTGCCCTTAACCACTCTATATGTATCCCAACTGTTATTACCTGTTTGAGGTACACTTACACGTGCCAAAGTGGTCACTTTACTGCCGTCAGCCAGACCTATAGTGAAGCCTGAACCCGTTACACCGGATGATACTGTAGCCTCGTATGAATAGGTGCCAGGTACAGTCACATTGATTGAGTATTCCAGCCACTCGCCGACAGCTGTGTAGCCAATCACATAACCACTGCCAGACTTGACGATATCTACACCCTCGTTGTCCGTACGGTATTTATTGTTCTCCTCATCTTTGGCGTCCTGGTCATGGAAGGTGAATCCCTCGCCACCACGGTCGAAGTCCTCAGCCTCGAATATGCCCGGAATCTCTATTACGCCCTTGTGTCCCGTACGTTTGTTGTTGACCACTAAGTTGTAGGTAGCGAATTTCGACACTTTTCCTTCGGCGTCGATTGCCTCTGCCGTGAAGCGGTAAGTGCCTTTGGCTGTGGGGCGATAGGTGTACTCAAATGGTTCTTCGCTCAATGAGCGCTGTAACACATTGTCGAGGTACAACTTCACCTCTGCTATGCTGCTGGTGGACGATGAAGCATTAACTTTGATGGTTGTGTTGGTGCTGACTGTTGCTGGAGCGGGGTCTGCTGAGATGGCGATCTTGATGCTCTCGTCAATTTCCACATGCTTGAATACGATTCGGTCAATATTACAGTTGCCACCAGTGATATTAAGTCTGATCACCTGCTTTCCTTCCTGGAGCGGTACGAGCAGACGTCCATGGACGGTGCGGTAATTGTCCCAATTGTTCTCCCTGACACATGGCACAGGCAAAGTCGGTGTAAGTTCAGTCAAACCATCTTCCCCGCTGAGAGAAAGACTGATGGAAGAGTTCTGGGCACCTGACGACACTGTAGCGTCGTAGGAATAGACTCCCGCCTCTTTCACATCCACGGTGTATTCCAACCATTCTCCAGTCACCGTATAGCCAATGGCATAACCACCGTTACCTGTGACGATATCCACGCCACCGACGCCACTGCGGTAAGATGTTCCGCCTTCAGAGTTAGAGTCAGAGTCATGGAAGGTCATGCCCTCTGCACCAGAGTCGAAGTTCTCGGCTTGGAGAGTCCCGGGAATCTCTATTGTGCCCTTATATGGCTCACGGGGTTTATAGGCGGTGAAGGCCGACAGACGCTCGTATGTAGTACCGTCGGTGGCTGTCACCACAGCTTTAAGGTTGAATTTACCCAATGTCGTGGGAGTGTATTCTGTCTCGTATGGTGCCTCAGTCATTGTAGTCACCAACTTGTTGTTGACATAAAGGTCGATATGATCAATGGTCTTGGTTCTCAGACGAGCATTGACGGTGATTGGAACCGGTTCATTATATGTTACGCTGAGCGCTGCTGGTTTCACATATACTGAAGCCTCTTTCTTCATGCCAGGGAAGGGGCTTTTGGCATTCTTGGCAGCATCACTCGCCATATATTCACGCAACCAAGCCATGGCGGGACGATCTTTACCATCACGGATAAGACCAGAGTTACCATCTGTTGTCCAAGTACGACCATAGATATATCCCCACAGCGTGATGCCCGCACAATAGTCTGACTCCCACATGTACGGAATCTGCTCTTTGTAGCGTTGTAACTGAAGGTTGTCGTCAGTGGTGCCAATGTCATATTCTGTACTGTACATCGGTATCTTCAGCGCTGTCTGGATCTCGCGCATCGCCGACTTGAAATCGTTCACGTTCATGTCGGTGAGGTCATGGCTCTGGCATCCATAAGCATCAATGGGAGCGCCTGCGTCGCGAAGGGTGCGAACAAGGTCGATAAACTGGGAACGCTGCCACTGGAATGTGTTATAGTCATTATAGATAAGAATGGCATCAGGCCAGCGTTCATGAGCCATCTCGAAAGCCTTGATGATCCAATCGTAGCCAGTTTTCCCGTCACCGCCAAGAGCTGCCTTGTAGGGAGCTGGCTGATGACCGGCGACGGCCTCATTGACCACATCAATCATTTCCATGTTAGGATAGTGCTTTTTCAGTGCATCCATCCATTCCACAATGGCCTTATACTGCTCGCTTGTGGAAAGATTGTCCAACCATCCGGGATATTGGGCACCCCATATTAGGCAATGGAACTTGAAAGGGAAACCATGCTGACGGGCATAGTTGTAGGCCCTGTCACTACCATCAAAGTTAAAACTACCACGACGTGACCCTTCTATCGACGACCACTTCGATTCGTTTTCGCAGGTAATCTGGTTCCAAAGCGTGTAATACTTTTCGTTACCAAAATCCACATTATAACTTGTGGTGATATTTCCCAAAAACTTGTCGGGATTCGACGACAGTTGCGCACAGGCTTTCCCAGGGGACACTAACCCTGCGACAACAAGTGCTGCTGCCAAAATGTGTCCGCGAAATGCGGTAAAGTTCATTTTTCTCATCATTTATGATTGGTTTAATTTGAGTTATTTAAGAAAGGTTGCCTTTGGCAAAGTTATTCAAAAACATTGATTTAAACGCACAATGGGGGAAAAATATGAACAAGGGGTTACATTTATATAAAAACGTGTTTCATCAGTAGATGAAAGGAGCGAAAAAGGGGCCCTGCAGAATACAGCAGGACCCCTTCGGTTCATCTTGTATCAAGATCACAAGTTCGGGTTGATGGCTTTCCACTCAGCAATTGGTGGAATGATGTTGAGGGTCACCAATTCATCACGCATCTTGCAGAGATGTTCGTAAGAGGCGTCAAGTTTGGCAAGTTCCTCTGCTGTTCCCTTTGGCATCTTGTAGGTGCAGCCGTCAGTGCCCAGGTTGGTGTCCATGGCCATCATGATGTGGTCGTATTTGTCGTTCGACACATACGTGCCAGCTGGCCAGCGGAAAGGCTCTCCTCCCATGACCGCGCGAATCATCTCAACCGAGCAGTAAGCAGGACTCTGCCATGAGCTGCGTCCGCGGAGCTCGATAATCTTTGCACCGCCCTTAGTCACATCCACTTTCAGCTGCTCCCAGTCTTCCTGAGTGCAAGCGGGAGTGCCAATGAGTTCGGTCAAAGGCTTGCCTGCAACCTTCACGGCCGAGCCAAACACTGCCATCTGCTCACCATGACCACCGTATGTGGCACAACCTGTCACCTCATACTGCTTCACACCAAACTTCTTGGCAATCGCACTCTGTAAACGAGTGGAATCAAGGGCGGCGAGTGTAGTGACCTGACCTGGCTTCAAACCTGAATAAAGGAGGGTAACCAGACCTGTGAGGTCAGCAGGGTTGAAGATGATGATCACATGCTTCACATCCGGGCAATAGGTTTTGATGTCCTTACCCAGCTCCTCTGCGATCTTACAGTTGCCAGCAAGGAGGTCTTCGCGGGTCATACCTGCCTTACGTGGAGCACCACCTGATGAAATGATGTACTTGGCGTCTTTAAATGCCTCAGCCACATTTGTGGTTGCAGTCAAGTTCACACCGTCATAACCACAGTGGAACATTTCTTCCATCACGCCTTCCATGCCAGGTGCATAGACATCGTAAAGGCAAACATTCGGAGTCAGCTTCATTGTCAAAGCTGTTTGTACCATAGTTGAGCCGATAGCGCCACCGGCACCAACAATAACGAGTTTCTCGTCTGTTAGGAATCCCATAATTTGTTTATTTTAATGTTAGATAATAATGTTCAGCATTGCTGCTACATCAAGGAGGAAAAGGTCGTGAAAGAATGGATTCACGCCAAAAGCCCAAGGCTGTTTGGCCTTTCCTCGCTTTTATATTGCAAAGATAATATATTTGTTCAAACATTTCTCGATATTCAGCAAAAAACGTGCAAAAAAATACTAACTTTGCCTCAGAAACAAAAAAAAACAACGACATGAACGACACAATGAAACATGTTGACGCTTTGCGTCAGTTGATGAAAGAGAACAAAATAGACGCTTTCATCACCCCCAGCACCGATCCTCACTCAGGAGAATATGTGCCTGCAAGATGGTATTCCAGGGAATGGATATCTGGTTTCAATGGCTCTGCAGGCACTGCTGTAGTCACCATGCATGACGCCGCGCTTTGGACGGACTCACGCTATTTCCTTCAGGCTGCCGACCAACTCAAAGGGACAGGCTACACACTCCAAAAGGACAAAATCGAAGGCACTCCATCCGTCAGCGAATGGATTGGACAGCGAGTGGCCGAAGGCGGATGTGTAGGCGTGGATGGATGGACCAACACCGTGGAGTCGGTTCAGACCCTCGAAAAGGAACTGGCTGAGTATGGGCTGAGCTTACGCACCGATATCGACCCTTACAACACCATCTGGACCGACCGTCCCGCTTTACCCACTGAGGAAGTGTTCATACAACCACTTGAACTGGCGGGCGAAAGCACTACCAGCAAAGTGGATAGAATACGGAAGGCTTACCACAAGAACAAGGCCCAGGGCCTGCTGGTCTCCATGCTCGATGAAGTGGCATGGACCCTCAACCTTCGAGGCAACGACATTGAATACAATCCGGTGTTCGTGAGTTATCTGCTCATTTGCGACAACAACGTCACTCTTTACACCAAACACTTCAAACTCACCAAGGAGGTACTTGACTACCTCGACTCAGAAGGTGTGGAAATAAGAGATTACGATGATATCGGGACCGACCTTAAAGGTATGGACAAGAGCATACAAATCGAGCCCGCAAAGACCAATTATGGGGTGTTTGCTTGCATCTCACATCCCGTGCTGGCAGCCTGTCCTGTCTCAACCATGAAAATCATGAAGAACGAGACAGAAATAAAAGGATATCACAGTGCCATGCTCAAGGACGGCATCGCAATGGTGAAATGGATGAAATGGGCTCTGCAGGCAGTGAAAGAAGGAGGGCAGACGGAATTGACCTTAGAGGCGAAACTCACGTCGCTCAGGGCTCAGCAACCACTCTTCCGCGGTCCAAGCTTCGCCACCATCATGGGATACGCGGGCCATGGAGCCATTGTGCACTATGAGCCCACACCCGCAACCGACATCCCTGTATTACCCAAAGGACTGCTGCTCTGCGACTCTGGCGGACAATATCAGGACGGCACCACCGACATCACGCGAACATTGCCTTTGGGGCCACTTACCGATCAGGAACGGCGCGACTACACCCTGGTGCTCAGAGGATTTATCAATCTTGCCAGAGCACATTTCCCCAGAGGAACTTATGGAAGCCAACTGGACTGTCTGGCTCGCACTCCGATGTGGGAATACGGCATCAACTACCTGCATGGCACAGGACATGGTGTAGGGTCGTTCATGAACGTCCATGAGGGTCCCCACCAGTTCCGCATGAACTACATGCCTACCCCACTGCTGCCATCTATGACCATCACCGACGAGCCTGGCATCTATATCACCGACAGCCATGGAGTCAGACATGAGAACACCATGCTTGTGGTCGAAGACCAAGAAGGAGTCACCTTCGGACCTTACTACAAATTCCAACAACTCACATTATGCCCCATTCTCACATGTCCTATTGTGGTCGATATGCTGCAGCACGACGAGAAGTTGTGGTTTAACGATTACCAGCAAATGGTCTACGACAAGCTGGCCCCGCATCTCGACAACGACACCAGGGAATGGCTTTATGAGGTGACAAGACCGATATAACAAACAACTATCAACAATACGATAAGACAAACAAGAAAACTATGGCTATTATAAAGAAAGTGCTGGACTTGGAACCCAAGTTCGGAAAGAACTGCTATTTCTCCGAGAACGCTGTCATCGTTGGCGACGTGACGATGGGCGATGACTGCACGGTATGGTTCAACGCAGTAGTTCGCGGCGACGTTCACTACATCAAGATAGGAAACAGAGTGAACATCCAGGACAACAGCTGCCTGCACACGCTATACAAAAAGGCTGGCATCGATATCGGCGATGACGTGACCATTGGCCACAGCGTGACTCTTCACGGATGCACAGTCAAGAACTCTGCCCTTATCGGAATGGGGGCTACTGTGCTCGACAACGCCGTTATTGGCGAAGGAGCCATCATCGCTGCCGGTGCATTGGTGCTTAAGAACACAGTAGTGGGCGACGGAGAGTTGTGGGGGGGCGTACCCGCCAAATTCATCAAGAAAGTGGATCCAGAGCAAGCCAAGGAACTGAACCAGGGAATAGCCAAACACTATGCGATGTATGCAGACTGGTTCAGGGAAGCAGACAAGAACCCCGACAACACCGTCATCTGCAGTTCCTCAGAAGAATACTACGACAAGAAGAAATAAGCACAAAAATGACAGCCACGAACAATCGTGGCTGTCATAATAGTCAGAACCGTCCGAAAAAGGAAGTCACTCTCCAAAGATATCCTTGAAGACGATGTCAGCGCAACCGGCGTTACTGGCGATGTAGTCACCAGCTTTCTTACCGCTTTCCAGTAAGAAAGACTCATCGGTCAAGAAGTGATTCATTGTGTCAGTAAAACTCTGGCTATCGGTAACCTCAATACATCCTCCAAGTTTCAACAACGCCTGAGCTTCGCGGAATTTCTTATTGTTGGGTCCTATCATCACAGGAACACCATACACGGCTGCCTCCGGAACGTTGTGGATGCCCACACCGAAACCGCCTCCCACATAGGCAATCTGGCCATAGCGGTAAATGGACGACAAGAGGCCGAAGCAATTGACAATCAAGCAATCAACTTTGCCAACACTATCCTCTGTCGCATCAGTATAACGCAAGAACGGGCGTTTCAATTTCCCCTCTATCTCCTGCAGATGACTCTCGGAAATCACATGAGGCGCTATGACCAGTTTGAGTTCAGGATGCGCATTGAAATACGGAATAATCAGATCCTCATCGGGCTGCCATGAACTGCCGGCGACAAGCACGTATTTTGCCTGACCTCCATGCACGAACTGCTCCACAAGGGGCAGCTCCTTGGCCTGACGACGGATATCAAGCACACGGTCGAAACGGGTGTCGCCTGCTACCGTCACATTATCCTTAATGTCCACACTTGCAAGCAGACGTTTAGATTCCTCGTTCTGAACATAGAAATGACTGACATAACGAAGCGTGTTGGCAGTGCCAAACCAACGGAAGAAATGCTGTGAAGGGCGGAAAATGCTCGATACGCTATAGACAGGGATGTGCTTCTTCCTCAAATTACGGAAGTAATTCTCCCAGAACTCATATTTGATGAAAATAGCCATCTCCGGGTGAGCGAACTTCACGAAAACACGTGCATTGTCCCATGTGTCGAAAGGCAAATAGCATACACAGTCCGCACCTTCATAATTCTTGCGGACCTCATAGCCGGAAGGGGAGAAAAACGACAACAGAATCTTGTACTCGGGATGTGAACGACGAAGACGCTCCATCAGCGGACGACCCTGTTCGAACTCACCCAGCGAGGCAGCATGAAACCATACCACCCTGTCGTTCGGTCCTATCTTGGCTTTAAGTGTGTTGAAAGTGGAAAAATGCCCTTTTACAAGCTTTCGCACTTTCTTATTGAATAATGCCGCAATATAAGCACATACGGCAAACACATACATTGCAAAACTATACACTATACCGGATGAATTATTTTAACACCTCAATTGCTCTGCGCATTCTACGCAGTGTCTCTTCCTTGCCTAAGAACGAGGATATATCAAACATGTGGGGGCCCTTGCCCTCGCCAACCAAAGTCAGACGCCAGGCATTCATCACATTACCCATTCCCAGTTCGTTGTCTTCAATCCACTTGGTAACAACCTCCTCCTGATGAGCGAGAGAGAAATCATCAAGCCCCTCGAGCAAGGTGGCAAGGTCACTCATCACTTGAGCCGAATCCTCTTTCCAGCGTTTTTTCACTGTCTTCTCATCGTATGTTTCGGGAGCAATAAAGAAAAATGAACAGAGATCCCAAAGTTCTTTCACGAAATCCACACGGTTCTTCATCATCTCAACCACCTTCTCCACACGTTCTATCGTCTCGTCAACACCATGCTCTCGAACTATAGGCATGAACTGCTCTGCCAGACGACGATTGTCGGACAGCTGGATATACTCATGATTGAACCAACGGCATTTCATAAAGTCAAAACGGGCACCAGCCTTGCTGCACTTGCCAAGGTCGAACAGGCGAATCAACTCGTCCATCGACATCACTTCCTCGTCGTTGCCGGGATTCCAACCCAACAAGGCAAGGAAATTGACCACTGCCTCGGGCAAGTATCCACTCTCACGGTAGCCTGATGACACCTCGCCGCTCTTAGGGTCGTGCCATTCCAATGGGAAGACGGGAAAACCCAGTTTGTCGCCATCGCGCTTAGAGAGCTTACCATTGCCTGTAGGCTTCAGCAACAAAGGAAGATGAGCGAAACGCGGCATGGTTTCTGTCCAACCAAAAGCCTCATAAAGAAGCACATGCAAAGGGGCTGAAGGCAACCATTCCTCACCACGGATGACATGACTGACCTCCATCAAATGGTCGTCAACAATATTGGCAAGATGATAGGTGGGAAGTTGGTCTGCGCTCTTGAAGAGCACCTTGTCGTCGAGTATGGATGAGTTGATGACCACATCACCACGGATCATGTCGTCAACATGAACATCACGACCTGGTTCAATCTTGAAACGAACCACATATTGATGGCCATCAGCTATCAAACGCTCCACTTCCTCGGTGGACATGGTCAAGGAATTGCGCATCAAGCCACGGGTAGAGGCGTCATACTGGAAATTGGCGATTTCCTCACGTTTCTTCGACAACTCCTCGGGAGTGTCAAAGGCTATATATGCCTTGTCGGCGGTCAGCAGTTGATCCACATATTGCTTGTAAATCTCACGGCGCTCAGATTGCCGGTATGGTCCGTAATTACCGCCATAACTCACACCTTCGTCAAACTTGATACCGAGCCATTGGAACGATTCTATGATATACTCCTCAGCACCAGGAACAAAACGTGTGGAGTCGGTGTCTTCTATACGGAATATCAAGTCACCCCCATGCTGACGGGCGAACAAGTAATTGTACAAAGCTGTCCGCACGCCGCCTATATGAAGGGGTCCTGTGGGACTCGGGGCAAAACGCACCCTGACTTTTCTATCTGCCATTTCTATATGCTTATATATATCCAAAAAATGCGTCACGAACAAAACTTTTCATGACGCAAAAGTTTTCAACTGCAAAATTAACAAAAAAATTGCGGAAAACGAAAGAATAATACTTTTTATTTCTTCTTTAGGTGCTTCTTGCCATTTTTTATATATACACCTGCCGGCAAATCGCTTGGCAAATCCGCATCGGAAACTTTGACTCCTTGAACTGTATATACTCCTGCATACATCGGTTTGTCATCGACAGAGATGGCACCGACCGACGACACCATATCGACATAATCCGTCACTGAGGGATAGAAACCAATATCATGGATGACCACTGTGGAGTTCTTGGCGGTCAGGCCGAAGATGGTTGAACCTATACAGACATCAGGACGGTCGCCAGTTAGATTGTCGGCCAACCCGCTGGCCGTCATATCCCATGCAATAACAACTTCTGAATCACCAACTTTAGCAGCGTAATCAGGAGCCACACTACTTCCTCTATTAACACCGTTCAGCCACCATAAAAACGATGAACCAGTATCAGTACTCAGGCCTGTTCCTCTCACAATCAAATACTTGTCATCTTTTCCAATGGTATATCCTTTATTCTTGTAGTCGAGGGTCAAGCAGACATTATTCGCGCCTGTAGAGTTACTCACCACAATGGTATTGTCAGAGGAGTTATAACGGATATTGTTATTCTTCAATCGGTTGGTATCGCCTGTCGTCCACTCCGAAGCCGTGAAGCGATAGGCATGGTTGTCGTATCCCCGCAACAGACGAACAAAGTACCAACCAGGGCAAAGGGTGGAAGAAGAGGCTTTCAACATGACCACGAATTTGGTCTTCACCTTTCCTGCCTCATCATAGATAAGCGATTCTGGCAAAGGATATTCCACATTAAAAAACCCCTTGTCGTCGGCACCAGCAACATCCCTGACAATCTCTATGTCGGACAGCAACACTCCATCCACATACAATTTACCTTTCCTACCGCTGTCGGCAGTAGTGAAACGCAACATGACACTCAGGTTGTCCTTCAACTGATCAGGATTGTAAAGTGTATATTGGATAAAACCGTTGCTGCGGGCGTCACGGTAGTATTCATCGTTATAAACACCAGTGGTGGAACCAGAACTGTAGGACGCGTCATGTCCTGCCTCACTCTGTTGCTCTCCCGTACCAACGAAATCAATGGTGCGCTCCTGCAATTCCTTTTCCATGGCATCCTGTCGCGCCATGTCGCTATTGGCGAATGCCTCCTCCGTCTGCTGGTACCAATAACATTGGTAACGTGCATGTTGTATGCTATAGAAAGGAACCAACGTCAAGGAAGTCCATTTCTCCACACCTGCACGAGAGGCATTACTCACATCTATAGAGAATTGCAACTTACTCAAATCCAATTCTTTGATTCGATTCAACACTTTCTGCCGCTCACCGAGCAATAAAGGTGCACTTGACAAGGAGAGGGACTTGCCCACAGCCCCTGGAGAATGGTCCATTCTGCCCTCACCGGCATATTCGTTCTGCAATTTCTCATATACCAAACCGCTGCCATCATTGGACTTGGCGGCTGTAGTCTGGGCTGCCAACAAGATGGGGCCATATTCAAATGCCACGTAGTCGTTATAGCCTGGACAAGTTTCCACACGTAATTCCATAGGTATGGTCACTTCGATCACATCACCCTCCTTCCATTTTCTGTTGATACCAGCATAGGAGGATGTGCCCTTCTGAGCGGCTGCGTTCACATCCGACCCATTGACAGAGATACTGTAACCTTCTGTAGTCCACCATGGATGGCGTATAGCAATGGTGTACTCGCCCGACTTTCCCACTGTCAGACGGGTTTTCTGCTCATAAGGATAGTTGGTTTCTTGCTTGATGGCGAAGTCCGTGCTTTTCAACTCACTGGGAGTAAAGAGATTGACATACAATGTGGACGTACCGTCATGTGTGTAGATGAAATGGCCATACTTACTGTGGTTCTCCATACCCGTTCCCACACAGCACCACATGCCTTTATTGACCTGTGAATAGATACGGTAGCTCTGAGGACGAAGCGAAGTAAAATACACGTAACCGCCTGTCTGGGGGTCCTGAGTGGAGAGGATGTGGTTCCAGGTCGCGTATTCGTAGAAATCAGCGTACTTGGCATTATGAGTATAGTCGAAAAGCATCTCAGAAAGTTTCAGCATGTTGTTGGTGTTGCAACTCTCGGGACCCTCTGTATTGGTGATATACTGCGAAGCATTGCTTTTAGCGAGAAAATGCTCCGACACACTGTTTCCACCGATACATACGGTACGGTTGGTGGCAACATCGTCCCAGAAATTACGGGCTGCAATTCTGAAGGTGCCAGCACTGGCTGACGTTTCACCTATACGCTGGAAGCCGATGAACTTGGGCACCTGGGTATTGGCGTGCTGACCATTGAGGAAAGAGGTGCTGTAACGGCCTTCCGCACCCTGCATACCGTCAATCTCGTGCTGATGGCTGTATTTCTTGGCGGCGGAAAGATACTTGGGATCACCGAAAATCTGGTAGGCATCGAGCATCGACTCGTTCATACCGCCATGCTCCCATCCCAGAACGTTCTGCATGTCAGAGGTGGAGAGTTTGCTCACCACGTTCACGCTCCAGTCTGCCAACTTACGGAAACACTCCTTGGCCACCTCGTTGCCTGTATAAACCCAAGCGTCGCGTAAACCAGCCAACACCTTATGCTGACAATAGAAGGGCACCCAACCACCGTATTTCCTGAATTCAGTAAGGTCATTCTTGTAAAGACCTGTCCATACTTGGTTGATAGGTTGGCCACCTATGAAGCCATATAGTCCCTGGGTATTGTTGTCATAAGCGTCCTGACAGTCTTTCATCACCCCAAGCGCATAGTCTAACTTTTGTTTGAGTTTGGATTTTGTGGCCTCATCATGACAGGCAGCGTATGCTAACGAGAGAGCCGTGAGATAATGTCCTCCCACATGACCCTCAAGCGACCAGCTGTCCTGTCCCCAGTTAATGAACGATGGATACTTGCTGACCCATCCATAATACTTGCTCCCAGACTTTGATGACAAGCCCGACTGACGGACAAAAGGAGTGAGCAGACGATTGACATCATATTTCAGAAGCACTTCAATGTTCTTATCCATTGAAGTCTTGAACGGGCCATCAAGCAAGGTCACCTCGTCAAGGTCGAAATGCTGAGGATAGAGTTGGCTCTGCGATTTGGCAGAATATGACAGGGCCAGCAACGCCACTGCCACCAATAAACGATAAGCTATACTAATGCGTTTCATAATCGTCAGGTTAGTTAAAAGTTTCTATAATCGTTGCTAATGTGTTATTTATCAAACAGCTTCTTGATCTCCTCCAGTGCCTTGGCAGGAAGAGACGGGATATTGTGCTTGCTCTCAAGTTCTTGTATTGCGGGCCATGACATCTTCACCTTATTGGCCTTCTTCTTCTCCTTCAGTTCCTGCTTATCCACATACTCTCGGTCAATGGAGTAAGACTCCAACCAAATACGGATGTGTTCGTCTTTTTTGTAGATTTTATCGTACTTGTCATAATCATCATGCCACTGGCTCATGATGAAATCCTCCACACCATACCGGCCTTCATCGTCAATGCGGTAAACCATGTAGAAGTTGTCATCCACATTTCTCTTCGGATATTTCTCGGCTTTCGGTTCCTTACCTTTCTTAGCTTTGGCTTCAGCTTTCTCTTGTTTCAAGATGTTCCTATAGGCGTCTTCATCCAAAGAGACACGCCGTAAGTGGTCTTTCATATCAAACGTTTCATAGCCAATGATTTTGTCATTATACACATATCGGTTACGGTCCTCGCTTTCACGTTCTTTCTTCAGCGGGGACTTTTTTGAGGAGTTGATATTTGGCAACTCACCTTTACCGTCGATGACACTGCCAACCACTCCGTCAAGAATGGTTTTGAGAAGACCCATCTCCGCCTTTGAGATGTGAGTGTGGCTGGCTGTGATAGTTTTCTTCTTGACATTGTATATGTTGTCGATGACTCCGAAGCGGCAATAAGTCATCGTGTCATCACTCATGTAAATCATCCGGTAATAAGTCTGAACATAGATATAGTCCTTGGGCTTCACTACAATCTCGCCAAGCCCGTAGTCACTATCCTCCAGGGGGATTTGTACTGTACCCTCACCTTTCACATATACCGTCTTAGACTTGAAAGCCACATGCGAGATGGTGATGCTTTGGTTGAATTTCACCCCATCCAGCGTGCCTTCCAAGTCTGTGGTGCCGATAATGCTTCCGCTCTCATCAATGATGTGAGCGTACGGCACGGGATTACCCTCTGTATCGACGATGAGGACTTTCTGAGCAAAAACGTTTACTGTGCTGAAAAACGCGCTGATGGCAAACATCCAAAATCTTGTTCTTTTCATTATTTTCAATTTTATAAATGGCATATACTATTCTCTAAGATGTGTTGGTCGATAATAATGCAAAATTATCGATTTTTAAACACAAAAACAAACGAACCTCCCGTTTTTCAAGAAAATGGGTGATCACCATCAAAAAAAAAGACAAAAAAGCGTTTTTCTTTGGAGATGTAAAGATTTTGGGCTAACTTTGCAGTTAGGCATTATGTTGTGGCCGGACAAGTACATGCCAAACACAACCAAAACTAACAAAGAAAACATGAGACGGTCGTCTCATCCGAAGAATAATGACACCTGCAAAAACAACGATACACAACAAACGCAGAAACAAAATCCGCATACACCATGAAGGTGTACAACCGCTGATTGTTGGTGGACTGGTATTGGTAGTGATTGCCTTCATTCTCTTCAAGCTTTTAGGCAGCCATCCTGTCACTTACATCGTCATAGGCATAGTGGCGGTGGTTTACGGCATCATGGTCAATTTCTTCCGCTGCCCCATACGTATGTACCTCGGCCCAACGGTCAACTCTGTTGTAGCGCCAGCTGATGGAAAAGTAGTGGTTGTCGAGGAAGTGGACGAGGACGAGTATTTTCACGACAAGCGTATCATGGTTTCCATCTTCATGAGTCTGTGGAATGTGCATGCCAACTGGATCCCCTGCGATGGTTCGGTCATCAAGGTGGAGCATCATGACGGCAATTTCAGGGCAGCATACCTTCCTAAGGCAAGCACAGAGAACGAACGTTCGACCATTGTCATCCGCACCCAGAACGGACAGGATATTCTGGTCCGTCAGATAGCTGGAGCGGTGGCACGACGTATCGTCACTTATGCAGAGCCCAACACGGAATGTTTCATCGACGAGCACCTCGGATTCATCAAATTCGGGTCAAGAGTTGATGTTTACCTCCCACTCGACACTGAAATACTGGTGAAGGTCGGACAAAGCACTGTGGGTGATGAAACGCTCATTGCCAGACTTAAGGAGTCAGCACAAGAGGAATGAATGATTAACAATCGAGACAATGAGTTTTACAAAACATATTCCTAACACCATCACTTGCTGCAATTTGGTTTGCGGATGCATTGCCACAGGAGCGGCTTTCCACCATTTGTTTACTACAGCATTCCTTTTTATTCTCCTCGGCGCTTTCTTCGATTTCTTCGACGGGCTGTCGGCACGCGCTCTCGGGGTGTCAGGACCGATGGGAGTGGAACTCGACTCTCTGGCCGACATGGTCACATTCGGAGTGGCACCTTCAGCCATGGTGTTCACGCTTTTCACGTTGGTCAGATACCCCTCGTTCATGTACAATACCTTCTGGTTCAACCTGATGCCATACACAGCGTTCCTCATCGCCGCTTTTTCAGCATTAAGGCTTGCCAAGTTCAACATCGACGAGAGACAACACACCGGCTTCATCGGCATGCCAACACCAGCCAACGCCATTTTCTGGGGAGCATTGATTTCAAGCAGCGAAGCCTACCTCACTTCACCACGTTTCAATGCGCCTTTCCTGCTGGCTTTCGTTGTGATGTTCTGTTGGTTGCTCGTGTGCGACATACCGATGTTCGCCATGAAATTCAAGTCGATGGCATGGAAAGAGAACAGACGGAAATACATCTTTCTTATTGTCTGCGGACTCGTGATGGCCTTCTCACTGGTCACGGGAATCACTCTTAACCACACTTGGACATATATCAGCCGGGGTATGGCTACCTGCATCGTCGTATATCTTGTCATG
>JAFWPH010000010.1 GCA_017509605.1 Bacteroidaceae bacterium | reverse complement strand
TACCTCACAGACAAACGGTAAACCTACATCTCTGCCTTTATGTCAGTCTGATAGATTGGCACGGTTTTAGTTATCTTTATCATGTAACCACATTCAGCAGACATGACCATCATCTACATCATACTTGGAACCCTTCTCTTTCCTGACTTCGTCATCGTGTCACCCAGAAATTTTCATTGAACAGGAATGCGATTTTCTGATGACGCTTCATTAGCATCACTTTGCTGACAGTCTGCTTGCTTTTCGGCAACCTTATTTGTATGGTAACGACAGTTTTGGCCATCTCAAGCACCTTGTCTACACTGATGTCTATATTCTCCATCTTCAGTATGCGTTCAAGTTCCTTGTAGACTTTCAGTGCGACAAAGCAGATACAGACATGGGCCTGAATGCGTCTTTTGGTAAAATGGAACATCGGTCGTATCTCTATTTTGGACTTTGATATACGGAATGCCTTCTCCACGTGCCATAAATTGTGATAAGCAGCGTAGATGTCTGCCACCGGCAGGTCTGCGTTCGTGAGGTATCCCTTCAGTCCGTCCCATCGGGCATCCTTTTCCAGCAGTCCATAGTCAATGCTTACCTTGACGTCGCCCTCCATGGTGAGAAATTTGTTGTACCCTCGTTTGTTAATGTTGCCTTTAGTCAGCTTGCCTGTCCTGTATGCCTTCTCAAGCCGTCTGACACCCTTTTCGCGGTTATACTCGTCCTTCCGCGCCCTGTCAGCACTGTAGCTAACCAGAAGGCGCCTGCCGTTTCCCTTGTCGTACTCCGCCATGTGACCGTCATGTCTGGGTAGGGACATAATCCATTCCCTTATGCCCGTTGACTCTGTCTTTATCTTTGCTCCTATTATATATTTGTAACCCAGAGACTCCATGTCGGATATGTTGTCATTATTCATCAGGCCTGAGTCTGCCACCACGATAAAGTCTTCCAGTTCATACCTGCTGACAAAATCCTTTATCACAGGAAGCATCGTGTGTCCTTCATACTTGTTGCCCTCATGGATGCAATAGGCAAGCGGATATCCGCCGAGGCTGACCAGCAGACCGAGTATTATCTGCGGGTTGTGGTGGCGGCCTTCCTTCGAGAACCCCGTCTTGCGGAGGTCGTCCTCCCTGTCTGCCTCGAAATAGAGAGTCGTTACATCGTAGAATAACACACCGACAACTCCACCCAGTATCTTCCGCGTATGGTGCACGCTGATATCCTGGACAATCTCATGCTGGCGATCGCTCAGTTTGTCAAGGTAACGGTATATCTTGGAGAGATTCAAGTCCTCGTCGAAGTGGTTCTTAAGATATTCCACCGTCGCAGCCTTGCTGGCAGGGTAGGAAAGACGCGCTTTCACCAACTGGCGGAAGACTGCATCCTCGATCATGTTGAAACCTACACTGTCGAAGACATGGTCAAGAAGCAGGTCTGCGCCGTTTAGGAACACGTTACTTATATGGGACAAGACACGTTCCGTCTCCAGATATTCACGCTCACAGGCCTGACGCTCTTCGCCGAACAGGTCAAGACGGGGATGGCGTCGGGCCTTCTCCTTGTCTATCCACTCCTAAGCTTGGGCTATAAGCGGCTCTAACCCATCATTGTCCGTAGCTACGCCAACGGTATGCAACTCGCACATCCTGCCATGAACTTTCTCGGCGACTATCACGCCAATATTTCCCGAAGGGTATTTCTTCTTACGTATAAACATGACTTTTTGCCTCGTGTCACCCTAATTTGGGTGACACAAAGATACAAAATATTCTGTATCAAGCAAATAGAAAATCACTATTTTTTAAGTGACGAAGTCAGGAGAACAGACGGAAATACATCTTTCTTATTGTCTGCGGACTCGTGATGGCCTTCTCACTGGTCACGGGAATCACTCTTAACCACACTTGGACATATATCAGCCGGGGTATGGCTACCTGCATCGTCGTATATCTTGTCATGTCGATTGGTTTGTACCTCACAGACAAACGGTAAACCTACATCTCTGCCTTTATGTCAGTCTGATAGATTGGCACGGTTTTAGTTATCTTTATCATGTAACCACATTCAGCAGACATGACCATCATCTACATCATACTTGGAACCCTTCTCTTTATCGTCGCTCTCGCTGCGGGAGGTGTCTTGATTGTCAGGCACTTCTTCAAGAGTATTACAAAACGTTTGTTTGGCGACAATGAGAAAGGGAGCAAACAGGAATACACTCAATCCAGGCGAAGAAACGGGAAAGCCCATCAGAACCAAAATCCCCCTCATCAGCAAGAGGGGAAAATATTCTCTGCCGACGAGGGGGAATATATTGATTTTGAGGAAATCAAGGACTGACGGTCAATGCACAATCACCATGGTGGCACCAAATCCATACTCACGAAATGAGGCGTCCTGATAGGTACAGTTCTTGTACTTGCTTTTCAACTCCGATATGATGCTGTTGCGCAAAATGCCATCGCCCTTGCCGTGAATGAACACTATCTTCCGTCCCTTCTCTGCCTTATGGGCCTCCATCACTTTGCGGAAGACGTTCAACTGATAGTCTTTCATCTCGCCTGGCGACATCCCCGACACACTGTCCAACAGTTCATTGATATGCAAATCAACCTCCACAATCACCGATTTTCCAATCTCTTTCACACGCTCGAACACACTGGCCGGACTGGCTATCATATCAGCTGGTGACGTCGGAGATTTAGGTGGCAAGACATTTTTCACACGGGCATCCGTAGCATGACGTCGTTCCTCCCTGTCTTCTACCTTACCACCATACATGGAGCGTTTCATTTCTTCAGCGTTGACTACAAGTGGACGCGCCACCACATCATCCTTCACAATATCGTACAACAACGCCAATTCATCAAAAAACAGGCTATCCTTGAACGAGTGCAACTTGAAGAACTTGGTGCCGTCAATCCGCAGAACCACACTCACTGGTTGTTTCATTCCAAACGGTTTGTCTTCCTTATAGGCCACCATCTGGATGGCGACTTTCTCTATGTCGTTGAGGTCGGTATGACGCAATTCCTCGACGAACACCTTGGTGTTGGGCTCCACCACGCCCGAACTACGTAGGTTCCACGACGCGTTCTCTGCTGTGGAATAAGTGTAGTAGATGAAATAGTTGCAGTCATTCACGACATAACACTCGAAGGTGGTTGTGGATATCTCCCTCGAATTGACGGGGACAAAAGCGAGAAAGGCATTAAGTTTGTCACCATCCTTGCGCTCTTGTGGTTTGGGACGGAAAGTGATGGGTCTGTCAGCCGGATCTGTTTCTGGCTCGTCGGTCTCCAGTTCACCCGACGACAAAGCCTTGGAGACACTCATCTGAGTGACAGGTTCTTTCTTGCCCGCCTGGCTGGATGGATGTTTCTCGGGCGCCTTTGTCACTGTATGCACCTTGGCAATGTTGTAATCATCGGTCTCTATCACCACGCATTCGTCTATCGGCATGGGGATATCGAATCCATCCTCGTCTTCCACCAGCACCACATTGCGCCCTTGGAAGCCCTTCACGATTCCGCCACCACTTTCACTGAGAAACCTGACTTTATCTCCTATCTTCATATTGAT
Source organism: Bacteroidaceae bacterium (assembly GCA_017509605.1). GTDB lineage: Bacteria > Bacteroidota > Bacteroidia > Bacteroidales > Bacteroidaceae > RUG11857. The sequence continues at coordinate 7,959 of JAFWPH010000010.1, read as the reverse complement.
TCTTTCTTGTTTTCTTGTTCTTTATCCTCTCGTTATAACCGTTATTTCGTCATAACGAGATAACGAAATTGATTGATGAGACCTGTACGAGGAACTGTATCAGAAGCCCATTCGTCTGTATTCGTGTTCAAAGTTCGGTGTGAAAAAGCCTTTGCCAAAATGACTTTCAATGTCCTCCTTTGACCAGAATCGGCCTCCATTGAGTTCTTCACTCGGGCGTATCTCTGCATCGTATGTGGTCTTATACACAAACACCAACTCTTTCTCAAGGTCGGACTCAAACACATACTGGCCGATACGCTCCGACTGGAAATCTGTGATGCCAAGTTCCTCCGATGCCTCACGGAGAAGGGCTTGCTCCACATGCTCCCCGAAATCCACATGTCCGCCTACTGATGTGTCCCACTTCCCCGGCTGGATGTCTTTCCAGTCTGGGCGACGTTGCAGATACAGTTCGCCCTGACTGTTGAACACATGGAGATGCACCACAGGATGAAGCCGTTTGCTGCCGTTGTGACACTCGCCACGGGTGGCCGCATCAACGACATTGCCGATTTCATCGACGATGGGGAATAATTCTTCTTGATTGTCTTTCATCATCTCTCTGGATTTGTGATTAAGGGATCAGCAACGAAGAATCGCCATAACTGAGGAATCGGAAATCATGCGCCAAGGCATAATCGTATATCTTGCGCCAGTCTCCATGCACAAAGGCCGAGACAAGCAGCAGCAGAGTGGATTGAGGCTGGTGGAAATTCGTCACCATTATTTTCACAATCTTGTACTCATAGCCTGGAGCAATAATGATCTGGGTGCTTGTGTGCAAGGCTTTCAGCCCATTTCGTTCCATGTAAGCGTCGATATTCCGCAATGACTGCATCACGGAAATCTCCGGCCCTTTCGATGCGTATTCGTAGGGCATCCATTGTTCAATATGGAGCTCATCCTCCGACAGGTCGGGATTGTCCTGCAGCTTTACACCGATATAATACAAACTCTCAAGTGTCCTCACGGAGGTCGTTCCCACAGCGATAGCCTGTCCCTCATGTTCCAGCAAGCGGCTAATGGTCTGGCGCTTCACCACGATATATTCGGAATGCATCTCATGTCCTTCTATCTCGTCGCTTTTCACGGGTTTGAACGTACCAGCACCCACGTGAAGGGTCAATTCCTCGCGAGTGATGCCTGCATCGTCTAAGGCTTTCAGCACTTTCTCTGTGAAATGCAACCCAGCCGTAGGGGCTGCCACCGAACCCTTGATCTTGGAATAAACGGTCTGGTAGGTACGTTTGTCGCTTTCCTCTGTCTTGCGGTTCAGATAAGGCGGGATGGGCAACTCGCCAACGGCATCGAGTATCTCGGCAAACGACACATCTGTGTCATCCCAACTGAAATGCACATAATGGCTACCACCATGATGCTCCGCACCTTTCTCTGCGGTAAACGTCACATCCTTGTCGCCCACTTTCACCAGCCGGCTCAACAGACCTTCCTTCCAACGTTTCAGGTTGCCTATCAAGCATATCCACGTACAGCCCTCTTTCGACGCGAAATTCTGCTGGTAGTCGATGGGATGCGAGGGTTCCAGGCAGAACACCTCAATCACTGCGCCTGTTTCTTTACGGAAATGCAGGCGTGCCTGAATCACACGGGTGTTGTTGAACACCATCAATGAGCCACTTGGCAAATAATGAGGCAGCGAAGTGAACACATCTTCGGTCACCTCGCCGCTTCGATAAACAAGCAATTTACTGCTGTCGCGCTCTGCAAGTGGAAACTTGGCAATGCGCTCATCTGGCAAATTGTAGTTATAGTCCTTTATTTGAATATGTCTTGTGTCTTGCATAAAAGGTTTGGCATTTCTCTCCTCTCACACCATTTCAACGATTCTGTCGAGCGACTTGCGCGTCTTCACGGCCACAGTGCCATCGTTGGGGATATGGCCTATAGGAATGATCGCTACTGGCTCGTATTCAACGGGCTGTGGAAATTCAGTCTTGATAATGTCGGGATTGAAATTACAAACCCAGCAAGAGCCTAAGCCACAATCGGTAGCGGCAAGACAAATATGCTCCACGGCGATAGCCACGTCAATATCGCCATGAGGTTTGCCGTCGTATTTCCGCACCCACTGCTCATTGGTGTTCTTGAATGCGATGATATACAATGGCGCAGTTTTCAACCAGTCCCGGTCGTAGGCCCTTTGTACTTTCTCTTTCGCCTCTTCGCTTTTGGCAATCAAGAATTTCCAAGGCTGACGGTTCACAGCGGAAGGAGCCACCTGAAAACTCTCGAGAATGTACTGCAGGTCTGCATCGGAAATAGGTTCATCTGTATAATTTCTTGCTGAAAAACGTTTCAGACAGAGTTCTATGAAGTTCATATTGCTTTAGTTTTTAGGGTTCCACTATTGTTTCCACAAATATACGATAAAAATCTGTATTCAACAAATATCCGACAATAAAATCTGCATAAAAGTTCAAATAATGAACTTCAGTTCCTTAAACTCGTATCTTCTCACCTTGTTTTCCGTATCCATCAACAACAAACGTCCTGAATTCTCCACGTCCATGAACTTGGCCAGGAATCGTCCGTATGCGTCTTCGTAAGGATGAAAGCCTTCACGACGATACAGCCGCTGTTTGTAACGTTGGCGGATATCCTCCGCTTCTCCTTCCGCAACATGGAAATAGGAAAGGAAACGGCGGGTCACTTCACACAGCAGTTTTCCAAGATTGTATTCGGCGCCAGTGACCAATCTCAACGATATGGGGTTCGGCGCGTCGCTCAGAAAACGTTCCTGGTTCACGTTGATTCCTGTACCGACAATGCAATGGCTGATCGACTTACCTTTTAGGTCACATTCTATCAATGTTCCCGATATCTTCTTATCGTACCAGTAGATGTCATTGGGCCACTTGATGGTCACACCTTCGATGTAGAGACTCAAGGTCTCCTGCACACTCAAAGCAATCATCTGCGACACCAGATACTGCTCGCTGGCCTTGAGGAAGAGGGGATGGCAGAGAATGCTGAATGTCAGGTTCTTGCCGCTCTCCGATTCCCAGCTGTTGCCTTGCTGGCCACGGCCAACCGTCTGGCTGTCGGCCACCACAAGCGTCACGCCTTCGAACCGTTCACCTTGGTCGAGCAGGCGACGAAGGTAATTGTTGGTGGAATCAATAGCGTCGAGATGAATGAAGGAGTGGAGACCTTCCACCCCTTCCATCATCATATAGTGTGACTTTGTCATTTCAGACATTTTCTCAATGGGGACTTAATCAGTTTCAGACCTTTGGCCACGCTCTTGGCATTGAGACGAGCGCCCTCAAGCGAAGTGTGGGTGTGGTCATGGTTGAACATCGCCTTGGCCTTCTCCTGCCCCATCTTGTCGAGGGCATCGGCGGTGAGGTTATGGACATCGATGTAATCAACACCGGTCTCAGCCACCACCTGACGGTACATCTTACCATAGAAGTCGCGACGCTCAACCTTGCCATGCGGCCACTCATTGCGCGGAGTCAGAGAGACAAGGATAGGCGTGCCGCCTTTCTCTCGCACGTCCTGGATGAATTTTTTCAGATACCAGCCAAAGGAATAGATTACCTTATACTGGCCGTTGGAAGCCATCTGATAGACATGGCAGGTGTCGAACGCCACAGGAATCACACCACGCTCCTTGTTCTTGTCGATGTCGCTGATGTCGTTGTGGCCAAACTGAATGAGAACATAGTCGCCAGGCGCTATGGAGTGATAGACCTGGTCCCAACGGCCCTCCTCGAGGAAGGTGCGTGTGCTGCGTCCTGCCATGGCGGCATTGATGACTGTGCATTTCTCGCCATCAAACACAGTGAAGGCCTGGGCACCCCAGCCCCACATGCCGTCCTCGTCCTTATCTGTATTCTTCACGGTGGAATCACCCGTCAAGAACACCCTTGGTTTCTTCTTCGCGCCCTGTTTCTTTGCTGGAGGTGTCACAACCCAGTTCGGTTGGGTCTCAAGAAGGCTCTTGGGGTGGATCTTGTCAGTGAGGATATACGATTTCAGCTCAGCGACCTGAGGGTCGTCGCAGTCGTACAATCCCTCGGCACAGGAAGCGGCGTTCATTTTGGCTCCGAATGCGGAAGAATGGATCTTGTCGCCGAAGAAATGGTAGTCGGCCTTCCACTTACCATAGGTCTCGAGCTTGCGGGCAGAGATGTCATTCAAGTCGATGTATGGAGTGTGCAGTTCCTCGGCCATGGATTTGATCCAAGGCGTGAAAGTGGTCAATTTCCGGTCGATGCGGTTGGTGTCGCTTTCCTCGTAGGCTTTACGGGGAGTGAGGGTAAAGAGGATAGGTGTGGCGCCCTTTGCCCGGATTTCGCTGACGAAGCGACGCAGGTAACCACCAAATGAGTACACCATTTCCTGCTGTCCCGTCTCCTGGATGGTGACGAGGATAGAATCCTCCGTGAGCGGTTGCTTGCCGTCTTTTCCTTTATAGGAAGAGCGGGCACGATCTCGATCAATGGGGCCGTTGTCGTTGTGTCCCAGTTCCAGTATCACGTAATCTCCCTTTTGGATGCCTTTCAGCACGGCAGGCCATAGACGGCGGTAGAATGTTCGTGGGCTGGTGCCTCCAAGCGCATGGTTCTCCACAGTAATCTTGTTCTCATCGAAGAACTCATGCTCGAAGTAACCCCATCCCCACTGGCCATTGTTGCCATTGCCAAGTGTGCCGTTGCGCATGGTGGAATTGCCCACAAGGAAGAGCACAGGATGGTTGCCCTTGCGGCTGGAACCCGACACTGGACGTACCTGGTTAGCCTTTGCGAGGCTGTCGAGGGTGACATCACGGACGCCATTCACGTCCTTAGGCCCGTCCTGGGCCGACATACCCGATACTACAAGCAACATCAGTGCTAATAATAATTGCCTCAGATTCTGTGTTCTCATAATCATCGCTTTTTTTCCTATGGTTTTCAACAACCTCTATTATATAAGTTGTAATTATTCCTGATTGACCACCTTGCTGTCCCTACGCCGTTTGTAAGCCAAAAACAAACCACTTGCCACAGCCAGCAGCAGCAACACAAACGACACATTGGCCACGGCCTCGGTCTGTTCGATGCTCTTGGGAGCAAAGGTCATCACAATCTGATGCTCTCCAGCTGGCACTTTCATGCACCTGAGCACATAGTCGGCGCGACCGATCTCTGCCGGCTGACCATCAATGGTGGCTGTCCATTCAGGATAGTAGATCTCCGAGAAGACCACCACACCGCCGTTCTTTGTGTTAACCTTGTACTCCAGTCGGTTGGTATCATAAAGGGTAAGCTCCACTTGGTCGGCAGAATCAGTTGCCAAGGTCTCCACATCACCAAGCGCTGACTTGAACGTTTCGTCAACCACGGCCACTTCCCGCGGACTCAACACACCAGTCTGTTCTATCTCATCATTGGCATTGTCAACATAAGCCACGGATTTTACCAACCATGCATTGCCGTAGGCATATGGGTTGCGCATCGGTAACTGCGTTCCGTCCTGACTGTTGAGAAGGAACCAACGGGTGTTGAGCATGTTGAGCACAGGGAAGAGACTGTCGCACTTGGCTGCATCAACAAGCGTCAGCATTTCAGCCATTCCACCTTCAAGGGAGAACAAAGCTGTGGTGTCTGCCTGAGCCTCACCCAGCGCCTTATAGACATTGCTCATCTCACTGGTGATATGGGTTTCTATCAGTTCCTGGTAACGCCGGAGCTTGGCCGGATGGTAGCCTCCAACACTGAAATGGAAGTTCGACACGGAGTTGTCGTTGAACGGGTTGTTGAAGCTGAGTACCCTGTAGTCCTTCACGTCCTTGTCGGCATCCAGAATGTAAGCGTCAGCCTCAGACGGATTGGCGTACTTCTGAAGATTGGGACGAACAAACATCGGATCATTCAGGTATCGCTTGTTCACCCCCCACATATCATAAAGACAAACGGCTGTCAAACAGATGACAAGGGTCGTAGCTGTGATCTTGCGGTTCTTCATGCCATATAGGTACATCAGGCCTGCCCCTATCACAATGAGTATCACGGAGCGCCAGGCATCGGAGACAATCAGCGCATAGCGCATCTTCTTCAGGCTATCCATCAACATGCCAGTCTGCATCTCTGGGAAACCATATCCCACCAACTGCTGAACTGTACCTGCATCACTTGCATTCGTGCCACCACCGAAGACGGAGGGGAAGAAAGCGAAAACCAAGGCCAAACCAGCAGTGATGACAGTGCTCACCCCAAGTTTACCCAACAGCACGCCACGTTCTTCCTCATCGTCCATCTTCTCGACAAATTCCTTCAAACCCATCATAGCCAGCAAAGGTATAGTGAACTCAGCCACTACCAAAGCGGAGGAAACGGTACGGAACTTGCTGTACATGGGGACATAGTCGATAAACAAATTGGTGAACCACATCAAGTTACGGCCCCAAGCCAAGAGAATGGACAAAATGGTGGCTGCCAACAATGCCCATTTCAACGGATTCTTGTTGGGAACAACAAACAACGAAAGCACAAACAGCAAGCAGACAAAGGCTCCCACATACACGGGGCCACTTGTGCCAGGCTGATCACCCCAATACTGGGTGAAGTAGTTATAGATGCCCATTTGGTTGAACTGAGGATCGGCTTTCTTCATAGCAGTCTTGCTGGCGGACAAGGGTACAGAAGCACCTCCGTTCACATTTGGCACCAACAAACTCAGGGTCTCGCCTTTGCCATAACTCCAGTTGGTAATGTAACTGCGCTCCAACCCGCTGTCGGTCTGATCACCGGCTTTGCCCTCTTTCACAAGTTCACTCTTGCCGCGCATAGTCTCCTTGCTGTACTCGTAGGTGTGATAAAGGTTGGAGATATTGATGGCCACTGCCAAGGCGGCTGCTACCACAAGCGACAGGGTGGCTTTTACAAAGTTGCCCATCTTGCCGTTTTTAATGGCTTCGATCAGATAGGCTATGACCATGAAGAGGATGGCGAAAAGGAAGTAGTACGACATCTGAACATGGTTCGACAAAATCTGAAGGGCACCGAACAAGGCTGCCACTACCCCGCCCCACAGGTACTTGCCTTTATAGCACATCACGATACCGGCGATGGTGGGAGGTATGTAGGCGAGGGTCAGGACCTTCCAGATATGACCCGCAGCGATGATGATGAAGAAATAGCTTGAGAATGCCCAGATGATGGCGCCAAGCGCTGCCATCCACTGCTTGAAGTCAAAAGCACGCAGCAAGATATAGAAACCCAACATGCTGATAAAGATATAAAACACATAGTCGGGCAGCCACAAGTGATAGATATCACTGATGGCCGACAGGATGTCGGTCGAACGGTAGCTCGGAGCCATCTGGTAGGTGGGCATACCACCGAAAACAGCATTTGTCCAACGTGACTGCTCGCCACCATGGCTCTCCTTAAAAGCGTTCAACTCTGTGCCAAGGCCCAAACCACCTGTATGGTCGCCACCTTCCAAACGACGACCCTCTAAATCGGCGGGATAGAAATAGGCCACGGATATCAACACAAATAAAACAATGCACAACACGTCGGGTATGCATTTCTTAAAGTCTATTTTCATATATACATTAAATTATTATCTTTTCCTTAGTGACGCGATACGCTCCACACATTATCTTGCAAAGTTACGAAAAGTCGAGAGAAATAGGAAAGGAAAACTCGTTTTTCTTTCATTTCCGAGACGGAGTAACTTCGGTGAAGCCAAAGCGAAGCCAAAGTTACAAAAAAACGAGAGAAATCAGAAAGGAAACGCTCTTCTTCGACGATATTTTACTATCTTTCCTCTATAAATAGGAAACAAATTGCCCCGCAGAATTAACTAAACACGCGTAATTCGTTGGCATAGAGGCATGACAGACCTATCACGGCATTGTATTCGACACCGTGTTGATATAGTTGGTACTTTCCTCTTCGA
>JAFWPH010000041.1 GCA_017509605.1 Bacteroidaceae bacterium | reverse complement strand
CATCTTCGATCTCATCTCTATCATCGCTATCATCTATTTCTTCTTCGTCATCATTATCATCGTCATCCTTCAAATCATCAAGTCGGAAGAGAGCGGCGTAAAGGCGCATAATCATATGAGAGAGGATTTCTTCAAGGTTCTCATGCCCTATGATTTCCCTTTCGTAGGTCAGGCAAATTTCATCATATAAGACTGAGGCCTTCACGTATTTCACACGGTTGTTAAAGGTGTTGGCCAATTTGAAGAGTTCCTGTTGACTCATGTCCTCTGTGTCATAATGCACCATGAACATAAGGAAGCTCTTGTCGTCCTTGTTGTAAACGTAAAGGTAGTTTACCCCCTCATACTGGAAGACGAAGGCTCTATCATCCTGGGGCTCCAGTTCAAAACCCATTTTCTTGAGCGTTTCTTTCACTTTCTCTTTCATAGTCGGTGTAGTTTTTCAGTTATTGATCAATGTCTGTAGTACAAAGCACCTCGATGCTCGGCAATGCCTTCTCGGGTTTGGAGTACAAGCCCCACATCGTCGTTTCGAAGTGGTCATTCGTGTGGAGAAACTGATTGACTATTATCAGTTCGTCCATCATCATCGGGTCATCCTCCGGAAAGCCGAAGCAAATCATGATGTACTTGAAGTGGCGGCTTTTTCCGCTCAACTCCGAGCAAAAGGATGTCAGGAAAGTCTTGTTGTCCTCATCGGCATCTTTCACTCCCTGGTACAACATTCCAGACCTGTCTTCTAATATCGTTCGGACATCGTCCCCATCCAAATTGACGAGGCCTGAACGATGAACCATGACAGTTGCAACATCTGCCATCTGTCGGTCGGTAACTTTTCGTTCTGTCATTTTCATAATCATGGTACCCTTTCTTTGTGTCGGGCGAACTTCTGGTGAATTAGAATGAAACTTTCTTTTGATACTTGCTTATGACGCTTGCAAAATTAACCCATAATAACGCCACTTGCAAACAATAAAACAAAAAAATCGACGGTCGCCCGAATTTGAATCTACAATTATTCGGGCAACCGCCAATTCTCCCCTCCGGAGGGGTGCGGGTGGAATCAGCTAAAGCTAAAGTTTCTTACCAGCACTCTTTCGGAACGTCATCAGGGTTTCCACAACCTCGTCGTCGGAGTCGGTGAGGCTGAGCAAGAGGTTCTTGTACTTGCCCATAGCAATGAGTTGCTGAAGGAAAGGATAGACGGGCTGCTCTTCCGTCCAGAATTTCTTGCCGAGGAAAATCATGGGCGAGGAGAGCTCAAAACTCATGTAGTGGTTTTGCACGGCCTCTTGGAACACCTCCTGCATGGTGCCTGCGCTGCCTGGTGTGTAGATGATGCCTCCGTAAGCCACGGTGAGGATGGTGTCCTCGCGTACACTGTTGACGAAGAACTTGGCGATTTCGGTGGCGAAAGGTGTGGAGGGCTCATGGCCGTAGAGCCATGTGGGGATACCGAGGCTGTGGTACTTCGTCTGCGGGAATTGCCGCATCACTTCCAGCGCCGTGGTAATCCAGCCTTCGTCGTGGAAAGTGGGGGCGGGTAGAAGCATCTTAAGCGCTTCGTCCACCTCTTCGTTCGTTCTTCCTGCCAGCCATGCGCCAAGGTGTGTGGCTTCCATTGCGCCCGGACCACCGCCGGAAACCATCAGCGAACCCAGTTCGGTGAGCCGTTTGCTCAGCAAAACAATCTCCTTGAATGTGGCGTCGGTACGCTTGAGCTGGTGACCGCCCATCACACCGACAACCGTCAGCGGGTCGAACTGTTTCAGGTACTTGTTCATCTCCTTGTAGATAGCGAAATCATGGAGTGAACGCCCCAGTTGTTCCGCTTCCTTCCGGGCGTGTTTGCCGTTGTCGATGAAATGTTGATACACCTTCAGGTCGTAGCATTCGTTGACGGGTGAAGTGGGGTCGGCTATCAGTGTGTCGTAGAGGCTCGATGCGTTATACAAACTTTGCGGAGTGACATTGTAAGGCACCTCTTTCAGGTAGCCTACTGCTTTCTCCAGGATGTGGTAATCAGGAAGAGTGATCATAATAGTAGTCTATAATTGGTTAGTAGTATTCTCAACTTTTGCAAGTAAAAATGGAAGTAAACTCGCTACGCTCATGGGAGTTATGTGCTACGCACAGGACAATAGCATTCAATTGCATTTGTATCGTCCAGCACGAAAGTGCTTAACTTCCAGCCAGCACAGCTGGCTTAACTCCCTATTTAACTCCATTTTATAACTTCCGAAACTTTAGTAGTATTGCAAATATAGCATATTAATTCCACTTTAATTCTAAATCTTCAATAATTTCTTTCTATTTCCTCATATACACATCGAGCATGCCGCCTTGGACGAGGTCTGAGTGACGAAGGGTGAAGTCATCTATGGGCTGTCCGTTGAGCAACACCTTCCCGACATAGATGGCCTTGTCGGAATTGCCATGGGTACGGATGGTGAGCGTCTTGCCGCCACCCAGACGGATGGTGGCCTCTTTCACAATAGGCGAACCCACAATGTAGCGGCCTCCGCAGGGCTCCACCTGATAGAAACCGAGGGCAGACAACAAATACCATGCCGACATCTGCCCCACATCCTCGTTGCCGCAGAGACCCGCGGGCTGGTCGGTGTAAAGCTCGCTCATGATCTGACGCACCAGTCGAGCCGTCTTCTTGGGACTGCCAATCATCGAGTAGATATAGGCAATGTGGTGGCTCGGCTCGTTGCCGTGGGCATACTGGCCGATGAGCCCAGTGATGTCGGGGTTGGCCTCGGCGTTGAGCTCGCTCGGGGCCGTGAAGAGGGAGTCAAGACGAGCCTCGAATGCCTTCCTGCCTCCAAGTGTCTCCACCAGTCCGGAAATGTCGTGTGGCACAAGCCAGGTGTATTGCCATGGGTTGCCCTCCGTGTATTCATTGGTCTGATAGGCGGGGTTGAAATCCTTGACGTCCTTGAAATGTCCTTGACGGTCGAGTGAACGCATACAGCGCACACGCGGGTCGAAAAGCCTCTTGTAGCCCTGGCAACGGGTGGAGAAATAGTCGGCCAGCTGTGCGACTGTCATCTTCTGCACCTCCATCTCACTGATGGTCCATGTCATCCCGGTGGGCAGGTCAAAGGCTTTCAGCTGGCCAAGATGGGGATAGCCCTCCATCAGCACGGCGTCACCCCTACCCTCTTCCACTGCTTTCCTCAGCGCCTGCGCGGCGCTCCAGTCAGCGAGGTAGTACTCCAGCGACTTGGCCAGCGACTCGCCCTCCATGTCGTGTGGCAGGTAGCCGTAAGTGCGCAAGGCACCCAACCCACGCTCGTTCATGAGCAACGACGACACCATGGCCTGCAGTGCCAGCATCTTGTCACCGTCTGCGACAAATCCCTTGAGGTAGAGGTCGGACAGCACAGGCACTGCGGGACAGCCGACCATGCAGTTGGTTTCCTGTGACATGAGGTGCCATACAGGCAGTTTGCCTTGGGTGCGGAAGATGCGGAGATAGGTGGTGGCGATGGCGGGCATCATCTCGGGCAGAAGGAGTGTGGACAGGGGTGAAGCGGCGCGGTAGGTGTCCCACAGGCTCAAGGTGGTGAGGTTAGCTCCGCCAAGCTCTCCTTCCCCAGCGCGATACACTCGGTTGTCGCTACCGCGCCAGTCGCCGTTGGCGTCGTCCCATGTCTGAGGTGCCACCATGAAATGGAACATGGCGGTGTAGAAGATGGTGCGGTCACGGTCGTTCATGAAGGTAGCCTCCACACGACCCAGTTGCTCGTTCCAAGCCTTGTCGGCTTGCTGGCGTTGCGCCTCGAAATCCCATCCTGTCTCGTCCTCGGCATCCATGTTAAGCAAGGCGTTGACCTCCGACACTGGACTGAGCGCCACCCTCACAAGCAATGGCTCTGTAGATGGTGTGAAGCGCAACTCATGGATGTGGCCAGCGTCCTTCCGGTCCTTAAGTGCCGGACGGCTGAGGTGGATGGCGAAGTATAGGTGCTGTTCGTTGGCCCAACCATGCGAGATGCGGTAGCCCACGAAAGTGCTGTCGTTAAGGCGTGTGAGTCGTGACTGCCTGACGTGGTCGCCAATGCCGTTGTCGAGGTCGATGACGAGTCGTTGGTCCTCCGCCTTGGGATAAGTGAAACGGTAAAGGGCGGTACGACGGGTGGCGGTGATCTCTGTCCTTATGCCAAAACGCTGGAGCACCACACTGTAGTAGCCTGGGGTTGCCTGCTCATCCTCGTGTCTGTAGGGGCTGGCGAGTCCGTCCCTGCTCAGACTCACATCGCCCTGGGTGGGCATCAGCGCCACGTCGCCAAGGTCGGAACAGCCAGTGCCGCTGAGGTGTGTTTGTGCGAAACCGACGATGGAGGTGCCGCTATAGTGGTAACCTGAACACCAGTCCCATCCCGAGTTCTGCTGGGTGGGACCCGCATCGACCATTCCAAAAGGCACGTTAGCGCCGAGGAACACATGTCCGTGGTCGCCCGTGCCAATCATGGGATTCACATACTGGGTGTAGTTCTGTTGCGCCTGCAAGCCACAGCAGAACATAAAAGCCATAATCAAAATATTCTTGCGCATAGTGAGCTTATTTTCAAATGAAGTTTATAGTGTCTCGTCTGAAGTTACTAAAGTAAAAAGAGGCTAAGGCCTAAAGCCTAAAATCCAATCCGCTTATAGAGCAAGGAACCATCCCAGTCAAGTTTCGACACATCGGCTAAAGTGACCATGTTTTCCGCGTTGTCCTCTGAAACACAACGCAACAGGGCTATCTGAGCCACTGTACCAGCCAGCAACTGCATGGTGCGCGCATTGGTCGGTGTCCGCTTACGGCTGCCGTGCATACGGTTGATGTAGTCGCTGACACTGCGCTCTGCTTCATTCGTGATGCCGAGTCCATACTGTCGGTGAAGCAGGATCTTGAAGATGGACAGCAACTCCTCGGGCTTGTAGTCCTCAAAGACGAGGATATGGTTGGAGGGCACCAGTCCGTTGTGTACCAGGTTACGGGCCACACCATCACTGTCACTTGCAGTCTTAGCATAGACGATGGCCAACGACATCCTCAGATCGCGCCGTTTGTTCTCAATCCAGAACTGCAGGGAGTCGAAGTTGTAGTTGTCATACTGCGGTGAGTCAAGGTCGAGGAAGAGCAGACCGTCGGAGGCACGCATCATGGCTTTCTCGATGACGGACATCGGATTTGGGAGGTTGGCGAACTCCTCGATATTGAGCGTGGTGAAATGGGCGGTGGGAAGGCGTCCCGTTCCTTGCAATACCTGTGCCAGGATTTCTGCCACCGTGCTCTTGCCCGTTCCTGTATTGCCTAAGAAGCTCCAAGTCAGGTCGTCTCCAGCCAAGGGAATACGGTGCTGGTAGGCGGCACGAGTGCCGACCACATACTCATGGAGCGCACGTTTCACATTCTCCAGACCAGCCAAGTTGTCGAGTTGCTCAAAAGCGGTGTTGATGATGGCCTCGTCCCACGAGCGCAGGGCCTGCAGGTTTTCGATCTCGGGGATATCGGCCTCGGTGATGGTGACGAGGTCTTTGTTTGTGATGTTGTGCGCCGGTAGTTTGATGAGCCTGTTGCCCAATGAGGGAATGATCTTGGTTGTCAGCAGACGGGTGATGAACCTTCCGTTGCCGAAATGGTCGTCTTTATGATTGTAGGCGTTGACCACATAGCGCGAGAGCTTCTTCTCAGCCTCTGGCGTCAGTTCGTAATGCTCTCTCTTGAGCACGAAACCGCCTATCTTCAACAACTGTTCAGGGGTGTAGTCGTTGAAGTGGAAGATATAGGAGAAGCGAGACTTCAGTCCGGGGTTGGACTGTAGCAGATGCTCCATCTCGGCTGTATAGCCAGCCAAGACAACAATCATGTTGGTTTGTTCCAGACTGAGGTATGTCAGCAGTGTCTCGATCACACGGTGTCCGAAGTCGCGACGGTCGGAATCCTCGACAAACAGATTGTAAGCCTCATCGATGAAAAGCACACCTCCCGCCGCGCTCTTGATGGCGTTGAGCGTGTTCTTCTCTGTGTCGCCCAGATACTGACCGACAAGTTTGGAACGGTCGGTCTCCACCAGATGTCCCGACGACAGCACTCCCATGCCATGGTAGATCTCGCCAATCAGTTCGGCTACCGTGGTCTTTCCCGTACCGGGATTACCCGTGAACACCATGTGCATGGGCGGCATGTGATTGAACAGCCCCAGTTCCATACGGCGTCGGTTCAGGTTGACCAGACTGGCGTGGGCCATGATGCTCTCCTTGATGTTCTCCAGGCCGACCAGTGAACTGAGGCGGTCGATAGCCGCCTTGGGGTCTCGGTGGCGTATCTGCGGAATATCGTCCCCAGTGATGAGCATCGCCTCGTTCGTCTGACTGAGATGAGCCTTGATCACCCTGCTGATGGTATGCGGCAGAATGTAGTTGTCGATGGTCTTGATAGCCAAATGGATGTTCGTGAAGTCGCTGCCACGCATCTTGTGCTCATAACCGAAATAGTTGTTCAGGCGCTCCTTAGCCTCAACTGTAATCTTATAGCCACTTTCTATCAAGTACTTGCAAGCTTTTTGAGTCAACACTTCTGGCGACAGGTCGTCGAAGTGGAAACGGAGTGAGAAGATTTCCTTTGCAGCCTGGCACGAATTGACCAACTGGGTCAGTTCGCTCTGCGGACCGCCCAGCACCACTGTCACCCTGGGTTCGGTGCGCAGCACGTTGGCCAGGATTTCTATTCCGGTCTGAGAAAGCAGTCCCTTGAGACACAATTCATCGGCATCGTAAATATAAAGCATAGAGTCGCGGTACTCCTTGATCTTGTCGGCGATTCCAGCGTAACCGTTGCTGGGGTCAAAAAGTGTGATGGCCGATATCTCATCATACTGGTCAAGCGTCTCAATCGTTCTGAGTTTGGTGTATAGGCGTTGTGCCGCGGTGCGTTTGCCCGTACCACGGTTGCCAGTGAACATATAGCAACGGCGATGATCGTGGCCTACGCTGTGACTGACCTGACGGTAGTATTCAGATTTCAGGTCCAACTGGGCGAAATACTCAGCCAGTGACTCGGGTATCATACCGTCGTCCTCACCAACCAAGGAGAGTTGATAGATGCTGTTACGCAGGTAGCGGTTATGGCGGATGGTGTCTCTGATCTCGGCCATCTTCTTCTTGTGAGCGTCTCTGTAGTCTTTAGCGTCTTCGAAACTGTTGTCGTCGTACTGTTCCATCAGTTCCTTGGACTTTTCGATCAGAGCCTCGCACTCGCTTTCCTTATCCGGATCCGAGGCATAGAGTTCAGCCAGCCACAACCGCAGAAAGACGCAGTCGTTGAGTGTAATCAAATAGTTCAAACGTTCTTCTTCTTGATCCGTTTGATTACAAACTTCGTCTTTCAAGTTTATTCCATATAGGAGCAATTCGATCAGTTCTTCATCGTACAGTTTGTCACGGTTCTCCACCAGATAGTCATTCAGTTGGGTCTCTTGTTCGGACAATGACAATTGGAGCCACTCCTCCAACAATTCATTTACATTCTTCATATCACGTGCGTTATAATTTTTCAGTTAAGTTCAAGGTCCTTTTCGCAAAGATAATGCAAATTGAGAGCAGAACGAAATAAATCCATTTATTTCTTATGCCAAAATGCAGCTTATCTTCGCTTCAATAGCAAAGATAATGCAAATTGAGAGCAGAACGAAATAAATCCTTTCATTTCTTATGCCAAAATGCAGCTTATCTTCGCTTCAATAGCAAAGATAATGCAAATTGAGAGCAGAACGAAATAAATCCATTTATTTCTTATGCCGAAATGCAGCTTATCTTCGCTTAAAAAGCAAAGATACGACATTGTTCTTACATATCATCACAAAATCACTAAATTTCTCTACTTTTAAGAAATGAACGCAAAATCCACGAATAACTAGACTTCAATGTTCAATGGTCAAAAATGCGATTAAGCGAGGGCAGAGCCGAACTTGTTCGAGCTATGCCGAGCGTGAGCATTTTAGGCGAAGCCAATGGTCAATGTTTTTAAGATGTCACTCCATCATCATCTCCCGAACCTCAACCCACTTCTGCCCATCGACCCTCTCCCGACTCTTAGGAAAAAGCGCTGTGCCCAGGCTTTTCATGCCCTGTGTAATCACCAGCAAAAAAAGCTAAAGCTTAACGCCTAAAGCCTAAAAAAAGGGGTACGTGGGCTACTAGCTCGCGATGCAAATGCCCATATCAGGCAGCCAGACATCTGAAGGTTGATTGATGTATCTCATTGTGAGGGAGCCATGTGCCCGGGCTTTCGGAGCTCGGTGTATTCATCAACGAGGTAGTCCCCTCCCATCCAGGCCATGCGTGAGCAATTGAGGTGAAGCCAATTGTCAATGAACAACCTATCGTCCTGCACGACAGTGCTTAACTTCCCCTTTAATTCCCTCTTAAACTTGATTTTATAACCACCTATACTCTAGAAATTATGGAAATAAATATGAAAAAATTATTGATTTTTGGAGCAGGCTTGGTTTCGGGCGGTAGGTTTCAGGCTCCACAAATCAGGGAAGAATCATAGAAACCGAAGCCTTTATTGATTTTTTCGGGCTGATTGTTTGGCGTATGATATTTTTAGTGTATTTTTGCGGTGTCTTTCGGGCGGAGTGGTTTTAGCACCATTCTTATCCAAAAGACCAGGAAAGCGTTTTTTGCTTTCATCCCTTCAGACGAAATCGCCAAAATTCAAACTGTTCGAAGGATGGATTCAACAAGACGCTCATGTGTTGGTATATACCTATGGCATGCTCTCACGCTGCTGTTCTATATGCTCAACAGCGTGGGATTATTGTTGCTTTTTCATTTCGAACAAGGTGTTTGGCGATACCAGTCAGAAGATGAATCAGAAACAAGGCTCACGCTCTTTCTGTAACCAAACATTTCATGCTATTTCAGAGTCTTATAGCTAAAGAATTATTACTTTTTTAATTTAATGCGCTTATGAGAACGACAATGAAATTACTTCTTTTTTTAATGTGCACTATTTTCTGTTATAGTGCTGAAGCATACGATTTTGAAGTTGATGGTATATTCTACAATATACTGTCTGATGAGGAAGCCACTTGTGAGGTTACCTTTGAGTACGAACACACGCATTACCATAATGATGGCGAAACCCAATATTATTATGATGAAAGTAGTACATATTCTGGTGATGTGAACATTCCAGAGGTTGTTTACGATGAGGAGAAAGAGACCTACTATACCGTTGTCGCAATTGGTGACAGTGCATTTTGGCGGTGTGAATTAGATGCTGTCACATTACCTACATCAATTACAAGAATTGGTAATTCTGCATTTGAAAGGTGTGATTTTTCGACCTTTTTTAATATTCCAGAGCAGTTAGAATATATTGGGGAAAAGGCTTTTTATTGTTGCGGCGGAATCTCTTCTATCACCGACGAGTGGCGGAACATTCAGTATATAGGTGATGAAGCATTCTATAGTAGTAATTTGGGTGGAAGAATATCAATAACTCCTGGTATAATGTGGGGTTGGTTATCCGATTCTGCCGATTATGACTTATATATCGGCAATTATGCCTTTTATGGAACTCATATTTATTCGCTATATATAGAGTATTGGAATGGTTCTGCTTACGATACTAATATTTTCCCAAAAATGGGAATGGAAGCATTTGGATATTGTAAATGGCTTGAAGAAGTGAATATAGTTTACTGTCAGTTTATATTTGATGGGAACCCTTTCGGTGAATGTAGTAGTTTGAAAACAATTAAAGGGTCGGGACAGTATACTAATAGTGATGCTACAAAAGGAAACTATATCGTTGATGGATGTCTGTATAAGACATCAAAAGAAGACGGCATTGAACATATGGAACTTTTATGTTGCCCAGCAGGAAAAGACTCTTATGATTTTGGAAACGATGGTTTTATACAATTCCTTGGATCAGAAAAAGGTATGATCACATCAATTGGAGATGACGCTTTTAGAGGCTGTGACAATTTTACAGAAATGACGATTCCTCAAACTGTCCAAAATATAGGATATTGCGCTTTTATGGGTTGTTCTCATTTAAAAAATATAGTTCTGCCTAATACTATTGCTCATATTGGAATTGGGGCTTTCGGACAATGCAATTTACTTAAGAGCATCAAGATTCCATCCTCTGTTATATCTATAGGAGATTACGCTTTTTATGATGACCCATATTTATCAGAAATTCATTTGACACCAAATGAGAATTTAACTATTGGTCTTCGTTCACCCTACATATACAGTGATCTAACTTTATATTTATATAAGACCCCTGATAATAGTCAAGTCATTGAAGAAATAAAATCCAAATACATTGATAGAAATGACATCACAATCATCGAACTTACAGACTATAGCAATAATAACTACACCCTCAACGTTTCAGATGCTGGTATGTCTACACTCTATCTCGATTTCCCCATTGAAATTCCGAACAACGATGACTTATTGGGCGTGTTCTATGTAAACAAGATAGAGGGCAAAAATATGCGTTTGAAAAAAGTGAAAGATGTTATCCCTGCAAATACAGGTGTGATCATCATGGCCAATTCAGGTTCTTTCACTCTTAATGGCACAAATGACAAAGCAGAAGTTATTACCGACAACCAGTTGTCGGGAGTAACGGAAAGGACTCCTGTTTCGGATATCGACGGAACAGTCTATACGCTCGGTCGTGGTGTCAACAGCGGCTACATGGGTTTCCACAAATTTACGGGGACAACTATTCCAGCCAACAAAGCGTTCTTGGTGCGTAATGCCTCAACTGGTGTCAACAGCTTCAACCTCGTTCTCGACAATGAGGATGGAACAAGCACCGCTATCGGACGCATCGAAAACGGCGAGTTCACACCTGAGAATAACGTTGTCTATGACTTGCAAGGCCGCCGTGTTGAGAACCCATCCAAGGGCATCTACATCGTGAATGGCAAGAAGCAATACATCAAGTAAAAAGAGTGTGAATATGAAAAAGAAAGAATATAAAACACCCGATTTTGAGACCTCCAACTATACTCCTATGATGGTCGTTGCCATGAGTTGGAGCGATGAAGAGACTGGCGAAGCTCTAACCCCTAGCCGTGGAGATTACAATACTGATTGGGAGGAAGACTTTTGGGAAGGTCGTGAATAGACCTTAACGCATTCTGTTTTATGTTCCTGGGGGATCTCATCTGGCGATTTTATAACAGGTGAATCCTCTGGGAACTTTTTTGATACTAACGAAAAAAAAGGGGTTTCACACCCCCTTTCTTGTTTCTATGCCATGATGAAACCGAAGTCTGCATTGATTTATTTCCCTTTGTTTTGGGGCGTATTACCATGATGTTTACGCAACAGGTCTCCAACTCCATAGCCTACAGTCTACAGATATAAAGTCCTGCTATAATTCCAGCATCAACTCTACAAATCACGGAATAAAAACGTCACAACTTCAAGAATGGATTAGTCCTGGCTGGCAGGTCAGACCATGACCGTCCTCTTCTGTCAATGTTTTAAAATGTCACGCCCACGAAACATTTTTGCATATAACATTGCATAGAAATACGAGAAAAACCATCCAAAACCGCCATCCAATACGCATTTTAATACAAATCCCGCATACATACCCTCATTTTAACATTTACTATGAAACATTTGACACCAGCCAAATTTAATCTTAATTGTGTATAGTTGTTCCGTTGCCTCGCGACTGCTCTTTCCTTTATCCCACAAGGGATATCTTGTTTAAAGTTGTGCTAAGTTGTTTCCATTTTAACCATCCGCATGGCCAGAATGCCTTTAGGCGTTCTCTCCTTCCCTCCTCCCCTCCTTAGACATTATATCCTTAGCGACACCATCCGGATGGCTGGCGCACTTGCGCCAAAGTCCTATTAGTCCCAATAGTCCGTAGAACCCTCCATCCGCATGGCCAGAATGCCTTTAGGCGTCTCTCCTTCCCTCCTCCCCTCCTTAGCTAAAAACTGCCTACTCTTGACTCTCGACTCTTGACCTTAGGCGTCAGCCTAAACTCAATAACCTATAACCCATAACCAATAACCTTTCAATAACCAATAACCATTCAAAAAGCTAGAGCCTAAAGCCTAAAAAGACTTTACTCCAATCAGGTTGATAGATATTGAACATCCGTAGGTTGTTCAAAAAAACGCGGGTGAGGTGGAGGCAGGAGAACTTGTTTTCATGACGCCACCCCACCAGTGTTTTTTGCATCCCCGAGGGGGTGGCATATAGCTATCCAACTGATTCAAAGCCCACAGGCTTTTCTTTGTTGTGATGATGTTGTGAATAGTTGTTTTCAAATAACAGAAACAGAATCTTTATAATTTTTTAATCTCATTTTTTTATAATTTTGAGGCCGCAGGCCGACCCTTGACCCTCGACTCTTGACTCTCGACTCTTGACCCTTGACTAAATAATAAAACAATGAAAGAACCTGAATACTACGACGCCGACCGAATAATCTGAAAAAAACGGGGTATTTCCATCCTTTTTCATCTACAAAAAAGCATTTTATCATATAATAATTTGTGTAATAAAAATATATTGCTTACATTTCACCTTGAAGACAAAACAGGCATAAAAATCAGGATAAAAAAGTATGAAAATTATCAAAGACTCAGAGAGACAGATGAACATCCACCCGCTGATGGTCTATTTTTATCTTTCAATGAGTTTAACCCGCCAGTTCTGCCATGCAATCAGACTGTTGAACAAGTACACATCGTTCACCCGTGGATTATTCAAGTTCCAAGTGGTCACCCAAATCGGCAGATATGCGAAGAGTGTGCTGTCAGACGACTTGCAAGAGGCGATGTGGCGGTCCAACGTGATGGTCAGACTGATGGACGACACCGAAGGAAATTACTACTATGCACTCCATCAGGTGAACTTCAACCAGCCGCCACATCTTGTCGAGGCATCCATCCGAGAGTTTATCGCTGAGGTCTGCAACCAGAATCTCATTCACCTCAACCAACGGTTGCGCTCCATATCCAACTCATCAGAGGAGACACCCGACAGTCAAGACAATTCAGAGGGAATGCCGACTCGTCGAGAGGCCATCGAGAAGATGCAGATAGCCTTCCGCCAAGCCACCGAGATGAGGCACTTCAGGAGCGGTGTGTGGGACTCACTCTTGAACGAAAGTGTCCCAATACGCCCCACCCCATCCTCCAACCGTGAAAAAACCATTCCTCCAAAGGCTGTTGAACGGTTGACTAAAGAGGGTTTCACCGAGGACCAGGCCAAGATAGCAGCCAGCGTCCTCTGGGATCTACTGGTGTCAGAACTCAAGCTGCCGAACAAAGCGACTTCCGACGAAATCGCTTTGGGGGCTGTCGATTGGCATCACTCCTCCTACATCACCCAAGAGCAGAGGAAACGTCTGAAACCAACCAAAGAGCCTTCTATACAGGTAGAAATCAAACGAGTGGTGACAAGGGTACTGAAAAACGGTGGAGAGAAGAGGAGTTGGGGTGTGGAGATCTACGTCAACGGCAATGCCTTCCCTATCAACTTCGGAAGCAAGGACCGCACCATGCTCTACATCTGCACTCTGCTGAGGGAAAAACTTGGGGAACGCTTGTACATACATGAGTTCTACAACAACTCCAAAGGTAGGAAGTCAAGATTCAGCCGCACCCGCTCCAGGGCATGGCTCAAGTCAGCCTTCAACGAGCTCTTCCCCTCTATGGACAGATCCTTCGACGAGTGGATTGAGAAAATAGAAACAGCCAAAGGACGACCGCTCAACCAAGGCAAAACCCAAGCCACAAAACTGATTGAGGATACGCTGACAGAGCCCCAGCCCGACGGCATCTACTATTGCATCTTGAGGACGCAAGAGGATGAGGCAGGCGACTCATACTATCATATCAAGGTCAAGCCTGAGAACATCATCGTCCCACAAGAACTGTCCTATTTGGTTGACGAATTCTATGAGATGACTAATACGCAGCCTGTGAGCGACAACTATACCATGGAATAAAGAGCGTCAAGAGTCAAGGGTCAAGAGTCAAAAGTCGAATACCAAACGCTCAAAAATGCGATTAAGCAGAGTCAAGCTTGCTTGAACTATGCCGGACATTTGAAGCAGCGAGAGCAATAAAGCTTGCTTAGATTGCCGAGTCGCGCCAAATGAAGACAAAGTCAGCGTGAGCAATTTATCTAATGGTCAATGGTCAAAAATGCGATTAAGCGAGTGCAGAGCCGAACTTGTTCGAGCTATGCCGGACATTTGAAGCAGCGAGAGCAATAAAGCTTGCTTAGATTGCCGAGTCGCGCCAAATGAAGACAAAGTCAACGTGAGCAATTTATCTAATGGTCAATGGTCAATAGTCTAATTCCTTTATTATACGTATAATCAATTTGTGGTCAGAGGCATTCTTGTAATACTTTTGCATCAAATTAACGAAAGCACAATACCAACAAACAGTTTTAAACCTTTTATCAGTTATGCGAAAACTTAAAAAACCAAATCCTATGGAATTGACAGAAGAAGAATTCAACAACCTGATGAACGTGGCTCCCGAGAAAGAATACAAGGAGCCTAAGACCTGGACCATCATCACCGCACTCGACAGAGTTCTTGAACTTGCCGAGGACTCTGGGCTGTCTGACGAGTTTTGGGAGAGTTGCAAGAATCCTATAGCATTCTTGTGCAAGGAACTTAGCATGACAAAGATACAGGTAGTCATGCTTGCCGTACTCATTGAATCAGGTGAGCCTATGTCTTGGCGTGGCATTGGAAGGTTCCTGGATTGCAGCCGCCTTTCTATTATGGTGTATTCCGAGGAAATCGAGGAACTGGTAGCAAAACGCTGGGTGACTAAAAGAGCTACCCGCGAATTAGGTGGAAGCTATAAGGGTTTCGCACTCGCTCATGGTGTAGTGACAGCACTTCGCCACAACAAGCCCTTTGTTCCCGAGAAGATTGACGGGCTACAGATTCAGGAATTCGTTGACAGGATGGAGAGCCATATCAATAAGAGCATCAACGACAACAGAGCGAATTTCAGCGATGACGAGGAGTGGCTGGTGCAATTGTGCAAGGCCAACCCACACCTTCCCCTTTGCCACGAGGTGTTGCGCTTCGAGGGCGACATTCATGTGCAGTCGCTGCTTATGATGATGGTCTTCGACTACGCACAGTGGGCCGACTCCAATGACGAGGGATTGACATTCCATACGATTGACAACAACTATCCAGAGGACTATGAGGCCAATGGCATGCGCAAGAAACTGCGCAACGGAACACACCCTCTCATCCTCACTGGACTGATTGAGCACAAGTGCAATGACGGGATCGCCGACATCGACCGCTATATGCTTACCCAACGCACCAAGGATGAGCTGCTGAACGGCTATACACCAAGCCGCACCAAGTGCCCGCCACGCTCAAGAGCAGAGAGGGCACTCAAGAGCCATACCGTCATCAAGGAGAAGAATATGTACTACAACTCCAGCGAGCAACAGCAGATAGATAGACTGACCAACCTGCTGAGCCAAGACAACCTGCCGTCCATCCAGCAAAGGCTGGAGCAGCAGGGAATGCGAAAGGGCTTCGCCTGCCTCTTCTATGGAGCGCCAGGCACAGGCAAAACAGAGACCGTGCTGCAGATTGCGAGACAAACTGGCCGCGACATTATGCAGATAGACATCGCTGGCATGCGCGACAAGTTTGTGGGTGAGAGCGAGAAGAACATCAAGGCGGTGTTCCAACGTTATCGCGACATTTGCAGCCACAAGGACGTGATGCCTATACTCTTCTTCAACGAGGCCGACGGCATCTTCGGCAAGAGAACCACTTTTGGCGGCAACAATCCATCTGTGGAGAAGATGGACAATGCCATGCAGAACATCATCCTGCAGGAGTTAGAGACCCTGGACGGCATTCTCATCGCCACCACCAACCTCACTTGTAACCTCGACCCCGCTTTCGAGCGCCGCTTCCTCTTCAAAATCGAGTTCCACAAGCCCGAAACGGACGTCAAGGCGAAGTTATGGACCAGTATGCTGGGCGACAGCATCACTGAAGAAGACGCTATGCGACTGGCCAGGCAGTTTGATTTCTCTGGCGGTCAGATTGAGAATATCGCACGCAAGCGCACCATCGAATATATACTCTCTGGCAAGGAAACGACGGTCGATGACCTTGTGGAATTCTGCCTCGCAGAGATGCTCGACAAGTCGTCTGGACGCAAAAGCATAGGGTTCGCAAGTTAGAAGAACCCTAAACTCAACCACGAAACATTATGGATATCATTACGATCAACAAGAACGATACTCGGTTTCCAGAGGCACTCAAAGCCATAGGCGATGAGTGCCCTGAAACCATCTACGCCATGGGCGATGAATGAATCTCAAGAAATGAACAATTCCGACAACACCATTACCCTTCTAAACGGCACTACCCTGGATTGTTATCCTAAAACCGAGCACCAGGATTGTCTTGAAGAGAAGGATGCGAGGGAGGAAAAAAGACAAGACCTCAAATTCTTTCTTGACCATACCCACGATTTCTACAAAAACGCTGACAAGATTTTTCAAGACAGCAGAATGTTCTTGGCACCAGTTCCAAAATGCGGTTGGTTCAGTAATCCCATTTTGGGGGTCTTGCTTGAATGGTGGATTTATGGTAAAGAGGAATTCAGAAAAGACAAAGAAGGAAACGATGCCCTCACTTTCAATATGATTGGGAATCCCATGACTGGAAGCCACTTGTGCGAGTGCGTCTATCCAGATGGAACAATAACAAAAATTCGTCACAAGTCATTCATGTATGTAATGGATGAATATAGGAGCATCAGCAGCAGATATAAGGGGGCAAAGAGTTTTGATGCTTATTCGCTTCAAGAAGTCTGGGAGATTCTTTCATCTGATCCAAACGATGCATCATCCATGTTGGCTGCTAAACTGAGGATTCAAGAGAGTCGGAACGTAAAGCTGAACAAACAACTGTCTGCTTTACAAAACAGGTATGATGAGTTATCTAAGAAGTTCGAACAAATCTGTATCAAGCATTATCAAAAGGAATTGGATGAATTCCGCGATGAGTACAAAAGACGTGAGCAGGAAACAGAAGACGAAATCGAAAAGATCAGGGAGCAACGCAGGGCGCTAAGGGCACAATTCAAAAGCGGAGCGCTTGACCTAATGACCTATCAGGAACTCGTTTCCCCCCTTGCTCGTATGCGCAGACAGTTGGAGACCAAACTTAAAGTTTTCAAGGCTGAGCAGATTCACCAACTCCTCAGCAACAACGACATCACCTACATCACCATCAATAATTACATCAACAATGACACATCATACCCAAACAGCGAACAACAATAAAAGAACCCATGAATAGGCTATTTGGCAAAAACAGATCGGTGTTGGATATCGAAAAGGTATTCTCTTTCTCACAAATACCAACAAAAGAATAGAAAAGCCAATTACGTGACGAAAGCAATCCTTCAGCAACAGAAGAAGAGAAAGAGCATGAACTGAGAACTCAAAAGGCGTTTCTTGGCAGGCTGGAAACTATCGTGAAGAAATATGCAGAAGCCCATTCAGGTATTGATGTAACGATTGCTGTACCGTCAGACAATGATCTGAATGCCCTTATCGCCAGTGCTGTAGCGCATCATTGTCACAACCCTCGTTACTGATATGAATAACAAATAACGACAAGCATCTACGCTTACACATAACACAAATGGTATTTCAAAAAAACTACTATTATTTGAATTATTACTATCAAATGTTTAAATTTGCAACTGGAAACCAATCACGATGGACACAATGGCAAGAAAATACCCCGTAGGAATACATACTTTCGAAAGGATACGCAGAGAGAACTATGTCTATATCGACAAGACGGACTTGGTGTGGCAGATGACCCAGGAAAGCCCGTTCGTCTTCCTCAGCCGCCCGCGCAGGTTCGGAAAGAGCCTGCTCACATCCACCCTTGAATCTTATTTCGATGGGCAGAAGGAACTGTTCGAGGGGCTGAGGATCATGGACTTGGAGACGGAATGGAAAAAGTACCCAGTCATCAAACTGGATTTGAGCAGAGCCAAAGACCGTAAGGATGCCTATGATCTTGAGCGTGTTCTGATGTTACTGCTCGATCCGTATGTTAGTGAATACGGTCAAGAAGAGAAAGAGAAGACTCCTGGAGACCTTCTCTCAGGACTCCTCCTCCGCGCTTACAAGAAGACCGGCAAACAGGTTGTGGTCATTATTGACGAGTATGACACACCACTGTTGGACGTGCTGCACGAAGAGGAGATGCTGCCCGAGTACCGACGGGTGCTTCAGGAGTTCTACCAGCCACTGAAAGCCAGCGAGAAGATGATCCGCTTCTGCTTCATCACCGGCATCACCAAGTTCTCGCAGCTCAGCATCTTCTCCACCATCAACAACCTCACCAACATATCTCTGGATTCCAGGTTCGCCGCCATCTGCGGAATCACAGAACAGGAATTCACCACTGACATGGCGCCCGACATCGCCATGCTCGCAGACAAATACGAATGCACGCCCGAGGAGATGCACGCCAGACTCAAACTACAGTATGACGGATACCGCTTCGCTGAGGAATCTCCCGACATCTACAATCCTTTCAGTCTCCTAAAATGCTTCAACCATAAGAAGGTTGCCAACTACTGGTTCGAC
Source organism: Bacteroidaceae bacterium (assembly GCA_017509605.1). Taxonomy (GTDB): domain Bacteria; phylum Bacteroidota; class Bacteroidia; order Bacteroidales; family Bacteroidaceae; genus RUG11857. The sequence continues at coordinate 25,141 of JAFWPH010000041.1, read as the reverse complement.
AGTGGGACACCTTCTTTCCTCATCCGACAACTGAAGCGTTTCCAAACAAACGTCACGGAACTTGATGACCTTTACGAACCAGCATCCTCTTTCGACCGTCCCACCGAGGCGATAACGACAGCCCTGCCACTGCTCTACCAAAGCGGATATCTTACCATCAAGGACTATGATTTCGAAACGGAGATATTCCAACTCGGCATACCCAACAAAGAAGTCCGCATCGGTTTCACCGAAGGACTCTTGCCCGTATATATCGGGCTGGAAAGCGGCGCAGTACAGAAAGGATTCGCGTTGAAGTTATGGCTTGCCCTGAAGAAAAACGACATCCATCTCGCCATGGCCGAAATGAAAGCTTTCCTCGCTGGCATCCCCTACGTTGAGGGTTTCAAGAAGAAACTGGAGGAGGTGAAAAACTACGAGGGTTTCTACGAATACACCTTCTGGCTCATCTTCAACATGCTCAATGTCTATGTTCGGACGCAAGTTAAATGTGCTGGTGGCCGCACAGATTTCGTGGTGCACATGCCGGACACCATCTACGTCTTCGAACTCAAGGTCAACGGCACTGCCCAAGAAGCCCTCGACCAGATCAACAGCCACAACTATGCCCTGCCCTACTCGACCGATGGGCGCAAACTGGTGAAAGTGGGTGTGCAGTTCGACCGAGACACCATGACCGTAGGCGAATACATCATTGAACATTGAATCAGGACGAATCACCAACGGTATAAAATTCCAAAAACGTACAAAAATCTTCGGGAAATTTTTGTGTTCTCCGTAGAAAGGCCGATTCTTACACCTTTTTCAGTCCGCTATTGTCAAGAAGGAAGGCCCGTCGGCAGTCAAGACAGGCGTAATGATCGGTGATGACGGGACCACGACGGTTCTGCGTGTGGCCGAATATCTGATAGATGCCAGGGAAAGGATCCGAACAACTCATCTCGTCCACATCGGCCCACATCATGCCACCAAAACTGTCCCTGCCTCTCCTACTTGCCCCCACTTCCGAGAGTGCGATGGTTCCCTTTAGTGTTTTCAATAAATTATTGAGGTTTTCAGCCGTGAGTTCTTGAATGATATCTCGATGGAGTTCATACCACATGGAAGTCACACCGGCATGGGTGAAAAGATAACGCGTTTCGCCGATCTTCTCCTCATGCGCCAAATGGAGATCCGTGGCATGAGGCAGCAATGAACTGGCGATTATAGGTGCAAAAGTCGCATCATAGCGACTACCACACGCCAATTGACGAAACAGCTCCGAAGCATAATGCAAATCGTGATTACCCCACAACAGCACCACTTTCTCTGGATTCTGCTGTTTCAGTTTCATCACCTCATCGAAGTTTTGGAGCGCTTCCTCCGACGTGATGTACTCATCATCGTATGGGTCGAAATAATCGCCCAGAAAGATGATCTTATCACAAGGTGTCTCCGCAACGGGCCTCTTCCAGAAATCGCGTCCATGCACATCCGGTATCACCAGAATTCTTTTCTTGTCTGTCTCACTCATATTTCTTCATTGGTATTTAACTGCAAAGTTAGTAAAAAGTTTTTTTAATCACATTCATAATAAAAGGAATACCAGTTCTATTTTAACTCCCATTTCAAAATGATTGACTACGAATTATTAGACCACTGTTTTAGCGAGAAAGGATGGAATTACTACCATTTGTTCATGATAGGTTCAAAATGGACCAAAGGCGACCAGACTGTCATCAGACACGCTCGTGGATATGTCCTCAACGGAGAAAAAGTGGAGGAGGACACCATCATCGCCTTGTTGGACATCGACAGGAAAGAAATCGAGATGTATGAGCATCTCAAACTTCTGGGATATGGCAGGAAATGCCGATGGGCTTTCATCGAAGGTGTGAGATGGGCCAACGCTCATCAGAGTCTCGAGAACATAGAGACACCTCCCCGCAAGAAATGAAGCGGAAGTCAAAGTGGGCAATCGTTTCAAGCGATTTGTGTGACCTAAAAGGATGTTTGATCTCCATCAAATCGCATGCAGGCTTCGCGAAATCACTTCGAGAAGCCTGCATGACTCACATTTTATGGTTTACGTAATTCTAATAGTTATGAGCTTATGTCTATGGACGAAACTGAAAAACTATTTTCACGGTGCAAAGTTACAATGTCTTTTCCGTCAGTGCAATACTCATTTCTTATGAATTACGCCTTACCTTGTCATTCGTAGCCATACACCAGTCCGTACTTCTGGTGGAGGCGACGGAGAGTGCCGTCGGCTTTCATCTGGCTGATGTAATTGTTGACCATCTCCAGCAAGTCATCCTGTCCCTTCTGCATGAGGACACCTATCTCACCATGGGTAAAAGGCTTGTCCAACAGGGGAGCAGCAAGTCGGCTGTCCGTCTGCACATAGTATGGGGCCTCCGTGATCTCGGTGATCATGATGTCGGCTACTCCCTCCGCTATCAACGTGGGTATCTCCTCGTTCTTGGGATGGACGATGATGGTGGCATGGGTGAGGTTCTCGTTGGCGAACTTCTCATTCAGCCCTCCGGGATTGACCATCACACGCACCTCAGGTTGGTCGATGTCTTCCAAAGACTGGAAGCGGTCCTCATCGGACACTCTGCACAGAATCGTCTTGCCGTTGGCCAGATAGCCGTCGCTCATGAGCATGGTCTCTCGACGTGCATCGGTGATGGTGATGCCTCCTATGGCGAGGTCGAAGCGCTGTGGATCTGCCAGTACATCCGCTGTCAGTGTCGGCCAAGAGGTCTTGACAAACTCCCAGCCAACCCCCAGCCTGTCGGCAATCTCCTGCGCCATTTCGATTCCGAATCCCCAGTACTCTCCTGTTTCGGGCTCGCAGAAAGACAATGGTCTGTAGTCGCCCGTAGTGCCGAAAATGACTGTTCCCCTTTCTTCAATCTCGGCAACCTTGCCATCAAGAGGTATATCTGTGAAGGTTGACAGGATGAACACGGAGTGTTGGCTGTTGTCCTTTCCGAACTGAATGGCTTCCTTCAGTGAGTCTTCGGGGAAAAGACGTGTGCTGTCGAAATAATAGAGTCCATCCTCGCTGTTGTACCATCCACCTACAAAACCGTCGTGGTTCAGTGCATGTTCGACCACTTTGTCGAGTTGATCCCGCGAGTGGCTGTTCTGTGTGTCAACGTAGCTCACAGCGATGCCATTTGTAGGCTCTGTCATTGTGCGGACATCGAGCGTGAAACCGTCGGGATGTGCCTGACTGAAAGCCCACACCTTATCGGCAATGGACTTAATCTCAACTTGTTCTTTCGATAATTCATTGCTCGAGGAGCATGATGTGAACGATACAGTCGTACCAAGTGCAAGAAGGGCTATAAGTAGCCAGGTCTTCAATTTCACTGTTCTCATAGTCATAAAAATATGAAAGATGAATATTACAATTTGTCACAAATGTACACCTTTTTCTGGTATTGGCCAAAATATCTTCTGTTTACGAACGATTTCTACAATCAGAAAGACCTATTGTTTGAAATAATGTGAAATAATTTGTTAGTTACTATGTTTTCACTACATTTGCAGAGTAAAGACTCATTCAAAAAACCAGATGATATGAAAAAGATTCTTTTGACAACCCTGATTATGTTCATTGCCTTATCAGTGTACGCACAGACAGGTGCAAGTGCCTATATCTGTGACTATAGCGGTACCCCCACCAACGTCCGCAATGCTCCAAATGGTAAGGTGGTTCAGAAACTTTCTGGCATTGATGGTGGATATGTAGTGTCACTCCTCGAAGTAAAAAACAACTGGTGGAAGATTGATCCTGTCATTTATCTATGCGGCGACGTTGAGGATGAAACGCTAAACCTTAAAGGATCGAGAACAGGGTACTGGGTGCATTACTCTGTGCTTGGGTTCGGTATAGCAGGTGAACATGAGAATGTGTTGCGTGAAACTCCGTCGCCCAAGGGCAAGCCTCTTAAGGTAGAGGTTTCCTACTTGCTTGAGACCACTCTGCATCCTCTTGAGATTCGTGGAGAGTGGATAAAGGTAACAACCACAGACAAGCGTTACACAGGATGGATGCCTATCGACAAGATCTGCGACAATCCCCTCACCACCTGTCCATAGACTCAGAGTCATTCAACGTGAATTCGACGAATTCACATAGGAGTCGCCTTTGGCAAGAAAAATGCGATTAAGCGATTAAAATATGAACAAGAAGCAAAAACTACAGGTTGGCTTGGCGATTATATTCCTGGTTCTTTTCGTTATTTGGTTGTTTATCCCAGTCCCATTATATTCCAGTATTCTTGGTTTACTCTCGAATGGTCTGGGTCTTCTGAGTATGGTTCTCGCCTATAAGGCAGAAGAGAAGTCCAAAAAGAACACTGATTGATCATCCTGACAACCTGTTTCAGTAAAGGTCACTGTTTTCTAATCTCCTTCATCGCCTCTGTAGAGTAGTCATGCGTTTGGATAAGAAGAACATGGAACGTTCAGGGTCGGGAATTGGTAAAACTTTCTTAAACCGTATAACAATTCCTAAAAATCTTTTGTGACGATGAGAAAAAGAAATACATTTGCACATCTCTATCATAACAAAGGATAATGTTAAACATTAAGATACAGGTATCATGCAGAAGTACGAGAAAATCATTGTGGCCGTTATTGTGGCCTTGGGGCTTTGGGCACTTGGATTGTGCATCAAGGGCGGTATTGACAATTTCACCAACAAGGATCGTCGTGTGACGGTGAAAGGTCTGGCTGAGAAGGAAGTGGATGCCGACAAGGTAACATGGTCGATGAGCGTCCAGGAGTCGGGCAATGAACTGAAACCCCTCTTTAGCATTCTCAATGGAAAAGTGGAAATCATCAAGGCGTTTTTGGAGAAGAACGGCATCTCAGACAAGGGAACGGTTACGGTCGCCACATTCGATGTGACAGACAACTTAGCCAATGTCTGGGGCGACAACAAACCCCGTTATCATTACACTGTGGAGCGTTCTATCCAGGTGACCTCCAAGGACACGAAGTTTATCAGCGAGCTGAGACAGAAGGTAGATGAGTTGATTGACCAGAATGTCATCTTGCAGTCAGACTACGCCAACTATGACTACACACAATTCCAGCAGTTGAAACCAGAGATGATGGCTGAGGCGATTGCCAATGCAGAGAAGACAGCCAGCCAGTTTGCAGAAAACAGCCATTCCACCATCAACAAGATAGTGGAAGCCGGTCAGGGCGAGTTCTCCATCGACGGTGCAGACATCCCCTACAAGAAGAAAGTGCGTGTGGTGTCCACCATCACATATTCGTTGAAGGATTAAAGGGGCCAACAACAGGCAAACGTCAGATTCATTCTTTTACGCAAAAAGGCAATGTTTTCGCGCGGAAACAAGCGGAAACTTGCCTTTTGTGTTTCCGCTGCTTTACTGACGCTTCGGATAATCTCTAATATAATAGAACGTTACCTTACTTCTTCAAGGCTTCAGCCACGATATCGGCGATACGGCGCACACCCTTTCCATCGGGATGGATGCCGTCTTCCTGCATCTTGTCACCATCGTTGGCAAAGAGGGTGTGGAGGTCGATCAACTGGAGGCCATACTGCTGAGCCACTTCCTTCTGGATGGGGATAATCTCGTTGGTGATGACCGCATCGTTGATGTTCCAAGAAGACTTGAAGGCGGGAATTGGGGTGCAGAGGTATATCTTGGGCCTGACGGGCTGTGCATTTTTCGACTTCTTGCGTTTCTTTGCAGATTGAGCCAAAGCAGGACAGAGCGTGGTAATCATCTGCTGGAGGTCTTGCTTGAACTCAGCAGCGTATTTCCAGTTCTGGGGTTTGGAGTCGTTCGTACCAAGCTTGATGACTACGATGTCGGGGTCGAAAGCCTGTGCATCCTTCCAGGCCGTCTCTTTCATATAGGGCATGTCGCCATGATTGAGGAGCGTTCGGCCGCTCACACCGAAGTTCTTCACCAAATAGTCTTTACCCAACTGCCTCTGTAGGAGGGCTGGATAGCCATTGACAGGCGCCATCTCAATGCCGTGCCCGTCGGTGATGCTGTTGCCGATACATGCCACACGGATGGCATCCTGCTGAGGTGCTGGATGGGCATCGAGCCAGTTGCCAAACTCGGTGAGCAACTGGTCGTGGTACTTGAACCAAGGACCGAATCCCCATCCGTGACCACCTGTGGGATAGATGTACATGGCACATTCGTTGCCGGCATTGCGCATGGCCGTATAGTATGCCACACCATTGGTGACAGGAGGCACGAGGTTGTCATCACTCGACATGAAGATGACTGCAGGAGGCGTGAGGTGACGCTTCACGGCATTCTGAGTGGAGAAGTCACGCACCATCGCAGGATTCTTCTGATCTTCGCCAAGGAAATTGCGGCAGGAATAAACGTGGGACACACGCTCATCCATCGAGATGACAGGATAGAACAAGATGGAAAAGTCGGGACGAACCTCATAAGGCGAATGGGTGGAAATGACCGATGCCAGATGCCCCCCTGCAGAGAATCCCATGATGCCCACATCTCGAGGTTGGATGCCCCATACTGCAGCGGAGTCGCGCACTATCTTAAAACCTTTCTCCACATCTCCAATGGGGATATTGCGATTGCCCTGAGGCAGACGGTAGTTCACCACAAAGTAGGCGATGCCACGCTGGTTGAGCCACTCCGACCAATGGGTGCCCTCATGAGAATTGGAGAGCACGGAATAACCACCACCAGGTATGCCGACGATGGCTCTGCCCGATGGTTTCTCAGGCAGGAAGGCCAACATCTGCGCCTTGCCGTCGTCAGTCAAATCAATTGTAAACTTTCTTGCGGTCTGGGCCAGCAAAGTCAAAGCACCTGTCAGGAATGCTAACAATAGAAATAGACACTTTTTCATCATAATAAGTTTATCGTCAGTCCGATGAATTATCTGTTATAACAATTGGTTGATTATTATGGAATTAGCACTTAACAACTTTGTAGTGAATAAAGAACAAGAATCACTAAAAAGTATCGCTAATGCTCCTCGAAGACAAAATTATAGAAATTTTCTGTATGTCAAATGATTTTTCCAAGTTTTTTGATGCTATGTTGGAAAAACACACCCTTGAAGAGCCGAGCGATCGTATATTCGATATGCTCAATGCCATCGAGAACGGCTCGAAAGCTTTGGCAGAAATCAAGAAAATCGAAATATAACGAGAATGGCAGTTGCCATAGCAACGGTATATTTCGATTTTCTTAAGTCCCTTTACCAGATGCTTCGACTCATCTGCATCAGTTCACGGTCGTGGTGCTGAAGGGGATAGCACTTGTTATCAAGAATCATCGTGACACCTGTGGTTTCGTTATAGGGCTCCCATTTGGGCAGCCCTTTGACGTTTGGATTGCCCGTCTTGATAAATGCAAGCCAGATGCTGCTGATGGTCTTCTCAAACTTGTAGGCTGCGGGCGAGGCTCCGGTCATCTCACGTTGCAGACTGACGTTGTGGAGCATGAAAGGCAGTTCCATGCCATGTGATGCTCCGAGTGCGTTGCTCTCGGGCTTCCAAGTGAAGAGGTAGAGGTAGGCAGGCGCTCCTCCCTGTTTCGACTTGGCAGCAGCCTGACGGATGGCTCCTGCCCGGAATCCTGTATCGACGTAGGTCATCTCCTTGGGTGCAGCGTTGGGATATGCCTTGCGGAAGGCTTCGATGAACTTCAAGCCCTGCTCGTCGCCCATCCGCTGTCGTACAGCCGCCTCAGCCTCTTGCCAGGTCATCTCCTTGCTGATATCGAAAGTGAACTCATTGAAATCGGTACCTATGAGCATCGGCACATCTTTTGACACAGGCGAGGCGGGGTCGAATGGATGTTGTGGCAGTATAGTGCCATCGACCACAGGCGAAAGTCCGGCTCGTATGCCCCGTTGTCCAAGACGACTGACAGCGTAGTTCAGCTCGTCGTAGGTGAACTTCGAGAAGTCGGCTTGTGCTGTAGCCGGGAGTCCCAGTTCCTGGGCGAAGGCTATGCCGAACTGCCGGGTGCCTTCAGGCTCAGTCTGGCGCAGCGCAGAACCACTTTGGACGATGGCCCGCTTGAACAATCCCTTGGCACTGGGCATGGCAAGCAGTGTGGAGACCTTGCCTCCCCCACCCGACTGTCCAGCGATGGTCACCTCGTTCGGATCGCCACCAAATCGGTCGATATTGTCGCGTATCCATTCCAAGGCCTTCACGATATCCTGCATGCCGAGGTTGACGGACTTGGCATACTTACCGCCGAGTCCCGTCAGGTCGATGAAGCCAAGGACGTTGAGGCGGTGATTGAGGCTCACCACGACGATGTCGCCTGCCTCAGCCAGTCCTCTACCTTCGTAGCAAGGCAGGTCGTGTGCCGAGCCACCTGAATAACCGCCCCCGTGAATCCATACGAAGACGGGGCGTCGTTTACTGTTGCCCAGACCTGTTGTCCAGACGTTCAAAACCAAACAGCCTTTCTCGTCCATTGGTTCAGTAACGAACTGGTTGCCGAAGCCGTAATCCGTCTGGCTGTTCCTGTCGTTCCACCTCAAGTTCTCACCCTGCGGAGCCTGTGGTCCGAAGACTTTACACTGCCTGACACCCTCGTATCTGTCGGGAGCCTCTGGTGGCATGAATCGCTCAGCCTTGGCATACTGAATACCCTTGAAGGTATAGATGCTTCCATCCAGATACCCTTCAATCGTGCCATACGTTGTGTTGACCTGCGTATGTTTGCCCGCCGTGATGGGCTGGGCTTTAGAACTTATCGCTGTCAGAATGACGAACGCTAACAATAACCATCTATTCTTCATATTCTATATTACTTATTTTAAAGTAGTTGGGAAAGTGCCGCTTATAGATATACCTTTGCCTTATTTTGTTACTCTCACACGCATAATCGTGTAGGACATGGGGGCGAAGTCGTAGGTGAACTGCTTGCTGAAACGATTGAAAACGGACTCTTGGGGAGAGAGCTTTTTGGGTTGTTCGAAAGAGTTCTCATCCTGTGGATTGCCTGCGAGCGTGATGATCTTGCCTGTAGGCGCCACAGAGCCAGCACCTACGATGTTGAAACTACGGTGATAGGACTGCTCTGTACCATTAACCACCTTGATAACCAGTTCCTGAGTCGCCTCGTCAAATCCAGTCTGACAGAAAAGACGTGTCTGGGAAGCGGGCTGGGCAGAGAGGATTTCCTTACCATCCATGAACACAGTGACAAGTTCTGGGGCGACCACGATCTTCACGTCATACCAGCGGTCGTTGTCGATTGTCTGCGGCACCTGTCGGCCCAGTACGTCGTTGGTACGTCCCCTCCGGATGGGCTGTATGGCACTGGTGCGGTTATTCCATCCAGCGATATTCACAGCATAGCCATTCCGACCTTGCTCGTCCATGCCGTAGTAGATGAAAAAGCCTTCCAATCCTGCGGTCTTGCGGGCTTGTAACTCCAATGTGTAGTCATTGCTGCTGAATGAGGGTATCAACGACAGTGTGAGCTGTTCGTTGCTGGTCTGTGAGAGAACGTCCCCACTCACTGTCCACTCACCACGTTGCTTCTGGAACTGGGCCGGCGTGAAGGCTGTTGTCTTTCCGTCCGACGTAGTCACCTTGACATTGCGATACTCACACTGTGTGGCGTAGCTGCCCAATCCGATGGTGCCAGCGGCGAAGGGTTGAGCCTTACCAGCTGTCGAAGGCTCGCTGACGAAGACATTGTAGGTAGGACGATTTTCTGCCGACATCTGCTGCACATAGTATGAGGCTCGTCCATAGACTTCAGAACTGTTGATATGTATGAGATTGCAGGGCCAGTCGCGGCGATTCTCGTTTTCAAAGAGGGGGGCGTAGGAAGTCATCTTCACCACATCGCTGTTGCGCTCCATGCCCATGATGAATGCCGCCTCGCTGATGGCCGCCAGAAGATTGCCGGCACCCACTCCTCCGTTGCAGGCATACTCGCCCACATAAATATCGTGGGTGCGCGGTGCGTCGTCGAAGAGATGGTTGTTGTTGAAAAAGAAGTTGGGGTCGCGATACCAATGTGGATCGACCATGTATTCGCCCGGTATTTGTGCCAGCAAAGGGTCGGTGTGCCCCAGTGTGTTGATAAACGTGATTTGCGGATATTCAGCCTTGAGTCGTTTGAAGATGTAATTGAAGTGCTTTACATACTCCGGTCCGACGTTCTCATTCCCAATCTCCACATATTTCAAGGGGAAGGGTTCGGGATGTCCGGCCTCGGCACGGCGCCTTGCCCACTCATTCTTGTCAGGGTTGGCCAACGCATAGTCGATGGCGTCGCGGAAATCCTGCACCACAGCGTCGAGTTCAGCCTCGCTGTCCACATAGTCTCCATTGCGAACCGAACAAGACATACCGGCATTGTTCACAAACATGGCATCCATACCAAGGTCTTCGCAGAACTGAAGGAACTCGTGGTATCCCATACCCCATGAGGCACGGTATCCCCACACATCCCACTCCCCACGGCGAGTCATCGGATCGCCCAAGGTCTCCTTCCATTTCACTCGGTTCTCGTAGGTGGCACCCTCCACGATACAACCACCTGGCCAACGCATGAACTTCGGATGCAGGTCAACGAGCATCTGGGCAACGTCGGCGCGCTGGCCGTTCTTTCTGTCCTTAAACGTATGGCGGGGGAAGAGCGAGACGTAATCCACGAGAACGGTGCCTTTGGCGTCGAACTCCAGCGAGAGCTGTCCCTTGCCAGTCGTTGCAGTCGAGGTGATGACACCTGTCAGTTCCGTCCAGTCCTTGAGTTTGCGTGACTTAAAGCTTATGCTGCCGCAGTCTGTGCCGCTGTCACTGAGACGAGCTGTGATGGTGCCCTTGTAGTCATTGCTCCTGACGTAAAAGCGCAAGTCATACTGCTCACCGTTCTTGAGCCCCATACCCCAATAGCCAGTGTTTGTCAGCACCGCCCGTCCACCTTTCTGCATGTTGGTGATGACGAGTTGCATGGCATGAGGTGTGTTCTCGTGCAACGGCTGGGGTGCCTCGATGACCTCCTTCGTCACGCTGCAAAGCGATTCGGTGACCTGCCATCCCTGATATTTCTTCTGTTCAATGTCCCATGGAATGTTCCAGTGGCGGACGTTTCGGTGTTCATAGTTGGGTGTTTCCACAGCCCATGCCCGACCGTCGCGCCATGTCATACTCAAAGGCAGCACATGTTCTTCGAAGCCTCGGTTCTGAACCAACTCAGCGTAAAGACCTCCGTCGCCCGCATGACTGATTTCCTCGAAGAAGATGCCATAAAGATTCGGCGACACGTCTGTTCCCTTTCTGCCCAAGTCAATGGTGATGGGCTCAGTTTGAGCCATACTCTCCAAAACGGAGAGTATGGCGAAAATAGTAAGCAAAAATTTCTTCATATATGTTAGTAAGTAAAAATGTTGTTTCATTATTATTTCAAAGCCGTAAGCGTCAGTTCGGCAGGCTGCAGGCCATCTGCCTCGGCTATGATGGTGACTGGACCAGGGCTGTCTGCAGCCACGATAGCAAGACACTTGCCAGACCAAGCCTTGCGCTCTTTCGCCTTGCGTGACCCGAGGTCGGTCATATTACCGTTCTCCACGCCCAGGAGCCGTCCTCCCTTGACGGTGAATCGGACCAAATTGTCAGCGAGCGGACAGATGTTACCCTCTCCATCCAACACTTCAATGGTGACATGAGCTACATCGGCGAAATGTTTTCGTTAAGTTCCTTCAGTCTTGTTTTGGGTTCAAAAGTACGAAAAAAAACTGAATGATTGTTTCACTGTTGTAACAATCAGATGAAAAAATGTATATTTGTTTGTTTTTTCAATTTGATACAAAAGAAATCATATATCTTTCCTCTATAGAAAAGTGAAATTCCTTATCAGACAGGCTTATCATTCCCGTTTTTTTATCTAAATTTGTAACTCCTATCAGAATCATACACAGATGAGACGTAACCATATCATACTTTTTTTGCTGTTTTTTTCGCTTGGCATTGTCGCACAAGAACGGCAAATTGTATCAATGCCAAGGCAGGAACAGTTGGCGTCGGAACGGGTTCTACAGATCATGCAGGACTCAGAGGGCTTTATTTGGTATGCCACTGAGGGGGGCGGCTTATGCCGCGACAACGGACGGCAGATCACCGTTTTCCGCAGCGATGCGGAGCATCCCGACCTTTTGGGCAGCAACGATGTGTCTTGTGTGGCAGAAGCATCTGAGCAATTCATCATTATCGGAACGTTCCACGGAGCTTATGTTATGGACAAGCACGACTACAACATCCGTCGTCTAACAGAAGTAGATGACAAGCGGGTGGACGACATCCTCATCAGTAAAAAAACAGGACATTGGTGGATTACAGCCAACAAGAAGATCTATGAGTTTGACGACAAAGGCACTCTCCTCGCCACCCTACCGATCAGCGACAAGTACATAGCAAGGCTCTATGAGGATAGCGAGGGACGAATTTGGTTTTCAGAGTGGGACGGAGGATTGTGGCGTCTGCCATTGTCAGATGACATTGAGGCCTCCCCAGCCAATCTGTGGACTTTAGATGTAGCCCCGTCTGCTATTGTGAGCATACCACAGTCGGGCGATTTGTGGATTGGCACTATAGGTCATGGCATTGTGCGTTATCATGCAAACGACGGAACATTCCAGCACGAACAAGCATCAGGCAATGCCGTATGTATAGACATGCTTTTAGATGCCGATGAACAACATTTGTGGCTGTGCGCCACAACAGGGCTACTGTGTTTCAACATTAACGAAGGACAACTCACATCGTCTGGCACTGAGTATTCAGGAGTTATGGGCAGACTGTCGCTCGACAATCAAGGACGGTTGCTGGTTGCAGTCAATAATGATCAATGCTTCGCTCTGACTGGTGATAAAGAAGAAGCATGGTGGAATGGCCAACGCTTGCTGCGCACTGCCGCTGACTCCATACGTCTCAGTTATGGTCTATCGGCCCGTCCCACGGCTTTAGTGTTTGATAAGGACAGTCTGCTGTGGTTCAGCACAGGCAAAGACATCCGTCGTAAGACACCAAGTCAGGAAGAAGTGGTCCTCAGTGACACGAAAGATGTCTCGGCGATGACTTTCTCCGCTGACGGCACACTTTGGCTCGCCACCATTTTCGGCACAGTGATGACCTATCGAGACGGTCAACTCTCAACCGACGATTATGCCTCAAACGAATACGGTGATGCCATCGTGGATCTTCAGACTGACAGTTTGGACAGGATTGTCATCGTCAGTGACCGTTTCGTACGACTCTATGACCATAGGCGCATGACATTGCGTCAACAAAATATTGAAAACGAGGGCGTTTATCGTATCGAGCTGCAAGAGACCGCCCCTGGCAAGCGTTGGAACCAGCCCGAAGAGAAAGTCGTGGAGCGAATGCCTCAGTGGGTATGGATGCTATTAGGAGTCCTGTCGCTTCTCCTCATCGCGCTCCTGGGATACATCGGGTTCCTGCATCGCCAACGCGGACGATTCATGGAGGCCATGAAAAAACTTCCTGCGCAAGAACAAGCAGACATCAACCATCAAAGTGAAGAAGAAACCACCCCTATATCGCCGACGGAAATCCAATCTGATGACCTTGTCAGAGACGAGTGGCTTCAGAAGGCTATCGCCACTGTTGAGAAGAATCTTGCTGATGAGCACTACAGCGTGGAGCAGCTCAGCACTGATTTGTGTATGAGCCGCATGACGTTCTATCGCAAAATCCAGACCGCCACAGGACAGAAACCCACCGAGTTCATCCGCACCATCCGTCTGCGACGGGCTGCCGAGCTACTGCGTGAGGGCCGTCACACCATCACCGAGATTAGTTGCGACACAGGTTTCTCTTCCGTCAGTTATTTCAGTCGTTGTTTCCGCACGATGTTCGGTGTTCCCCCCACGCTATTCGGCAAAAACACGACAGCAGAAGACTTGCCGTCAAGTGAGATGCCGAGTTGAGATGCAGTGGTGCGATAGAGGAGAATACCAGACAAGCTATATACACCGACCACATCGTTGCCATCATCAAGAGTTGTCGGTCTGATTGCCGTGAGGTCATTCTGAGAAGGAACGGTCTGTCCATCAAGCGGAAAGACACGCATCCACTCAATGTCGGGCAGTCCCGTGTTGTTGATAGCCGTGAGTATCAGTTCTTGGTTTCCCGTATGTGTAACCTCTATATCAAACGTCTGAAAGGCGTCCGTCTTCTTCGAGAAATGCACTTTCATGATGCTGTCTCCGTCTAATCTCACCTCCACTCGTTGGAAGGCAGGTGAAGTGTATTTGAACACAAATCGGTATTTCCCCGTCTCATTGAAGCCCATCACCCATCTTGCTGTTCCACCCTTCTGGTCACCATTTTCAATGCTTCCTTCGTCCATCAGTGCTGATTCACCCACAAAGAACGTCACGGTGTCGGTGGTCTGGGTGTTCTGGTCAATGTCGGTGGCCTTGGCCCATGCTGTGTGAATTCCTCTTTCGGTTTCTGTAACAGTAAACGGTAAAGTGAGGATGGTTCCTACGGTAGAGATGTCCTCAACTTGGTTGGTTCCTACCATCTTCTTGTCGAGATGGAACTCCACAGACTGTATGCGGCCCTTGCGTTGGTGTTGAACACGAGTCTCCAACTGGAGTTCACCAGCCTCAAAGGTCTGCTCCTTCTTCGGTGTCTTCATTGAGGCCCTCATCAACCACGACACTTCGGTATGCTTCACACCGAGGAAAGCGTCCATCATCACAGTGGGCTTCCTCGTAGCCTCATCCCACGCACCCATGTCGTATCCTCCCATCGACTCGGGTTCCCAATAGAAACAACCTAAATCGCCGTTCTTGATCATACGGTCCATCACCCCCACAAGATACTGGTTGCCTTCCACTGCCTTGTTGGGATAATGACCAGTCTCCACAACCATGCAAGGTGTCTTGTAGCGGTTTTTCAAGTCGTTGATATTGTCCATGACCTTAGTGATCATTGTCGGGCCATCGAGATGCGACCAACGAGGATAGGCTGAGAGCCCGATGATGTCCCACTTCGCCCCATTCTTTTTCAGGCCATCGAAGATGCTGCGGTAGAGTCCGTTGTCGTGACCATCGGGAAGATGTACGATGACCTGCATGGTGCTATCAACAGCCTTCACGGCATCGTAGCCACTTTGGACAAACTTAGCAAAAGCGACACTTCCACCCTTGTTGGTTTGTCCCACGGGGTATAGCATCCCTCGCTTGGTCTCGTTTCCCACCTGCACCCATTTGGGTATCACACCCGCCGCCTTGATGGCAGAAAGGACCTCGTAGGTGTGGTCATAGACATGCTTGGCCAATGCATCGACACTATGGTCGGTCCATGCTGCAGGAATGGTCTGGCTCCCCGGGTCGGCCCAAGTGTCACTGTAATGGAAGTCAATCATTACCCCCATGCCCTTATCCTTTGCCCGTTTGCACATCGATACCACCTCCTGTTTGCTGCTGGCACCACTGTTGACCGTCCATACTCTCAGACGGATGTTATTGATGCCCTGCTCCTTCAGTATCTGCAGGATGTCCTTCTGTCTGCCATTTTTGTCGAGCCATTTTGTACCCCAGCTTTCCATCATCGGCACGAAGCTCACATCGGCTCCGAAAGCATAGTCCTCATGCTCACTTCGATTGAAGATGGTGTCGGTCACGGTGAGGGTCTGCGCGTTGATTGACGTGCAAGCCAAGGTCCACACCAATAGTAGTAGTTTTTGCCTCATTGTATTCATTAAGTTTAGTTAGTGATCATCAAAAAAACTGCTGCAAAGGTATGCGTTTCCTTTGCAGCAGCCTTTCACGATTGTAACAATCGGATGTAACAATGTAACAATCTAAAACAGTGATGGGATATAAGGTTCATCCACCTACAATGTTTTCTTCAGGAATTTCACGATGGCATCGTTAGCCTGCACATGGGTGGGCGATGCGGGAAAACCGTGTGCCCCATCTGGGATGACGTTAACCTCACACTGTCTGTAGGTGTTCTTAGCCCGTTCCATGTAGTCTCCTGCAGCGATGGGATCCTTGTCGCCATAGACAATCATCACAGGTTGCTTGTACTTCGGCATTTCATCGAAAACATGGTATCCCACAAGGCGGTCGTAATACACATGTGAGAGCATCATGCCCATCACCATGACACCTTGCTGGCTGGTGCGTGCCTCTTGCGGATGCACATTGACGGCGTGCTCACCGATGAGCAAAGCGGGATAAACCAGCACGAGGGTCTTGAATGCGTCAGGCATCTGCGATGAGGCTATGGCAGCCACAAGTCCGCCTTGGCTGCATCCAAGCAAAGCGAGCCGATTTGTATCGACAAAACTCCATCGGTTGAGCGCCTCGACAACTGCGGCTACATCGTCGGCTTCTGTGAAAACGGACATCTCGGTGGTCAAGCCCTGACTGCGCTGTTGTTCGAGCCTCCGCAGAAGTCGAATGCGTAAGAGGCGATTCCCTGCATGGCGAGGCATTCCGCATAGGCCTCCACCTCTCGTGTCGAGGAATTATATCCGTGGCAGAGGATGGCGAGAGGCTTCTTGACCTGTGTGTCGTTGGGGAAATAGAGCTTGCCGAAGATGTCTTGTCCCTTGTGGTTAGTCACATGTGCTTCCATGATCGTGAAGGGTTCAAACACAAATCCTTTGGCCAGGTCCTTCGACTTCATTGTCCATTCGGGGAAACCGTCCATCTTTCCCTTCAAGAAGATGTCGCCGCAGTCAGCCTTTCCTTTCAGTTGCCAGTCAAGCCAGGCTGTGAGCATCTTTGCGAAGCTGCCGCCATAAAGATCGCCGAAGTCTCCGCCATGTCCTGCAGTCAGATGGTTGGCCAATGCGGCGAAGACATGGTTGATTCGGGCATAATCCTTGATAGCGTTGGCATAGGCAACATCGCCCTCGCCACCCGGCATATATAATATTGGTGCATGGAGTTTGGATAGGCTTTCACGATTGGCTCCCGACATCTCCATGTCGCCCATGCCGGAGTTCACCATCACCGTAGTCCCCACACGAGGGTCGGCACTGGCCACCAAAGCTTGGGCACCGCCACAGGACTGTCCTGCCACTGCAATCTTAGTGGCGTCGGCCATGCCATAGTACACAGAGCCTTTCTTTTTCGTCTGGGTAGTAATCCAGTCCATCGCCTGAATCATCTGCTCGTTGGGCGATTTCTTCAGCGGACGGTCGTCAATGCGGTCCTGCATACTGCCGAGCGCAATCACGATATAGCCCTGCGACGCCAACTCGTTGAGCATCCGTTCGTGGGGTAGCGACGTGTCGTTGCATCCTCCGTTAGCCCACACCAGTACGGGAAGTGCTCCCTCTTTGGCAACCGCAGTCTTCAAGTCAACTGGCCTATAGATGACCGCATCGCTGAATGATTTTTCCTCAGTTGCCACAGCCTTATAAGCACCACTGCCTCCATTGTCGATTGTCTTCTGTTTTTCCTTGGCCATCAGGCCCATGCCTGGCAACATCACCGCCAGCAGCATCCACATGATTGTTCTTTTCATATCAGTTTCATTAAGATTAATGTTGTTCATTCGTATCTTCAAATATTATTATGTTTCCATCGGCAAAGGTAGGGGAAAAACCACAATGTCCGTTGCACAGTCGTAACAATCAGATGAAATAATGTATCGCAGGAACAAAGATCAGGCAACGATAAGAATAATAAACGCTGCTGGGTTTGGTATGGACACTTCAATCGCCATCCAAAGACAAGTGGTCATTATTGAGGCTCCACATGCACAACAACGTGGGTGTCGTCGCCATAATGACGGCGCAGGAGTTCCTCGACCTCGGATGCCTTGTCATGGGCTTCGCGCAAAGAGATGTCGCCATCGACGAGGATATGCAATTCGATGGCATAGTGGTTGCCGATGCGACGAGTTCGCAAGTCATGGGGATTGACCACTCCAGACACAGAACCTGCGATGCGCAACATCTCCAGTTCCACATCTTCGGGCAGTGATTGCTCCGTCAGGTCTCCAATACCGTTACGCAAGAGTTGGAACGACACTTTGACGATGAACAAACCCACAATGACTGACGCCACAGGGTCGAGCACTGCCCATCGTTGGCCTAAGAAAATGGCTCCACCAATGCCCAAAGCCGTGCCGATGGACGAGAGCGCGTCACTACGGTGATGCCAAGCGTTGGCTTCCACCGCCTGTGAATTCAGTTGACGCGCCTTCATGATGGAGTAGCGGAAGACAGCTTCTTTTAGCAAAACGGACAGCAAGGCAGCCCAAAGCGCCAAGAGGCCTGGTGTCTGGAGTTGATGTCCTTCCCACCACGCCATGATCTTTATCACACCACTATAGACGATGCCTAAGGCCACAGCAAACAGCGCAAGTCCGATGACGGTCATAGCCAGGGTCTCATACTTACCGTGGCCGTAGTCGTGCGACTTGTCCTTGGGCTTGCCACTGATACGGACGAAAACGAGAACTATCAAGTCGGTCACAAAGTCGCTGAGGGAGTGGACAGCATCGGCCACCATCGCAGCACTATGCCCCACGATGCCAGCCACAAACTTAAAGAGGAGAAGGACGACGTTCACCGCCCCTCCTATCAGGGTGACTTTATAGATTTCCTTGTTTCTTTCCATTATTCTGCCCGTCCACAGCCAACCACCAAAGGGTAAAGCCCGCGGTTTATTCGTTGCAAAATTACAGTATTCCATGAGAAGAGACAAACTATTCCCGTCATTTCTTCTCTTATAGGAAAAATAGTGTTATCTTTGCTAAATTAAAAAGGAAAACAACACTAAAGACATAACCTCATCATGATGAACAAAAAGACAACACTCGTTGCTTTGGCGTTGATGTGCGCCATGAGCATACAAGCACAGAAACACACAGTGAGCAGCCCCGACCAGCAACTGGTGGTCGATATCGAGTTGACAGGCGGCAAGGCCACTTATGCAGTGAAATATGCTGGAAAACAGATGCTTGAAGCCTCTCCTTTGGGATTGCGCACCAACATCGGTGACTACAGCCAGGGACTCAGTTTCGTGGAAGAGAAGACCAACACCATCGACCGTCATTACACCATGGACCGCTCCAAGCAGAGCCAGGTGGACTACAAAGCCAACACCTTAACCCTGACCTTCCAGAACGCCAGACGTCAGAAGATGGACGTGGAGTTCCGTGTCAGCGACAACAACATCGCATTCCGCTACATGGTACACCATCCCGAAGAGACAGGTAGTCTGAGGGTGATGGAAGAAGCCACTGGTTTCGACTTCCCAGCTCAGACCACCACTTTCCTCTGTCCACAGAGCGATGCAATGGTCGGTTGGAAACGCACAAAACCGAGCTATGAGGAGGAATACAAACTCGACGCTCCGATGAGCCAGAAGTCGCAGTTTGGCCATGGCTTCACCTTCCCCTGCCTCTTCAAGATAGGTGGTGACGGTTGGGTGCTGGTGAGTGAGACCGGTGTGGATAGCCATTACTGCGCCAGCCGCCTTAACGACGCCACAGCCGACGGTCTCTACACCATCGCTTTCCCCATGGCAGAGGAGAACAACGGCAATGGTTCCGTGGAACCAGCTTTCGCACTGCCTGGCCACACACCTTGGCGCACCATCACCGTGGGCAGCACGCTGAAACCCATCGTGGAGACAACCATTCCTTGGGACAACCTCGAACCCCTTTATGAACCCAGCATCGACTACAAGTACGGACGGGGCACATGGAGCTGGATTGTATGGCAGGACAACAGCATCAATTACGACGACCAGGTGAAATACATCGACCTCGCCGCCGCCATGGGCTATGAATTCGTGCTCATCGACAACTGGTGGGACACCAACATCGGCAAGGAGGGTATGGAGCGCCTCGCGAAATACGCCCACAGCAAGGGTGTAAGTCCCTTCGTCTGGTACAGTTCGAGCGGTTACTGGAACGACATCGTGCAAGGCCCCATCAACAAGATGGACAACCCCATCGTCCGCAAACAGGAGATGAAGTGGCTGAAGAGCATCGGCGCCAAAGGTATCAAAGTGGATTTCTTCGCTGGCGACAAGCAGGAAACCATGCGTCTGTACGAGCAGATCCTGAGCGATGCCAACGACTACGGCCTAATGGTCATCTTCCACGGCTGCACCCTGCCACGCGGATGGGAAACACTCTATCCCAACTATGTGGGAAGCGAGGCTGTGCTCGCCAGCGAGAACATCTATTTCTCACAGCATTTCTGTGATGAGGAGGCCGTAAACACCTGCACACACCCCTTCATCCGCAACGCTGTGGGCAGCATGGAGTTTGGAGGATGCTTCATGAACCGTCGCCTGAGCCGCAACAACAAGCAAGGCAACACCCGACGTACGACCGATACCTTCGAACTCGCCACCACCGTGCTTTTCCAAAATCCCATCCAGAATTTCGCTCTCACTCCCAATAACCTTGAGGATGCCCCTGCCATCTGCATGGACTACCTGCGGCAGGTTCCCACCACCTGGGACGAGACATTGTTCATCGACGGTTATCCAGGCAAATCGGTGGTGATGGCACGTCGCCACGGTGACAAATGGTACATCGCAGGTGTGACTGCATCGAAAGAGGGACAGACCTTCGAACTTTCACTGCCCATGTTAAGCAAGGGCGACGTAGTTACCGTCTATAGCGACGGCAAGGACCGCGAGCCTCAGATGAAGCAGATGAAGATCTCCAACCCTGGGAAGGTGAAAGTGACGGCACTGGCCGACGGCGGTTTCGTTATCGTGAAATAACGTGAATTCGACGATATTAGCACATGAATAATTCATGAACAATTGGTGGGTATTTATGTTGAAAATAAACATGAATATCCACCAATTGAACACAAACAACCCGATTAAGCTGCCGCGAAGCAAACGGGGAGGCACGCTCATAGGAACAGGCGTGATTTGTTCTTTCTTTATGAGTCCGTTTATTTTACTTCTTCTTGATCGTAAACTCCACCTTTTGTATTCCGCGCTTATAAACATTGCAGAGAACAAGGCCGTAGTGCAGCGTTTCGCCTTGCTTCATCGATTGCTGGACGTGGGCCATCTCGCTCTCAGTAAGTATGTTCTTGAAGAGGATTGCAGAACGATTGCTCGGCACAAGGCGTATCTCATCGGTAAGCGGTGAAAGGACGTAGGCGTAGGTTGCTTGATAACGGGCACCCGCCTGCCATAGCGGATGACTCTTGTCGAGAATGTTCTCCAAGTAGATTTGTGCATGCTTGTCAAATTCGGGTGTCAACGTGCCGTCGGCGTATGTCACCTTGCCGTCGGCGTCAACCAGATATTCACCACCTTTGGCAATGGCATACTTCTCTACCGGGCACTGCTGCTCATACTCTATGTCGGCTTCCGTCTTTACCTCCTTCTCCACAGGCTCTGCCACGTTTTCCACTTTCTTGTCGGCGAGGATACGCACCAGTTCGTATGTACGATTGCTTGCATCCTGTGGTGGATTGGCCAAAATAGTGCGCTTTACGCGCAGCTCGTATTCATGACCTCTTTCGTAAGTAAAACCCTTAACATCGCTGAAGTACAGGTTCTGCCACCTGCCCGGCTCGTCCTCTGTCATCACCCGCATACACTCAATGGGATGCTCTCCCATGCTGTCGAAGAGGTCGTACATCACGCCCGGCTCGGCAGAAACACTCATGTTCATCTCATCGGTAATGTCCTTGTCGTTGTCATCATCGCTGCTGCAAGAGGCGAGGGAGAAAGCAGCAAGCATCATAAAGGCGAGTCTCCAGTTCTTCATTGTTTTCATTTCTGTTATTATTTTGATGTCAATGTTCTACTTGAATAAACGCTGAAAGACGGAAATCTTGCACCATCGGGCGTTAAATGTCTTTAAATGGGGACAGCGTCGGCGCGAGGCCGACGACTGCCCATCGTAACGAGAGAGATTTATAGTCTGTTCTTTTCGTCATTACCTGCACCGGTACCCTTGTACTTACTTCGTTTAGCGTTGAAGTTGTAGGTCACTTGTAGTGAAATGCTGCGAGTATAGTTGTAGCAGTCCTTTGTACTCTCTGCCCCCTGACCATACATCGTCCAGCGTTCTCGCCAAGTCTTGAAGATGTCAGAAGCCATAAGATAGACTACCCACGTGTCTTTTGCAAATGATTTGCGCAGGGTAAAGTCGACGAGAAGCCCTTCACGCTTCATACGGAAACCGCCGTACTGGCGAGTAACGCCTTGCAAGGACAGGGTAGCCATCAATGATTCGGTGAACGCGTAGCGGTTATTGAATCTGAAACCAAAGCCTGGTTTGCTGAGGGCTTCGCGTGAACCATAGCCCTGCGTGTCGAAAAACTGCTGCTGGTAGTTCACCTCTAACATTGGCTGGTACTTGCCGAATCGAGGTGAGAGTGAGATGGAGGCATAGAGCATCTGCTGGTGGTCGAAATTTCTGTTGGTAGTAAAGGCTATCTCCTGTTGTCCGAGCAGCGACTTGGTCCACACCATTGCGTCCTTCACATACTTATGTCCGAGGGAGGCGTACACCCACTTGTAGATAAGGCTAGCCTCTGTATTATAAACACGTTCTGGCAGCAGCGACGGATTACCCCCTTCGTACAGGTAACGATTGTCATACTGCATATAGTTGCTCAGGCTTCTATAGCTGGGGCGGTGCATCTTTTCGGTGGCATTAAGTTGCAGGCTCCACTCGCTCCGTTGCCATGAAAGCGAGAGATTGGGAAATACGTTGTTATAACGTCGGCTGACATCGTTCTGTCTTACACCCTCTGAGAAATAATCTCGGACGACATTTTCGTAGCGGATGCCTACCCCTATGCTCCAACGCTTCAACGACAGGGCGTACTGGGCAAACCCGGATAAATTACGCTCGTGAATATCCGTCTCAGAAGAGGGTACGTACTGCTCCAGATTACGAAACAAACCATGAGACTTGGTTTTTGACATTTCTGTTCCAAATGACAGCTTACCACCCAGCAACGGATAGTCAAACATCAGTTTGGCTGCATAGACCTGGCTATGCTGACGGCTGTCGGAGTGAACGTTGCGACTGCCCAGTTCGATACTTGTTTCAACTGCTTCATCACCTCTTCCACTGCGGTAGTTGAAATATGAGCCGTTGAAATCAATCCCAAGTTTGCCCATCTTTCCCACATAGTAGATATTGGCCGTGTGCCGCTGGTAGTCACTCTCAAAAACTTCCGTCATATCCACGATGCCTTCCGGCTGGTTGTTTCGCAGAATGGTCTGACGACTGCTGCCCTTAGAGCGGCCATGCAAGCTTCCGTAATACTGATACGAAGCCCCAACGGAGTTGCTGTCATTAACGTAATAATCGGAGGCAAAATATTCCGATAGAGCCGTATTGCTCATCTCAACAGGGATTTTCTGGCTGATGTGAATTTTGTTCTCGTCAGTATACAGATTTATATCAAGTTGATTGTCCTCACCGCTTTTGTCCGCATTAACATAGGTACTGTTGATAAACTCAAATTTCTCCGTCTGATATTTCAAGGTCAGTTGGTCGAAGCCCGACATCCATTTGTTGTATGAACCGTATGCATCGTTTCGTATGCTGAATCCGCTTGATTGACGGCGCTTCGTCTTGATGCGGATAACAGCCTCCACCTCGGCATCGTATTCCGCTCCAGGGTTAGTGATGACTTCTATTGACTTAATGTCTTCCGATTTCAATTCGCGCAGTTCCTGACTGTTCGTCATGCGCTTGTTGTTGATATAGATGAGCGGTGCACCCTTACCAAATACGGTGACGGCATCATTGTTCACCGACACACGTGGCAGTTGGCCAAGCACATCAGATGCTGTTCCCATTTTAGCAAGGATAGTGTTTTCAATTGCAACTTCCATGCCACCAGCGGTCATCTTCATTGTTGGCTTGTAGCCCTTCACGGTCACGCCATTCAAAGTGTAGTTGTCTGGCTGCAAGCGAATAGTACCTACTTCGGGCTGGTTACATATCTTGAATATGGTCTTGTAACCGACGTATGAAATGCGGGCAAGAACTTTATCTTGTTCGTAGGGGATAGCGAAATATCCACTCTCGTTGGATACTCCACCACCGAGCAACGTCGAATCGACTGGGTTAAGAATAGCAATGTTTGCGTATGCCAACGGCAATCCTTGTTCGTCGATGATGGTGCCCGTCAGGTGGCGGTCGGTCTTGTGGGTACACTCCACATAGATTTCTCGGTCGTCGGGCTTCACGGTCATGCGGACGGGATAGAAACCTATCATCTGCTGGATGGCATCGGGCAGTTTCTTATTCTTGATGGTGGCTGTGATGCGGAAGTCCTCCAGCTCGTTGTAGAGGAAGTTGACGACGTATTCCGTCTGCTCGTTGTTCAACTGGAGCAGGGCCTCGCTGAGCGACACATTATTATATGTATGCGTGACACGCTGGGCGAAGGTGCCAAGTGGCATGCAGAGGATGCAGGCCATGAGCGTTAAAGTATATAGCATGCGTCTCATCTTACTACCAGCGTTTTGTCTTCCATGCCGATGTTCACGGCCTCGAAGGTGTTCAACTTTTCTACTACACGCGAGAGGCTGTCTTCACGCTTCCATACAAAGTGGAAACGAAGGTGGCGGGCCGCTTCATTCTCAAACTCCACCTGTATATTGTGGGCTACTGCAATGGCTGTGAGCATGGAGTCGAGCGGCACATTGTTGAAAACGTAAGGCTCGGTAGGGATTGTGTCGGTCTTTACTGTATCTGCAGGCAGGGAGGTGACTTGCTTCGTGTCTATCACTTGCTCCGTAGAGGGCAGTTGCGGTTTGGGTGTGCTGATGTTTCGCACAACTTGGATGGCGGCAAAGGCAATGCCCGAAGCTAAAAGTACACCGATAAAAGATGCAGCAATCTTGCGAGGTGCGAGGTAAGCGCGAAGACGGGGCTTATATTCTCCTTCGTCGAGGATTTCCAACTCTTCTGAATGGCTGGCTGCAAACTTCTCCCATTCGCCCTCCACATCTGGGGTGTCGTTTTTAAGCGCGTCGTGCTTGAAGGCACGCTTGGCAAAGCCAAGTTGCTGCACGAGTTGACGCATCTCGTCATCGGCGAGTATCTGCTGCAACTGCTCGTCAGTCAGTTGCTCGGGGTGTTCCTGTAATTCCAGAAGCCACTCTATACGCT
>JAFWPH010000040.1 GCA_017509605.1 Bacteroidaceae bacterium | reverse complement strand
GGTGTCGTTTTTAAGCGCGTCGTGCTTGAAGGCACGCTTAGCGAAGCCAAGTTGCTTTACAAGTTGGCGCATCTCGTCATCGGCGAGTATCTGCTGCAACTGCTCGTCAGTCAGTTGCTCGGGGTGTTCCTGTAATTCCAGAAGCCACTCAATGCGCTTTTCTTCGGTCATCATATTGCTTTTGAGTTTGAATTGAAATACTTTCTTATTTTTTCTACAGACTGCTTCAGGTGGGTGTGGACGGTCTGGCGACTGACATTCAGCGCTTCGGCCACTTCCTGGCAGGTCATCTCTCGTAGGTAACGCAGTCGGAAGACATCCTGCTCCATCGGTGACAGATTGTCCCGCACGTAGGACATCAGTTCTTCCATCTGCATTTGCTCTTCCACTGTATTGTCGCTAACAAATGTATCAGTGTCCTCGGTAAGCAGGTGTGCAAAGCTTTCTTTCACCTGCTTGTGCTGTAACACATTCATGCAACGATGGCGCACGCTCGCCAAGAGGAATGCTTTTGCGTTGTCTGCTCTCATCACTTCCTTGACCTTCGGTCGAGCCTGCTCCCGCTCTGCAGAGCTGATGCCAGCATCGCTCTGCTCTCGCTTAATCGCAGCCTTGCCGCTAAGCAGACTGGCGAACACATCGCTCACCACGTCCTTGCTCTCCGCTTCATCGAAGAGTAATGTGAGTGCCAGATGATACATCTGCGTGTAGTGTGTCTTGAACAGACTTTCGATTTGACTCCGTCCAATTCCTCCTTGCTCGGCAGAGTTGATGCGAACATCACTCTGCGCTCGCTCGTTCGTCATTTCTTTTCGTGTCATACACTTATTATACAGTTCAGACGAAGAAAATGTAAAGCGGAAATGCAATTATTTTCAATTCAAACTCAATTTTTTATTTTTTGGGGTGTATTTTCAACCAAATCGGGCGAGGATGTGCTGTTTTCCATCCTCGCCCGTCTTGTATAATTGTGTCTATTGCCATAGCGGTTCGCTCTCCCAACCACGAGGGAAGCCCATTGCGTTGATGTCAATGGACGGGTAGTCGGCAAGAAGTGCATCAATCTTTGCCTTCATGTCGTTGTTCGGCGAAATGATGTCAAGGAAGTATTTAATGATACAGAGACTGAAATAGGCTTTCTTTTGGTTGACTGGAATTGCGATCCAAGGACGCGCCATACGTCGCTGAGTCAAAACCCTCAAAGCAAATGTACGGTTCCATACGCGAGCGTGATGACCGCAGTTGTTTCTGGCAACAGTGATAATCGTCATCCATGAGTTAAAGACTGGCACTCCCAGGGAGAACTCTTGTGCTATCTTCTTTCGAATCTGGTTGCTCCTGATGTTATCGTATATCCTTGTCAGCACACCTAATGGAAGTATCTCAGCCAACATCCAAGAAGGGGGATATGGGTCAGAATAAGTGTTGCGAAAATGTTCAATGAAATCTTCGCGCGACTTGGCAAGTTCAGCATCAATGAGCTGTTTTGTCTTCGTAAAGGTGTTGATATCATAGAAGCACGTAGGGTCGGTCATCCAAAAGGGATTCCCTGTCTCACGGCTCGTTATGTTGACAATGGCACTACGGACGGCTATCTCAATCTTCTCAATCTCATTGAACATCAACAGGCCATAATAAAACAAAACGACCCGCCGATTTAAGCATTGTGAAGAGGCTTGGCGGGTTCTCGTGGCGCAAAGGTACTGCTTTTATTTTGAATAGCCAAACTTTTTTGAAGAAAAAGAATAAAAGCATCCTAAGAAATCCCCTTTTTGCCTCAAAGTGTTACCTCATCCTTTCTTTTCCCTACCTTTTTCAATTAATATAATTAATATGAACCAAAGATTACCTGTCTGGCGACACATAAACATTGGTACGATTGACACGGCAAACAAACAGTAGTCAACAAAAAAGAAAGTTGACAGCCGTTTGGATTATCCAAAGTTGACTTTGAATTATTAACCATCGTTGAATCCCAGATACTTAGAGAATCCGAGATACAATGACGGTACACCTGACCCCATTTTGATGCTTTATCTTCTCTCTTTTGACTGGCATAAATCCTTTGTCTTTGCTCACCAAAGTTGTCAAAAGCTCAAAATGGCTAAAATTCGCCTGTTAAATAATCTTAACGTATTATTAAATCTTATATAGCCATAATGATAGAAAAACTGCTTATGTTGGCTGCAAAAACGGCAGATTGCACTTTTTTGTACCTTTCAACTTCGGGGTATATTTGTTTCTATCTGTATTACAAATACTTACAAAAACCTAAAACACTTCCACATGAATTAGCATGTAAAAGGTGAAGCTGGAATCCAAACCTAAAAAAACAACTCCCCTTCCTTTTTTTGCAGGGGAGTTGTTTTTTTTTGTCCTTCTTTTAGGGAAGGGAATTTTTAAGGGCTGAGAAAGTCTTCTATTGTATAAGTACTTTCTTGCCTTGATGGATGTAGATGCCTTTGACGGTTGGACGTCCTTCGAAGCGGATGCCCTGCAGATTGTAGTAGGCGTCGTCGTTCACTTCTTGGCGTACTGAAGCAATGCCGGTGGTTGGTGTCACATGAATGATGAAGCTCTGGTAGGCATTTCCGCTGAAGTTGGCGTTTCCCGAACCCCGAAGCACGATCTCGTAGTCGCCCTCCACCTCAGGTTTACCCGTGAGGATAGCGAGATGATTCGAGTAGTCGCGCTTGAACTTAAATTCAGAGGTGATTCCCTTTGTCCTGCCTGTCGGTGCGAAAGTGGAATCCACATTCACTGAATTGCAGTTGCGGTACATGAACATCACAGGGTGGATGCTGTCGCCCAGTTCAATGGTCTGTTCCAGTGCGAACTCGTCCATTGGCACGAAGCGGGTACGGAAGTAATCGGGCAGGTAGTAACCGAGGTGTGGCGGCTGGTTATAGGCGCAGTTCTGCCAAGCCACGGCCATGCGGTAGGTGTGGTCGTGCATCAGTGTTGGGACACGATAGTCAGTGGTCGCATTCGATGAGAAAATATTGATTGTGGCACCGTCACTGGAACTCCAGAGTATGATTTCCTCTCGCCAGTCGCCAAAGATGTCGGCCTGCAGGTTGGGAGTGGATTTCGTCCCGTTGCAAGAGCTTGAACTATTATAGTCGTAAGGATTCTTGCCGTTGATGAAAAGACGTGAGGTTCCGTTGCCGTTCCATTTTTCAATCTTGTTCCCGTCTAAGAGTTCTTCCTGAAGGTCACCATCCCAGAAGATGCGGAAGTTGAGCGATGTCTGTCCTGAAGACATCACTTTTCCCGTGACGGCGCTGCGTTGGTCTCTTTGGTCGGCAGAGCTGAAGAAGCACCCATAATGGTTGGCATCAAGTTGCGCCGCTATACCACGTCCGTTGTCCACTCCGCTGTTTCCTCCCTTGATGAGCACCTGTCCAGTGGCCGCATCGTGGAGGTCCCAAGAATAAGTGCCTTTCTCCTCATGCACATCGAAGACCTCCAAACCTGGTCGCTCCGGGTTGAGGTCTCCCAAATGCATGGCGTCACCATGACCGAAACCTACGGCGTAGAGCAATTTACCGTCGTCATCGACTGCGGCCGAACCATAGATGATTTCGTCCTTTCCGTCACCATCCACATCTGCCACGGAGATGTTGTGGTTGCCATTGGCGTAAAGCGTGTTGGAACCGCCACCAGATGTGGATCTTCCTGGTGTGTAACTCTTTGTGGTCCCTGAGGCGCTGGTCTGGTAATTGACCACGCTGTAGGTGGTTCTGGAACCTGACTTATGAAGCCAGCGTGGCTTGAGTTGCTTGCCATTGAAATCGACAGCCCAAAGATAGGCAAACGTGTAATAACCACGTGCAAAGACGCCTGAAGCTGTTCCGTCGGGTCCGTTGAGTGCAGCCACACAAGCGAGATAACGCTCGCCACGGTTGCCATAGTCGCCCTTGTCGTTCTTACCGCTTCGATCGTCCCAATTAAATGTGCCCGCAGCCTCACTCAATCCAGAAGAGGCATTGCGTGTGGGGTTGTAGGCGATGGTGTGGATGGCTTTACCTGTCAGGCCTTCAAACACTGTGAGATACTCATGTCCGCCATTGATGCGTCCTCCACCGGCCACCCAACTCTTGCCGTTGTCGGCAGCCTTGATTTTGGAGTCGGTAGCAGCCTGGTTGACGTAAGCTCCAGCCCCGTCCTTACTGCCAGGTGCGGTCTTGCACATCATCTCGGCATGACCGTCACCATCGAAGTCATAGACGAGATACTGGGTGTAGTGTGCTCCAGCTCGGATGTTTCGTCCCAAATCGACACGCCACAGTTGAGTGCCGTCAAGTTTGTAGCAGTCGATAATCACGTTTCCCGTGACACCGCTCTGAGAATTGTCCTTGGCGTTGGATGGGTCCCATTTCACGAAGAGTTCATACTGTCCGTCGCCATCCACGTCGCCCACACTCATGTCATTGGGTGAGTAGCTATAGGCAGCTCCGTCGAGAGTGCCGCCAGCTGGACGGTTGAGTTTCAACGGCAGATAGACTTGCTTCCAAGGCGTAACAGCCTCAGATGTATCGACAGGCACACCATCCACCTTGGTCACCACCTGG
Source organism: Bacteroidaceae bacterium (assembly GCA_017509605.1). GTDB lineage: Bacteria > Bacteroidota > Bacteroidia > Bacteroidales > Bacteroidaceae > RUG11857. The sequence goes on along the minus strand of JAFWPH010000040.1, from coordinate 40,198 downwards.
TATAGGTTTCCTTGTTTCCCTCCGGCGTGTTGATAAGATGTGGCCTTGCTGATGTTTTTGCCAACGACAAGTCCGTTGGAAAGGACGTCGAATGTGGTGTGGACATCATCGTCGGTACCGAGCAAGCGCCAACTGACAAAAATGCCAGATGACGATGCAGGCAACGCAACCACTCCGCGATCAAGGTGTTCCATCTGAGCTATTGGAGTGTTCTGAGCCGACAGTGGCAACGAGCAAGCCACAAGGGCGGCAGTGAATAATGTAGTCTTAATACCCATACATCAAATAGTTAAAGGGGAGTTAAATTGGGAGTTAAAGGGGAGTTAAATTATAGTTCGTGAGCAGATATCGCAATACAAAAGAATACAACGAGTCGTCCATTGATAATGTTTGACAAAATTACGACTTTCTGAACAGATAGCCAAACATAAGTGATTCAAAATAACGACTCTCACTCTTTTTTCCTGCAATGATCCTCCATTTCTTCTAAATAATTTCCCTATCATTTCAGTTTGCTGAGCATTGTCAAGAATGGCTACGGGTAGGCAACATCGAAGAACAAGCAGCAGCGAGTTTACTTCCATTTTTACCTTCATTATTTACCTGTGAAAGTTGAGTAAAAATCTTTACTCTAATGACTCATAAATCCCGAATTATGTCTATATTTGCAACTCATTAATCACCTAAAAACAAAATCACAATGAAAAAGACAGTATTGACCCTTATGGGCATCATCATGTTGACATGCTTCCTCGCAGGTTGCAAAGGAAAGCAAAAGGAACAAAAAGAACAAGTGAACACCGAGACAGCACAAACCTTGGAATCAGAAGTCATCGAAGATGAGGATGAAAATGATGAGGTCTATCAAGTAGTCGATCAGATGCCGGAATTCCCAGGAGGAATGGAGGCGTTGGAGGCGTTTATCAAAGACAACATCCACTACCCCGACAGTGCGAAGAACAACAACATGCAAGGACGTGTCCTCGTCTCTTTCGTGGTCAACAAAGACGGTTCCATTGCTGATCCCGTAGTCATCAGATCTGCCGACCATATTTTCGACGACGAAGCAATCACTGTTATCAGATCGATGCCGAATTGGATTCCAGGAAAATTGCATGGAGAGACCGTCAGGGTACAGTTCACGGTCCCTGTGACCTTCCGCCTCTAATGCAGTATGCAAATCCCCCAACATTAACCAACCTACCCGTCATTCCATGACGTATTTTCTCATTCCCGCAACAATCAAAAAACTACTCATTGAAAGATTTTGGCGATATGCTGCTTATAAATAATGAGAAATTCGTAATTTTGCAGAATAATCGAAGGTGTGGCTTTCCTGCCACACATCGCCTAAGTGTCGCCATGCCAAGCACTGGCCTGCATCAACAATTGAACTAAACTAACAATTTAACATTTATAACCACTTATGAGAAAGAAAAACTCTTTATCAGCTTTCAGGTCTGTCTATATTGGTCAGACTTGCAGAGTGTTATTCCTCTTTCTTGCGATGCTGACATCATCGACGTTGACTTTTGCACAGCGTCCCGTCGATCGGCTTGACCGCGGTCTGATTGCCCAGAAAGTGAGCAACGGCGTGTTCCTGTCGTGGCGTATCCTCGGCGAGGAGTATTACGACGTTCAGTACAACGTCTATCGCGACGGTGTGAAAATCACCGATACCCCACTCAACGTCTCGAACTACAGAGACGCCTCGGGCAGCACCAGCAACAAATACACAGTGAGTGCTGTGGTGCGTGGTGTGGAACAACCTCAGAGCAAGGAGGCTACTGTATGGTCGAAGAGCTACTTGGAGATTGTGCCCAAGCACGACAAATCGCTCAAAAGCACCTATATCCCCAACGACGCCTGCTGCGCCGATGTGGATGGCGACGGTGAGTTGGAGATCCTGTTGAAATACGACAACCAGAGTGAGATGGCCGCCAGTTATCCACGCAACGGCTACAACGGCGAATACAGCCTCTTCGAGTGTCTGAAACTCGACGGCACGGTGCTCTGGTGGGTGAACTGCGGTCCGAACATGGGCGACTTCCAGAACAACGAGCAGAATATCGTGGCCTACGACTGGGACGGTGACGGGAAGGCCGAAGCCGTGATGCGCGCTGCCGACGGCACCACCATCCACATGGCCGACGGCACCGTATATACCGTTGGCGACGCTTCGAAGAACTACCGTGGTGCCACAGGTGGTGGCACCAACTGGTTCATGCACGATGGTGCAGAATACCTCGTCTATATGAACGGACAGACCGGCAAGCCCTATCAGTGCATCACCTACCCACTTGCCCGACTTGAGCCAGGTGAGACCGACCTCAACGCAGCCTGGGGCGACGGCTACGGACACCGCAGCACCAAGCACTTCTTCGGCGCTCCCTACCTTGACGGACGCAAGCCGAGCATCTTCCTCGCTCGCGGTATCTACACCCGTCACAAGATGATTGCCTACGACGTTGACCCCGCATCACATGAACTGGTGGTAAGATGGAAATGGTACAACAACAACTGGGGTCCTTGGAAAGGACAGGGCTACCACAACTATGGCGTTGCCGATGTGGATATGGACGGACGCGATGAGATATGCTTTGGTTCCATGGTCATCGACGACAACGGAAAGGGACTTTCCTCCACCAGCCTTGGCCACGGCGATGCCCAGCATCACGGCGACTTCAACCCCTACATCCACGGTCTGGAGATTTACGCTTGTAATGAGGATCATCCCGGCAACAACTACCGCGACGGTACCACCAGCAAGATCTACCACCGCTATGAGGCAGGCAACGACGACGGCCGCGCCATGGCCGACAACTTCTGCAACTCCTTCCCAGGAGGCCTTGGATGCTCTGCCCGAGAAGGTGCCATCAGCCTCGTGACGAACAGTGCTGTTCCTGGACTTGACGCTACTGGTGTGAACACCAACTTCCGCATCTACTGGGACGGTGACCTCTGCTCAGAGACCTTCAACTATCTCAACGGCAAGAACACTGAGGGCTGTGTGGCCAAATACGGCAGTTGGAGTCCTATTTACGTTTGCGAGGGTTCGATGACAAACAACGACACCAAGGGCACACCTTGCTACCAAGGCGATGTGTTCGGCGACTGGCGCGAGGAGATCATCATGCGCACGGCAGCCAACAACATCCGCATCTACTCGACCACCACCGCCACCAAATGGCGCAACTACACGCTCTGGCACGACCACCAGTACCGCAACGCCATGGTATGGCAGATGTGCGGTTACAACCAGCCACCTCACGTGAGTTATTATCTCGGTGAGATGGAGGGCATCACTGTGGCTCCCCCACCACTGATCATGACTGGCCGCACCGAAGTAGCCAATGGAGGCACCATCGGCAAGTCGCTCAACGACAAGCACGTCATCGTCTGCGAGACGGGCAACACCAACGTGAGCATCGAGAACGGAGTTGAACCTTATATCGTCACTTTCAACGTAGGTTCATGGGTACAAGGCTCTGCTGCCAGCGAATCCACGGCATCCAATCCCAAGATTACTTACGACTACTACACATGCAACGTCACCGGTGGAGCCATCGGCGGCAAAGCACGTCTCATCAAGCAGGGTGACGGTACACTTAACCTTCCCAAGGTGAACATGACCTACACCGGAGAGACCAACATCTGGGGCGGTATCGTCAACTTCGACGGCACCATGGCGAATTCCAATGTCTGGCTCAACCATTTCACACAGTTGAACTCCAACGGCGGTGAGTTCAAGAGCATCAAGGCAACCTACGGTTCTGTCATCCGTCCTGGAGGCGAGAACTCTAAAGGCAATATCACCGTGGATTCCACACTCTTCCTCGGTTTCGGATCGCGTCTGGTGCTCGATCTCTACGGCAGCACCGTGGATGGCGACCTCATCAAGGCCAAAACCCTGAGAGTGGAGAAGAAAACCGGCGAGGCCTGGACAAAATACGGCCCTGAATACATACAGCCCGTCATTGAAATCAATGGAATCGGTCTCGTTGCCGGCGACTACGTGATTGCAGAGGCAGACTCCGTGATCGGTTCCGTCACCAACATCAAGATTGAAGGAGTGAACGACTTCAAGACCGGTATCAAATATGAGAACGGAAAGGTCGTCCTCAGCATCGGTGATGTACGCGGTGCCTCCACCATCATCTGGACAGGTGCCAGCAACACCATCTGGGACTTTGCCAACACCAAGAACTTCATTCTTTCTGGCGATGAGAGCGAAGCGCCCGAGGCATTCGTCTATGGCGATGCAGTGGAGTTCAACGACGATGCCAAGAATTTCACTGTCACCATCAACGAGAACGTGCAAGTGGAATCCATCAACGTGAACAATACAAAAGCCTACACTTTCAACGGAACAGGTTCCATCACCTCAGGTTCCCTCACGAAGGAAGGCAAAGGCTCACTCACCATCAACACGCTGAACTCCTACACTGGCGGCAACCACCTCCTTGGCGGTACCACCATTGTCAGCGCTCTTTCCAATGACGTGGATGCGACAGGTAACCTCGGTGGTGTCATCATCAACGCCAACAATTTCACGATAGAGAACGGGGCGGTACTCCAGACGAACCAAGCCGTGAAGAACGGTTCTCCAATCCGTTTCGTCGGCGAGGAAGGCGGTGTGATCAACAACTCTGCCGACTTCGTTCAACAGAAGAGTTTCAGCGGCACCAAGCTCACCAAGCGCGGTGCTGGCTGGCTGAAGACCTCTGCTCCAGGTTCTGCACTCAACAGGCTGGTCATTGCTGCCGGAACCGTTCAGAATGGCAACGGTAATGCCGCCAAGGTGGTAGAACTGAGCGGCGGTTCACTTGTGGACAATGTGGGCACAAGCAATGAGATCAACATTCCTGAGAAGAAGACAGGTTCATGGACCACAGGCAACCGCTGCACATACAGCAACGCCCTCACCGGTGCAGGTACTATCAATGTGTACTGCGCCACAGAGAAGGGTTCCAACTATTACGCTACCCGTACGCCCATCCGTCTCAACCTCAGCAACTTCGAGGGTACCCTTGTAGCTGGTGCCACCTACACTGCCGACGGCCGTTTCACATTCGATACCAGCACTGGTGGTACGAAATGGACACTCAACATACCTGACGGCATCTATGTCCAGAACTCTGGCAAGACACTGCGAATGGGTGCTGTGACCGGTAAGGGTTCTTTGGGTGGTTTCTGTACGTTCAGCAATAACGGTGCTTCTGGCAGCAACACCTGGCAGGTAGGCAACGACGAGGACTTCAAGTTCGAAGGTTTGGTGATTGGCGGCGACCGCTTCACCAAGATGGGTTCCGGCAAGATGACAGCCACAGGCGTATGGACCACTACTGGTGCTGTAAGCATCAGCGAGGGTGCTCTCATCTGCACTTCAGGTGGTTCACTGGGTACAGGCGCATTGACAGTGGAGAAGAATGGAACACTGATGGGTATCAACAATACGGGCACTTCAATGACCAATAGCTCATTCACCATCAATGGTACTGTGCATCCAGGTTCAAGTGCATCCGCTTTCACTGGCTCGCTCGACTTCAATGGAAAGAACGTGACGTTCAATAACAGTTCCACCCTCGAGGTCGTGATGCGCAGATCCAACACCACCGAATCAACATTAGGAGGTACTGGTATCAAGAACATCAACAAACTGACCTTCAACGGTACAGTGGCTGTTGAGCTCTACCGCAGCTACACGCCTGTAGTAGGCGACGAGCTTCGTCTGTGGGCCGATGTCAAGTCGTTCACGGGTAATCCTTCCTTCAATCTGCCTGAAACTCATGAGACCAACGACAGCATCTACACCATCACTTGGGACACCAGCGACATCGCCAACGGCATTGTCCGTGTATCCGCTCTCAACGTGGTTGATGGCATCAACTCCATCATTGCCGACACTGAAAACGTGAAGGTGGAAGTGATGTCGGTCAACGGCGCCGCCATCTGTGAGTTCTACTGTCCAATGGGTTCTCTCAAGAACAGTTTCGCCAAGACAGGTCTGAGCAAGGGTGTTTACATCCTGCGCCTCACCTCTGAATCGGGCAAACAGAAGAGTGTCAAGATGATGAAGTAACCCTTCATCCATCATATCAAGGAAAGCCTCCGACCCAAATGGATCGGAGGCTTTCCTTGTGATATGATTTGAAGATCACTGAACTTCCGCAAGTGCGCCCCAAGGGGCAACCAGCCTAAGTCAACGCTGAATCAATGAACTAAATGCTTTTGTCCAACAGAGCCCCGGTTTCCTGACGGTCTTTGTGCTTTTGCTTCTTAGATTCATACGTATTGGCTAAAAAAAGAAGGAAGGCGCAATAAAGGGCTGCAACAAAAGGTGCTGTGAAGAGATTGAGTGAAATACCCAAATGAGGGAATAATCTATTACTTGTATTGACAAGGTAGATATGTCCAATATATATCCATAATGTCATTGAACCATATTTGGCAAACGCCTCAGTAAATTTGGCACGTGACAATCTTATTATCATGATGCACAAAAACAAAGCCAATATAGTTTGGATTACTCTTTCCGCTACTTGATCAAACGTCTTTAAAGGCTGAACAGGAAAATACGTTGGCATGAGTCCAGCGGCAATAAAGCCAAGCAATAAACCAATAACAGCGTAATAAACCGGCAATTGTTCCAACTTTCGAACCAACCCTCTTTTCTTGAAAACAATACCTAAGACAAAAAATGGGAGAAAAGCAAAAGTTCTTTGAAATGATAAGTCAAAGCTAAGAGGCACAAAACCAGTAGGAACAAGCAATAGACAAGAAATCACAAATAGAGTGATGTCGTTCATCTTATTGCCGATAGTCCATATCGCAATTCTCCAATAAATTAAGCACACTAAGTACCAGAGGGCAAAACCAGGCCAAAAGACAGTGTGCCAATTAAAAAAAGACGAAATAGAAAATTCCCTCCCTTTTAATGAACAGGCAGAATAATCCAAAAGTATATTTAATAATAACTCTGCGATATCTGCCACAATATATATGATAATCGTATTCTTTATCCAACTGATTCGTTTTTCCTTATTTGAACTCAAAGAAGTGAAGAAACCTGATAAGAAAATGAAAACTGGCATGTGAAAAGAATAGATGATTCTCGAAACTCTCAAGCCATAGTCCATATACTTCAGATGTCCTAAGACAACCAAAAACATCAAGATAAACTTCAGACCATCAAATTTCGCATCCCTTGATAAAGTTTTCTTTCTATTAATCAACATTCTACAGTAATAATTCTATTGTCAAACATTCATAAAAAAACGTATAATTCCTCCATCGTCTCGATAATTCGCGCAAAATTAAACAAAAAAAATGGATTCATATGATAGTCAGGATTAAGAATTTCTCATCTTTTATTTGTACTTTTGCATAAAATACCACAATGATCATGCCATTCCATTCGCCCATATCTTGACCTAAGACGGCAACATTATCGGGAACACCAACATCGACGGTGTACTCGACGATGTGAAAGGGGCTGAGAGAGTGAAGAAAAAGAAGTAATCTGGATATGAACAAGAAAACGCTTATATTTCTATTCGCGATGATTATCGCCATGGCCCTGCCCTCATGCAAAGGCGATGACAAAGTCAAGGATGAAAAAGCTGTCGATCCCTGGACCGAGCAGATGAACCACAACCTGGCAGACCTGGCCACACGGCTCGAACACCAGCCCTACACCACTTCCATGAGTATATATAACCTCAGCGCCGACTCCTTTCTTTTCAACTACCATGAGCGGCAGCAGATGATACCTGCCTCCACACTCAAGCTTCTCATCGCAATCAGCGCCCTCGAGAACTTAGGCATCAAAGGTGAATTCCATACCACCCTCCATCAAAACGGCTCAATCAGTGGCGGCACCTTGCATGGTGACCTTATCCTCGTGGGAGGCTTCGACCCCCTGCTCAGCCTGGGCGACCTACAGGCGATGGCACGCGCAGTGAAGAACGCAGGCATCCAGCGTGTAGATGGCCGCCTGATTGGCGACGTGAGCATGACCGACACACTCCGCATGGGAAACGGCTGGAGTTGGGACGACTACCCCTCCCCCGTGACCCCCTACCTCACCCCTCTTTTCTTCGACCACCAACGACTCAGAACTAAAAACTGGAACATGATTGCCAATCCAGACAAGCACTGCCTGCGCACTTTCGCCAGCGAGCTGCAGAAAGCAGGTGTGTCGGTGGATGGAGAACGTCTGTTGCTCTCCACCAGCGGCGTGAACCCTCGAGGCAAGGAACTGAGCCGCATCAGCCACTCGCTGTCCCAAGTGCTGCCCACCATGCTCAAGGACAGCGACAACCTCTACGCTGAAGCCTTGTTCTACCGACTGGCCAGTCTCAAGAAGAATAAAGGAGCCACCGTCCAAGACGGACTCTCAATGGTGAAGAACACGCTTACCCGTGCCGGTTGCGACAACTTCAACTTCCGTATCGTCGATGGCAGTGGTCTGAGCCCTTACGACAACATGACCGCAGAAAGCCAGATACGTCTGCTCATCTACGCCTATAACAACAAGATGCTGCTCTTTTCACCCCTTTATTCATCGCTTGCAGTGGCAGGCAAGAGCGGCACACTTGCTGCGAGAATGACCGAGGGGAAGGCAACCTCACGTGTCCACGCCAAGACCGGCACCAGTGCCAATGCCTGCTGTCTGACAGGCTATGCAAAGGCATCCAACGGCGACGACCTCGCTTTCGCCATTCTCTCCAACGGTGTGCTCAATCCCAACCGCTGCCGTGCCTTCCAAGACGATATCTGCCAACTGCTGTGCGAATAAAAAACACGGTGCTCAAAAAGTCACCCACTGTGCCTCTTTTTCATAGAAAAAAAGGAGTTTTTGTAATTATTAACATTTTTTATTGTTTGTTTTTCAAATTTAAGTCGTAACTTTACCAATTAAATTGGTGGAGTATGTCCTTTTGCGAAAAAGGACGATGGCGGACACCAGCAAAGAAGGCATTGAACATTGATCATTCTAACCTAACGCCTTCATGAGAGCGATTTCAATAAAAACAAACATATAATGAATTACTTATGGAACTACGAACCATCAACACCAGAGCAGGAAGCAGCAGTTAAGCAACTGTCGGAGACGGTAGGTCTGAACGCCACCATCTGCCGACTGCTACTACAACGCGGTATCTCCACTGCCGATGCTGTGCAGCACTATTTCCGCCCCCAGATCACCGAACTCCACGATCCGTTTCTGATGAACGATATGGACGTGGCTGTCAACCGTCTGAACGAGGCAATAGGACGCAAAGAGCGTATTATGGTCTATGGAGACTACGATGTGGACGGTTGTACCGCAGTGGCATTAGTTTACCGTTTTCTGACCAAATTCCACTCAAACGTCGATTACTACATCCCCGACCGCTATGACGAGGGATATGGGGTATCGATGACGGGTGTTGACTACGCCGCCCAGACTGGCGTAAAACTGATCATTGTACTCGACTGCGGCATCAAGGCCGTGGAAGAGATTGCCTACGCCCAAAGCTTAGGCATTGACTTCATCATTTGCGACCACCACGTACCTGACGAGCAACTGCCTCCAGCCGTTGCCATCCTCAACGCCAAACGTCGTGACTCCACCTACCCTTTCCTGCACCTCTCAGGCTGCGGTGTGGGGTTCAAGTTCATGCAGGCATTCGCCATGAACAACGACATCAGTTTCACGCAACTTCAGCCGTTGCTTGACTTGTGTGCCGTGAGCATTGCCTCCGACATTGTGCCCATCGTGGGCGAGAACCGGATACTCGCCTATCATGGACTGCGACAGCTCAACAACAAGCCCACAATCGGTCTCAAGGCCATCATCAACTCATGCGGCCTCCAGAACAAAGAGGTGACCATGAGTGACATCATCTTCAAGATCGGTCCCCGAATCAACGCCTCTGGTCGTATGCAGAACGGCAAGGAGTCGGTGGCTCTCCTGGTGGAAAACGACTACCGCAAGGCCGCCGTGGAAGCCACCAGAATCAACCGTTACAACGAAGAGCGGAAGGAGTTGGACAAGAAGATGACAGAGGAGGCCAACAGCATTGTGGAGTCGATGGTGAAGAACCAACAGGCCGGCGACTCCATAGTCATCTACAACGAAGACTGGCACAAGGGTGTCATCGGTATCGTGGCATCACGCATCACGGAGGTCTTCTTCCGTCCGGCCGTAGTGTTGACCCGGTCGGGCGACCTCATCACAGGCAGCGCCCGAAGCGTCAGCGGCTTTGATGTCTATAAGGCCATTGAACAATGCAAGGACCTGCTTGAGAACTTCGGCGGCCACACCTACGCTGCAGGGTTGTCACTCAAGCTTGAGCACCTCGACGAGTTCCGTGAGCGTTTCAACCGCTACGTCAGCGAGAACATCAACCCCAAGCAGACCTCAGCCAACCTCGACATCGACGCCGTGATATCGTTCCGCGACATCACCCCCAAGTTCTGCGCCGACATCAAACGCATGCGTCCGTTTGGGCCCGAGAACCCCAAACCCATCTTCTGCACCCGACAGGTCTATGACTACGGCACAAGCAAGGTGGTGGGAAGGGAACAGGAGCACATCAAACTGGAACTGGTCGATAACACGTCGAGCCGCATTCTCAACGGCATCGCCTTCGGACAGAGCTCTCAAGCCCGATACATCAAGACCAAACAGTCGTTCGACATCGCCTACACCATCGAGGAGAACGCCTACCGCAAAGGCGAGGTGCAACTCCAGATCATAGACATACGGCCCCGGCCAGCCCAGCAGGAATAACATGTCCGCACACGGCACCAACTCCGACATCTACCTTGAGACCTTGCGCCACTACTGGGGGTACGACTCCTTCCGTGGCATACAGCGCGAGATCATCGAGAGTGTGTGCAGTGGCAAGGACACCTTGGGCCTGATGCCTACTGGCGGTGGCAAGTCGATCACATTCCAGGTACCGACGATGACGATGAAAGGTCTGTGCATCGTGGTAACCCCTCTTATCGCCTTGATGAAAGACCAGGTGAGCCAGTTGCGCATGCGGGCCATCAAGGCGGCATGTGTCTATAGCGGTATGATGGGCAGTGACATCGAGCGCATCCTCGACAACTGCATCCTCGGTGATTACAAATTCCTCTACATCTCTCCTGAACGCCTTCAGTCGGAGCGTTTCCGACAGAAGGTGACCTTGATCCGACGCATCTGCATGATCTGTGTGGATGAGGCGCACTGTATTTCCCAATGGGGCTACGACTTCCGTCCTTCCTACATGCACATCAACGACCTGCGCCACCTCATCCCCTATCCCGTTCCCATCTTGGCCCTGACCGCCACGGCCACCCCTGTGGTGGTCGATGATATCCAGAACCGTCTTGAATTCAAGGAGCACAACGTCTTCTCCATGAGTTTCGAGCGCAAGAACCTCTCTTACGTTGTCCGCGAGTCAGCCGACAAGACGGCCGAGATGCTCCGCATCCTACAGAAGGTACCCCATGGCAGCGGTATCGTCTATACTCGCAGCCGCCGCCTAACCCGTGAGATTGCCAACTACCTCAACGCCAACGGCATCACCGCAGATAGCTACCACGCGGGACTGACCAATGCGGAGAAAGACCTGCGACAGGCTAACTGGACCAAAGGCAACAGCCGCATCATGGTTGCCACCAACGCCTTCGGCATGGGTATCGACAAGGCCGATGTCAGGATCGTGGTCCACTACAACGTCCCCGACTCCATCGAGGCCTATTTTCAAGAGGCGGGACGCGCCGGACGAGATGGGGGCCACTCCTATGCCGTGTTGCTCTACAACCAACAGGACAAGGGTCTCCTCCACCGCCGCATCGACACATCATACCCTGCCATCGACTACATCCGGCAAACCTACGAGAACGTCTGCTACTTCCTTCAGGTCGGCGTAGGCGAAGGCTACGGCCACACCTATTATTTCGCCCTTGAACTCTTCTGCAACCGGTTCAAGCAGTTCGCCGTCAATACCGACAGCGCTCTGCGCATCCTCTCCACCGCCGGCTACATTGACTACCAGGAAGAACAGGAATTCAAGTCGAGGCTGAAGTTCACGATCACCAAAGAGACACTCAACCGCCTCCAGACCCGTAACCCACAGACCGACGACATCATACAAGCCGTGCTGCGAACCTACACAGGCGTGTTCGCAGACTATGTGTTCATCGAGGAGACGCTCATCTCCCACATCACCGGCTACGACAACGACACGGTCTATAACACCCTCATTGAACTCTCACAGAGCCATATCATCAGTTTTATTCCACACCGCAACACCCCAACCATCACTTTCACTGTTCCCCGTGTCGATACAGAGCGCATACTGCTTCCTCCCATCGTCTATGCTGACCGCAAGAAGGACTACGCCAAGCGAATCGACAGCATCATCGACTACTTCAGTTCCGACAACCTCTGCCGCAGCCGCCAGTTGCTCCGCTATTTCGGCGAGAAGGACACCCACGACTGCGGACAGTGTGACGTGTGCCTCCGGCGCAAGCACAACGGCTACAGCAACGATGACATCCTACGCATGAAGGAACGCGTCAAACAGGTTCTCAGCGACCAGCAGTTCCATCCCGTCACCGACCTGCACACCCTCAGTGGCAACAAGGAACTGATCAGAGACACCATCAACATCATGGTACAGGAAGAAGAGATTGAAGTAAATGGCAGCAAGGTGAGGTTGATGTAGCATGGTTCCCGGAAAGACTGTGATAAAATCATTGTGTTAAAAATCAGGAGAAATAACATTTATTGTTAAAAGTTTTCTACATTTGCAAATTATTTTTATCTAAGGTGATAATCCTCAGAATGATTTACCTGGCAGAAATCAACAAACAAAGACAGATATGAAGATAAAAACTATCCATTTGTTCCTTGGGATCGCTGTTGCTATCAGCGGTCTGGCCTCGTGTGGCTTAGACATGCCAAAGGAAACGCTTTCATCTTTCGAGACCCTGACGGTGAAAAAAACCGACATTGAATTTCCTATGAAGTTCAGTGCTAAAATGAAAGGACAGGCCGATGTGACCATCATGCCTCAAGTGAGTGGCCAGTTGATGAAAATCTGTGTTCAGGAAGGCCAGCAAGTGAATAAAGGCCAAACCCTATTCGTCATCGACTCACGAAATGCCCAGCATGAGGTGCAGGCCGCTCAGGCCAACCTGCAGGCAGCTCAAGCCAATCTGCAGGCAGCCATAGCCTCAGAAAGCAGCGCCAAGCTGGAGTACGATAGCAACAAGAACCTCTTTGAGAAGAAGATTGTCAGCAGTTATATGCTCGACAACTCTCTGAACACCTACAAGCAGGCCCAGGCAGCGGTTCAGCAGGCACGCGCCGCAGTGAGCCAGGCTCAGGCCTCGGTCAACCGCGCGAAGGTGAACCTCGGTTTCTGCACCATAACGGCTCCAGTGACAGGTGTCATCGGCGGCATCCCCGTGCGTGGCGGTGACCAGGTGACTCCAATGACCCAGTTGACCGTGTTGAGCGGCAACACGACGATGGACGCAGAGTTCTCTGTCACGGAGGCCATCATAGAAGCCCAGGTTTCTTCAGGTATTGTCCAAAGCGACAAGGAAAGATACATGGCCAACCTCCCCGACGTGACTTTCATCATGAAGAACGGCACAGAGTATCCCTACAAGGGACGCATCACCAGCCTGACGGGTGTGGTGGACGCCACAACGGGTACCTTGGCCTGCAAGGCTTCGTTCCCCAACCCCGACGGCCATTTGTTCTCTGGCATCCAAGGAACTGTGGTTCTGCCGCTCTCCAGACAGGACGTGATTGTGATTCCTCAGGCAGCAGTCCTTCGCTTACAGGACAAAGCGCTGGTTTATAAGGTGAAAGCAGACAGCACAGCCACCGCTGTAACCATCACATACGCCGATGCCGGCAATGGTAAGGACTTCATCGTGACCAGCGGTCTGAATGTGGGTGACAGAATCGTCACAGTCGGAGCCAACAACCTCCAGGAGGGACAACAGGTACTGTTCCCTGAAGCACCGAAAAACGAGAAGTAAGCCATGAAGGGAAACATTTTCATCAACCGATATGTGATGGCATGCGCCATAGCGATTGTCATCACACTGGTGGGTGTCATTTGCATGAGCACCCTGCCCATCGAGCAATACCCCAACATCGCTCCTCCGACGGTTCGAGTGTCAACATCCTATACCGGTGCTGACGCGAACACCATCATGAAGAGCGTGATTCAGCCTCTGGAAGAGAATATCAACGGTGTGCCTGGCATGACCTACATCACCAGTTCCGCTTCTTCCTCAGGCGATGTCAGCATACAAGTATTTTTTGAACAAGGCACCGACCCCGACATCGCCGCTGTGAACGTCCAGAACCGTGTCAGCCGCGCCACAGCCCTGCTGCCCTCGGAAGTGACGAAGGTGGGCGTACAGGTGATGAAGCAACAGAGCAATATCCTTCACATCGGTGCGCTGAAAAGTGTTGACGGCAAGTACGACGCCGACTTCATCGCCAACTACATCGACATCAACATCCGCCCACGACTGATGCGTATCACCGGTGTGGGCGACGTGTTGGCACTTGGCAACACCTACGCGCTGCGCATTTGGCTGAAGCCCGATGTGATGGCTCAGTACGGATTGGAGCCAAACGACGTGTTCGCCTCCATCAGCGGCCAGAGCTTCGTTGCCGCCACTGGTTCGCTGGGTGAGCAATCGGAGAATGCCTACCAGTACACGATGGAGTACAAGGGCACGCTGAAGACCGTTGAGGAGTTCAACGACATCGTGCTGCGAACAAACGATGGTGGACACCTCCTGCATTTGAGCGACGTGGCAGACGTGGAGATTGGCGCTGTGAGTTACAACTTCACGTCAAACATCGACGGTAAACCCGGTACGATCTACATGGTGTTCCAGGCTCCTGGCGCCAATGCCACCGAGGTGAACGCCCGAATCAACAAACTATATGAGGAACTGAAGCCGACGATGCCCGCCGGACTGGAGTTCGAGATACTGGAGACGAGCGACGACTTCCTCTTCGCCGCCATCCACAACGTGGTGGAAACGCTTGTCATCGCCATCATCCTTGTGATCCTCGTGGTTTATTTCTTCCTTCAGAGTTTCAAGGCCACGGTCATCCCCTCACTGTCGATTATCGTGTCGTTGCTCGGCACCTTCGCCATCGTGTCGCTTGCGGGATTCTCCCTCAACATCCTGACGCTATTCGCCTTGGTGCTTGCTATTGGTACGGTGGTCGATGACGCCATCGTGGTTGTTGAAGCGGTAATGGCTAAACTTGAGAGCGGTGTGTCCAATCCACGTGAAGCCACACGCCAGGCCATGAGCGATGTGTCCGTCGCTGTCATCTCATGTACGCTTGTCTTCATGGCTGTGTTCATTCCCGTGGCGTTCATGCCGGGCACTTCAGGCAGTTTCTTCACCCAGTTCGGTGTCACCCTTGCCTCGTCAGTGGGACTCTCGTGCATATCCGCCCTGACGCTCTGTCCCGCCCTCTGCGCCATCATGATGCGCTACTCCAAGGACGAGAAAGAGAAGAAGAACCTGAACTACTACGTCACCAAGGCTTACACCGCCAGTTATAACGCCATCCTCAAGAAATACAGCAAGAGTGTCAGCAAGTTCATCAAGCACCCGTGGATCTCAGCCGCGCTGCTTGCTGTCACAGCTGTGCTGCTCGTCATCTTCATGCGTGGTCTGCCTACCGGCCTTGTACCTCAGGAGGACCAAGGCGTGTTCTTCGCCGAAGTACGCGCTCCAGAAGGTTGCACACTGCATGAGACGCAGGAGATTGTGAAGAAGGTTGAGGAGAAGGTGAAGAAGATCCCCGAACTGGAGAACTATGCTGTAATCAGTGGTTACGGCATGATGGCAGGCCGTTCGGGCAGTTGCTATGCCACCCTCATCATCCGTCTGAAGAATTGGGACGACCGTCCAGGCATGAACCACAACATCATGCTCGTCTATGGGCGTTTTGCCTTTGACTGCAGGGAAATCAAGAACGCGTTGGTCATACCCTTCCAGATGCCACAGGTGCCAGGATATGGTTCCAACAACAGTGTGAACCTCGTGCTTCAGGACATGCAGGACCGTTCGATGTCGGAGTTCAACGCCGACGCCACCAAGTTCCTGGCAAAACTGAACGAGCGTCCGGAAATCATGATGGCTATGTCCACCTTCTCCGAGCGTTTCCCGAAATACCAGGTCGATGTTGATGCCACCCAATGCGACCGCGCCGGCATATCTCCTGCAGCCGTTCTGCGCACACTCGGTTCCTACTGCGGTGGTTCCTACGTAGGCAACTTCAACCAATTCGGCAAGGTTTATCGCATCATGGCCAACGCTGCTCCGGAATACCGCCTCGACCCGACGTCGCTCAACAACATCTTTGTCCGAGTTCGCAGCGGCAAGATGGCTCCGATTTCAGAGTTTGTCACCTTGAAAGAGGTAGTCGGTTCTGCATCGGTCGATCATTTCAACCTGTTCCAGAGCATCACCTGCGGAGTGATGACAGCCAGCGGCTACTCCGAGGGCGACGCTCACAAGGCCATCGCAGAGGTGTTCAAGGAAACAATGCCCAATGGCTACGGCTACGAGTACGGCGGCATGTCGCGTGAGGTCGAGGAGACTTCAGGATCGAATGCCACAGCCCTGATTTACGTCATCTGCGCCATCCTCATCTACCTTATCCTGGCCTCACTCTACAACTCGTGGTTCACGCCATGGGCTGTGCTGCTCTCCGTGCCTTTCGGACTGATGGGCTCATTCGGTGTCACATGGCTGGTTTCATTGCTCCACCTGCCTGGTATGGAGAACAACATCTACCTGCAGACGGGGGTCATCATGCTCATCGGCCTCTTGGCCAAGACCGCCATCCTCATCACCGAGTTCGCCGCCGAACGACGCGCCCAGGGCATGAGCATCCGCGACGCCGCTTTTGCAGCCTGCGAGGAGCGTCTGCGCCCCATTCTGATGACCGTTGTCACGATGATTGCGGGTATGATTCCGCTTATCATCGCAGGCGGCGCCGGTGCCAATGGTAACCGCGTTCTCGCTCTCGGTGTCACGGCCGGTATGGCAGTCGGCACTCTGGCTCTGCTCTTCGTGGTTCCCGCCTTCTTCATCGTGTTCCAGAAACTGCACGAGAAGTACCAGGGAAGTCCGTTGGAAGCGTCAAGTCCGTCTGAAGAAGGAAAAGAAGACCAGTAAAAACAAACATGAAAATGAGAAAACTGTCCTACATCATAAGTTTCGCAGCCATGAGCCTTTTGCTCTCAGGTTGCGGCATCTACAAGAAGTACGAGTCGAAAGCACAGGTTCCTTCCGATACCTACGGAACGAGTGCCGACATCATCCAAGCCACAGACGGACCATCTATTGGCGAGATGTCGTGGCGAGAGTTCTTCACCGACCCTGTGCTGCAAGAACTTATTGAGCAGGTTCTGGCCAACAACACCGACCTCAACTCCGCGCGCATCGCCGTGGAAAAGAGTGAGACTGCCCTGCAAACCGCCCGTATGGCATACCTGCCGTCGCTCTACTTCTCTCCTCAAGGCACTTTGGCCAAGTTCGACAACAACCCATGGTCGAAGACCTACAACCTGCCCTTACAACTATCTGTTGACGTTGACCTGTTCGGTTCCATCACCAATAAGAAGCGCGCCGCCAAAGCTGTGGTCATGCAGGCTAAGTTGCGTGAGGAAGCCTTACGTGCCAACCTCATCTCAACCACGGCACAGCAGTACTACATGCTTCAGGTGCTCGACCGGCAATTAGAGATCATGGAAGCCACCGACAGCTTGTGGAACGCCTCATTGGAAACCCAAAAGACACTGTGGGAAAACGGCAAGGCTTACTCCACAGCCGTGAACCAAATGGAATCATCGTACCTGACCATCAAGACACAGATTGTTGACACACACCGCAACATACGCAGTGTGGAGAACGCCCTCTGCCGTTTGATGGGCATCACTCCACAGCACGTCAAACGAAGTCATTGGGGTTCGTCCGCCCTGCCCCATCATCCCGAATCGGAAACGACCACCGGACAGCGAATGTTCGACACTCGGTTCCTGAAAATCGGTGTGCCTGCCACATTGCTTCAGAACCGTCCCGATATCCGCATGGCAGACTACGTGATGGAGGAGGCCTTCTATAACACCCAGGCGGCCCGTTCGGCCTTCTTCCCCACCCTCACACTGCAAGGTGTGGCAGGATGGACCAATAGTGGTGGCGGTGTCGTTATCGACCCCGGAAAACTGCTTCTGAACGCTGTGGCTTCACTCACCCAGCCCATCTTCGCACGAGGACGTCTGATTGCGAACCTGAAGACATCTAAGTTGACGGAAGAGGACCTTCAGCGCAAGTATGTTCAAACCGTCATCGACGCCGGCAACCAGGTGAACGAGGCCATGGCCGACTGTCTGTCAGCCCGCGAGAAACACGCCTACTACCACCGTCAAGTGGCTGTTCTGCAGGATGCTTACCACGGCACTCATGAACTGATGGACAACGGCAAGGCCAGTTACCTCGAGGTGCTTACTGCGCAGGAGAGCCTGCTCTCGGCCCAGCTCAGCGAGGCAATGAACATGTATAACGGTGCTCAGTCCGTCATTGCTCTCTACATCGCCCTCGGTGGTGCTGGTAAGTAAAAAGCTGAAGAAAGTTGAGTAAAAAGGAGAATATCGTCTTAAGTTTCAGCGCGAAGCGATAATAATCACGATGCCGTACTATCTCGGTATTGTTTTGCTGTCATGCCAGCTCCGCGCTTGAAATAGCGGTAAAAGGACGTGGGTTCGGAGAAACCGAGCAAGTAGGCTGTGTCCTGAAGTGTTTGTGTAGCTCGTGTCTCTATGAGTCGCTTAGCCTGTGATATCACGTATTGCTCAATCCAGTCGCATGGCGAAAGACCGTTTGTGGCTATACGGATGACTTTACAGAGATACTTGGGTGAAAGATTCATCAGTTCGGCGTAATACTTCACCTCTCGCGAATCCCTGTAATGTTTTACCACCAGGTCGCAGAACTGGTTGAAGATCTCTATATGTCGTTTTTCCGTCCATTGCTTGTCTTGTTCACGACGGTAGCAATTGAGGAACTCATAGCCTACAGCCAGCTGAGCCAACAAGGTTTGATAGCGATGAGGCATTTTCTCGTCGCTGTGGTTGGCGATGATGATAAGTTGGTCAACGATGGACTGCAGATGAGCTGCCTGCTCGTCTGTCAGCGAGCAGATGGGTGCATAATTGAATTTCTCGTAGTCGTGGCTGAAAGTATGGAAACGCAGGTCGTCGAACATCTTGGGTGATATGAATAACACGGCGTAAACGAAGTCATCGGTGCAATCGATGGGATGCATGATATGTCCTGGCATGATAATGGCCAGGTCGTTTTTCTTGTGAGTGATTACCCTCATGTCGTACATGGCCCGTGCGCTGCCCTTCAAGGTAAGGGTGAGGATGATATGTGGAAACACGAAATCCTCGTTGTTTTTGAAGAGGCCGTGTACCTCGCGCACAATCAAGAGGCCCGATTGCTCGATAGCTTTAATCAGCTGTTCCCGATGCGTGGACACTGTTCGAAGTAGGGTTTTTGTTAGCATACGCTGAAACACTTTATAACTGTTATAACTGCAAAAATAATGTTTTTGAGAGATTCCTCAAAGAAAAAAGCGACATTTTGCCATAAAAAAATCATTAATTGTTAGTACGTAAGTATAGAAAATGTTGTTATTTTGTACTTTATTTTTAATGTACGAATCAAGGTTTCCTCAGAAAATGTCTAAAACAATATAAATAAACTGTTATGAAGAAACTATTACTCTTATCCATGTCACTCTTGTTCATGGGAGTGAACATGCGTGCTCAGTCTATTTCTGCTGAGCAGATGGACGAGCGATTCAACGACGGTACCAACATGCCGTTCGGATGGTTCGCCGAGGGATGGAGCATCAAAGACGGCCACGCAACCTCAAAATCTCAATCCTCTTTTGGCGGTTTCGGAGGAGGAAGTACAGGAACTGGTACGGGCACCGGCATGGGCGATTTCGACATGTCTTCCCTCTTTGGCAGCAACAAGAGTTATTACTTGCTCACACCTCCCGTGAATGTGACACCAGGCGATGAGCTGGTGTTCTCAGCAAAGAAACCAGGCAAAGACGACAGCGGCATGGGCGGCGGTGGCGGTTCCATGGATATGGGCGCTTTCTTCGTGGTTGAGAAGTCTGTCTATGGCAGCAACAAGTGGCTCAAGATCCAGGACTTCTACAGCGAGCTCAATGACTCCGCCTTCCAGACCTTCAAGGTTTCTGCCAACGACAGCGGAGAATACCGCTACCGTTTCCGTACCTCCACGGGCATCGAGATTGACTCTGTGGCTGGTTTCCACATCGACAACCAGGCGCCAGACCTCTACGTGACTGTTGACAGCATCTCTACCGACTTTGTCAACTGGGGCATCCAAAAGGGCGATTCCACCAAGTCCTTCTACGTCATCAACACCGGAACAGGTCCACTGAAGGTCAGGATTTCATCGTCAAACGACTGGCTGTTCAAGATCAGCAACCGTGAGTTCAACATCGAGGCTGGCGACAGCGCCAAACTGGATGTCACTTTCGTATATTCTGAGGGTCAAATCGGTTGGAACGAAGCACTGCTCACATTCTCTGCAACCGACAAACGACTGTCTGTTCAGAAAATCGGTGTTTCGGCCATCATCACAAAACCCGGAGTTTGGGTAGAAGATTTCAATAACCCCAAAAAGGAATTACCTTACGGATGGTTCACCGAAGGATGGGAAATCACCGACAGCACGGCAGCTGTAAAGAGCGGCGACTTCATGGGAGCATCCCCAGGCAGCTATCTCCTCACACCGCCTCTTGATGTTCAGGCCAAAGAGGATGTGCTTGTCTTCTCTGTGAAGAAAGGCAGCAGTGGTTTTGATATGAGTGCCATGCTGGACATGTTCATGGGCAGCAGCACGAAAGCCAGCATCCTCACCGTAGAGAAAACCGTCTATGGCAGCAACTACTGGGAGAAAGTCCATGAGTTCACCGACTCCATTGACAAGAACTACACCACACTGGCAGTCACTGGCTTCGAGCCCGGACAATACCGTTTCCGCTTCAAGTCATCGAGTTCAGTTGCTATCGACTCTGTGGCAGGCTACAAGTTCATCGACAATGCACCCGACCTCTATATCACCATCGACAGCGTGAACACCCCGCGCTACTCTTTCGGCATGGTCAAAGCCAATACGACCAAGACCTTTATGGTCATCAACACGGGTACAGGAACATTGGAGGTTAACGTTGCCTCAAGTGATCCGTCGATATTCTCCGTGAGCCAAGAACGACTGACCATCGCTTCAGGCGACTCAGCCACCCTCGATGTCAACTTCATCTATGATGAGTTCTTACTGGGCGAGAAGACCGCCGACATCGTCTTCACTCCCTACGACGATCGTATCAAACCACAGACCATCTCAGTCAAGGCCTATTCCACTTACGTCGAGGCATGGGAGGAGGACTTCGAACTTGATCCCGAGTATGTTGGCGACGATGAGAAGCCTCAGCCCCTTCCCGAAGGATGGGAAACCACTGGTTGGGAACTCCGAAAAGGCGGTGCTGGAGGAATGGCATCAATGATGGGCGGTGGCAACGAGTCATGGCAGCCACAAGTGGCAGAGACTGAGTACGACCTCATCACCCCTCGTCTCCAGGCCAAGAAGGGCGATATGCTCTACTTCGAGGTCAGCATGAAGAGTTCAGGAGGCCTGATGGGCATGTTCATGGGTGGCGGTGGCAACAATATTGTTCTCGCCTACTACAACCTCGAGGGAACAGATGAATGGGTGAAGTTCGGCGAATACACCAAAGACGACGCCGTGATCTTCATGGCACCCGTCAGTGGCATCTACAGATTGAAGTTCACCGGACGAGAAGTGACCTTGGACAATTTCATGGGCTTCAGGACACCTTTGCAGGACATCTATCTCTATGATGGTCGAGACAACAGCGCAGTACTGGCACAGTACGACGGACAGCAAGTCAACGTGCACTATGATCGCGTGCTCTCAGCCGTTCCTAATGCAGACGGTTCATGGACTAGCAAGGCTTTCACCCTCTGCCTGCCCTACGACTTCAACTTCTCTGAGTATTACTCCTCAGATCAAGTCAGAATTTACCGTTTAGTATATGTTGATTTCTACAATAAGAACTTCATCTTCACCAATGATTTCAATTACGCTTCAGCTGGTTGTGCTTGGATGGTTGTTGTGGATGAAGGTTCGGTCAGACTTAACGCCGTCAATGTGACCATCCAGGCCAATTCTTGCGAAACGAGGGGGCAAAAAGTCCGGGACTACAAAGATTTTACCGCTATCAATCCTGAAGGCACTACCGTAGGACAGTGGAAGGGCACCTTCCAGAAAATCTACGATTACGAGGCCGAGCCACTAAACCTTTACGGTATGCAGAATGATGGCCGTTGGCTTCCTTATACCGTCTCCCCCGATCATGGTCGCGGATGGTCTTGGATTGGTAATTTCAGAGCCTATTTCCAACCCGATGCCAGTCAGGGAAATATGGGAAGAAGAACCTTCAAG
The DNA here is from genome assembly GCA_017509605.1 of Bacteroidaceae bacterium. Lineage (GTDB taxonomy): Bacteria > Bacteroidota > Bacteroidia > Bacteroidales > Bacteroidaceae > RUG11857. The sequence goes on along the minus strand of JAFWPH010000040.1, from coordinate 17,578 downwards.
CCCATGTTTATGCTGAGTATTGCTGGTGATGAGACTGAAGAGGTGGAGGAATTCCCCGCTGTGGTATTCGACGAGGAGTTCTTCACAGAGGAGTATGCCACCGAGATTAATCGTGTCATTCCTGATACTGATGCTGACGAGAAGACCGAGCATCGTTACTACGACTTGCAGGGACGTCGCCTCCACGACAAACCAGCAAAGGGTCTCTACATCGATAACGGAAAGAAGATTTTTATCAGCAAATAATCTGAAGTTTCTGAGTAAAAAGGAACTATCATGAAGAGACAACATGACATTATAGCAAAAGGGAACACGCTTGTCAAGAGCGTGCTCCTCTTTTACTTTTTTGTTTTGTTGTCATTGACAGCTGGAGCGCAAGAAAAGAGACACTCGCTGTTCCAGCATGTCGATAGTATGCTGACCTTGAAATACAGAAAGGGAGACATCGACACGGCCTACATCACCCGCCCTCAGACAAAATGGACTCTTGTTGGCCGTCTGAATGTGTCGGGTGCGAAGATTGAGACCGAGGGGGTGGAAAGCGACCGCCACTTCAACTCGGAAATGACCGCAGACTACAAATCGACCATCAGTTTCGGAGTGAGTTATTTAGGGCTTTCGGTCAACATGGCACTCAATCCAGCCAAACTGATGGGTAAATACCATGATTACGAAATCAACATCAACTCCTACGGCAAACGCTACGGCTTCGACTTCATCTACCAAGATGCCCGGAATTTCTCTGGGTGGACCGAATGGGAGGACATGGAGCGCCTGGAACTAAGCGAAGGCATCATGAAAATGAAAACATTGAACTTGAATGCCTACTACGCTTTCAACAGCCGCCACTTCTCATATCCCGCCGGTTTCTCCTACAGCTATATACAGCGTCGCTCGGCCGGGAGTTTCCTGCTGGCAGCATCAGGCCAAGGACAGCGTGGAACCATCAATGGAACAGAGGAAACGAAGTTCAAAATGACCAACATCGGCATTGGGGCTGGCTACGCCTACAACTGGGTTCCTTCTCAGAATTGGCTGCTGCACATCTCCGCTTTGCCCACCTTCATCGTATATAGCAAAACGTCTTTGAGTTTCGGTGAATCCCGTGTACCACTCCACTACCATTTCCCCGAGGTCATCATCACGGGACGCGGTGCCATCGTCCGTCAGTCTGGCAGAACGTTCTACGGCATGTCGATGGTGTTCAACTTCACCAATGTAGGTAATGAAAAGAGTCTGGCTGTCCACAACATCAAATGGAGCGCGCGTGCCTTCTTTGGTGTGAGATTTTAGCCAACGATAGAAAAAGTTAACTTACAATCTGATTCTCTCTATCACGCAGTTATGCTTCTTTTGTGACTTGTCATAGTTGATACCCACGAGAAGGATATCACCAGTAAACTCACTAACTAATCCTGTATAGCGTTTCTCATGTATCTGCCGGATAGCGGTATCAGCGTCCTTGTCATATTTCAATTCCACCACCAATGCCGGCTTGTCCACATTCTTACGCGGAAGCATCACTATATCCGCAAAGCCTTTTCCTGTAGCCAGTTCTCTGCATAGGATATAGTCGTTCTTCGCATAATAGTAGGCCAGTGTGACCGCACACGAAAGAGAGTTCTCATCATTGTAGGAGAGGATGGATGTACTATCCTCATGGACGTTGTCCAAGCCTGCAGCTACTGTCTGAGCATCACCGTGTAGGGTAGCATTCAAGAGCTTCTTGGAATTATCGATAGCGTCTGCCACCTGTTTCCAATTGTTGCGTCTTACAGCGTTTACCATCTCACCACTTACTTCTCGATTGGGAATATAACATTCGTCCTCATTCTTGTCGTAAGAAAGATACCCCAAATGTAGAAGCACAGTAAACACATCGTTTTTGTTGTTCACCTCAGCCATGTCGTTGTCAAAACCCGTAGTATCGACCTGACATCTACCTCCCGACAACATATATATGACATCATCTTTCAATCCTTCGTAGTTCATGCCAATATAATTGGCGATGGCATCAAAAGCCCCTGTACCTGCCCAAAAGTTGTCGCATGACTTACTTGCTATCGCTTTCATGACCGAACTTGGGTTGAACATTGAAGGTTGGTTGCCGATTTGGTATCCATCATACCACTTCACCATTTCATCAAAGTCCATGCCATGACGCTGGCAAAGTGAATGCACCTCTTCACGAGTGAAACCAAAATAGCTTTCCAACCCCATAGGCTGAACCATAGTATATTGCCAGAAATTGTTGAGCGCCGACTGGGTGTTGTATTTCTTGATAGGCAGAATTCCAGTCATATAAACTCCTGCAAACACCCTCTCGCTCTTGTTTCCTTTGAATAACAGACGCAACCAGTCCACATAGTTCTTCATGGCCTCCTGATTTCCCAAAAACTCTCGACAGATGGCATCCCATTCATCAATAATCATAATGAACTTCTCTCCTGTAGCGGTGGCAATGGTCAGAAGAAAGTCAATAAGTGAGATATCTTCTTTCAATTTATTCGTACTCTCAGGATAAGTTTCAGAGAGGTCGTTCTTGAGTTCAGTTGTGATTCTTTCCACGATATTCTTGCTGTCGTCATGGTCTGTGGTGAAATAGGTCATGTCGAGGTAAATCACGGGATACTTGTTGAGGTGTTGCTCAAACGAAGGGTCACCCGCGATTTCAAGATCAGCGAAAAGTTCGCGTGAATCGCAAGAATGGTCGTAATAGGCACATAGCATCTTGGCTGCCATTGACTTTCCGAAACGTCGGCAGCGGGTTACGCAAGTGAAAAGGTTTTTTGAGAACAAGGTGGAATTGATAACCCTAATGAGTCCAGATTTATCCACATATTCCCCCTTACGGTCATACCGGAAGCCCTCGTTTCCTATGTTGATGTATGTTCCCATTTTGTCGATAGATGATTTCTTTCTGCAAATATACATCTTTTCATGAATGAATGACTCATAAATGCAAAATAAAATTCCTGATGCGGGCAAATGTGCCTACAAATTATTCCCAGAAAAAGTTGTGATGAATGGAAAAAAGTAGTACTTTTGCTGATGATATCGACAGCAATGAATGCAAAAGTAGTTTTCTCCCTATCGATGAATGAAACACTAATATCTTACATGAGAAAACGCATACCTTACAAAACTTACTATTAACTATGTTTAACCACATTAAAGTATCCACCTTATGGCTACAATATGGACTAAAGAAAAGTTACCGAGGGAGAACGGAGAACTAGTATCAATGCTGGTTCCAGAAATAATATCTGCTAGCAGGAGTACTGACATTCCTGCCTTTTATGCAGATTGGTTCTTTCATCGGTTAAAAGTAGGTTATTGTGCTTGGACAAATCCTTTTAATGGAGTAAAGAGTTATGTTTCATTTAAAAACACACGTTTTATTGTCTTTTGGTCAAAGAATCCTCGTCCATTACTGCCTTTGTTGCATATTCTTCAAGAAAATGGAATCAATTCTTATATTCAATACACACTAAATGACTATAGTCAAGAAAGACTTGAAAATGTTTCGTCACTTGCATCACGTATAGAAACATTCAAATTATTAGTTGACCAACTTGGCAAAGGTTCTGTTGTGTGGCGCTTTGACCCCTTAATCCTGACTGATAACATTTGTATTGACGATTTAATAAAGAAAATCCAGATTATTGGCGATCAATTGAGAGATTACACCGAAAAACTTGTCTTCAGTTATGCTGATATTGATTTGTACCGAAAAGTAAGACTGAATTTAATGAACAATCACATATATTATCATGAATGGGGCACAGCACAAATGGAAGAGTTTGCAGAAAGATTATCTGCAATGAATAAAGATAGAGAATGGAACTTTCAACTTTCCACCTGTGGAGAAAGGATAGACTTAGCTAAATATGGCATCGTGCACAACCGTTGCATCGATGGAGATTTAATTACTCGCCTTGCATGGAAAGACAAGAAACTTATGGAATTCCTAAAAGTCAAAATAGAAGACGTTCCAGCTCCGACTTTATTTGGGAAGCCAGATCTTCCCGAAGGAGCAATATTGTTACCCAACAATCACTATTTCATAAGCACACACAAAAAAGACCATGGACAACGTCCATTTTGCCAATGTATGGCTTCAAAAGATATCGGAGAATATAACACTTGTCCCCATCTTTGTGAATACTGTTATGCCAACACTTCTAAAAAATTGGCATTAAGCAATTGGAAACAACATCAATCAAATCCCCTAACCGAAACTATAACCAAATAATATTATGGCACTACACATTTTCAAAATAAACGAATACGATTACCAAGCTGAAAGAATGCAATTTGAGGCTGTCTGTCAATTTCTTCGAAAATCATACAATGACAGTGATAAGGAATGTTTTTTGATAGGCAACTACAATATCGAGGGAGTTGAACTTGATGGGCTGCTAATCACATCTGGTGGCATTCGAATTCTGGAATTCAAGAATTGGGGTGGCAATATTATCGCCCGTGAAAATGGAGAATGGACATCAGAAAAGAAGATTATAGAAGGGGGAGCTGGGGAAAAAACACCTTACGAACAAATAATATTGGACAAAAGCCGTACGACAAAAGGATTGGTAAAATTGTTAGGCATTACACCCCAACAAATTAGCGCGGCAATCATCTTTTGGCAAGATGCAAATATAGACACCACCTCGTTGTCTGATTCAGTCAAGACATGGTTAAGAGTTTTCGATAATCGCAATTTATCTTTTATTTTGGAAGGTCTTGATGGTCAAGTAATGTCGGAAGATTTCGTTAGAGGGGTTCCTGAAAAACTAAGAATCGAAGAATTCTCAGAAGAATCATTAAGAAATCAGAACTCAATCATCAATGAAATTTACGAACCCGAAGCTTCTACCAATTTTTTCGACGAATTGGAAAGTGCTCTCAAATTCAGGCCAGACTACCAAAGAACATACGAGGCCATGTATCAAACATTCCGCAAATGTTTAAACCAAAAAACAGACCAGATACGAATCACTTTTGGAGGTGACTTTGCTAAGACAGACTATCTGCTGAAAGAGTACAAAGCCAAATCTCCTTTGGTGAAAGCAACCAACGACACTCGTGTGCATTTAAGAAACAGGAAAGGATTATCATCAGCTGAACTGGAAGTTTTATGCCTATATGATTTAAAAAACTTATGCCAATTTATCTCTTTCATCTATAAGGCTGAGATACCCCAATCATTAAAGGCAGAGTTCCCTAAAGATATAATAACAACACACAGACCCAAACCTCTTAGCGATTATATAAGGGTCATTGTAGACAATTGGGATGATGAATTTGTTTATGTACAGTCCGAGGATGCGACAGATGGCGAATCGAAAAAAGTATGTTATCAACATGGTAACGTAAATTATCCTTATGACTGGACATACTTAAAGAATTTATTCTACAAAGACGCTCAATTAAATCTTATACAACCTATAGAGAAAGATGGTGTTATTTATCCAGAGTTGATTATCTTTGAACCTGACTATTTGGTTAACATCTCCACTGTAGCACATTGCTTCACAAGTTATGCAGAATCTCCTTATGTGGATTTGATAAAAAAATTAGACCCTGAGAATAAGCCTGAGAACTTTCTAATGGGAAATTTAGCAGGACAAATGCTGGATGAGGCCATTTATCAATTGCCAAACACTTATTCATACAAAGATACAATTTCGAAGTTTTTTAATGCCAATGCCTTATGTATTCTTGCTGCAGAACAAAATTATTATAGTAAAACAACGAAGCCTTTAAATTGGAGTTACACTTTTCATCAAGAAGCACAGAAACAAAAGCAAAATATTGCCAAGGTTATCCATGAAACATTGCCTTTGAATATATCAGATTTTAAAGCAAAATCTGGTATAGTAGAACCTTCATTCTTTTCGGAGATGTTAGGATTACAAGGGCGCATAGATTATCTTCAAATGGATTTTAAATTGCTGATTGAACAGAAATCCGGGAAAGGAGCTTTTCCTTATGACAATTTTATAAAACCCAAACAGACAGACGAGCATTATATCCAAATGCTCCTTTACATGGCATGGATTAGATATAATTTTAGAGAAATCTATGAACTCAACAATAGAGAACTTCATGAGTTCTTACTGTATTCAAAATACACAGACAGCCTTTTAGGGCTTGGATTTGCTCCTGAACTAATTTTCAATGCCATCAAAGTCCGAAATAGATTAGCATGGACTGAGATGTTATACACTTTGCCCAATGGATATAGAATATTAGATGAGTTGAAACCAGAAAAACTAAACTTCAAAAATGCAAGTGATAGTCTATGGGATAAATGGCAACGTCCCTGGATAGCCAGCATACTTGATCCCATACAACAAGCATCTGAACTGGAGAAAGCATACTATTTCCGTTTTCTGACTTTCATTTCCAATGAACATGCTATGTCGAAATTGGGCAACAAAACAAAAGATAGTTCTGGTTTCGCTGCCACTTGGCATGACCCTTTGGATGACAAACTGAAGGCAGGAAACATTTATAATCGACTAGAACTTGTTTCTCCAACTAACACTTACAGAGGACAAGTCAAGTCGGTTACTCTCGGATTCACAGAGACAAACGAGAACGATATGGCCAACTTCCGAGCAGGTGATATAGTGATTCTGTATCCTTACGATGACGAAGAACCAAATGCTTGTAAAACAATAGTGTTAAGAGGAACGATAAAAGAAATTAAAACCGGGACAATAACAATAGAACTAAGATACGCTCAATCTGATAAAAGATTTTTTATTAAATATGGAGAAAATATTAAATATAAAGAAAAGAAAAATAAGAAAAAGTTGTGGGCAATTGAACACGACTTTATGGAGTCGTCATACTCATCTCAATACAAAGGCATGCAGTCTTTCCTCTCTGCTCCAAAAGAAAGACGCGACTTATTGCTCTTACAAAGAGAGCCAAAAACCGACAAAACTGTAGAGTTGAAAGGTGACTACAAAGAGTTCAACGAACTTGCTCTCCGTGTTAAAAGAGCAAAGGACTTGTTTCTCATCATAGGTCCTCCTGGCACTGGAAAAACTTCGTTTGGCTTGTTAAACACGGTCAAAGAGGAACTGATGGAACCAGACACCAATGTTCTCCTTTTGTCTTTCACTAATAGAGCTGTTGATGAAATTTGCAGTAAACTATCAGCCGAGAAAATTGACTATATCAGAATGGGTGGTGAGTTTAACTGTGCAGAAGAATACAAAAATCATCTATTCTGTAAAAGAGTAGAACAAACTGACAAAGAAAAAGTAAAAACAATGTTGTATTCTACACGTGTCTATGTGGGTACAACAGCTTCGCTACTTAGCAATATACTCCTCTTTCAGTTCAAACAATTCAGTTTAGCGGTCATTGATGAAGCTTCCCAACTATTGGAGCCCCACCTAATAGGATTGTTTAGTGAACAGAAAGACGGCATCCCCGCAATTAAAAAGTTCGTTCTGATAGGCGATTACAAACAATTACCTTCTGTTGTTCTTCAAGATGAGAACATATCAAAGGTACATGATGTGCTGTTGAAGGACATTTATCTAAACGATTGTCGATTGTCACTTTTTGAGCGATTGCTTAAGAAATATGCCAAGAACAAGGATGTAACTTATATGCTTCATAAACAGGGGCGCATGCACCATGACATAGCACTCTTCCCTAATTATTCATTTTACAACAATCAGTTGGAGATGGTTCCTCTCCCCCATCAGAAAGAATGTCTGCCCCTGAAAGGTGATGGTAAAAATGGAATTACAGACTTGCTCCAAACACGAAGAATCTCCTTTATTGCCACAGAACCTCCTAAAGATAAAGTCAACTCTGATAAAGTCAACATAGTAGAGGCCAACATGATTGCAGCTATGGTGATGAAAATATATGAGATAGAGACAACTGATAAATTTGAAGTAGATAGTACTGTTGGAGTCATAGTGCCATACCGTAATCAAATCACTACCGTAAGAAAAGCGATTGACAAATACGGGATTCCAGTTCTTCACAATATCACCATCGACACTGTTGAACGGTATCAAGGTTCTCAACGTAAGTACATTATCTACGGCTTCACCATCCAGCATTATTACCAACTCAAATTCCTTACCAGTAATGTTTTTGAAGATGAGATAGACGGAAGCATTGTTGACCGTAAGTTGAATGTTGCGATGACACGTGCAGAAGAGCATCTCGTAATGTTTGGAAATGCAGAATTGCTTTCTAACAATTTCACATTTTTCAAATTAATGGAATTTGTCCGTAGCAAACATGGCTTCTTCCGCGTCTCGGAAAACGATTTTGTCTCTGGACACTTTCAAGTACCTCAATATGAGACGGATGATCTTGATCTTAGTAAGGCAACCTTTACTGTATCAAATCGTTATAACAAAGCTTTTGAACACCATATTCTACAACCAGTCAAAGAAGCTTCTGGAGAAGAATGGCCTTCAAAAGTTTTTGGCAATGACATGGTTACTAACTTGACGGCCATTGGGTATGGAAGAATCAATTTTTCCAATCAACTCAATATGTTTGATGAAATGATGTCTCCAGAGCGTCAAGTCTTGATATACTGCTATTACATCATGAGACAACATTATTGTAGTAGTAGGAACATCTTTACCAGTTATAAAGACTGGCTGGAATCTCAAATCAACTCCTTCAATGGAAGAGTACAGATGATTGACATCGGATGTGGGCCTGCTACTTGCGGTATTGCTTTTACAGAAATTTTCAAGGATATTGCACCACATTTAGTCTATACTGGCATAGATGTTTCTTCCGAGATGAAACGAATGGGCAAATTATTATGGGATGAAGTACATGGTAAAGAACTTCAAATTCAAATGATTGACTCTTTTAATGCCCTTGGCTCATCTTTTTGGGAAGGTTGTTCTGAATTGCCTTCCTTAGTCATTATTAATATGTCATACTTCTTTTCAAATGTTAATGCACAATTCACAGAAAGGTTGGCTACTCAAATAAATGAAATCATGAAGAAATACCCACTTAACAGGTATTTATTCTTCATTCAACATTCTGAGTGTGATAAGAAACTTAATTCTTACAAGGTTTTTAAAAGAATCATTTCGACAAATGTGAATGTAATAAAAGACGAATCATCTATGTTCTCCTATATACTAAATCATAAAGAACGTACACTTGATTTCTGCTATACAATTCTAACAAGTACATAATTATCAAGGTATTCTTCGCCTCGCTCATCGACTTCATGAAGGAAACTGACGCGTATTATGATTTCGGCGAGTTCAACACAATAGGCACACCCACATTGTAGGCGCCATTGGCTACATTGCAGGTGTGCAGATACCAAGTGTTGAATCCGAACCTTTATTTCATTGTTTTCTGCTCTTTCTTTGAACCGAGGAATAGTCCGACAATCATCCCTATCACGGCACCAATTTGTGACGAATGGCGTGATTAAGCGAGGACTTTGGCATCATATTACCACTTCGGCAGACAACGGCAGGTTGTCGGAGGAACCGCCAACCTTGAGGGTGATTGTGCCAGGTTCAAGCATCCAGGTCTGTGCAGCCTCATCCCAATGACAGAGGTCGGTCCTTCGCACGGGAACTGTCACCTTCTGACTCTCGCCTCCCTTCAGCACCACCCGCTTGAAAGCCTTGAGTTCTTTCTCCGGCCTTTCAATATGAGACAATGGACGCGAGACATACACCTGCACCACCTCTTCGGCATCTACTCCTGAAGTGTTGGCAAGGGTGAAGTTGACATCGAATCCTTCCACCGTCGGTTTGACACTGATGCCGCTATATTGGAACTGCGCGTATGAGAGCCCATAACCAAAAGGATATGCCACAGCCACTTTCTTGGCATCATACCAACGATATCCCACGAGACTTTCCTCGGCGTAGTTGGCGACGAGTTGCTGCCTGCGGTCATTACTCTGGTTTCTGGTCAATCCGACGAAGATGTCGCCTTGGTTGTCATTGTTCACCTGCTGTGGAAAAGAGCCAGTGGCGTATGCGGGAACATCCTCCAGTTTCTTTGGCCACGTCATGGGCAACTTGCCAGAAGGCGACACATCTCCAGTCAGCACTTCGGCAATCGCCTGACCTCCCATCGAGCCATTGAACCATGAAACCAACAAGGCAGCAGATACCTCACTGACTGTGCTGACATCCACGGGCCCTCCCGCCACAATCACAGTGACGAGTCGCTTGTTGGCTTTAGCCAGCGCCTGGGCCAACTCATCCTGACCAGAGGGGAGCGTGATGGACTTGCGGTCCGACCCTTCAGTCTCCACCTCACGGTTGTCGCCAGCGAAGAAGAGAACCAAGTCTGCATTTTTGGCGGCTTTCACAGCCTCTTCCAACAACTGAGCGTCGGCTGGTTGTTGGGGGCTCTGCCGTTTGCCACGGCTGCTGCGGTCAAAACTTTTGTATCCCTGCACATACGTGATGTTGATCTTGCCATCGAGGGCTTTCTGAAGTCCTTCAAGCGGAGTGATTTCCTGACGGGTTTTCACACCGGCACCCACACCGCCAAGGGCCATCTTGGTGACGGCGTTCTCGCCTACGACTAAGATGCGCTTGACACGTTTGAAATCGATGGGCAATAGCTTCTCACCATCCTGTCCTTTCTTCGCACTGCATTCTTCGTTCTTGAGCAAGACAATCGAACGACGAGCCACTTCCAAAGCGATGGCCATTTCCTCAGGATTGCCAACAGGCTTGCTGTTGGCAATTTCCTTAGCTATAGGTTCCACAGTAAGCCTCACTCGTAGGATCTCACGCACACGCTGGTTGATGACCTCCTCGCTCACCTTGCCCGCCTTCACTGAATCGAGCAGCGCCTGCCCCATAAAACGGTTGCCAGGCATCTCCACGTTCATGCCTGCAGTGACGGCATCGACTGTGGAGTGCACGCCTCCCCAATCGCTGATGACCATTCCGGGAAATCCCCACTGCTTGCGGAGAATGGTGTTGAGCAACAATTCGTTCTCCGAGCACCAGCGTCCACGCACTTTGTTGTAGGCCGCCATCAGCGCCCAGGCATCAGCTTCACGCACCGCCATCTCAAACGGACGCAGGTAAATCTCGTACATAGCGCGGTCGGAGATATGCACATCCACAAAACCACGGTAGTCCTCTTGGTTGTTCAGTGCATAATGCTTCAGGCAGACGGCTGTCCCGTCATCTTGGGATCCACGCGTGTAAGCCACCGCCAAAGCGCCACTGAGCAATGGGTCTTCACTCAGATACTCGTAAGTTCTTCCACCTGTCGGTACGCGCTGGATATTCATGGCAGGTCCGAGAATCATGTCCTTTCCTCGAAGCCGTGCCTCACGGCTCATGCCTCGTCCGTAGTTGTAAGCCCATTCGGTGCTCCATGTGGCAGCCAATGCCGAACCAGTAGGAAAGAATGTGGCATAGTCGGTCTCCAAGTGCAACGGATTCCATGAATGAGGTTCCATCTCCTCACGGATGCCAAAGGGACCGTCGGCATACTCCATGTCAGCTATGCCCAATCGTGGAATACCTGCAGAGGAGAACATGTTCTTGCCATGGAGCATGGCGATTTTCTCGTCGAGCGTCATGTCCTTCATGATTTCTTCTATCTGCTGCTCATGTTCCAGCAATCGGGTGGGATAAGATTGTGCAGAACATGTCATAGTGGCCATCAGTGCTACAACTGCGAGTGGGATGATTTGGTGATGATTATTTACCATGATGTCTTTGTTTTATAGGTTACTAAAGTATCGGAAGTTATAAAAGGTAGTTAAGCTTTAGCTAAGGGGTTATGGAGAAAAGGAGGGAACTCCTACGGCATTCTGCCATGCGGATGATTAAATTGGAAACATCTTTCACTTTCCCATCGAGAATCGGAAAGTGCAGCCGTTGACGATATCGTTGTGGTCGATATAGGTCTGGTCGTAGGGCTCGCCGTTGCGGGTGATGCGCTGAATGTAGATGTTTTCGGGGGAAGCGTTCTCTGTTTCGATGCAGAACTGCCTACCATTTTCCTGGGTGATGACCACACGGTCGAATGAAGGACTGGCCAATTCATATCGCGTGGTGCCCGGACACACGGGATAGAAGCCCATGGCAGAGAAGATATACCATGCCGACATCTGACCGGCGTCGTCGTTGCCTGCCAGTCCCGAAGGCGTTTCCTTGTACTCCGTGTACATGATTTCACGCACCGCCTGTTGTGTCTTCCTTGGTTCACCAGCATAATTGAACATATACGCCACTTGATGGCAGGGTTCATTGCCGTGCCAATAGTTCTGTTCACTGAACATGGCGTCGAGTTTCTGCACATATTGTTCCTTTCCACCCATGCACTGCATCATGCCCTCAGGGTCGTGTGGCACATACCACGAATAATGACAAGGCGCTCCTTCAGTGATGAACGATGTCTTTACAAAGGCATTGTCATCAGACAAGAAACCGCCATCAGCATGCCGTCCCTGCACCAACCCTGTCCGAGGGTCGAAGACCTGACGGTAGTTCTTTGCCCTCTTGCCAAGCGCTTTTGCATCATCGCCATGTCCGAGTGCTTCCGCCAGCACCGACAGTGCGAAATCATCGTAGGCATACTCCAAAGTGCGCGAAACCTGTTCCCGCTTGTGGAAAGCATCTGGCACACTATCCTCAAGCGGGATGTAGCCGTATTTCAAATACGATTGCAGCGCACGCCTGCCCTTGCCATCCTTGTATTCCTCATCCGATGGCGAGACGAAGGCATTCTGGCGCAACCCCTCATAGGCTTTCTCCACGTCAAAACCACGTATCCCCTTCACGTAGGCATCCGCCATAACCGACGCCACATGGTCGCCTATCATCGCCGAGGTGTAACTGTTCCAACAAGGGAAGATGGGCATCCAACCGCCTTGACGGTACATATCGACCAACGACTGCATCATGTCGGCCGACTTCTTGGGACTGAGGATATTTAGCAACGGGTGCATGGCACGGTAGGTATCCCAGAGGCTGAAGTCGCAGTAATGCACATGTCCCTCCCCCACTCGCTCCACCGTTACGGGCGCGTCTTTGGAAGCCGCGAACGACGGATAGGAACCATCCACATCCGAGAAGGTGCGGGGCAGGAACGAACAGCGGTACATTGAACCGTAGAATTTTCTGAGCGCGTTTCTGTCGGCTGTCTCCACATGAATCTTGCTGAGTTGCTGTTTCCAAATGGAAGTCAACTGACACCTGACAGAATCAAAATCCCACTGCGGCATCTCCTCTTGAAGGTTCATCAAGGCATGGTCGGTGGAGACAAACGATGTAGCGGCCTTCACCTGCAAGGTCTCGCCCCCATCCATGTCGAATGCCATGACCATCCCATTGGCCATGATATCGTTCAGACTGTCAGGCTCATGAAAAGTCCAGGTCTCAACAGGACGTTTGTCGCAGGTCATGACCAAGTGCCCGCTGAAGCCAGCCTCCTCGCCCCATCCCTGGTAGATGCGGTGCACGGGATTGGAGGCAAAAACCAGACCAGAGTTGCTGTCGAGTGTCAGGGTTGCCATGTCCTCGTCGCTGTTGCAGTTCAGCACCACATACATCCGTCCTTGCTCCTGGGCTGTCAAACGAATGATGACCGAACGGCTGAGTCCGGTCATCTCCATTTGTATCTTCTCTTGGGGAAGTGTCACGCTGTAATAAGCTGGGGTCGCTATCTCGTCATCATGCGAGAAAGAGGTCGCCAACTGGCTTGGTGTGGTTGCCTTGCGGCTGACGGCCGAGATGGTGAACGAGCCATAGTCTTGAGTTGCCCCACCCACCAGCCAGTGGGAGGTCCTGACGCCCTGCAGCAGATGGTCACCATAATAATACGGTGCCACACCCTTGCGCTCTGTGGCGCGAGTCTGCGGAGTCCAGAAAGTCATGCCGTTGGGTTCCAACACGGCAGGTAACGTTTGTCCGTAGTTCTCGGTGTTCTGTCCGAACTTAGATGCCGACTTCATGCCGCTCTTGTCGGTGCCCGTGCGGGTATCAATGTCATCAACCTTAAGAGGCAGTCCGTTCACATTGTAGCCCATCATCTCCATCTCAAGCGAAGCCCAGATGAAAGGAGCCACTCCTTTAGCGTCGTTGTCGCGGATGGGTTCACTGATGTAATAATCGAAGGATCCGTCACGTCGTTTGTTGTTCTCAGGTCCCAGGCCAGCCACAGAGCAACAGTTCGACAAAGATATCGTGCTGTCACCGTTGACATGGATGAAATGATTAACGATGCCTTGGTAGGCCTTGATGCCGTATTGGCGGTAATCGGCAGGTATCCATCCCTTTCGGGCAGCCTTGAGCAACGAGTAGCAGAACATGCTGGAGCAAGTGGCTTCAAGGTAGTTGCGCGAGTCGTCCACATCCATCACCTGATACCAAAGTCCTGTCTTTGTATCCTGATGACGAACCACCGCCTTGGCCACGTCGTTCAACAAATCCACCACCTCACCGCGGCGACTGTAGTCATCAGGCATCACGTCGAGCAACTCCACCATCGCCATCATCATCCAGCCCTGAGCCCTGCCCCATGTGTGTTGCGACTGTCCTGTCTGCTTGTCGGCCCAGAAGATGCTGCGAGTGGCATCGTAGGCATGGCGATAGAGCCCAGTGCGGGAGTCGTGGGTCAGCCGTGCTGTCTTGGTGACTTGATCCACAGCATCGTCCAGCACCTGCTGGCGAGCCTTCCCTTTCAGGTTCTGTGTGGCGTACATGGTGTAGAAAGGCAGTCCCATGTAGAGTCCGTCGAGCCACACCTGATTGGGATATATCTTCTTGTGCCACCAGATGCCGTCGATGGTTCGAGGCATACTGTCGAGTTGTTGCATCAAAGTGGCAGCAGCCTTTCCGTTCTTGTCCTCGCTCCACAGTTGGTTGGCGCGCAAAACATAACGTCCTGTCCGGATATTGTCGATATTCAGGTCTTTGAAATTATAATCACGGATGATGCCGTCCTGCAGGATCATGGTGTCGGTGTACTCCTTGAGGTAGGCCTTGATATCGTCTCCACCATAACGGAGGTAGGTGTCGAGCATCGACTCCAGTTCGATGCCCATCACATAGCTCCATTTGGGACGCTTAGAGAAGTCGAGGAGGTAACTTTTGATAGCGCGGCGCATCTCCGACTGCACCATCCACTGGCTGTAGTGGTCTTCACATCCAGGCAGTGCGAACGAGGTTTTCTCTCCATTGATGAAGAGGTGATGGTAACGGATGTCGCGCACCTGTCCTGTGATGCTGTTGCCTCGCTCCACTCCATCGAAGCGGCAGTTGGCAAGGTTGATGTTATATACCTGCAAGGTGGTGTCGAGTCCGATGATCAGCACGCCGTAGCGCGACTTCTTGCAGTTGACATTCTCTAAAAAGACGTTGCGTACCGTGGGTATGAATCCGCGCTGGGCGGTCTCTCGGCTTTCGTAGTTGAGGTTGATTTTCAGCACCGCCTCCCGGCATTGTCCCACCTCCACGTTCCTGACATAGACGTTCTCGGTGACGCCGCCACGGCAGGTACTGGTCTTGATGCGGATGACACGATCCAGGTTCTCGCTGTCCATGGTGCAGTTCTCGACGAAGACGTTGCGGCATCCACCGCTCACTTCGCTACCGATGACCACACCGCCATGTCCATCCTCCATGGAACAACGTCGCACGATGATGTTCTGGCTTGGCAGCTTCCAACGGCGTCCGTCGGCATTGCGTCCGCTCTTGATGGCGATGCAGTCGTCACCGGTGTGGAAACGGCAGTCCTCGATCAACACACCATCACACGACTCTGGGTCGCAGCCATCGCCGTTGGGACCTTCGTTCCAGAAGGTCACGCCGCGCACCACCACATTCTTGCTACGTAGGGGGTGCAGCACCCAGAAAGGCGAGCGCAGTAAGGTGACACCCTCGACCAACACACCGTCGCAATCCACAAAGTTGACAAGTTGAGGACGCAAAGTGTGTCCTTGCCCGAAAATTCTCTCCTCCACAGGCACATTGTTCTCAGCCATCTTCATGAGATTCTCGCGGTCGCCGTCCTTCTGCGCCGGTATGCCTTCCTTCCAGCCGAAACGTGCGGAACCACACATCGGCCACCAGTTGTCCATACCCGCACCACCGTCGATGGTGCCTTCGCCCGTGATGGCCACATCCTTAGCGTCGCGCGCATAGATGAAGGGCTGGTAGTTCATGAGGTCTTGTCCCTCCCAACGGGTAAGCACAAGCGGATAGAGCGACTTGTCGGACGAAAAAAGTAGCGTCGCACCCTTCTCCAAATGGAGGTTCACACCACTCTGCAGTGTCAGACCGCCAGTGTTCCATGTACCTTCAGGCACGACCACCGTACCGCCACCTCGACGGGCGCACTCGCTGATGGCTTTGTTGATGGCTTTCTGGTTGGCCTTGGCCTTGTCTTTGGTCTTTGCCCCGTAGTCGGTAATCACAAATTGATGAATGGTGTCGGCCTTGAACTGTCGGATACCTGCCTCCACCTGTTGGTATTGTCCATCCCATCCATCGGCATTCACGACCGATGGAAACATAATAACCATTGCCAAGAGAAGATATTTGATAAGATTAATCATGTCTTTGTTATTTGGGTTAATATGTCAGTCTCTTCCCAAATCAATGGTTTTCAAGAGACTTCATGTATTATGCCTCATGTCTTATAAAGTGCAATTTAAGCAATTTACACGAACACACCAAACTTATTACACTTTTTTACAAAGATGCAATCCTTATTCCTCGTTCCTTATGACTTCTTGAGCCACTCTTTCCATGTTTTAAAATGTCACGCCCATGAAACATTTTTGCATATAACATCGCATAACCATACAAGAAACATTCCTCAAACCACTCCATAATATACACCGTCTGAATAATTATACACAAATACCCCCATTTTAACATTTCCATGGAAACATGGCAAGAATGACGTTAAGCGTTCTCTCCTCCTCTCTTAGCACTACTGCCTGCTCATGGACGAGCCGGAAATCAGCCTTCACATCTAAAATACTAAAGCCTCAAAAAAGCTAAAGTCTCAGGTCTTCTATGCCTAATAACGCCCCTCGACCCTCGACTTTTTGACTGTAATTCTCAAATTCGTTTTCCCTTTATTTCTGCCCTCATTCTCATTCGTCTTAACTTTGCTAAAAATCCATAATCATTAAAAAAACGTCAATTCATCAAATTCAAAGTATCTATACCATCTCATATCATCTATACCATCTATAGTATCTATAATATCTATAATATCTATAGTAATATACCATCTATAGTATCTATTAATGTCTATACCATCTATAGTATCTATATAAAAAGATTTGTTTGATTTGCCTCGAGTGAGATTTCTTGCCGTAGGCGACTCCAAATAACACAAATAGAATTTTTATAATTTTTTAATCTCATTTTTTTATAATTTTGAGGCCGCAGGCCGACCCTTGACTCTTGACTCTCGACTCTTGACTAAATAGGGAATGTCGTCAAATAGTCAGAAGAAACATAACGATTTGATTGCCAGTGTCATATATTTTTTATAACTTTGCATAAGACAACTAAAAATCCCCCAAACTGCTTTGGAACGGCCT